>JAXDNY010000057.1:0-9704 GCA_034669145.1 Hyphomicrobiales bacterium
CTCGAATCGATGATCACCATGGGCGGCTACACGCTGCCCTCGAAAACCATCCGCGAGATGATCTGTTCCTCGGTCGACGTCGTGATCCAGGCCGCGCGCCTGCGTGACGGCTCGCGCCGTATCACCCACGTCACCGAGGTGATGGGGATGGAAGGCGACGTGATCATTACGCAGGACGTCTTCATCTACGAGATGCTGGGCGAGGATGCGCACGGCAAGCTCCTCGGCCGCCATCGCTCGACCGGCATCGGCCGTCCGCGCTTCTGGGAACGCGCGCGCTATTTCGGCGACGATCAGCGGCTCGGCGCTGCGCTCGACGCCGCCGAAGTCGCCGGCGAACCCTACAAGGGCTGAGGCACCCGTCATGCAGATGCAGACGCTTGCCATGTTCTTCCTGGTCGCGCTCGCGGCCGGCGGGGTGATCTGGGTTTTCGTCTATCCGATCCTGTCGGGCGAGCGCAAAGCCGAACAACGCCAGGAAAGCTTCGTACGCTCGGAGCCTGCCGCGCGCGTTGCGGCCGCGGCCGCGAGCCGCACCGGCCCCAAGGTGCGCCGCGATCAGATCGAAGAGACCCTGAAGGAGCTCGAGGTCCGGCAGAAGAAGCAGAAGAATCTGCCGCTGGCGATGCGCATCTCGCAGGCCGGCCTGAGCTGGAGCAAGCGGCAGTACATCCTGATCAGCGTGGCGATCGGGGCTGCGCTGTTCGTCGCGATCTTCCTCGTCGGCGGCGGCCTGCTGGCGGCTGCCGGAGCCGGTTTTGCCGGCGGATTCGGCATGCCGCGCTGGCTGCTCGCCTTCCTCAAGAAGCGGCGCGAGAACCAGTTCCTGCATAACTTCCCCGACGCCGTCGACGTCATCGTGCGCGGCGTCAAGGCCGGCCTGCCGCTCGGCGATTGCCTGCGCATCATCTCCAACGAATCGGCGGAACCCGTGCGCAGCGAGTTCAAGACCATCGTCGAGGCGCAGACCATCGGCATCTCGATGGGCGACGCCTGCGCCAAGCTGTTCGAGCGCATGCCGCTGCCCGAGGCGAATTTCTTCGGCATCGTGATATCGATCCAGCAGCGCGCCGGCGGCAACCTGTCGGAAGCGCTCGCCAACCTGTCGCGCGTGCTGCGCGACCGCAAGAAGATGAAGGCCAAGATCCAGGCCATGTCGATGGAGGCGAAAGCTTCCGCCGTCATCATCGCGGCGCTGCCGTTCTGCGTGATGATTCTCGTCTACATCTCGAGCCCGAACTACATCGAGCTGTTGTGGACGCATCCGACCGGCCGGCTGATGATGGCCTGCTGCGCGGCGTGGATGTCGGTCGGCGTCTTCGTGATGAAGAAGATGATCAATTTCGATTTCTAAGGGACTGTGCCGTGCTCGAATTGTTCATCGACAAACTGCACGAGCCGAAATTCATGGCGAGCGTTTTCGCCGCCATTGCCGCGATGGCGACGGTGATCACGCTTGCCATGCCGCTGCTCGCGCGCAACGACTTGAGCCGCCGCATGAACGCGGTGTCGGTCGAGCGCGAGAAGTTGCGCCAGCGCGAGCGCGAGCGGCTCGCGCGCGGCGACAAGGTGCAGTTGCGCCAGTCGCCCAAGCAGTACATGAAGCGCATCGTCGACCAGTTCAACCTCGGCAAGTGGGTCGGCCAGGAGGAAGCGCGCGGGAAACTGATCCAGGCCGGCTATCGCGGCAACGCGCCCTACGTGACCTACCTGTTCTTTCGCATGGTCTCGCCGATCGCCGCCTTCGCGGTGGCGGCGTTCTACATCTTCTTCATTCTGCAGATGGACCGGCCGCCGATGATCAAGCTCGGCATGTGCCTGTTCGCGGCGTTCGTCGGCATGCAGGTGCCGTATTTCTTCCTGAAGAACAAGATCGGGAAGCGCCAGCTCTCGATCCGGCGCGCGTTTCCCGACGCGCTCGACCTGCTCCTGATCTGCGTCGAATCCGGCATGTCGATCGAATCCGCGTTTCGCAAGGTAAGCCAGGAGATCGGTTCGCAATCGATCCCGCTCGCCGAGGAGCTCACGCTCACCACCGCGGAGTTGTCCTACCTGCAGGACCGCAAAGTGGCGTATGAAAATCTCGCCAAGCGCACCGATCTCGAGGGCGTCAAGGCGGTCTGCGTCGCGCTGCAACAGTCGGAGCGCTACGGCACACCGCTTGGGCAGACGCTGCGCGTGATGGCGCAGGAAAATCGCGATATGCGCATGTCGGAAGCCGAGAAGAAGGCGGCCGCGCTGCCGCCCAAGCTCACCGTACCGATGATCCTGTTCTTCCTGCCGGTGCTGTTCATCGTCATTCTGGGCCCGGCCGCGATCAAAGTGATGGCGATCCAGTAGCGCGGACGCTCAGAATCCCGCGGACGCGCGGTCTTCGTTGACCGTCATGCCGGCGTGCTTGCGCCGCGCCGTGTTGACGATTTCGCCCGGGCGGTCTTCGGAGTCCGGCTTCGACGTCACGAGCCGCCACACGCTGAGATAATTCGGCTGCACTTCCATGCGCGCCGCATGCGGTCCGCGCATCAGGGTCGCGTGCAGTTTGGGCAGGTTGTAGCAGGGCACGTAAAAGAGCAGGTGATGCTCGAGGTGATAATTGACGAAATAGGGCGCGATCAGCGCGCGCTCGATGAGGTTCGCCCTGGTGGTGCGCGTGTTGCGCAACGGATCGTCTCCGTCCGGCACCACGGCGTGCTCCGCGATGTTGCGGATGCGTGTGATCACCATTTGCCAGGTGAGCAGCGGAACGACCCACAGCAGCGGGTAGGCCCACCACACGCCGGCAAGTGCGAGCGCCGCAAACAGAACTGCGTTGGCGGCGATCTGCGGCCCGAGCTTCTCGGCAAAATGCCGCGCGCGCTGCCGCCACGGCCACTCGGGCTCGCCGAGCGCGTTGAGGATCTGCGCCTTGCGCTGCGCGTAGCCGGTCTGGCCTGAGATATCGCGCCAGAACTTGCGGCGGTAGCTCGCCTTGGTAATCGGAAAGTGCGCCGAGAGGATCAGGTCGGGGTCGTCGTGCTGTTGCGTGCGCGCGTGATGGGTCAGGTGATAGGCCCGGTAGGCGATCGTGTCGGCGAACACCGGATAGGCGCAGAACCACTGGCTCAGCGCCATGTTGCGCGCTTCGTTGCGCGAGAAGCACCCGTGCGCGCCATCGTGCATCAGGATCGCAAGCCCGAGCTGGCGCGAGCCGATCAGCACGAGCGCGACGATATAGGTCAGCGGATTGGGGAAGATTGCGACCAGCGCGATCGATCCGAGGATCACGCCCCAAGCATGCGCGATCAGCGCAATGCCTTTCCACTCGACGCGTTCGCGCAGCGCGGCCAGTTCGCCGGGCGCGAGCAGTTCACGGGCTGGCATGCGGAGAGCGGCCGAGGCAGACATCGCGAACCTCCACACCGCCGGAATAGCAGCCGGCAGGCACGATGGCAAAGCCTTCGTGGCGGGGAGGTTCCGCGATTAGCCGCTTACGAGCCGCCGTCTTCGACCGGGTCGAGCCCGTCGACCGCGCGGGAGCGGATGGTCTTCTTCAGGTTCGTGTTGCCCTTCTGCGCCAGCATCTGGCGCAGATAGGCGACATTCGCCGACGCCTCGCTCGGCGGCAGGTCGGCGCGCGCGATGCCCTCGGCTTCGGCGAAACGGCCTTGCAGCCCGACCACCAGCGCGAAGTTCTGCCGCACGCGCTTGTCGACGCTGCCGTTCGCGGAGGCGCGCCGCAACGTTTCCTCGGCGCGTTTGAGATCCTTCGAGAGCGCATAGGAGAGCCCGAGATTGGACAGTACCGAAGGCTCGTCCGGCACGATCTTGAGCGCGCTCGCGTAGTAGCGCTGCGCCTCGCCGTGGCGGCCCATCTGGTCGAGCACGGCCCCCTGCACGGAGAGGATGCGCCAGTCCGGCTGGTCGGGCGAATGCGCGCGCTCCAGCACGTCGAGCGCCTGCTTGAGATTGCCGGCGTCCGCGAGTGCGCGGCCGTAGGCGCCGAGCAGCGCCTTGTTGTGCGGATTGTGCAGCGCCGCCGTTTCCAGAACCGCGGCGGCCTGCGTGCGCTGACCGGTTGCGCGCAGCGCCTGCGCATAACGGATGGCGTTGTCGGCATCGCGCGGATCGGCGCGGAATTTCTCGCCGAGGCCCTCTGCGTCGCGGCGCCATTCGGCATCGCTGCGCTGCGCAGTGCTCGAGGAAATCGAGCCGGTCGTGTCGGTCGCACCGATGGTCTTGCAGCCGGCAAGTGCGATCGCCGTCAAGGCCAGTGTTGCAAGGATGCGAACGCGAGAAGCCACGCCTACAATCATGATGCTGCTCCGCCGGCGGCGCCCCGGTCCGCCAGCCCGCTCCAGCAATAGATCGTTAACCCTAAGGCTTGGTTAATCGGCCTCTTTCCGGCGGCTTGGCGGGCGTGCTAGCTGGCGGGCTTGCGGGGATTTTCCATGCATCCAGCGCTGGTTTCACCGGGCGGTGCGGCGCCGGTTCCGATCTGGTTTGTGGCCGCCGACACCTACGCGCAGGTGCGCGAGCAGCTTGGCGCTGCGGCGCGGCGGTTCGCCGAGAGCGCCAAGTTCGACCCGAAGCCCGGACAATCGTTGCTGCTGCCCGGTGCCGACGGCGCGCTCGCCGGCGTGCTGTTCGGACTGGAGGCCGCCGACAAGCCCGACAAGGACCGTTTTCTGCCGGGCCGCCTGCCGGGCCTGCTGCCGGCCGGTGTCTACCGTTTCGCCAATGCGCCGCACGATACGCGGCTTGCCTGCCTAGCCTTCGCGCTCGGTTCATACAAATTCGCACGCTACCGCAAGGCGGAACCAAGCGGCGCGCAGCTTGAACTCCCCGACGATGTCGATGGCGCGGACCTTTCGCGCACCGCCGAGGGCGTGACGCTGGCGCGCGACCTGATCAATACGCCGGCCAACCACATGGGCCCGGCCGAACTCGCGGAAGCGGCGCAGGCGCTTGCGAGCCGCCACGGTGCTGCGTTCAACACGATCGTCGGGGACGATCTGCTGAAGCAGAACTTTCCGTTGATCCATGCGGTCGGACGCGCGGCGACGCGCGCGCCGCGCCTGATCGATTTCACCTGGGGCAACCCCACCGCGCCGAAGATCACGCTGGTCGGCAAGGGCGTCTGCTTCGATACCGGCGGGCTCGACATCAAGTCCGACGCCGGCATGCTCAACATGAAGAAGGATATGGGCGGCGCCGCCTGCATGCTCGCGGCCGCGCACATGATCATGGACGCGAAGCTGAACGTGCGGCTGCGCGTGCTGATCCCGGCGGTCGAGAACGCGATCTCGGGCGATGCTTTCCGTCCGCTCGATATCTACCGGTCGCGCTTGGGGCTGACGGTCGAGATCGGCAACACCGATGCCGAGGGCCGGCTGGTGCTCGCCGATGCGCTGGCGCTGGCCGACGAGGAGGCGCCCGACCTAATCGCCGACATGGCGACGCTCACTGGTGCGGCGCGCGTCGCGCTCGGGCCGGAGCTGCCGCCGCTGTTCACGCATGACGACATACTCGCGGCCGACCTGGCGCGGCATGGGCACGCCGAGCGCGACCCGATGTGGCGCCTGCCGCTGTGGCACCCCTACGAGTCGCTGCTCGATTCCAAGACCGCCGACATCAACAATGTCGGCGGCCCGCAGGCGGGCGCGATCACGGCCGCGCTGTTTCTCAGCCGCTTCGTGACCGCCGCCAAGGCGTGGGCGCATTTCGACATCTTTGCGTGGACGCCGAGCGCCAAGCCGGCGCGGCCCGACGGCGGTGAGTGCCAGATCGCGCGGGCGCTCTATGCGTTACTGAAGGAACGCTATCCTTGACCTCATCCTGAGGCGCCCGGCGAAGCCGGGCCTCGAAGGATGGCGCCGAGCGCCGGCCCATCCTTCGAGACGGGCCTGCGCCTCCTCAGAATGAGGTCCGGGCTTGCTGCGCCGGTGGCGATCTGAAACAATTCGGCCCCGAAACGATCTCGGTGGACATCATGGCCGTCGAGATGCGGCCCTCTCAGGCCTTGAAACTATTGCAGGATTTCTCGCTGACGCTCGTCACCGACGGCGAGGCGGACCTCTCGGCGCGCCAGCTTGCCATTTTGCTCACGATTTATTTGGAGCCTCCGCCGCACACTGTGCGCGGGCTCGCCGCGAAACTGAAAGTGACCAAGCCGGTGATCACGCGCGCACTCGACACGATGGGAAAGCTCGGGCTGGTTTCGCGCCGACGCGACGAGACCGACCGGCGCAATGTGGTGATCCAGCGCACGCCGAAGGGCGCGCTCGCGGTTGAGCGGCTCGGCGACGTATTGATCGGCAAAGCCAGGGAATTGCCGCGGTGAACTTCGACCCGCGCGTCACGCCCGCCCGGGGCGACCTCGCCGCAAAACACCTCGAGGGCAAGGTGACGGCTGCGCGCTTTGTCGAGGGCGAGGCGCGCGAGGTGATCGACGCACAGGCGCCGGTGCGGGCGGAGCCTGCGCCGGACGCGCCGCTGGTGACCGAAGCGCTGATGGGCGAGCACGTGACGATCTACGAGTTCAACGACGAAGGCTGGGCGTGGGGGCAACTCGCCGACGACGGCTACGTGGGATGGTTGCCGGCGAACGCGCTGCTGGCACCGCAGGCCAAGCCAACGCACAAAGTGACTGCGCTGCGCACGCTCGCGTTTCCCGGGCCCTCGATCAAGCTGCCGCCGGTCGCGATGCCGCCGCTCGGCGCCAGGCTCACGGTGCTGCGGGAGCAGGATCGTTTCGCGGTGTCACCGCCCGGCTTCGTGCCGGCGCGGCATCTGGCGCCGCTCGATCATCGCGAGACGGACTTCGTCGCGGTTGCGGAGCGTTTCCTTGGGGTCCCGTATCTGTGGGGCGGGAAGACCAATTACGGGCTCGATTGCTCCGGACTGGTGCAGGTGTCTCTCAACGCCTGCGGCATTCCCTGCCCGCGCGACAGCGACATGATCGAGCGTCAGATGGGTCATGCGATCGACATCACGCAGGCGAGGCGCGGCGATCTGGTGTTCTGGAAAGGCCATATGGCGATCGTTCGCGACGCGGCGGCGATCGTGCACGCGAACGCATTTCACATGGCGGTTGCGGTCGAGCCGACCGCAGCGGCGATCGCACGTATCGCCGCGAGCGATGGTCCCGTCACCAGCGTGAAGCGGCTCTAGTAACCGGTACCACGATCCACCACGTTCTCCAGCGGCTTGCCGCGCTCATGGCGCGCGATCTGCTCGGCGACATAAAGCGAGATCGCGTCCGGCTCGGTATCGGCCGCGTTGTGCGGCGACAGCGTCACTTGTCGATGCGACCAGAACGGGCTGTCGGCCGGCAGCGGCTCGGTGTGGAACACATCGAGCGTCGCGGCGAGCAGCGTCCCGTCGTCGAGCGCCGCCAGGAGATCGTCCTCGTTCTGCAATCCGCCGCGGCCCGCATTGATGATCACGGGGCCGCCGAGCTTGCCGTCACGCGCGAGCTTCGAGAAGGTGCGGCGGTTGAGGATGCCACGCGTCTGCGGCGTCAGGGGCAACAGGCAGACCAGCACGTCGGTGCGCGCGAGAAAATCCTCAAGCTGGCTCTCGCCTGCGAAACACTTGATGCCGGGGATCGATTTCCAGGTGCTGCTCCATCCCGCCACGTCGAAGCCGATGCGCGCCAGCACTTCGGCTGCGTCACGCCCGAGCACGCCGAGCCCCATGATCCCGACGCGCAGATCGCGCGCGGCCCATTGCAGTTTCGGCGCCCAGACTTTCCCGCGCTGGCTCTCCGCGTAATAGCCCTGGCGCCGGTGGTGCATCAGCACATGCATCACGACGTATTCGGTCATGCGCTTGGTGAGGTCATCGACGGCGACGCGCACCAAGGGCACGGGCGGCAGGGTCAGGTCGGAAACCACCGCATCGACCCCGGCACCGAGATTGAAGATGACTTCCAGCTTGGGAAAGTCGCTGAGCGCGCCGGGCTTTGGCTTCCACACCGCCGCGTATGTCACCAGCGATGGATCGATCGCGTCGTCCGGGATCAACGCAACCGCGCGATCCGGACATATCCGCAGGAAACGCTCACGCCAGCGCAGCGGCGCCCAGTTCTCCGTACCTCCGGTGATGAGGAGGGCAAGCGCGCCTTTGGTCATCGCGCGGGTGGGCTGAAAAAGAGAAAAAGCAGGGCCATGGCCCTGCTTCTCTAGCGGCGTTAACCCGTTGGCGTCAAACGACGATCTGCACCGTCGCGGTCTTGCTCTCGTTGCCGTAGAGCACCATGACCTGCTTGAACTTGCCCTTGTAGGGCTTGATGTCGTAGCGCGCGTCGACGTTGGTCACGACGGGCGGCCAAATCCCCAGCTTCTTCTTCGTCACCACGTTGAGGAGGAGGATTGCCGGATTGATCCCTTGCGGCACCGCCTTCTTCAGAGTGGCGGTGTAGCCCGGCGACGGGACCTGGACCGTCGCGACGACATAGAAACTGGCCGGCCCGGGCGGCTGCCGGTTCTCGATCGCGATGACCTTCTTGATCTTCAGGCCTGAACCGGCGGATTTCTTGACTGCTTTCTTGGCGGATTTCGCCTTCGCTTTCGTCTTCTTCGCTTTCTTGGCCATCTGGTTTCCCCAAGCTGCGAGCTGAGGAAGAATACTATCAGTGATTGTCCTAGCAATTCAATGTCCAAGATAGCCGTGCCGGGTTCGTGGCACAGGGTGCGCCCTTCATGACTCAGGTACGTTCCACGTTGTACGAACGTCTTCGTTCAGCGCCTCGACGTCCTTGTCGAAAATAATTTCCGGTTCCAACACACCCTCGGCGGCCTCGATGTTGAACGCCGCCTCGAACAGCGCACGCGTGTAGTCGTTTTGCGGCCGCCGGAATATCTCGACGGCCGCCCCCTCCTCCACCACCTTCCCGTTGCGCATGACGATCAGGCGGCTCGCAAGCGCGGCGACCACGCGCAGATCGTGCGAGATGAACAGGTAGGTGAGGTTGTGGCGCTTCTGCAGGTCGCGCAGCAGATCGACGATCTGCGACTGGATCAGCATATCGAGCGCCGAGGTCGGCTCGTCGAGCACCACGAAGGTCGGCTCCAGCACGATCGCGCGCGCGACCGCGATGCGCTGGCGCTGGCCGCCGGAGAACTCGTGCGGATAGCGGAAGCGGGTTTCGGGATCGAGCCCCACGTCGTTCAGCGCGGCGATCACCCGCGCCTCGCGCTCATCGGGGGAAAGCTGCGGCTGATGCACCCACAAGCCTTCCTCGATGATGTCGGACACCGACATGCGCGGCGAGAGCGAACCGTAGGGGTCCTGAAACACGATCTGCATGTCGTGGCGGACCGGGCGCATCTCCTTGAACTTCAGGCCCTGCAGTTGCTTACCCATGAACACGATCGGCCCGTCAGACGAGATCAGCCGCAGGATCGCGAGGCCGAGCGTCGTCTTGCCCGAGCCGGATTCGCCGACGATCCCGAGCGTCTCGCCCTTGCGTACCGCAATGCTGACGCCGTCGACCGCCTTGATGTGGCCGACCACCTTGCGCATCACGCCGCGCTTGATCGGAAACCAGACCTTGAGATCGTCGGTCTGGACCATCACGGGGGCATCTGGCTGGAGCGGCGCGGGATCGGGCTTCGGCTCGGCGGCAAGCAGCGCGCGCGTGTAAGGATGCTGCGGCGTGTCGAACACATCGGCGACCGGCCCGGTTTCGACGATCTTGCCGTCCTTCATCACGCAGACCACGT
>JAXDNY010000058.1:0-69718 GCA_034669145.1 Hyphomicrobiales bacterium
TTCATCCAGTCGTTCTATTCGAACCTGCTCGGCCGGGTCGAGAACAGCGGCCACACGTTCGGCCAGGACCTGTCGGAGAACGAGAAGAAGGCGCTGATCGCCTTCCTGGCAACGTTGTGAGCGGGGAAGAAACCATGACAGCGCCCCGGATCGCCGCCACCGCGCTCGCCACTGTGCTGCTGCTCGCCACAGCACCAGGCGCGCTGGCGCAATCGCGCCCGGACATTCCGTTCGGGCCGATCGAAGACACGACGCTCAAGGATCCCGACAATCCGACCAAGAAATTCCGCGTGGATTTCGCACGCGTCGAGAGCGAGTTTCCGCTGATACGCGAACACCTGATGCGCATCACGCCGGAGAACATCGCTGGCCTGACGCAAGAGGAGTTCGATCAGCTCTACGGCCGCCTCACCGCGGGACCGATTCCCGACGGTCAGTACGCGGGCGATCTGTTCTTCTCCCGCGGCGATGCGGTCAGTCCCGGCGCCGACCTGCAGACGCGGCTCGAGCAGATCCTCGGCGGCATTCCGGGACGCGTGGCGGGCGCCGGAGTTGACGCGCTGGAGAAGCTCGGGAGCGAACTCTGGAAGGGCAAGGTGTTCTTCCGCGACGAGCGCATCCTGCGCAACATGATCGACGACGACCTGGTGATCCGCGCGCTCACCGACCGCCCGCATCCGCCGGACACGAATCCGCCGCAGACGCGGCAAGTCCCCGCCGACACGTTTCTGGGGCGGCGCTTTCGCACCAACACGGTCTGGCTTTTGTTTCCCGCCAAGCTTTATTGCGGACAAAGCCTGCTCGACGGGCGGCGCGAGTCCGTCATCGTCGACTACAATTACAATGACGAGATCGATGGCTATCGCAAAAGCCCCGACGGCCTCGCCGGCCGCGGGGGCCTGCGCATCCGCGACGAGATTCGCATGATCCGCCCGGGCTTCTATCTCGGCCGCGCCTATACCAACCGCGCATTCCTGCTCAATTTCACGCTCTACAACGCCGAGGTGGCGGAGCGCGAAGGTCAGGCCTTTGCGGCCGGCGGAAATGTCACGGAGGATTGCTGGCCCGGCGAACAGGCCCGCAAGGCCGCCGTGCGATGATCACGCTACCGGCACCGAACTGGTTTCAACTGACCTTTCAGCGGGTCATGTACCGCGTGCTGCACCTCGCGCGGCGCTTCGAGCGTTTCGGCTTGCGGCAGTTCGTCAACCTGTTCCTGCGGGAGCCGATCGCGGCCTTCACGCAGTGGGTCATGAACCTGCGCCGGCACGACGAGGGGTTCAGGATCGCCGAGGAGCGCTTGCTGCCCAACGAAGAGGCGACCACCGACTCCATCATCGAGGCGTTCGCCAGCTACATGCGCCGGCATTACCGGCCGGGCGAATACGAGCGCGGCGGCAACACCAAGACGCACGGAATAGTCCGCGCCGAGTTCATCGTGCATGACAACCTGCCGCCGGAATTCCGGCATGGCGTGTTTGCGAAGCCTGCGAAATACAAAGCCTGGGTGCGCTTCGCGGGCCCGGGTCCGGACATGCCGATCGACATCGACGATGTCGGCTTCGTCAGTTGCTCCATCAAGGTGATCGGCGTGGAAGGCCGCAAGCTGATGGAGGACGAGAAGACCACGCAAGACTTCATCATGGTGTCGACGCCGACCTTCGTGACGCCGGACATCGCGTCGAACGCGCGGCTGCAGGCCGACGTCATCCGCGGCACGCCGATCCTGTATTTCCTCACCACCGGCGTTCAGCACTTCCTCGATTTCATCATGCAGGGCCTTTGGAACGAGACCCAGACCAGCCCGCTCGAGGCGCGCTACTGGAGCTGCGTGCCGTATCTGCTGGGCGAACAGCAGGCGATGATGTATTCGGTGCGCCCGCGCATTCCGAAACGGAGCTGGATTCCGGGTCTGCCGTTCTGGACCTCGCCGATCTATCTGCGCGAAGCCATGATCGGGACGCTCGGCAAGGGGCCGATCGATTTCGATTTCATGATCCAGCGCCAGACCGACGCGTTCCGCATGCCGATCGAGAATGCCGGCGTGCGCTGGCCCGAGAAGCTGTCGCCGTTCGTCACCGTCGCGACGCTGCACATGCCGCAGCAGACGTTCGACTCGCAGGCGCAATTCGATTTCGCGCGCAATCTCTCCTACCAGCCGTGGCACTGCATCGCCGACCACCGCCCGCTCGGGAGTCAGGGGCGTGCGCGGCGCCGGATGTATTGGGAGCTGCGCCGCCTGCGCCAGACCATGAATGCCACGCCGCACATCGAGCCGACCGGGGATGAAGTGTTTCCGAGCCTGCCGAAGGCGCGGCCGATTCCGGATCCGCTGAAGCCCGCCTATATGTCGAGCGCCGAAGTGTAACGAACGCGGAGAACTGCGAGCACGCTGCTCAATCTTGCGCGATGTAGCGCAGTGCCGAAAGCCCCGGCATGAAGAAATAGGCGCCGCCGCGCACGGTGACGAACTGCGGCAAGCCATGCACCTGGCAGGACAGGCCGCTATCCTGCGGGCGCGTGAAGCCGTTGGTTTTCGCACCGGTCAGCAGCGGCGCGTGGTTTCCGACCAGCGGATCGTCCTCGTTGAGGCCGTTGAATTTCGGATTGACGAGCCACGACGTCTGGATGAACTCGAATTGCCGCGCGATATTGGCGTTGAGCGCGACGAAGCGCAGCCCATCCCTGTCAGTCTCGGACTCGCTGTCACGATACCGGCGCCCGCGGCGCAGGATGCGATGAAAGCGCGTGGAGGCCAGGATGTCGTCACGCGAATGCTCGCGGGCAAAGCCGAGGGTACGCATCAGCTTCGCGATCAGGCCGCGCGTGCCGTCGGGCAGGTCAGCGTTGCGCGGATTCGCGCGGCGGATATGCGCGCCATAGGGGCACGCCGTGGCGTCCGGATCGCGCTCGAAGGTGAATTGGTCCAGCCAGACATCCTTGAGCTTCAGGCCGACGCCTTGCAGCGCGCTCTCGCTCAGCGTCATGGCCGGTGCGCCCGGCGGAATGACCCACTCCGGATTGTCCCTGGCGATCGCGTTGCGCCATGGTGGCGTGCCGGCGAGCCACGGTGGCGGTTTCTTCGGCCATGGCGGAATGATCGGAATATCCGCCGGCACGCGGCCGGACATCGCGCTCGCGAGTTTGATTTCCTCCTCCGGACGGTGGCCGGCCTTGTCGGCCACCGTCTCCTTGAACAACGGGACATTCTGCGCGAGGTCGCGCAACACCAGGTAGGTCCCGTTGCGGCCGAAATCCCGCTTGCCGGGCTGGTCCTCGGCGAGCGGCAGGACGTGCGCGCGTTCCTCCCCGGCATCGAGCAGGGGACGGTCGGTGTAGAGACCGTATTCATTCGGATAGCCGAGTAGGAATTCGCCGAGCGCCGACAGGTTCGTATATTTGGTGGTGTCGCGTAGTCGCGTCGGCTTGCTGCGCTCCCAATCGAGCGTCGGCTGGCTCACGCCATCGACGAAGCCGAAGGGCTCGAGATCGTTCTTGCGGACCGTCGACATTAAGTAAACCGAGTCAAACGCGGCGTCCCAGAGCGCGTCCTTCGCTTTCCTTTCCCATGCCTCGTGCTGATAGTCCGACTCCGCGTAGAACATGATCAGCACGTGCGGATCGGACTCCCCGGGAACGCCGCCCCAGCGCCACCGCTTCGGATCATTCGTGCCGACGTCACCGAGCCGGCGCGAACGGTTCGCGTCCACCATGCCGACGCGGAATTCGAGCGAAAAGTCCGCCAGCACCGGCTCTGGAACGCCGAGCTTTCTCATCCCCTCTAGGGTGAAGGCGACATGCAACGCGTGCAGCGGCAGCGAGCCGCCGACCGCGTTGGTCACCGGATTCGCGCGCAGCCATGCGCGTACCTTTTCGGCATCGGCGATCCGCGCCACATAGAGGCATGCATGCGCAAGATGCCCGTGACCGAAACGAACGAGCGCCTGAATGTCGCTGTAATCGACGTTGGAAAGCTGCATGCGCCCCTCACAAATCCCGCAACCAGGCGCGGATCATCGCCTCGCTCATCCAGCGCCGCTGCAGCCCTTCGCGAATGCGCGTGTTGCGCGCGAGATCGAATGCGGTGAGACCGGGGTAGGCCTTGTACCAGACCTGCGTCGGAATCTGGTGACGGCGGTTCGTGTTCTTGAAGCGCAACTCCATCATGGCGCCGTCATAGACAAACCATCTGGTGCGCGGATAAGCAACAAAGTTGCTGAAGATGATGTTGAGGCCCCAGCCGACCTTGTTGATGAAATCGTCCATATAGGCCTGATGGCTGCCGTCGTAATTGCTGACAAAAAACGCGCGCCGTTTGCCGTCGAGGAAAACCCAGCGCGCGAAGTGGATCGTCTGGATGCGCGCCAAGTTGCTGCGATTGTAGACGTGCCGGCAACCGTAATTGGTCAGCCAAAGGATCGGCGGCACCAACGCGAGGCGGAACCAGTTCGGCTTAATGAAGCCGGTCAGGGAGTACTGGTTGGTGACGTCGTGATCCTCGTGATTGGCAAGCTCGGTGTCGTGCTCGCGCGTCGGCAGCGGAATGTAGTCGGGCTCGTTCTTCTCGTACCAGCGCAGCACCGCGAGGAAGCTGACAACGATCGCGAGCACGGGAATGAGCCATAAGGGGTACAGGATCAAGAACGGCACAAGCATCAGGCCAAGCGCGACCAGTAGCGCAAAGGTCCAGGGTGCGCGCCGCAGGAGCCAGATGAATACGCCAATGGCGAGCAGCCCGAACGGGGCGACGATGAAAACCAGGAGCCACGGAAACCGGATGAGATCGTGGATCGCGAACAGCCACGGAAGGATGAGCAGCACCGGAATGATGGCGAAATGCAGCCAGTTGCGCAGCCACCATCCGATCGGCGTCGGCTCGGCGACGGGCAGCAGCTTCGAATTCTCGCGCACGAACTCGACCAGATGATCGCGCACGAGACGCACGTGGTCGCCTGCATCGGGATGCAACTGAACGTATTTCGCTAGTTCCTCCTGCAAGGCGACGCGCAGACAGGCCTCCTTGCGCACCTGCGCCACCGTGCGGCCGATCCAGTTGACATAGGGCGCGGTCGCGGGATGCGAATGCTGTTTCATCCAGGTCAGCAGGTCGCCGTCGCCGGGGGGATCCTGACAAAACGAGAAAATCTCGCGCAGCCCCTTCGATGCGGCAGCATCGCCGGCGAGCGCGGTCAGACAGGAATCGGTTGAGCCATCCCAATTGGCGACAAACGCCAGATAGATCGGGTAATCCGGAATCGGGTCGACGCCCCAATGCGCAAGATCGCCGACCGTCTTGTCGTCGATAATGACGAAGCGGGCGAAATGAAACTTGCCGAACTGTTCGAACGGAACCAGCGCATTGTTCGGGTCGGCCATGCCGGGCACGTCGGGCCGGTTCATGGTCTTGAGCAGTTTTTCAAGTTCGCAGCGGCGCGCGAGATCGAGGGGCGCCGCAACCATGATGTCGGCCTGCGGGGTCATGGCGCCCGGCTCACCCGTGTTGCGGCAACGCGCGCGTCCCGCGCTCGAGAGCGCGCTCGCCGTCGGCTGACCGGCAACCGATCGCCCGCCATCCTGCTGCTCCGATGATCTGTCTTACAAGGCTATTGCAACCACGAGACGTGTCAACGGGGCTTCGCAAGAACGCGCCAAGAGCGCCTCAGAGGCTGGGCTCGCCGCCTAGAGCGGGCCGCGGAAAATGAAAAAAGCTCCAGCCGCGATCAGCGCAAAGCCAATCCCCTGGTTCAACGTCATGGCTTGCTTGAGATACAGCACCGAGAACGCGCTGAAGACGACCAGTGTGATGACCTCCTGGATGGTCTTGAGCTGCACCGGCGTATAGACGGCGCTGCCCCAGCGGTTCGCCGGCACCGCGAGGCAATATTCAACGAATGCGATGCCCCACGCTGCGAGGATCACGCCCCAAAGCGGTGCGCTTTTGAAGCGCAGGTGCCCGTACCAAGCCAGCGTCATGAAGATGTTGGAGCCGAGCAGTAGCAGGATCGGCCGCAGATACGCGGAGAGCAGCACAGATTGGGATACGGATTGTCCGGACATGGATTCTCTGTGGCAGTGCAGCGCATCAGTCAATGAGGCTCCTTCCTGATCAGGCCGGAACGATGGGCGCCTTCGTCTTGCGCAACGCAGCCATCACCTGCTGATCCAGGTTCAGGTGCGCCTGCACCAGTTCGGGTGGAGTCAGTGCCATCCAGGTGTCGAGCGACACGTCGGCGAAGTAGCTGCTCTTGAACATTTCGAGGAAGCGCAGCGGTGTTGAGCCGGTGTTCTCGACATAGTGCCCCATGGCGAAGGGCACGTAGCCGACATCGCCGGCGCGGTAATCGAAGGTGCGCGCCTGACCGGACGCCGCGAACACGCCCATCCGCGCCTGACCCTCGATGTAATATTGCCATTCGTCGGTGTTGGGATGCCAATGCAGCTCGCGCATTCCGCCCGGCTCGACCTCGACCAGCGCCGCCGCGATCGTGGCGGAGGCCGGGAAGGTGCTCGAGTCGACGATCCGCGCCGTTCCGCTCCGGGTTTTGATAGGCTCCTGCGCCATCAGGCGGTGACTGAAGCGCTGCGGCACCGCGATCGCGCCCGCGATCTGGTCGCTACTGAGTGGCCCCGGCAGGGGAGCCGGGAAGATGTAGCGTTGGCTCGGGTCAGGTGTGTGCCCGAACAGCGAGGCCGGCACGCCGAAGTTCTTGCCCAGCACGTCGTTCGGCGTGTGCTTGAACCAGTCGGTGATCAGGAAGGTATCGTCCTCGTCGAAACTGCCATCGTCGAACACCAGAAGAAACTCGCAGCCGTCGGGACCGAGGCCCTGGATGGAATGCGGAATCCCGGCGGGGAAATACCAGATATCGCCGACGCCCACGTCATCGACGAAATTCCGCCCCTGCGCATCGACGGCGGTGATGCGGGCGGTGCCGTACAGCATGTAGGACCACTCACCTTGCTTGTGCCAATGCAATTCGCGCACGCCACCAGAGTTGAGGCGCATGTTCACGCCGGCGATGTTCTTCGAGATGCCGAGCTCGCGCGCCGTCACCTGGCGCGTCCAGCCGCCCGGCGTCAGCCGCATGTGAGCATCCGCGAACGAGAAACGCAGGTTCGGCAGCGTGCCGCTGTCGGTCGAAGGCGGCACGAGCAGATCGGGGTTCTGCCGATCGCGCTCGAGATTGCGCGGGCCGTAATCGATGCCACCAGCGCCGGGACGTTGTGGCTGCGGGACCGGCAGCGCGGTTTGCGCGCCGGCGGCCGTTGCGGCGGTGAGAAGCCCGCCGGCTGCGGCGACGGTCAACACGTTGCGGCGAGAGATCGGGTCCATGGCGGCTTCCTGGGCATGCCTCGTGACGGATGGCTCGCGCACACACCTATGCATGCGCCGGAAAATCGTTTTGTGGCGATTGCCGCGATGAGGAAGGTCTTGCGGCAATCGTTGGCGACAATCATGGCGCTCTCGTCGCATTTGGCTGCGCAATCGCGGCGGGCCGTTTCGGCCGCCTGCGAAGACTGGCGATAAGCACCGCCACGATCCCGACCAGAAAGACGCCGTCGAAGGTTCCGGCGCCGCCGATGGAAGCGATTGGCGCGCCGAGCCCCTGCACCTTGTCGAGATTGAGCAGATCGGCCCCGAACAGCGTGCCAAGGCTGCCACAGATGTAGGCGAGCGGCGCCGCATGCTCGCGTGACAACAGCAGCGCAACGATCGCCGCGGCGAGAGACGGGACAAGCACCGGCAGTGCAATCCCCACGCCGGGCACCGGATCGGCGAGAACGTGGCAAAGCGCCGTGACGCACGCCGTGGCGATCAGGCCTACGCCCCACAGCCTGTTGCGGACCAGGAGATAAAGCGACATCAGGCCGGGGATGAGCGCGCCACCGACATTGACCGCGATCACCGTGCCGGGCCAATCGACCACGACCGGTACGACGTATTGCATTCCAAAATACGAGATCGCGCGCCCGGACATCACTTCCTGACCGGGCAGCTCGGCGAGCGGAATGTTGACGTAGCTTCCGAGCAACGACCCGAACAGCACGCAGAGGACAGCGCGCGCGCTCAGGCCCACGCGTGTGTAGGCATAGTGCAGAACGCCGATCTGGATCAGGACGACCAGCAGGAGGAATACGACGGCCAGAACGGAGAAGAATGCCGGCGTGAGCGGCAGATAATGAAGCTGGCCCGAATGCATGTCCAAGCCCTCCGCGGCTGATCAAATCCGCGTCAGACTTCGATCTCCTCGATCTCGATCGCGGAGAAGAACGCCGAAGGCGTCACCGATTCCACTCCAGACTCAGTAACGACGCCGAGGACGAGGATCGGAACAATGTGAAACGCCGTAGCCTTGTGCCGCGCGGTTCCGAGCGTGCGTCCGCGCAAATAGGCCATCGTGGCGACGCCGCAGGCCGTCGGATTGCCCTCGGCGTCATTTACTTTCTTCACAGTGCCCGGGATATCGCCGTCATAGAGCGAGACGAACCGCTCCACCTGTTCCTGCGTATCGCAGACCAGACCGGTGCCAATCTCGGCTTCGCGGGATCCCGGGGGCGCCGCGGGTTCCTCGGCAGCGGCTGGCGCGCCAGTCAGCAGCAGGAAGGGCAGCGCCAATACCGTGAGGTTTCGTGCGAAATTCATGGCGACCTCCGTCGAGCCCATCCGGCCGATACTGGAAAACAGCGGCGGAGCGGCTATCGCAATGTGGGAACCCGGCCCGATTGCGGCTTTGGAGGAATTGCAGTCGTTGGCGCGGTCTTGCGGGAATGCCTACACGATGCCGGGAGCGAGCCTGACGCTCCGTCTAGTGATAGCCCTCGCCTTCGCGCAGCTTCCCGCCAAAAATCCAGTAAACGAAGATCGTGTAGCTGACGATGATGGGCAGCATCACCAGCGTACCCATCAGCATGAAGATTTGGGTCGCGGGCGCGGCCGCCGTGTCCCAAACGGTCAAGCTCGGCGGAATGAGGTAGGGGAAATTGGAAATCAGCAGCCCGAGGTAGCCGAGAAGAAACATCGCGATCGCGGCGAGGAACGGCAGCACATCGCGCCTGCTCCCGAGCCAGCGCCATGCGGCGAACGCCGCCAGGAGGGTCGCCGCCGGCACCCACCAGAAGAACAGGATATTCGGCAACGAAAACCAGCGTTCCGCGATGCGCTCGAAGGCGATCGGCGTCCAGACGCTCACGATCGCGAGAAACGCCAGCACCACAAGCAGCAGAAGCTTCGCCTGCCTTCTCGAATGCTCGGCGACCGGCCCTTCGGTTTTCATGACCAGCCACGTTGCACCCAGGAACGCATAACCCGCGACGAGTCCAAGGCCGCACAGCACCGCGAACGGCGTTGCAAAATCGAACGTGCCTCCGGCGAATGCGCCGTTCCTGACGTCGATGCCCTGGATCAGGCCGCCGAGAACCAGGCCCTGGCAGAAGGCGGCGAGCGCTGAACCGGCGGCGAATGCGAATGTCCAGTGCCGCTTGCTGGTTATGCCGATCCAGCGGAATTCGAATGCAACGCCGCGAAACACCAGCGCCAGCAGCATGACGATCACCGGAACATAGAGCGCCGGAAGGATGATCGAATAGGCAAGCGGGAAGGCGACCATCATGCCGCCGCCGCCGAGCACCAGCCACGTCTCGTTGCCGTCCCAGAACGGAGCGACCGAGTTCATCATCTGGTCGCGGTCGCGCTCGCTATCGGCGAACGGAAACAAGATGCCGATGCCAAGATCGAAGCCGTCGAGGATCACATACATCGCAACCGCAAATCCGATGATCGCGGCCCAGATGATCGGCAGATACGATTCCATGGTGCGGCCTATTCGACGTTTGCGGGTTTTGCCGATGCCCGGATCGGCCATCCGGCCCCGGCACGGTCATCGCGCCCATTCGGCCCCAACTCGGACAACGATGGCGCGAGCGGCGCGGAGCGGAGTGTCTCGGTTGCGGAATCCTGCGGGCCGCGCGCGATCAGTCGGTTGATGTAGTAGATACCCATCGTGAACACGATGCCGTAGACCAGCACGAACAGCACCAGCGTCGTCGCCACCGCATTCGCCGCAACCGGCGAAGCCGCGTCCGCGGTGCGCAGCAATCCGTACGCGACCCACGGCTGCCGTCCGGTTTCGGTCACGATCCAGCCGGAGATCACCGCAACGAATCCGATCCACCAGGCGTGCTGCACGGGCCAGAGATACCACCGCGCCTTGAACAGACGGCGACGCCGCCACAACACCGCGCCGATCCACGAGGCGAGGATCATCAGCACGCCGATGCCGACCATGATGCGGAATGCGAAGAAAGGCGGCTTGACCGGAGGCCGGTCTGCCGGCGGCACGCTTGTCAGCCCGGGGAACAGACCGTCCCAGCTATGGGTCAACATGATCGAGGCGCCGTGCGGGATCGTCACCGCAAAGCGGTTCGTTTCCGCCGTCTCGTCCGGCCATGCGAACAGCACGAGCTCGCCGGGCTGCGATCCGTCCCAGTGTGACTCGATCGCCGCGATCTTCAGCGGCTGGTGTTTGAGGGTGTTGAGGCCGTGCTGATCGCCGATGAAGAGCTGCAAGGGTGCGACGATCGCTGCGAATGCCACGCCCATCCGGATCATGGTGCGGGCATGTTCCAGGTGCGTGCCGGCGAGCATGTAGCGCGCGCCGACCGCGAGAACCACGAACGAGGTTGTGAGGTAAGCCGCCGTCACCATGTGGGCGAGCCTGAACGGAAAGCTCGGATTGAACACGATCGCCAGCCAGTCGAGCGGATAGGCGATGCCGTCGCGCATCTCGTATCCGGCCGGCGTCTGCATCCAGCTATTGGCCGACAGGATCCAGAATGCGGACATCAGCGTGCCGATCGCGACGGTGATCGCCGCCAGCGTGTGCAGCCATGGCGGCACCCGGTTCCAGCCAAACAGCAAGATTCCGAGAAATGTCGCCTCGAGGAAGAAGGCGACCAATACTTCGTAGCCGATCATCGGCCCGATCACGTTGCCGACGACGGCCGAGAAGCGGCTCCAATTGGTGCCGAACTGGTACGAGAGCACGACGCCCGACACCACGCCCATCGCGAACGAGACGGCGAAGATCTTGGTCCAGAAACGCGCGAGCACGCGATAGTGCTCTCTCCCGGTTCGCATCCACATCACGCAGAGCGTCGCGATGTAGGCCGACAGTCCGATCGTGAAGGTCGGGAAGATGATGTGAAAAATGATCGTGAAGGCGAACTGCAGCCGGGACACAAAGACGGGGTCAAAATCCATCGGATCGATCCTTCGCGCTGCGGCAACGGCCTGCGGTCAATTCATTCTGCCGGTGTGGCGGCGGGAAGGTCTGCGTGATGACCGGTCCGGCCTTTCGCGATCTGCTCCTTGAGCCAAAGGTCGTGATGCTCCTTCGCCCAGTTGTAATCGACCTCGCCGGTGCCCATGGCCTCGAACGCGCCTTCCATGCCGGCGGTGCCGATGTAAATGTGGCCGAGGATCATCGCGACGAAGAGCAGTGCGATCACGGCGTGCACGCCTTGTGCGATCTGCATCCCGAAAATGTTGGTCACGTAGAACGGGAATAGCAGCAGGAAGCCGGAGATCGCGACCAGGGTGCCGGCGCCAAGCGCCCCCCAGAACACCAGCTTTTCGCCGGCATTGAAGCGGCGCGCGGGTGCGTGCCGCGACTTGATGAATCCGCCGCCCTGCCTGAACCACTCGATATCGGTCCCGTCCGGGATGTTGTCCTTGATCCACATCCCGACGATCAGCCCGAGGCCGATCACGAAGGAAAAGCTGATGTAGTTGTGCACGTACTTGGCGCCTTCGGAGAATGTGCTGAAGGCCTCGGGGCCGATCAGCGGGCGCAGCAGCAACTTTCCGAACGTGATGTTGAGGCCGGTGAGGCCGAGGACGACGAACGAAACCGCCGTGAGCCAGTGTGAGAAGCGCTCGAAGCCCGTGAACCGCGCGACCTTGTGCCGCGAACGCCCGGCGGAGATGCGCAGCCGCCCGAGCAAAAAATAAGCCGCTGCGAGCAGCGCGAGCGTGCCAAGGATGGCGACAACACCGATCCAGCGCAGCGTCACCTCATGGAAGTGATCCCATATCCGGCCGTCGGGCTGGATGAGGACGCGCTCGCGCGGATTCGGCTGGTCGATGTCTCCCTGGATGCGGCGGAACTGCTGAAGCAGAGTCTGTTCGTTGACGACGCTCGCCTCCGGATCGACCGGTGCGTTCTGCTGAGCATGGGCGGGCACCGCGAACGCGATCAGCGTCACGAGCGCCATCGCGCCAAAAACAAAACGTGCGCGTGCCAAGAGACCGGTCATGGCGCATCCTCCTGCCGTCTTTTCCCGACGCTCACGTTGCAACGCTTTCGTGATAGGCGGTCATCCAGCCCCACGCGCCGGAGCCATAACCGCGCTTGACCACGCGCTCCTTGTAGATCTGCGCGATGACGTCGCTGTCGCCGGCGAGGAGGGATTTGGTCGAGCACATCTCGGCGCAGAGGGGGAGCTTGCCTTGCAGCATGCGGTTGGCGCCGTATTTCTTGTACTCCTCGATGCTGCCGGGCAGTTCGGTCCCACCGCCGCCCGCGCAGAACGTGCACTTGTCCATCTTGCCGCGCGAGCCGAAGTTGCCGAGCTGCGGATATTGCGGCGCTCCGAACGGGCAGGCGTAGAAGCAGTAGCCGCAACCGATGCACAGATCCTTCGAGTGCAACACGACGCTGTCCGCCGTCACCATGAAGCAGCTCACCGGGCAGACCGCCGCGCAGGGCGCATCGGTGCAGTGCATGCACGCCATCGAAACGGAGTGCTCGCCGGGCTTGCCGTCATTGATGGTGACGACACGCCTGCGGTTGATGCCCCACGGCACTTCGTTCTCGTTCTTGCAGGCGGTGACGCAGGCGTTGCACTCGATGCAGCGGTCGGCGTCACAGAGAAATTTCATGCGCGCCATGATCGCCTCACGCCGCCCGGACTTCGCAAAGGGTAGCTTTCGGCTCCTGCATCCCCGTCACCGGGTCGTAGCCGTAAGTGGTGAGCGTGTTTGCGCTCTCGCCGAGGACGATCGGGTCGGAGCCCTTCGGGTACTTGCTGCGCTGGTCGACGCCCTGGAAGTAGCCGGCGAAGTGGAACGGCATCCACACGACGCCCTTGGCGACACGCTCAGTGATGAACACCTTCATGCGCGCCTTCGAGTTGCTCTCGGCGCCGGTGACCCAGACCCAGCTATGGTTCTTGATCTTGCGCGCGAGCGCGTCTGCCGGATTGAGTTCGACGAACATGTCCTGCTTCAGTTCGGCGAGCCACTTGTTGGAACGCGTTTCCTCGCCACCGCCTTCGTATTCGACCAGCCGTCCGGAGGTGAGGATCAGCGGGAATTGCGCGTGAACGCGCTTGTCGACCGCGGCTTTCTGCACCGAGAAGCCGATGTTGGGCACGCGGAACTGTTTTGCGTCGGGGAGGGTCGGATATTTCGCGACCAGATCGGGCCGCGGCGTGAAGATTGGTTCGCGATGCACCGGGATCGCGTCCGGCAGGCCCCACGCGACCACGCGCGCCTTCGCGTTTCCGTAGGGCGCGCAACCGCGTTCGATCGCGACGCGCTGGATGCCGCCGGAAAGATCCGTCGACCACGAAACCGTATCGGGGGTATTGCCGCCAACCTTCTGGATCGCGGCGAGTTCGGCGGCGGTCAAATCCTTGTCCCAGCCGAGCTTCTTGAGAACACCGAGTGTAAACTCCGGATAGCCGTCCTGGATTTCCGATCCGGCGGAATAAGAGCCGTCGGCCAGTATGCTGACCTTGCGCTTGCTGCCATCGGGCAGCGTTTCTTCGCGCTCCACGCCGAAGCGGGCGCGGAACGTGCCGCCGCCTTCCTTCACCGGAATGTTCGTGTTGTAGAGAATCGGCGAACCGGGATGCCGAAACTCCGGCGTTCCCCAGCACGGCCACGGCAGACCGTAAGCATCGCCACCGATCTCCGGATCGTCCTTCGGCGCGCGCAACGTCACCACGTCGAACTTCGACTGGTTGCGCATGTGCGCCTTCAGCCGCTCGGGCGATTGCCCGCAATAGCCGGTCGACCAGCCGCCGCGATTGATCTCGCGAAGGATATCTTCCGCCAGCACCGCGCCGTTCTCGACCTTGATGTTCTTGAACATCTGGTCGGCGAAGCCGAGCTTCTTCGCGAAGAGATACATGATGTCGTAGTCGTTCTTGCATTCGAAGATCGGCTTGACGATCTGCTCGCCCCATTGGAGCGACCGGTTGGATGCGGTGCGCGATCCGTCCATCTCGAAGCTGGTGCCGGTCGGCAGCAGGTATGTGCCGTTCTTGCGCCCGGAGAGCACGGACCACGTCGTCGGATAGGGATCGCACACGACCAGGAGATCGAGCTTCTCCATCGCTTTCGCGGAGTCCGGCATGCGCGTGATGGTGTTCGCGCCGTGTCCCATGACGAACATCGCCTTCATGGTGTCGGGCTGGTCGACCTGATCCTTCGGCAGCGACGTCGCGTCGAACCAGCGCGTGCTGGTGATGCCGGGCGATTCCATCAGCGTCTTGCTGTGGAAGCGTGAGGCCATCCAATCGTAGTCGACCTCCCAGACGCGGCACCAATGCTTCCAGGCGCCTTCGGCGAGGCCGTAGTAGAGCGGCAGCGTCGTAACATCGAGGCCGAGATCAGTCGCGCCCTGCACGTTGGTGTGACCGCGGAAGATGTTCGCGCCGCCTCCGGACAGGCCGACATTGCCGGTCGCGAGCAGCAGGATGCAGCTTGCGCGCACGTTCGCGGTGCCGACCGTGAACTGGGTCTGTCCCATCGCCCAGACCAGTGTTGCGGGGCGCTGCTTGGCGAAGATTTCGGCGACGCGCTTCACTTGCGCTTCCGGCAGGCCGGTGACGCGCTCGACCTCGTCGGGCGGCCACTTCTCGACTTCCTTGCGGATGTCGTCCATGCCGTAGACGCGTTGGCGGATGAAGTCCTTGTCCTCCCAGCCGTTCTTGAAGATGTGCCAGAGCAGCCCGTAAATCGTCGGGATGTGCGTGCCCGGACGCACCCTCACGAACTCGGTCGCGTGCGCGGCGGTACGCGTCATGCGCGGATCGATCACGATCATGTTCGCGCGATTGAGTTCCTTGCCTTCGAGGATGTGCTGCAGCGACACCGGATGCGCCTCGGCCGGATTGCCGCCCATGATCATGATGGTTTTGGCATGACGGATATCGTTGTAGCTGTTGGTCATCGCGCCATAGCCCCACGTGTTCGCAACGCCCGCGACCGTGGTGGAGTGACAGATGCGCGCCTGATGGTCGGAGTTGTTGGTGCCCCAGAACGCTGCGAATTTGCGATTGAGATAGGCAGCCTCATTGGTGAACTTGGCGGAGCCGAGCCAATAGACCGAATCCGGTCCGGACTTTTCGCGGATTGCGAGCAGCTTGTTGCCGATCTCCTCGATCGCCTGATCCCACGAGACGCGGTTCCATTGCCCGTCAACGAGCTTCATCGGGTAGCGCAGGCGGCGTTCGCTCAACACATCGTCGCGCACTGCCGCGCCCTTGCAGCAATGCGAGCCGCGATTGATCGGCGAGTCCCAGCCCGGCTCCTGACCGGTCCACACGCCATTCGCGACCTCGGCGATCACCGTGCAGCCGACCGAGCAATGCGTGCAGACATTCTTGCGAACCGCGACCGTTGCGCCGGCAGGAGGCGGCGGCCCGGCATCGGCCCTGCGGACAGCGCCGGGCGAGAGCGTACCAAGCGTGGCGAGTCCGCCGGCGGCAAGACCGGAACGGCGCAGAAACGCGCGGCGATCGAGGCCGCCACTTTCACCCGTGAGCTTCGCCGCAAGGGTGCCGCGGCGAGGGTCGCGTTGCGCTCTCTTGATCAGCACTGTCGCCTCCCTCACTTCGCCGGGTAGCGGTTGACCCGGTAGAAGGTCTGAACCTCCGGCGAGTCGGCGCGGTATCGAGGCTTGCGATCTTTGGCGCTCTCAACATTCTTGGCGGCCGCGGCTTTGGCCGGAACGGTGCTGACAGCCGCCGCGCCGGCCCCCGCCGCCAGCACGCGGAGAACATCGCGGCGGCCGAGTGTGGGACTGGAGCGATCGTTCATGGGTGTTGTCTTCATTTGCGCGTAATTTGCGCGTGCCGCGAGCGCGTTCCCTCCCAAGTATGGCGAGTCCCCAGCGGCGCGCTTTGGAGCTATTGCTCAGTCTGTTGCGGCTTTGCGCAGTACGTCAGAACTCGGCTCCGGGCCGTCCCGAAAACGTGCCCGGCCGGCTATCGATGATGGTGTTTCGAATGGTGCTCGGAACTTGGCGACCCGTGCCGACCGGGGTCGATCACCCGGATAAGTCCCATCATCCCTTTGTCTTCGTGACCGAGAATGTGGCAGTGAAAGACGAATTCGCCCGAGATGTTTCTGCGAAAACGCATCAGTAACCGCACTTTGCCGGGCGTCACCGGCTCGTTTGGCGACCAGTTTGCATCCGGCAAAGCCACCGGCACGTTGATCGTATCCAGCATCCGGCCTTGGACAAATTTGTCGTCACTTTCGAGTACGCGGAAATGCAGTTGATGAATGTGGAAGTTATGGAGCTCATGCGTGAAGTTGAGGATGGTCCATTCCTCGACGCTGTCGGGCTCGACCTCCACCACCGATGAGGGACTGCCCCCCATCGGATACGGCTCGATGATCGCATCCGGCCGCGACACCTCAGTGATGTAGAAATCCGTCTTGCTGCTTTTCGCCCGCTGATATTCGGTGAACGCGAAGGTCCGCCGGCGCACGGGTGCTGTTGCGGGCGAAACCTCATCGGCAGGCTGAGGTGTCGTCCGTGGCGGAACCGATGCCAGCCCGGCTGGGACAGTTGAGGAAGTTGTCTCGATCCTCACAGCGAGCAAGTCGCGCGCCGGCATGAGGTCTCCCGCGCAACCCGTCTCCACTGCCTCGCTGCGCAGGACGACACGATGGTGCGTGGCCGGCGCATCGAGCTTGATGTTGAATTCAAGCCGCCCGGCGGGCGGCACCATGATCGGGCCCGTGCTCGTTTGCGTTTCGGCAAACGGCACACCATCGAGGCCCACAATCTCGATCGGAATGCTTTGAGCGGTGCCGGAGTTGTCGATGTCAACGAGATGCACCCGAATATAAGTGTCGGCCGCGGCGTTGACGAGACGCCAAAGCTCTTTGCGGCCAGCGCCAACGCCGATCTCCGGCACCGCGCCGGCCGGGTTGAGGGCATCGCGGATCGAAATTCCGTTGATGCTGAGGAATGTTTCCTGATCCGGCGCCGAGCATTGAATTTGCGCCGCTGTGTCGATGCACTTGCCGAATGCGCACTGCGGTAAGTGGGTCCCGATTCCAGACGCCGCGTCCACGGGCGGCGGCGCCGGCTTCGAATGGTGGCCGCCGGCAGTGGGACGATTCGTCGGTGGGGTCGGAGCCGCCGCGTGTTCGGGCTCCGGTGCGGGATGGTCGCGCACGATCAGGATTCTATCCGGCATCGCGCGCTGCCGCCGTGCATCGTCACCGGCATCCTCGACCACGATTGCGCCGGACAATCCGAGCAGCGTCTGCGCTTCGCTCTCGCCGTGAAAGTGCGTGTGATACCAGTAGAGCCCGCGCGGGTGATCATCCGGGACGGCGATCTCGTAGGCGCTCTGGCACGCACCCGGCGACGCTTGTCCTTCGGGCGTGAAGTACGTGGTGACGACATCATCCCCAGGCGCGGTGGATGGACCGCACGGCACCGCCTTCACCTCCAGCCCATGGAAGTGCAAATTGGTATTGCCGGTCGGCTCATGATAGGCGCCAGGCACAACGGCGAAATATCCCGGCGCGCCGGCAACGCCGGGAAAGCCGGTGGCGTGGCCGGGTGGTGTCGTCTTTCGCAGAACTGACGCGTCATTGATGCGATTGAACAAGCGGACGCGGAGAATCTCACCGGGACGTACGCGAATCGTCGGCGCTATCCCCACCCGATCGCCGTTGGTGCGATCGACAAAACAAAGCCGATTCCCATCCTGACGCGCTTCAAGCTCGATCGTCTGAATTCTCCCGCTCGCGCGGGCCATTTCAGGCGGATTCTCAAGCACCGTCGGTGTGGGGCCGCACCCCGATGACATCGGCATCGGAGGCGCCGCAGAACCGCTCGACGGCCACGCGGCCAGTCCCAACAGCAGGACGAAGGAGATCGCGCGCATCACCTATCCTTTGGCAGGACGCGACCGCCGCCTCAGGCGGCGATGCTGCGCGCGGGCGGCGCCATGAATTCCGGGCCGACCGGATCGGCGATTGTCTCGCGCAGGATGCGATCGATCTCGGCCTTGGCGGAGGCATCGAGCTGCCAACCTGTCACCTCGTCGACCGGCAGCAATTGATGAGGATGACGGGCGCCCCATAGTGCCGTGGTGATGCCTTGATCGAGCATCCAGCGCACCGCGAGGTGAATTACGCGTTTGCCGAAGCGTTGAGCGAGTTGATCGAGCCGTTGGACCGCCGCGAGATACTGCGCGAACCGAGGCTCACGGAATTTTGGATCGTTGCGCCGCAAATCGTCTCCATCGAAAACGGTGTCGGGCCGCATGCGTCCGGACAGCAGGCCGCGGCACAGCGCGCCATACCCCAACATGGCAATTCGGTTTTTCGCGCAGTAAGGCAGCAAGTCGGCTTCGATTCCGCGCTCGAACAGATTGTACGGCGGCTGCAGCACATGCAGCGGGGCGACGCGGCGGAACCGGTCCATCTGGGCGACCGAGAAATTGCTCACTCCGATGGCGCGGATCGTTCCCCGCCGGAACAGCGTGAGCATCGCGTCCGCGGTTTCCTCGATCGGCGTCAACGGATCGGGCCAGTGGACCTGGTAGATGTCGATGTAATCGGTGCGAAGCCTGCGCAGCGAGTCCGCGACCTCCTGCATGATCCGGGCGCGGCTGGCATTGCGGAATACCTTTCCGCTTTGCCACTCGAGGCCGGTCTTGGTGGCAATGACGACGCGCGAGCGCAGTTTGGCCTCGGCGATTGCCTTGCCGACAATTTCCTCGGAACGGCCGAAGCCATAGACCGGCGCCGTGTCGATGACGTTGATGCCGTGGTCGACCGCGGCGCGGATCGTTGCGACCGATTCCGCCTCATCGGTTCCGCCCCACATCCATCCGCCGATCGCCCAAGTGCCGATTGCGACGCGCGACACCTTGAGCGACGTGCCGGGAACCTCGGCAAGGTCCATGGGAGTTTTGATTGCGCCGGCTTGAATGGTCATGATCCTCTTCCTTGCGTGCTCGCAGTCTCGAATTGCGCGGCTGGTGCGACGAGCTGAAGTCCCGCTTCCTCGGCGGCGATCAGGCCGAGCGCCGTCCAATCGAGCTCCGCATAGCCGCGTGCGATTCCGGTAATCAGGCGATCCCGCACCACGCCGACCGATGGCATCGGAGCGCTTGCGCGCTCACCTTCGGCCAGTGTCAGGCGCACATCCTTGAGCGCCAGTGGAATGACGAAGCCCGCCGCATAACTCTGCGCGAGGATCTTGTCGCCGTAGATTCTATGCGCCCGCCCGCCGAACATCGTACCTGTCATGATGTCGACGAACGGCTTTGGATCGAACCCTCGTTTCAGCAGCAGTGCGACGGCTTCGCCGAGCATTTCCAGCGCGGTTGCGGTCATCATGTTGCCGAGCAACTTGACGAGGTTCGCGTATGCGGGTTCGGGACCGAGCACGAAGGTCCGTTGCCCGATGCGGTCGAGCAGCGGCTTGCAGCGCTCCACATCGGCCGACGCGCCGGCCGTGATAATGAACAGCTCACGCGCCGCGGCCGCGGCGGGGTTTCCGAAGACCGGCGCCGCCACGTAACCCTGCCCATGGCGCGCGTGTTCGCGCGCGAGGTCAGAGGCGGCAGCCGTACTGATCGTGCTCATCGAGAGATGGATCGCGCCCTGCATCAATCCGGCGGCAAGGCCGCCGATGCCGAGATCGGCGCGCCCGAAAACAACCTCGCGAACGGCGGCATCGTCCGGCAGCATGCTGATGACGATGTCGCAGTCAAACAGATGAGTGAAATCGGTCGTGGGTTGGATACCGAGCGCCATGAGACTGTCGAAGCGATCCGGACGGCGGACATAGGCAATCACCCGATATCCAGCTGCGGACAGATTCGCCGCCATGGCGCTTCCCATGTGACCCAGTCCGACGAAGCCGACCTTTCGCACAGGCGTGTCGCGGCTTGATCCGTCGCCCGTTCGCCGCTCGCTGGGCGCAGCTTCGGGCGTTGCGAAACCACTCGATTCGCTTTTGAACATGAGGCGGTCCTGTTTGGATACGGGTGCACCGTGCACGGATCGCGGGACCCGGCCGGCGCACTGCGTGATCTAGCGATGACCCAAAGCCGCGCTTGTCGCGGCTTGTTGCGCCTGAAATGATCTTGCTGAGATCCTCCGCCCGAGCGGCGCAATCCTGACGTAGCTGGCGCCGCTCCGATGGCCGGAGATTCGGTAATTGTACTACGGAGTATGAGTCTTCATGCGGCTATCAAGCCCTTCATGACCGTCTTGGTGGTGCGAGACAGGCGCGGATTGCATCGATGGAACCGGGGCAGGGTGCATAAGCTGCGGTGCGTTTCCATTTGGCATATAGCCGTAGACTTCGGGATCGGCGTAGTGCGGATAGCGATTGCTCATGTTTGGGTCGAAGCTCTGCGCGAACGCAGCATTACTTGTGACGGCGACGAGCGCCGCGGCGAGTGCGATTTTGGTTTTGGTGAGCATTTTCTGACTCCTTCAGCGGGATTAGCAGACTAACCCCTACGGCGTACAGATGTACTCGGACTCTCCAGAATGATCATCACGACCAGTCGCGCACGTTCACGAAGCCGGTGTTGGAAGGCGATTCTCAAGCCGCAGCAGGAGACCCGGCTCACACTGCTGGCTCTCGAGCAAAACACGTCGCACGCGGCCTAAACGGGAAACAGCCGGCGCGGGCCGGCTGTCTTCTGGCTAACCCGGTGTAGACACCGGGTCTGCTATTGCTTGTGTGCGGCGATTACCAGCCGCCGCCGCGAGACTGCGCCCAATCCTGGCCGTAGCTGGTGTCGCCCTGATTGCCGGGAACGTTACGATTGTACTGCGGAGCGGCTTGTCCGTAGTCGAACGTCGCCTCCGGCTGGCTCAGCTGCACCGGTGCGGACTGGAGCATGCCGTCCGCAATCCGTTCACCGATCGGATCGGCGTAGGCCGGATAGCGGTTGGCAAGGTTCGGGTCAAAATCCTGCGCCAGCGCGACGGTGCTGGTCACAGCAACAAGGGTCGCAGCGAGTGCGATCTTGATCTTGGTAAACATGGTTCAACTCCTCGAAGTGAAGTGTACGGTTCATTTTTTTGAAGTCGTGTTCTTGCGACTCCGTTGCCGAGACCGCGTGTCCCGGCGATAGACAACAGGTGGGAGCGAGACGGCGAATTCCCAATCACGAGCGCTCGCGTGCGATCACGAAAAACATGAATGAGTTGTGATCGCGCGCGGCGATTTTGCTCGCGGGGCGCAACATGCAAATCACCTCGGCAAGATTGCACCAGCCGGAGCAAGAACGGTGGAGCGGACCAACGCGGACATCGGCGCCGCATCGCCGAAAGTCTAACTGTGGGCCAGGAGCGGAGCTCCGCCATTCCAGTATTGAGCGCACTCCGAAACGTGATCTAATGCCCGCGGGGTCCGAAAAGGCCCAATGGCTCGCGCGGAATTTCCTCCTTCAGGCAGGGAACTGTCATGGCCCATCTTGATCGGCGCAATTTCTTGAAGGCTTCGGGTGCGGCAGCAGCCACCGCTGTCCTCAGCGTTGATGCGCACAGCCAAGCAAAGCCCGTTGTCAACATGCAGCTCGGCTGGCTCCTCTCGGGGAACCAGATAGGCGAGGTGTGCGCCAAATCTCTTGGCTACTATGAGCAGGAAGGCATCGAGATGCGCTTCCAGGCCGGTGGCCCGAACATCGATGGTGTGGCGGTGGTCGCGGCCGGGCGCTTCGAGGTCGGGCAGGTCTCGTCCAGCCCGTCGTTGATGCTAGCCGCCTCGCAGGACATCCCGGTCGTGTGCTTTGCGGCCGGCGCCCAGGAGCATCCGTACGCGTTCTTTTCGCTGAAGAGGAATCCGATCCGCGAGCCGAAGGACCTCATCGGCAAGAAGGTCGGCATCCAGGCGACCGGCATCATCCTGTTGCGCGCGCTGCTCGCCAAGAACAAGATTCCCGAGAAAGACGTACAGATCGTCACCATCGGCGCCGACATGTCGCCCGTGCTCACCGGCCAGGTCGACTGCGTCACCGGTTGGCTGACGAACACCAGCGCCATGAAGGTGCTCAGCGCCGACATGGTCTCGATGCGGCTGTGGGATACCGGCGTGAAGCTCTATGCGCTGCCGTATTACGCGACCGCCAACACCATCAAGACGCGCGGCGACGTTCTGGCGAAATACCTGCGCGCCTCGGCGAAAGGCTGGGGGTTCGCCTACCAGCCGGCCAATCGCGACAAGGCGGTGGAGATGCTGGTCAAGGAATTTCCCAATCTCAACGCCAAGGACGAAACCGAGGCGCTCGAAGCGATGCTGCGCTTCTCGTTCTCGCCGCGCACCGCCGCGGAAGGCTGGGGCACGATGGATCCGGCGATCTGGCAGGATCAGATCAGCCTCTATGCGGAGCTCGGTCAGTTTTCCAAGCGCGTGCCGAAACTGGAGGAAGTCATGACCCTCGACATCCTCAAGATGACCGCCGACAGCCGGCCGAAGATCGGCTGAGTCATGCTTGCCCGGGACGCGGTCGCGCCTGCGGTATCCTCGCCAGCCGTCATGGCCGACGCGAGCGCAGTTGCGTGCCGCAACGTCTCGATGCGCTTTATCACCGACCGGCGCACCGTTACGGCGCTGGAGAACGTTTCGTTCTCGGTGGAGCTCGGCGGTTTGTTGAGCCTGCTCGGGCCGTCCGGCTGCGGCAAGTCGACCTTGCTGCGCGTGGTCGCCGACTTGATTGCGCCGACAGCTGGGCAAGTATCGGTCTTCGGCATGTCGCCGCAGGAAGCGCGGCAGAAGCGATCGCTCGGCTTCGTGTTCCAGGACGCCGCACTGCTGCCCTGGCGCACGGCCTTGCAGAATGTCGAACTGCCGGCCGAGGTCGGCGGCTTTGCCGGCCTTCCCCCGGGCGCTCCCACGCCGCGCGAACTCTTGAAGCTCGTCGGCCTTGAGGGTTGGGAGCAAAGTTTCCCGCACGAGCTTTCCGGGGGTATGCGCCAGCGTGTCTCGATCGCGCGTGCGCTGCTCGGCGGTCCGCGCTTGCTGCTGATGGATGAGCCGTTCGGCGCGCTCGACGAAATCACACGCGACCGGCTCAACGAGGAGTTGCGCCGCATCTGGCAGGAGACCGGCACCACCATCCTGTTCGTGACCCATTCGGTCTACGAGGCGATGTACCTCGGCGAGGAGGTGTTGGTTATGTCGGCCAATCCCGGCCGGGTAAGCGAGATCGTATCCATCGACCTGCCGCGCGAGCGCGACCTCTCGATCCGCGAGACCGAACCGTTCACCCGCATCGCCGCAAAGCTGCGCGGCCTGCTCGGCCGAGGCGTGCCATGACGGCGTCCGATCTTGCGCCCGATCTTGCCGATGCCGCCGATGCCGACTATTATCGGGCGCGCCAGCGCGCGATCTGGCGCCGGCGTCTGCTGCCTGCGGTCGGGATCGCGACCGTGCTCATTCTCTGGGCCGCAGCGGTCTACGTCTTCAATGTGCCACCGTTCATCGCGCCGTCGCCTTTGCTGGTCGTCACGACGCTCTATGCCAAGTTTCCCATACTGATCGCCAATCTCATCCCGACCGCGATCGAGGCAGTGTCCGGCTTCCTGCTCGGCAATCTCACCGCCATCGTGATCGCCACGGTCTTCGTGCATAAGAAAACCATGGAGGAAGCATTCTTCCCGATCGTCGTGATCGTCAACACGATTCCCGTGGTCGCCAAGGCGCCGATCCTGGTGCTCCTGCTCGGCAACGGCATGGAGCCGAAGATCGCCATCGCGGCGCTGATCTGCTTCTTCCCGACGCTCGTGAACATGGTGCGCGGTTTGGAGTCGGTAAACCCGCAGGCGATGGAGCTGATGCGCGTGCTGTCCGCCTCCAAGAGCGAGGTGTTCTTCAAGCTGCGTCTCTACAACTCGCTGCCGTATCTATTCTCGGCGCTGAAGATCGCGGCGTCTACGGCAGTCATCGGCGCGATCGTTGGCGAATGGATCGGCTCGACCTACGGCATCGGCGCGCTGATCATCCAGGCGATGTACAATTTCGATTCGGCCATGCTTTATGCGACCGTGATCGTCGGTTCGGTGTTCTCGGTTGCGTTCTTCCTAGTGATCTCGTTCGCCGAACGGATGATCGTGCGCTGGCAGGCGCCGGTCGTGCATTGAAAGGGCCACGCAATGACTGACCGCTTCGAGGAAGCGCCCGGGTCCGCCCGCGTCGTGGCGCGCACGGATGTGCTGGTTGTTGGCGGCGGGCCGGCGGGTTTTGCCGCCGCGATTGCGGCGAAGCGCGAGGGGTGTTCTATCACGCTCATCGAACGCTATCCCTATCTCGGCGGACTCGCGTCGGGCGGCTTGGTGCTGGTGCTCGACGACATGCACAACGGCGAGGAGATCACCGTTACCGGCCTCTGCATGGAGATGATCGAGCGCATGGCGAAGGTCGGCGCGGCCGTCTATCCGCCGCCCGAGGAGCGTGGCCAATCGTGGGAGAAGTATCGCAAATGGGCGCGCTGGGGCTGCCATGACTTCCGCGCGCAGGTAAAGCCGCAGCCGATCGTGATGGCCGCCGCGTTCGATCCGGACGGCTGGAAACGCGTCTCGAACGAGATGATCGCCACGGCTGGCGTGAACGTGCGGCTGCACTCGTGGTTCTCCAAGGCGATCGTGCAGGACGGCCGCATCCGCGGCGTCATCTGCGAAACGAAAGCCGGACGCGAAGCGATCCTCGCCGACATGGTGATCGACACCACCGGCGACCTTGACGTTGCGGCCGCTGCCGGCGCGAAGTTCATCGAGGGCGCCTACATCGTCACCACGGCGTTTCGTTTGGGCAATGTCGACACCGAGGAGGCGGAGCGCTTCGCCGCCGCCGAGCCGGAAGCCTTCGCTGTACTCGACCGGCAGGCCAAGCGTACCATGGGCGGTTCGTGGGATCACTGGTGGCTCAAGACGCCGCTGCCGGGCGTGGTGTGGTGCAACTGCCCGCACATGACCGGGTATGACGGCCTCAAGGTCGAGGACCTGACGCGCGCCGACTTTGAAGGGCGCAAGCGCATCTATGTGCTGGTCGATTTCGTGCGCGAGAAGATGCCGGGTTTCCAGGATTGTTTCGTCGTCGATGTCGCGCCGCAGCTCGGTATCCGGCAGACACGCCTGCTCGAAGGCGAGTACGTCGTCACCAAAGATGACGTGATGGAGCGGGTGTATTTCCCCGACACGGTCGCGCGCGGGCGCGATTATTACACGCCCTACCGCTCGATGCTGCCGAAGGAAATCGAGGGCCTGATCGTTGCCGGCCGGCACTATTCGGCCACGGAAGCCGCGCAAAAGATGTCGCGCGAGATCCCGCCCTGCATGTCGATGGGTCAGTCGGCCGGCGTTGCCGCGGCGCTCGCGCTGTCCGGCAACATCCCGCTGCGCCGGGTCGAGTCGCGCGCGATCTGCCAAAAGGTGCGCGCGCAGGGTGGCGATCCGGGCGATCAGCCGTCCGCCAATGCGAAAATGATGGAGCATGCCGCGTGACCGCAGCAAACGAATTGCCGCTCGCCGGCATCCGGGTCGTCGACTTCACGCAGGTGATGATGGGCCCCGTTGCGACGCAGATGCTCGGCGACTACGGCGCCGACGTGATCAAGATCGAGCGCCCCCCGACCGGCGATCTCTCGCGCACCTCGATCCCGGATGATCCGGCGGGCCTTATCGGGCCGGTCTATTGCTCGCTCAACCGCAACAAGCGCTCGGTGGTCCTCGACCTGCGCAAACCGGAAGAACGAGCCGCGCTGATGGACCTGATCCGCAGCGCCGACGTGGTGGTGAATAACTTTCGCGCTGGCGTCATGGACCGCATGGGGCTTGGCTACGACGAACTGAAGAAGATAAACCCGCGCCTGATCTATGCGGTCGGCACCGGCTTCGGCCTCACCGGTCCCTATGCACACAAGGGCGGGCAGGACGTGCTGGCGCAGGCGATGTCGGGCGTGATGGCGCGCCGTTCGCGCGAGAGCGACCCGCTCTCGGTCTATGCGACGACCTTCGCGGACTATTCGGCCGGCATGCATCTGGTGCAGGGCGTGCTGCTCGCGCTGCTTCAGCGCGGGAAGACGGGCAGAGGGCAGCAGTTCAACGTGTCGCTGCTCGACTCCATGATCGCCGCGCAGACACAGGAAGCCGCCACCCAGATGATGCGCGGGTTCGAGCTGAACTGGGGCGCGATGCCGCTCTCCGGCGTGTTCGAGACGAGCGACGGCGCACTGGTGATGGTCGGCGCCTTCAAGGCCGATCCCGTGAAAGACATCGGCACGGCGCTCGGCATTGCCGGCCTTGAAAACGATCCGTGCTTCGCGACCCATGCGCTGCGCATGGCGAACAAGCCAGCCTTGCAGGCGCTTTTTTTCGAGCGCTTCAAGACCAACACCACGGCGCATTGGATCGCCAAGCTAGAGGAGCAGGATTTGCTCTGCGCGCCGGTACGCAGCCTCGCCGAGGCGCTCGCGGACGAGCAGGCGACGATCAACGGCATGATCATGGAAGGTCCCGGCGTGTTCGAGACCGTGAAAGTCGTCGGCTCGCCGATCCACATGTCGGACGCGCCGGTGACCATCCGGGTGCCTCCGGCGCAGCTCGGCCAGCACACGCAGGAAGTCCTCGCTGAGCTCGCGCAGGCGCGCGCGACGGCGGCCGAGTGATGCCGATTCTCTACGAGCTGAAGGACCACGTCGCCCGCGTCACCATTGACCGGCCGGATGTGCTCAACGCGATTGACGCGGCGTCCGAGCGCGAATTGCAAACAATCTGGAGCGAGATCGAGAATAACCGCGACGTGCGCTGCGTGGTGCTGACCGGCACCGGCGAGCGCGCATTCTCCACCGGCGCCGACATGAAGGGCGGCAGCGGCGCAAGCGGGCTCGAATACTGGGCACTGCCGCGGCCGGGCGGCTTCGGCGGCATCGCGCTGCGCGAGACGCTCGACGTGCCGGTGATCGCACGGGTCAACGGCCACGCGGTCGGCGGCGGCTTCGAGATGGTGCTCGGCTGCGACATCATCGTGGCCGCTGAAGGTGCGACGTTCGGCCTCCCAGAAGCGCGCGTCGGCCGTTTGCCGCTCGACGGCGGCATGACGCTGCTGCAGCGCCAAGTGCCGTTTCATTTGGCGATGGGCGTGCTGCTGACCGGCAAGCGCATTTCCGCCGCGGAGGCATTCCGCATCGGTCTCGTCAATGAAGTGGTCCCCCGCGCCGAACTCGATGCAGCGGTCGCGCGCTGGGTCGAGGACGTGCTCGCGTGTGCGCCGCTGTCGGTGCGTGCGATCAAACAGGTGGTACGCCGCACCGCGCAATTGTCCGCCGCGGAGGCGCGCGATCAGCTGCTGCCGGCGCTTGCCGACGCCTTGCAGTCTGAGGATAGCAAGGAAGGCGTGCGCGCCTTCATCGAGAAGCGCAAGCCGGTGTGGCAGGGGAAATAGATGCCCTATGTCATCACCGATGCCTGCATCGACGTGAAGGATAAGACCTGTCTCGATGCCTGTCCGGTCGACTGCATCTACGAAGGCGGGCGCACGCTCTACATCCAGCCGGACGAATGCATCGACTGCGGGCTGTGCGAAACCGTGTGTCCGGTGGCGGCGATCCACGCCGACGACCGGTTGCCGGAGGAACTCAAGCCCTGGATCGCGATCAATGCGGAATTCTTTGGCCCCGCGGTGACCGGCTGGGGCCGCCCTGGTGGGGCGGATCTCAAGCACACAACCGCACTTGACCATGCGACGGTGGCTGCTTGGCCGAAAAGACCTAAACGCTAGCGATCGGCAGGAATCGCCTTAATACAGTTCCATCAGGCGCGTGTTGTCGGACAGTTCTTCCGGCACCGTGTCGAGAATGACCTGCCCCGCTTTCATCACGACCACACGGTCGGAAATCTTCAGGGCCTCGCGCACATTCTGCTCGACCAGGATCACAGCCATGTTGTTGTCGCGCTGAAGCGCGCGGATCGGCTGAAGCAAATCCTGGAACAGTTTCGGCGCAAGCCCGATCGACGGCTCGTCCAGCATCAAGCAGCGCGGCTGCGACAACAGCGTGCGGCCGATCGAAACCATCTGCTGCTGGCCGCCCGACAGAAATCCGGCGCGCTTGCCGTAGAACGCCTTGATCGGCGGCAGCAGGGTCATCACCCAGTCGATCCGCGCGGTGCGCTCGCCGGCCGCGATACTGCCGGACCACAGCGCGAGATCGAAGATTTCGGCGACTGTCAGCCCGGGGAAAATGCCGCGCCCCTCGGGCATCAGCGCGATGCCGTGCGAGGCAAGGACGCGCGGTACGTGATGGGCAAGTTCCTTGCCGTCGACGAGGATTTTCCCCGAGACCGGGCGGGTCAAGCCGAACAGCGAGCGCATCAGCGTAGACTTCCCTGCGCCGTTATGTCCGATCACGCACAGCACCTCGCCGGCGCGCACCTCGATCGAGACACCGCTTAAGACCGGCCGCCCGCCGTAACCGGCGACGAGAGATTGCGCCTGGAGAACAGGAGCGGCGGTCATTGTGCGCGCTCGCCGAAATAGATCGCCGCGAGTGCCGGATCGGACAGGATCGTCCTCGGCTCCCCTTCGGCGAGCAGCTTGCCTTGGTCGAGGAACGCGATGCGGTCCGAGATGCTCTGCACGATGTCGAGATTGTGCTCGATGATGCAGATCGTGACGCCCGACGTCACCTCGTTGCGCAGCACGGTGAGGAAGCGGTCGTAGGAGCTGCGGTCGAGGCCGGAGGCCGGCTCGTCGAGCAGCCACAGTCGCGCGCCAGACGCCATGATGCGCGCGATCGAGAGAAACTTCCGCTCCGCATACGAGAGATCGACCGCCCGCGTGTCGCGGCGGGGCTGAAGTTGCGTCGCATCAAGCGCGCGCTCGATGCGCTCGATCCGTGCGGCCTTCGCGGCGCGTCCGCCGGTCTGCCAAAGCCAGGAGCCCGACTCGGTCGCCGTGGTGACGTTCTCCAGCACCGTCATGTGCGAGAACAGCTTGAGGTCCTGAAACGTACGCCCGATGCCGAGCCGCGCGACCTTCCAGTGCGGAAGCCCGAGAATGCTCTTGCCGAGAAACGTCACCGAGCCCTGGTCCGGTACGAGATGTCCAGTCATGGCGTTGAACAGCGTCGTCTTGCCGGCGCCGTTCGGCCCGACCAGCGTGGTGACGATGCCGGCGCGCAGCGCGAACGACACATCGTTCACGGCCTTCAGCCCGCCGAAGGTCTTGGAGATGTTGTCGGCCTGAAACAGGATTTCGCTCATGGCTCGCCCTGTTTCCGCGTGTCGGAGCCGTAGCCCCACAGTCCCGAGGGGCGGAAGATCATCAACAGCACCATCGCGAGGCCGTAGATCATCTGCTGGATCGAGCCGATCTCGGTCGGCGGCAGATACGGCAGGTACGTCAGCAGCGCCGGCAGCAGCAGCACGATCACCGCGCCGATCACGGGACCGAGGAGGGTGGCGGTGCCGCCGATGATCACCATCGCAATGATCTGCACCGAAACTTCGAGGACGAAGCTCTCGACGTTGATGAAGGACAGATAGAAGGTAAACAGCGAGCCGGCGACCGCCGCGAAGGAGGACGACACCACGACGGCGAGCGTCTTCAGGAGCGCCACGTTCTTGCCCAGCGCGGAGGCCGCCGTTTCGTCGTCGCGGATCGCTTTCAGGCTGCGGCCGAAGCTCGAGCGCACCAGCGCGCGAATGATCAACAGGATCACGGCCAGGCACGCGAGCGTCAGGCCGAGAAACAGCACCGGATCGCTGACGTCGAAGCCGAACAGCCGCGCGGGTGGAATGCCGATCAACCCGCCGATGCCGCCGGTGACCGACTTCCACTCCGAGAAAACCGTCACGGCGAGCATTTGCAGCCCGAGCGAAGCGGCGACGAAGTATTCGCCGCGGACGCGCAGCGCCGGCAGCGCGAGCGCCAGCGAAACAACGCCGCTGATGACCATTCCGGCCGCGGTTGCGACGGTAAAATCCGCGCCGAACTTCATGGCGGCGATTGCCGCCGTATAGGCGCCGATGCCGAAGAAAATCGCGTGCGCGAGCGAGAAGATGCCGGCGTAGCCGAGGATGAAGTTCAGCGTCACCGCGAGGATCGCGTTGATGCCGATCAGGATCGCCAGGCTGATGACGTAGGTGGTCATGCGCGGATCACTTCGCAATCGTCGGGCTGCCGAAGAAGCCCGATGGACGAAAGATGATGAATGCGAACAGCACGATGAACGTGACCGCCTCGCTCCACTGAGGGTCAAGCTTCCAGTAGGCAAGATTTTCGGCGAGCCCGAGCAGCATCCCGCCGCACGCCGCGCCACGCACGCTGCCGATGCCACCAACGATGGTCGCCGCCAGGCTCACCAGCATTACGTGCGTGCCGATGGCAGGATTAAGCCCCGCCGTCATTGCGGTGAAGATCGCGCCCGGAACCACCACCGCGGAGCCGATCACGAACGCCCATTGCGCGACCCTGCCGGGATCGAGGCCGAACACGCGCACGAGGTCGGGATTTTCCGAGAGCGCGCGCATCGCAATGCCGATATGCGTGCGGCTCAGGAAATAGTTCAGCGCCCAGAACACAACGATCGCGACCACGATCGAGATCGCCGCAATCGGCGCGATGAACAGACCATCCATGATTTCGACGCTGCGGCTCAGCGGCGTCGTTACGGTTTCCATGCCGCGGCCCGCAACCGTGCCGATCAGGTTCTGGATGACCAGCGACACACCGAACGCCGCGATGAACACGGTGAAGAAGGACGCCTCATGGCGCTGGATCGGTCGATAGATGAAGCGCTCCATCAACAGGCCGAAGGCCGCTGCAGCGACGACGGCGGCGAGCGTCGCGAGCGGCCAAGGCACGGAGAGCTTCGAGGCGAGCCACCAGTAGATGTAACCGCTGATCGCGAAGGCCGAACCGTGCGCGACGTGGAAAATTTTCGTCGAGCCGAAGATCAGCGAGAAACCGACTGCAGTCAGCGCGTAGATCGCACCGAGCTGCAGCCCGTTCACAAAGAGCTGAAGAAACACCATGGCGGCTGACGTCGCGGCCCGTGGTTACTTGACGAGCTTGCCCGTTCCCGTGCCGTCGATTTCGCGAATCTGAACCGGCGCCGACACGGTGCCGTTCTGCTGGAAGGTCATCTTGCCGCCGACAAGGTCGAATGTCGGGCTGGCGCGGCGCTGCTCCAAAAGATTGGTGCCGGTGATTGGCTTACCGGCCTTCTCCAGTTGCTGCGCCAGAATGCCGAACACCATGATGGCGTTGTAGTAGTTCGCCACGTATGCGTTGGCTTCCTTGCCGCTCACCTCCTTGTACTCCTTGGCGACGCGCTGTCCGAGCGCGCTCGTGGTGAAGTCGGCGGATTGCGTCGTGTACCAGGCGCCCTTCGCCTCGGGGAGTTCGGCGATCGAGGGCGTCGACATCGCCGAATAGCTCATCAGTTGCTGCGTGACGCCGTTGTCGCGCAACTGCTTGATAATCTGATTCACCTGTGTGCCAAACGACGCGATGTAGATAGCGTCGGGCTTGAGCTGGCGCACGTTCGCGGCGATCGAAGCGAACTGCTGCGTGGCGCGCTGGACCTGCAGTTCGCCCACCAGCGTTCCGCCCGCCTTCGGCACCACGGCGCGCAGCACCTTCTGCACCGCCTCGCCGAGCGGATCGTCGACAAAGATCAGCACGATGTTCTTCAGACCCTTCTCCTTCACGACGAAGGGGATCAAAACCTCCGCCTCGAAATTGACGAGCGGGATCACGTTCCAGAAATAGTCGCCAAGCTCCGCAAGATCCGGGCCGACGGCGCCGCCGTTGATGCTGACGACCTTGGCGCGGTCGCCGATCGGCGCGATCGCCTTGGAAACGGCCGTGTAGGCGGAGAGGACGTACGGGACCTTGGTGACGCTGACGAGCTTGTTCATCGCCACCACGCCGCCCTGCGGTGTCGCCTGGCTGTCCTCGATCGCAAGCTCGAGGGGCTTCGACAGCATCTTGTCGGCATTGATGTGCTTCACGGCGACGCTGGCGGCCCGCGAGAAGATTTCGCCGAGCTCGGAGTTCGGGCCGCTCATCGGCAGGTTGGCGCCGACCTTGATGGTGTCCTGAGCCGATGCGCCGCCGGGTGCGCCAAGGCACATAAGCGTGCCGACAATTGCGGCAGCAATCCGCGACTTGAGCATTCCAGTCCTCCCGTGTGTGGCGCGCCGAAGGCGCGCGCGATCTTTTCGTGGTTGTTGCGGCTAACGATCCGACGAACGCGGGCGCTTGTCCATGGGCTTGATCGATTGGTGCGGAAAACGTGTTTCCTACGAGCAATCCCCGGCGCTCAATAGGAAAATACGTCTAGGTGGCGGAGCTTCATTTGATCGTGCCCGCCGGGTCGGACTGCGGCATCGCCAACATCAATATCAGCCCGTCCAGAGCGGAGATCGGCGGCGCGTTCGGCGGCGAAAAAGAGACCGGCGGCGGGCGCAAGGCCGGCTCGGACTCGTGGCGCGCCTACATGCGCCGCGCCACCAACACGATCAATTACGGCACCACCCCGCCGCTGACGCGGGGTGAACTTCGAGGCCGGATAGCCGCGTTTCCAGCTTTATCGCTTGCCGCCGCGCCGGCGCCATGCGCGCTCGACCAGTCCCGAAATCCCCGCCGGGTATGACCGCATCACGACGATCACGACGGCAGCGAACAGCACCAGGCTCCATTCGCCGTATGCCTGCAGATAGGTGGACAGGAAATTGATCGGCGGCGCGGCGAGGACCGGTCCGAGAAAATATCCCATCCCGCCGATGACGACGATGATGACGATCCTTGCCATCTCGCTGAAGTCGACGATGGCCGGCGTCAGCGTCAGAACGTAGTGCGCGTAGAGGACGCCGCCGAGTCCCGCCATCGCACTCGACAGCGTGAAGGCGAAGAGTTTCACCCGTGTCGTATCGACGCCGAGCGACTCTGCGCGCAACTGGTCATCCTTGACGGCGCGCATGAAGTAGCCGATCGGCGAGCGCAGGATCACGTGCGTGAGCAGCACGCAGAGCGCCGCGACAGCGACGAACGTGTAGTAGTAGTTGATCGGCCGCACATTGCCGTAGAGCGACGGCACGCTCAGTCCCAGATCACCGCGCGTGAACTCGTAGGCCGCGGTGAGCACGATGCGGTATGTCTCGGCGAACGCCCAGGTCGCGATCGAGAGATAAATGGTGCGCATGCGCAAGACCAGGCGGCCAAGCAGATAGCCCCCGAGCGCGGCGGCGAGAACGCCTGCCGGGATGCTGACGATGAGCGGTACCTTCAGGTGATAGACCAGAAGGCCCGACGTGTAGGCCCCGACGGCCGCAAAGGCGTGTTGCGCGAGCGAGAACTGGCCCGTGAAGCCGGCAAGCAGATTCCAGCTCACCGCGAGGATCACGTAGTAGGCGCCGATGGTGAGCACGTGCAGGACAAATTCGCCGGTGACCAATGGAACGACGGCGAGCGGCAGGCCGACCGCGACCGCGACGAGCGCGACCCGCCGCCACTCGACGAAGGCGCCCCATTCCTTGGTCAGCCCAGCAGACATTCCTGTATCAGTGCCCGAATGCGTGCGTTGTCGAATTCCCGGCCCGGTCCTTCCACCTTCACCCGGCCGAGGTTGAGAAGATAGAGATGATCGGCGAGCGGAAGCGCCTGTTCGACGTTCTGCTCGACGAGCAGGATCGCAACCCCGCTCGACGTCTTCGCCGTCAGCAGGATGTCGTAGACCTGCTCGACCAGATTGGGAGCAAGGCCCGCGGTTGGCTCGTCGACCAGCAGAAGAGTCGGTTCGGTCATCAACTCGCGTGCAACCGAGAGCATGCGGCCCTGGCCGCCGGAGAGTTCGCCCGCGCGGGCTCGTCGTTTATCCGCAAGCGCCGGAAACGTCGCATAGACACGGTCGAGTTGGCGGCGCAGGCGCTCGCTGTCGCGGCGGAAGATCCATGCGCCCATGTGCAGGTTCTCTTCCACCGTGAGCCCGGGGAAGCTGTTGATGTCCTGCGTCACGTAGCTGATGCCGGCGGCTTTCAGGTCGCTCGGGCGCAGTCCGGCGGTTGCGCGCTCGCGAAACGTGATGGCGCCTTGGTTGGGTGTCAGGAACGCGAACACCGTCCGCAGGAGGGTCGACTTGCCGGCACCGTTCGGTCCGATCACCAGTGTGATCTCGTTGGGACGCACCGCGATGCTGATGCCGCGCAGGATGTCGACGCCCGGCAGATAGCCGGCGTGAACGTCCGCAACGGTGAGCAGCGGGACGGTCATTGGAACGATCGCCCGAGATAGGCCGTGATGACGTCCTCGCGCCGCGCGATTTCGTCGAGTGGTCCTTCGGCCGCAACCCGCCCGGCGATCATGATGGTCACCTGCGGGCAAATGCGCCGGATGATCTCCATCTCATGACTGACGATAAGAAACGCCGCACCGTGCGTGCGGTTTTCGTGGAGGATCAGGTCGATCAGCGTATCCTTGACGACCGGATTGATGCCGGCGAAGGGCTCGTCGAGGACGTGCACGCGCACGTCCGGAATCATGAATCCCGCGCAGGCTTGAAGCAGCATCCGCTGGCCACCGGACAACGACTTGGCAAGGTCGTGCGTCATCGGCTCCAGCGTCGAAAGCTTCAGCAACTCGCTCGCGCGCGCGAGTGCACCGGCCGTCCCGTGCGTGCGGTTGCTCGCAAAGTAGGGGACCATCAGGTTCTCGTGTACCGTGAGATTGCCGAACACGCGCGCGACCTGGAACGAACGTACCAGCCCGCGCTCCGCGATCTCGTGGGCGCCGAGGCTCGTGATCGGCGCACCGCCGAGCGTCACTTCGCCCCCATCCGGGCGCTCGATGCCGGTGACGACATTGACGAACGTCGTCTTGCCGGCGCCGTTCGGGCCGATCAGCCCGCGGATTTCGCCGGCCGCGAGCTGCATCGCGACGCCGTCGTTGGCGATAAGACCGCCGTACCGCTTGGTCAGGCCCTCCGTGACGAGCAGATCGGCCATCAGGCCTCCCGTCCGCGTTCTCCGAACAGGCCGTAGGGGCGCACCAACAACACCAACAACACCAACAGAAAGCCATAGGCGTTCTGATAGGACGAGGAGATGAAGCCGGCGCCGAGGCTCTCCACGACGCCGAGCAGGAGCCCGCCGATGAGCGCCCCCGGGATCGAGCCGAGGCCACCGATCACGATGATCTCGAAGCCTTTGACCGTCGCGACGGCGCCGTTGGTCGGATAGACCAGGAACAGGGGCGCCAGCAGCGCGCCCGCAAGCCCTGCGAGTGCCACGCCGATCGCGAACGCCATGGCGTCGAGCCGGAAGACGTCGACGCCCGACGTCTGCGCCGCCACCCGGTTCTGCGCCATCGCGCGCAGCGCGAGCCCGATCCAGGTCCTGGAGATGACGAGGTAGAACACGAGGAGCGCGAGCAGCGCGCAGACGGACGCGGCGACCCGCGCGCCCTCCATCGGCAGCGGTCCGACCCACATCACCGGCAGGTTGGTCTCGGGGCGGAATTGGTAGGGACCGCCGATCACCACCGCGAGGCTTCGTAGCATCAACAGGAGCGCGATGGTCACGACAGTCGCGTAATCGTCACGCCGTTCCATGGCGCGCGCGTACATCGGCTTGATCAGGATCGGCTCGAGCAGGTAGCCGACGAGGAACGTGCCGGCCGTCGAGATGATAACGGCGAGCCACCACAGATCGCGCCCGAGCGCATGGGCGACGACCACATACTGGATATAGCTGCCCAGCATGTAGAACTCGCCCATCGCCCAATTGATCATCCGGACGATGCTGTAGATAAACGTGATGCCCAGCGCCATCAGGGCGTAGAGCACGCCGATCATCAATCCGGCGATGAGCGTCTGGGTGAAGAGCTCGGCACTGAACATCGGGGCCCAAACTCCGGAGGCTCAGGTCCGGGCCCCGACCATCGTCAGTTATCTCCGAGCGTGTAAGCCACCTCGGCGTCCGCCTGCGTCTGGTTGACCTTGGTGTATTTGAGAATCATGAGCGGCGGCGACCAGTTGTGCCACAGCGCACCCTCGGCTTGCGGGAACGTCACCGGGACCGACGACCATCCCTTGAACGAGCCCGTCTCCAGCGCCTTGATCAACGCCTTCGGCTCGGTGGTCTTCGCCATCTCGATCGCCTGCGCGAACACGATGGCGTTGGCGAAGCCGTTGAGCGCGGAATAGATCGGCGGTTCCTTGTACTTCTCCTGGTATTTCTTCACGAACCACTCGCCGACGTCGCTGAGTTTTGATTTCTGCGTATAGAACGCGATGAAGTGGACGCCGACGCCCTGCTCCTTGTGGAGCTGCCAGTGTTGCGGACGGCCGGGGGCATCGTACGACGTGACCATCGGGACGGTCGGCAGCAGGCCGACCGTGGTCGCCTGGCTAATCATGAGATCGAGCGGCTGACCGACGCCGACATTGATGATGGCATCCGGTTTGAACGCCTTCACCTGAAGGAGCTGGGGCAGGAGATCGGTGGTCGTGCGGTCGAACATGATGGTCTGGATTTCCAGGCCGATATTCATGCTCTTGTTCTGCACCTCGGTCGCCTTCGCGAGGCCGATGCCGTAGTCGGTCGTCTCCGCCAGGATTGAGAGACGCTTGAAGCCGTTCTTCTTGGCCCAGCCGAGCCAGGTGGCGGCGCGCGGTGGGTCGACCGCATGGGTGCGGAACGCGATGTCATAATGCTTGGCGGTCACGTCGCCCGCGCCGGTCTGAGTGCCCATGGTCGGGACGCCCATCTCCTTGGCGACCTCGTTGACCGCGATGTTGACGCCACTGTGGATGAAGCCGAAGACCGCAACCGCTTTCTCGTTCGAGACCAATCGGCGATAGGCCGCGACACCAGCCTCGTTCTTGCCGGCGGTATCGTGGATTGACAGCACGACCTTGCGGCCCAGCACGCCACCCTTTTCGTTGATGTAATCGACGGCGATTTCGCTGCCGCGTTTGACCTGCTGGCCGAGCGAGGTCTCGCCCGGCGGAGACAGCGGCGTGATGACGCCGAAGACCATCGGCTCCTGGGCCAAAGCGGCGGAGGCCGCGACTGTCAGTCCGGCCGCGATCGTCCCAAGCACTACGCGTCTGTTCATGACATTCTCCCCAAAATCCTCAGGCGATGCGGCCACTTGGGCCGGCTGTGCGCCGAGCCTCGTGAGTTATCTTCGCGTTTTGTGCGACCGCTGTCGAGGGCGGCCGAACCGCAGAAACCGAACTCGCCGTCAGGCCGTTTTGCGCTCAAGCCGCGACCGCAGGTCGTTCATGTCGCGATAGACATTGTCGATGTCGCCGACATGGAATCCCCCGGCGAGGCCGGGGCTCAGCGCGGCCAGGCGCTCGCGCAACGTCCCGGTATAGGTCGCGCGCCCGTCCGAGCCGACAACGAGTCCGCTGTCCTGTTCGTAGCGCAGATTCCACGCAATCGCCTCGCTGCGCGTGAGCGAAGCCGGGAGATCAAGGTCGATGTCACCCGCCTTGAGCCGGACCGGGTAACCGCCGGGCAGCCCGCGCGGTCCCGGGACGTGCCCGCGCCAGTCGTGCCCGTGTGCCATGGCAAGCATCAGCGGGACCCCGCTCGCACCGGAGATCTCGATCGCCGGTTCGCGCGTCAGTTGGACATCGGCAAAGCGCCGATAGACGTCGGCGACCTCTTCATCGTCGATCCACACGCGCGCCGAAGGGCCGTGGCGCGTCTCGGCGGTACGCCGCCAAGGTGCAAGGTTTTGATAATGTGCCAGCACCTTGAGCTGTTGACCGGATGCAAGAGTGCCGGCGAATGCGTTGGCGAGAATTGCGACGTTTCCGACCCCGCACGCGATCGGCAAATCGAGGGCTGCAATGAGGGGATTCACAACGTCGGCGAAACAGCAATTGATGAAATAGGCCTGCGGCCGCACCGCCTTGACGGCGCGCGCGACCGCAATTGAGAGTGGCGCTTGCAACACTGCGGTCGCGCTCAAGCCGCCTTCGGCAACGAGTTTTGTCCAGGCGTTGTCCTGCGTGCTGATGACGTTGCCGGTCTGCAACGAAGCCGCCTGGACAACCACTTTCGGCTCGGCTGCCGCAATGGCCTCGGCCGCCGCATTCACGACCGACAAGTCGACTTCATGCGACATGAAGTGCGCCGGACGCTCGAACATGGCGGCGCGCGCATTGCCGGCGGTGCGCAGCCATTTGAGTCGGTCCCGGTTGCGGCCTGCGATCACGACTTTGACCGGAGCGGGTGCCGTCGCCGCAATATCGAATGCGATCCGCCCCGCAAAATTGCCGGTTCCGAAAATCAGGATGTCGGCGCGATTGTCTGCCACGAGGACTCCGGCGATGCGATGTACGTCTTGCGGTCCCGATGGTAGACAGCGCCATGGGTACGATCCACCACGATGTTGCGATTATCGGCGGCGGCCTCGTCGGGACGTGGACGGCTTATTTCCTGCGCAAGCGCGGCCATTCGGTCGCGGTGATCGAGAAAGGCGCGGTCGGCAGCCAGGCCAGCGGCGTCAATTTCGGCAACGTGCGGCTTGAGGGTCGCCATCCGACCGAATTTCCGCTGGCGCTGCGCGCGCAAGAGCAGTGGGAGCAGATCGAGCAGCTGATCGGAGAGACATGCGAGTTCACGCCGTGTGGCCACTCGTATCTCGCACTGGAGCCGAAAGAGCTGGCGCGGCTCGAACGCTACCAGAGGGAAGGGACCGCGGGCGGCCTCGAAATCGAACTTCTCGGTGCGAACGAAGTGCGTCGGCGATTTCCCTATCTCGGCCCGGACGTCTGCGGCGCAACGTGGTCGAAGCGCGACGGTACCGCCAATCCCCGTCTTGTAACGCCTGCCGTCGCGCGCGCGGCCCGCGCGCTTGGCGCAGACATTTTTCCGAACACTCGCGTTGTTGCGCTTGAGCCTGCCGGCGAACGCTTTCGTATCGTGACCGACGGAGATCTTGCCTTCGAAGCCCCGGTCGTTCTCAACGCGTCGGGCGCGTGGGGCAACGAGATCGCCGAACAATTCGGCGAGACCACTCCCATGTTCCCGGCGGCGCCGCCGAATTTCGTCACCGAGCCGTTGCCATACTTCATCAAATCGGCGCTCCAGGATGCCGGTGGCGCGGTCATCATTCGGCAAGTCGAGCGCGGCAACGTGATCGTCGGCTTCTATCCGCGCGGCCCGGCGGACCGGGTCCAGAACCGCGCGCCCGTGCCGCCGGCCAAAGTCCTGCTCGGCTTGGAGCACATGGCGCGTGTGGTGCCGATGCTCGCCTCCGCGCAAGTCATCCGGGTGTGGTCGGGGATTGAAGGCTATCTGCCCGACATGCTCCCCGTAATGGGCTGGAGCCGCACGACGGAGAACCTGCTTCACGCATTCGGTTTCTGCGGCCACGGCTTTCAGCTCAGCCCCGGTGTCGGTTACACGCTGGCCGAAATGATCGGCGAGGGCGCGGCCAGAATTCCAATCGAGGCATTCGCGATCGACCGCTTCGCTGGCGGGGTGCGGCCCGATCAGGAGCGCCTTGTCGGCGAGTTCGATGCAGCGCTTGCGTCGGCCGCGATGGGCTCGTCCGGAACGCAGGCCTCGCTCTCATGACCAAGACCAGCAATAGCGCGCGCAAGCGCTCCTACTACGGTGTGCCGCTAGGCATCCTGATGCTCGACACCAAATTTCAGCGCTTCAACGGCGACATCGGCAACGCGCAAACCTGGCCGTTTCCCGTGCAATACAAGATCGTGCACGGCGCTGTGCCAAACAAAGTTGTCGACACGCTCAACAACCGCGATTTGTTTCAGCACTTTGCCGATGCGCCGAGGCGCTGACTGTTCATCATCTGGGGGCCGTCGGCATCGATCCGCAGACGCCGGTGGTCGGTATGCCGCCGACGTCCGAATTTCAGCGCTCGATCCGCGAGGGCGATGCCTCGGTGCCGTTCGAGGCGCTCAAGGACGAGGTGATTGGCGTTGCCGAACGCATGGTCGCGACCGATCCCTCGATCGGCGAATTGTATGCGAATGCACCAACATCACGCCCTATTCGCATGAGCTCAACCGGCGCCTCCGCGTACCGGTGTTCGACATGGTCACGCTGGTGCACTGGTTTCATCGCGCGCTGCGGCCGCAGAGTTTCGCGCAAGACTGACCGCGAGCGGGATCGGCTTGACGGGAGGCTGCGTGCGCAGCCGGCCGACTGCTTCGAGCGGCATGTCGAGCATCTGCGCCGTGAGCTCCGCGGCAGCAAGACCGCAGAAGCGGCCCTGGCAGCGGCCCATGCCGCAACGCGTGATGGCCTTGAGGCGATTGACCTCGGTCGGGCCGAAGTCCGCGCGGATCGACGCGCGCAACTCGCCCGCCGAGATTCCTTCACACCGGCAGACCATCACGCCGTCATCGAGATCGCGCATGACGCTGGTCGGCCAGGCGAAGGCGCGCGCGAGGCCGCGCTGGAAACGGCGAAGGCGCGCGACATGACGCCGCGCGCGTGCCCGGTCGATACCGGTAACCGCAATCCGGAAATCGTCTAGAACGGCGCAAGCCGCAAGCTCGCCGGTGAGCGCAGCGGCTTGTGCGCCGCCGATAGTTGCACCATCTCCGGCGACGTAGACGTTGGCGCCACATCGTCCGTCGGTGTCCGCACGCGGCAGCCATTGGCGAAAGGTCTTGTCGTAAGCAAGTGTGGCCCCGGCAAGCTCGGCAAGCTGCGTTTCGGGTTTGAGACCGAAACCGAACGCCACACCGTCACACCCGATGACGTTTTCGCGGCCGCTACGGTCGCGAAAGCGCACTCTTTCCACGCCGCTCGCGCCCTCGAACGCGCACAGCGTGACGCCATGGTGAATTGGCACGCGCTCACCCCGCAGCGCGCGCATGTAGCCGAGCCCACGTGCAAGTGTATTCGGTGCCGCCAAGAGGTCCACCGCTGCGCCCACCTTCGCGGCGAATGGCGTCGTGTCGAGAATGGCCGCGATCTCGGCCCCCATGGCGCGGTACTGCCTGGCCGCGAGATAGAGGAGGGGAGAGCTGCCGCAGAAGACGATCCGCCGGCCAATCAGGCAGCCGTGCTCCTTGAGCAGCACCTGTGCGCCGCCAAGCGTGAACACGCCTGGCAGCGTCCATCCGGCGATCGGCATCGTACGATCGATGGCCCCGGTCGCCAGAATGAGCGCGTCGAACTCGACTGTATCGGCCTTGCCCGCGCGGATGGTATGAAGCTGCTTGTCGTCAACGCCCCAAGCGAGCGTCTGCGGCCGGTAGTCGATGCGGTCGCGCAAGCGATCGAACGCCGCATGGAAGTTCCGATAGCTCGAAACCTCGGCGCCAAACAGGGTGTCGATGTCGAGCGCGAGGCCGGCGCGCGCGCGCCGATAGATTTGCCCGCCTGGCTCACGTCCCTCGTCGATCACCGTTACGGCAACACCATGCGCCGCGAGCACGGCAGCTGCCGCAATGCCGGCTGGCCCGGCGCCGACGATTGCGACTCTAATCACGCGCAAATGCCGGCGGTGAACCGGTCAAGATACTCATGCCGTCGGCAACGACCGTCGTGCAGGCGCGCACGCGCGTATGGTCGGTGAGCCACACCCAGCAATCCTGGCAGGCTCCCATCAGGCAAAAGCCGGCTCGTGCCTCATCGCTGAATTCGTGCTGGCGCAGCGCATTGCGCGCCGCGAGGACGGCGACCAGCACGCTTTCGCCCGTGTATGCGGTGGCTTCCACGCCGTCGACGAGAATGCGCACGGGCGGACCGCTCGGCACAACCGCACGTACGACCCTGCCGTTCATGTTTCCCTTCATTGCGAGCTGATAGCGGCGTCGGCATGCTTGCCGAACATGCGGCGTCGTTCAATCGCGCATTTGACAGCCGCAAAGTCCACCCTTCTAGATGCCGGTGCAAGTGCGCCAGGAGCAACACCATGAGCAATGCGGTCATCATGACCGAGGTTACCGGCGGCATCGGTACGGTCACGCTCAACAAGCCGTGGAAGCTCAATGCCTGGGACACGCCCATGCGCGCCGAAATCACCGCCGTCCTCAATGACTGGAATAGCGATCCGGCCGTCAAGGCCGTCATCATGACGGGGGCTGGCGAGCGGGCGTTCTGCGCGGGACAGGATCTGGAGGAGACGGAGAAATTCCAGTCCGGCACTGAAGGGGCCAACTGGTTCCAGTCGTGGCAGGACTTCTACAATGCGATCCGGGGTTTCGATAAGCCATGTCTGGCAGCCCTCAATGGCGTTGCGGCCGGCTCGGCGTTCCAGGCCGTCATGCTCACCGATGTTCGCGTCGGGCATGCCGGTGTGCGCATGGGTCAGCCGGAGATCAATGCCGGCATCCCGAGCGTCACCGGCCCAATGCTGATGCTGCCGCGGATTGGTCTTGCCCGCACAATGGAGCTCACCCTGACGGGACGCATGATGGAGGCCGGGGAGGCCGCGTCCATCGGCCTCATCAATTACCTCGTGGCGCGGCCCGAGGACGTGATGCCGAAGACGCGCGAGGTCGCCGAGCTGATGGCGTCGAAGCCGGTCACGGCCTTTCGCCTGAACAAGCAGCGTTTCCGTCAGGTGACGCAGGAGGCGTTCGACGAGGCGTTCCGCAACGGCGGAAAAATCCAGGCCGAGGCCTACGCGTCGGGCGAGCCGCAAGAAACGATGCGGCGCTTTTTTGCCGAGCGCGCGGCGCGGCGCAAGGCGCGCGGCCAGGCCTAGCGCGCGACTGCATCTCAGGTGGGCATGATCGATACCGACGACGGATTCGCGACCCTGCTCGTTCGCCGCGCGCGGGAAAATCCGTCCGGCGTGTTCGCCCGCTGCGAAGACACGCCGCTGACCTTCGGCGAACTCGACCGCATGGCGACTGCGCTCGCCGTCTGGATGCGCGGCATTGGGCTCGCGCCCGGCAACGCGGTTGCGCTGATGATCCGCAATGGCCCTGTGGCGTTGGCGCTCCTGTTTGCCATCGCCAAGGCGCGCGCCATCTGGATTCCGATCAACGTTCAAAGCCGCGGCGAGAATCTCGGCTACATCTTCAATCATTCCGCGCCGAAACTGATCGTCGCCGAAGCGGCGCTGACGGCGACGATCGAGGCGAGCGGGGCAGATCTTTCCGGCGTACAGGTCTTCACCACGGACGCGGTGAAGACCATTGCGAGCGGCGGCTGCGGGGCTTTCTGGAGCGAGCCGGCGCCCAGGACCGATGAGCCGCTCGCCGTCATGTACACATCCGGGACGACCGGCCGCCCGAAGGGTGTTCTGGTCTCGCACCGGATGCTGCGCCTGTCGGGCGAAGCGGTCGCGCTCGTCTCCGGCGCGCGTGCCGGCGACGTCATGTTCATGTGGGAGCCGCTTTACCACATCGGCGGCGCGCAGATGATCGTGCTGCCGCTGATCTGCGACGTGACCTTGGCGCTGGTCGAGCAATTCTCGGCGAGCCGCTTTTGGCAACAGGTGCGCGCGTACGGCGCGAGTCACATTCACTTTCTCGGTGGCATTTTGCAGATCCTGCTGAAGCAGCCGTCATCGGCACTCGATCGTACGCATGGCGCGCGCATTGCGTGGGGCGGCGGTTGTCCGACCGAAATCTGGCGCCCGTTCGAGGAGCGGTTTGGAACGCAGATCCGCGAATGTTACGGCATGACCGAATGCTCGAGCATCACGACCTACAACGACAACGGAACGGTCGGCTCGGTCGGCAAACCGGCGCCGTGGTTCGACGTGGAACTGATCGACCCGAGCGGTGCGCCGGTCTCGACAGGAGAGCGCGGCGAGATTGTCGTGCGCACTTCGCTCCCGGGATCCATCACCCGAGGATATCTGTCGAATCCGCAGGCGACTGCGCGCGCCTTGCGAGGTGACGCGTTCCATACCGGCGATCTCGGCTCGTTCGACACCGATGGCAACATGTATTTCCACGGCCGCATGACCGACAATGTGCGGGTGCGCGGCGAAAACGTCTCCGCGCTTGAGGTTGAGCAGGTCGCCTCGAAGCATCCAGCGGTCGAGGATTGCGCCATGATCGGGGTCGCGGCCGAGATCGGCGAGCAGGACATCAAGCTCTTCGTCAAGCAAAGGGCAGGGGCGGCGCTCGAACCGCAAGAGTTATCCGACTGGCTCGCCGAGCGGCTCGCGCCCTTTCAGAACCCACGATATATCGTCATCGTGAATGATTTCGAACGCACGGCGAGCCAGCGCATCATGAGGCACAAGCTCGTGGCGCTCACCGCAGCGGCGTGGGACAGAAACGCTGTGCGGCCTCGGTGCGTCTAGGCATCAGCGCGCGATCAAACCTGCTCCAGTGTGGGCACGTCGACCCAGCGCCGCTCGCGATCGCTTTGATAACAGAGCTCGGTAAGCTGTACGTCCTTCGCGCCTTCCAGCGCCGTCGAGCGCAGCGGCTCGTCATCGGCCACATGGCGCAAGAACTGCTCCCAGCCCTCACGATAGCTGTTCTTGAACGGCTCATGGTCAGGCACTTCCTGCCATTGCGTATCGAAGTCCATCGCTTGCGGCGCGTCGGCATTCCACACCGGTTTGGGGGTCGCCGCGAGCGACTGCACGAAGCATTTGTGGCCGCCGGCGACAGCCGAGCCAAGCGTCCCGTCGATCTGGATCTGGATGAGGTCGTCGCGTTTCACACGGGTCGCCCATGAGGTCGTGACCTGCGCCAGCGCGCCGCTCTCGAACTCGAACGTGGCGAACACCTCGTCCTCGACATCCACATCGAAAGGCTTGCCCGCCTCGTCCCGGCGCTTTGGCTGCCGCGTCGCCGTGCGGCACGACACGGCCTTGATCGGCCCGATCAGGCTCGAGAGCAGATAGCGCCAGTGTGGATACATATCGAGCACGAGCCCGCCGCCGTCTTGTCTGCGGTAATTCCAGCTCGAGCGCTGCGCCGGATAAAGCTCGCCGTCGAATACCCACCAGCCGGCTTCCAGCCGGGCCGACAGAATACGGCCGAAGAAACCGGAGTCGCGCACCTTGCGTAGCTTGTTGAAGCCGGGGAGATAGATCTTGTCCTGTACGGCGGCCGCTTTCACGCCCGCGTCCTGCGCGCCGCGCACGATTTTCATCGCCTCTTCGGAAGAATGCGCGATTGGCTTTTCGAGGTAGATGTGTTTGCCGGCAGCGATGGCGCGCAGCGCGCGCTCCATTCGCCCGCCGGTGGCCGCCACGTCGAAATAGATGTCGATCGTCTTGTCGGCGAGTGTCGCAGCGGTATCGGCCGACCAATTCAGTCCGCCATGCGCCGCGGCCAATGCCGCCAGCTTGTCGGGATTGCGGCCAAGCAAAACGGGCTCCGGAATCAGGCGATCGCCGTTCCTCAGCGGCAACCCGCCTTCGTTACGGATCGCCAGAACCGAACGGATCAGGTGTTGATTGGTGCCGAGGCGTCCGGTGACGCCATCCATTGCGATGCGAAGCGCTCTGATGGCCATGATTGGATACGTTGTCAGCTCGGGCGGTGAAGTTCGGTTCGCTGGCGCGTGACGGTGCGCTTGCCGCGTTTGAACACAGCGACGGGTTCGCGCAATTCGGCGACCGCCTGTCGCGGGTTCGTGGCGTCGAGCACCGTGACGTCGGCCGGATTGCCGGCCGCGATGCCATAGTCCTTCAGGTTCATCAGGCGCGCCGAGCGCGTCGTGATCATCTCGAAGCACTCGGCGATCCGCTCCGCCTGCCCGATCTGAAGCGTATTCGCATGCAAATTGGTCATGCGAATAAGCGAGCCGTTCCCAAACGGCGTGAATGGATTCATGATGTTGTTGCTCGATAGCGTGCAATTGCAGCCGCACTCGACGAACAGGTTCGCGTCGACGAGCCCGCGCCGCACATTGTAGTCGCGCTCACGGCCCATCAGGAACAGGTCGGTTGCCGGAAGAATCGTGACCGCAACGCCGGCATCGGCGAGGCGTTTCGCCCAGTCCTTCTGCTTCGCGGGCTCCATGGTGGAGAGCTTCGTGGCGTGGCCGATCGCGACGCGTCCACCCCATTTGTATTTCTCGGTCAACTCGCAGACGAGCACGGAGTCAAGCTGCTCCGGCGCATGCCCGGAGTCGAGATGCATGTCGATGTCGACATCGAACTCACGCGCCAACTCGAATACGCGCTGGATCTGCGCGGCGTGGTCCGTATCGTAGTTCGGCGCCGCGCCCACCGCCTTCGCGCCGCGCTTGAGACTTTCGACCATCAGCTCGTCGGTCCCTGGATTGTTGGTGAGGCCCTCCTGCGGCATCACGCAGAGCTCGATGTCGATCGCCCACTTGTACTCGTCGACCAGCGCCTGCACGCCCTCGACCCCGCGCAGGCCGATCAGCGGATCGACCTCGACATGCGTGCGCATGCGCGTGGTGCCGTGCTTGATGCACCCCTCCAGCGTCTCGCGCGCGCGTTTGTGCACATCCTCGACCGTCATGGTGTGCTTCACGTCGGACACGCGCTTCATGGCGTTGTGGTTGCGGCCCTTTTCCGGCGCGCAGCGATCGATGATGCGCGACTTGTCGAGATGGATGTGCGTCTCGATCAGGCCGCCGCAGCACAGGCACCCCTCGGCGTCGTACGACGGCGCATCGCAAACGAGGTTCGATTCGACAGCCGCGATGCGGCCCTTCTCGAAGCCGATGTCGGCCGGCGTATAGCCTCGGCCATGCACACGCGCGTTGCGGATCACGTAATCAATCATTCGGGGTACACTCAGGCTGCGGTGGCGGGTTGAAGCGCAGCGACAATTTCGTCCGAGTCGATGACCCAGCCGAGCGCCGCCGCGATCAGTTTGAGCGCCGCCTCGTGATAGTCGGATCCGTTCATCGACGCGCACACGTCGCGCGGGACGACCACGCGATAGTCGCGGTTGAATGCCTCGAAGCACGAGCACAGCACGCAGTTGTTGGTGTTCACGCCGCAGATGACCAGGGTCTTGACGTTCAGGTTGCGCAGCAGCAGTTCGAGGTCGGTGTTGTCGAACGGGCTGTAGCGATGCTTGAACACCGTGTGTTCGCCCGGCCGGGGCGCCAGCGGCGCGACGACTTCGGTCACCGCCGCTCCTTCGATCGCGAGCGTCTTGCGCGGTTTGCCCAGCCCGGGCACCACGCTGCCATGCTGCGCCATCCAGAACGGGTTCTTGTTGTCCACAGGTTCGTCGCGCGCCGGATCGTAGCGGTGATGCGTGCGCACGAAGATCACGGGCCGGCCGGAGGCGGCCCACGCCTCGCGCAGCCGCACCGCGCGGGCGATGATCCCGTCCGCGTCCGGTTTTGCCACCAGCAAATGCCCGATCGAATGATCGAGATGCGAGCGGTTCATGTCGACGATCAGCAGTGCACTGCGCGCAAGCCATGCCGGGTCGAAGGCTGATTTTGCCGCACTCATGCCATCACTCTGTAAAGCTCGCGATTGAGCTCGCTGACGATCTGGTGGAAACGGTCGGTGAGTCGCGTCTCCCGGTCGCGCGGGCGCGGCAGGTCGATCTCGAACGTCTGGTGGATGCGGCCCGGCCGCGTGCTCATCAGCACCACGCGGTCCGACAGGAACACCGCCTCGGCCAGGCTATGCGTCACGAACAGCACGGTCTTGCGATAGAGGTGCCACAGACGCATGAGCTCGAACGCCATCCGGTCTCGCGTGATCTCGTCGAGCGCCGCGAACGGCTCGTCCATCAGCAGCACGGCCGGATCGAGCGCCAGCGCGCGTGCGAGCGCGACGCGTTGCTGCATGCCGCCGGAAAGCTGGTGCGGATATTTCGTTTCAAACCCCGCAAGGCCGACCACGCGGATCAGCTCATCGATGCTCGTGCCGGCTCCGCGCGCGCCGCCGCGCCGGGCGACCAGATCGCGCAGCAGGCCGACGTTGTCCGTCACCTTGAGCCACGGCATCAGGTTGGCTTGCTGGAACGCGAGGCCGATGCGACCGGCGTGGCGCAGGTTTCGCGGTGGCGTGCCGCCGACTGTGACGCTGCCGCGCGTCGGCGCCATCAGGTCCGCGACGACCTTGAGCAGCGTGCTCTTGCCGCAGCCGGATGGGCCCACCAGCGAGACGAATGCGCCGTCGGGAATGTCGAGATTGATCCCGGACAGCGCCTTGACTGGCTCGACGCCGCCGACTCCGTAGGTGACGTCGACGTTCGCGACCGCAATCGCGGCGCCGCCGCTTGCGGCAGGCTCAGCCGGGAGCTCGGCGGCAGCGCTCGCCACGTCAGTTCGTCACTTTCTTGACGAGGTCGGCGAGTGCCTTGGCCTCATCGAGGCTCTCGACGATGGCGTTGCTGTACATGTCTTTCGCGGCCGGCTTTTTGGCCAGATCGCCGGACTCGGCGGCGAGAATGTCGATGGACGACTGCCACTTGGCGTCGTTCATCAGCCCGAAGCGCTGCGCATAGTCGGGCGTGTTATAGAGCCCGTAGATGATCTCCAGCTTCTTGGTTTCGAGCTTGAGGTCGCGATCGGGCGACACCTTGACCACCTCGGCGACCGCCGCCTCCTTGTTGTTCGCCGTCCAGATCAGGCTCTTGAGCGTGGCGCGCACGAAACGCTTCACCAGATCCGGGTTCGATCTCAGCAAGTGCTCGCTGGTGTAGATGACGGTGCCGTAGAACGAAACGCCGTGGTCCTTCAGCGGCATCACGTCGGTCGGAAAACCGCGCATGTCGAGAGTGAGCGCCTGCCCGAAGTGATAGCCGAACACGGCGTCGACCTGGCCGGCGGCGAGCATCTGCACTTCGGCGCCGCGCGCGACGTTGACATATTCGATGTCGTTGCGCGTGAGCCCGCCCTTGATCAGCAGCGGCTCGAGCAAGCCCTTCACGTTGCTCTGGAACCATGAGATCTTCTTGCCCTTGAGCTGGTTCGGGCTCGTGTATTTGTCTTTCTTCAATGTGATGACCGAGAACGGCGTATCCGGCTCGTCAGCCATCACGGCGACCACCGGCACGCCGCCTGCGCGCGCCCGGATGAAGCCGTCCGCATTGGCGACTCCGAACTGTTCGCGGCCCGTGCCGATGAACACTTCGTTCTGCTGGCCGGCGGAGGGCGGGCGGATTTCGAGGTCGATGCCTTCGGCCATGTAGATTCCCTGCGCGACACCGCCATAATACTGCGCGTGCATCGCCCATGGCGTGAAGTTGATCCGCATGATCACCTTATCCTGCGCGTGCGCAGCTCCGGCCATCGTCAGCGCCGCCATGGCGACTGCGGCTCTTATCATTCGCATCGAAACCTCCATCAATGGCTCGCCGGGAATGCTGCCCATTACACTTGCGTCGTCGAGTCGCTTCCTTCGCGCTTCCAGGAAATCATCCGCTCGACCCATGACATGCAACCGAAGAAGGCCGTGCCGATCACCGCGAGCGCAATGATCGCGGCGAACGACCGCGCGGTGTTGAAGTTGAAGCTTCCAGAGAGAACGAGGTAACCGAGGCCGTTCGAGGCGGCGAGCCATTCGGCGACGATCGCGCCGAGCACCGCGAGCGTGGTGGCGATGCGCAACCCGGCGAAGATATAGGGCATCGCATAAGGTAGCCGCAGGCGGAAGAACATCTGCCGTTCGTTCGCATCGACCGAGCGGAACACATCGGCGAGCCCGCGATCGACCTCCTTGAACCCCGCCATCGTGTTGATGACTACGGGGAAGAACGCGATGGAGGCGACGACGGCGATCTTTGAACCGATGTTAGCGCCCACCCACACGAGAATCAGCGGGGCGATCGCGATCTTCGGCACGCTCTGCAGACCGACGAAGATGGGCATGATCAGGCGCTCGGCCAGCGGAAAGCGGATCATCAGCGCCGAGACCGCGAGCGCGAACAGCACCGCGGTGACGTATCCGCTGATGATGCTGCCGATCGTCGCGATGCTGTGCATCTGGATCAGCGGCCACTCGTCGACCATCAGGCGGGCGATATCGGTCGGCGCCGGCAGCAGGAAGTTAGGCACCTCGAAGGCACGGGTCAGGACCTGCCAGAGAATAACCAGCGCTACGATGAGCAAGACCGGACCGGCGCGCTCAATGCCGCGGCGCCAGTTGTGGGCGGCTGGCTGGTTCTGAGCGGAGTTTTCGGCGTGTGAAAGGGTCAATTGCCACCTTGTGGGGCGCCATTGTAACGACTCGTCGCCGACTCTCAAGGCGGCGTTGCGCATGCGCGTCCGCTCGTTCCGCAGTCGCGCCGACGACTCACATGCTCCGCGTCCCGGCATCAAGATTCCCGTTCCGGGAGACGTGGATACCGGCGCCGTTTTCAGCTAGGCTATCTTGACCTTGTCAGGTCCAATGTTCCGGGAAAGTGCGGGGATTCGCGATGACAACCACGAATAGTGAACAGGTCGTGCGCGAGTGTGCGCTCGACATCATGAACATCGTCAAGAAGCACAAGGACGACAACGCCGGCTTGATGAAGGCGCTGCAGGATCCGCTGAAGCGGATCATCGCGCAACCCGATCTGCTCTCGCTCGGCGTCAAGCGGCAGGGCAACCACATCGATAATTCGAAGTATCTCTATTACGACGGCCAGCTCGTCATCACGCTCGACGAATTTCCAAAGGGCAAGCGCATCCCGCCGCACGATCACGGTGTGTGGGAAGCGCTCGCAGTCTACAAGGGCAGCTTCGAGCACACCGTGTACGAGCGTAAGGACGATGGCAGCAAGGAAGGCTATGCCGATCTTGCGATCGTCGACGATCGCCAGCTCAAGCGGGGCGACGTGTCGATCGTGGCGCAGCCCGCCGAGATCCACACCTTCGTGGCGCTGGAGGAGGGTACCTATTCGGTCACCGTCGTGGGCGGCCACTACGCCGAAACGCGGCACTACTTCAAACCGGAAGAGAAGAGCTACGTGACCCGCAAGCCGAAGGTCGTGAGCTGATCCGCTTCGAGGTCTGATGCGGGAGCGCTCGGCCCGATGGCCGGGCGTGATCGCGCGTTGCGGTCCAGAACGAGGACGGCACAAGCCGTCCCAATCATGGGGAGCGAAATGTCCAGGACGCTGTCTCGACGAGCCGCGACCATGATGATGGCGTCGGCCGCCTGCACGCTCGCCGCGCCCCGCCTGATCGCTCAAACGCGGCAGAAAATCCCGTTCGCCATGGGTGCCGGCGCCTTTTACTTCACCTTGCATTATGTGTCGGAAGCCGGCGGCCTGTACGCACAGGAGGGGTACGAGCTCGACTCGGTCAACGTATCGTCCGGCCCGCGCCAGGTCGCGTCGATCATGGGTGGCAGCGCCGACGTCGCCCCACTCGGCTTGCAGCTTGTCACGCAGGCCGCCCAGCGCGGTGGCAACATCATCGCGGTGTGCGCCGGATACAACATCCTTCCGATGTCGATCCTGCTGTCGAACGATGCGATTGCGAAAAACGGCATCAAGGACGGCATGTCGACCGACGAGAAGGTCCAGCGGATGAAGGGCCTGCGCATCGGCATCACGACGCCGGGCTCGGGCACCGACGACATGGTCCGCGCAATACTACGCGCGCGCGGCATGAATCCCGATAAGGACATCACGATCCAGCCGCTGGTCACGGCGGAAACCATGTTGGCCTCGCTGGAGCGCGGATCGAGCGACGGGTTCTGCTTCACCTCGCCGATCCCCGAGTATGCGATCAGCAAAGGCTGGGGCAAGATCATCCTGGAGCCGCTCAACGGCGACATCCCGGAAGCCGCGAACGTCCCCTACATCATCATGGCGACCAGCCCGGACGTGATCAAAAACAAGCGGCCGCAACTGCTCGCCATGGTACGGTGCTGGACCAAGGCGATGGACATCGTGCGCGATAATCCGCGCGATGCGAGCGCGCTGGTGCGGCGCTATTTCCCCGACATGGATGACGGTGTCTACAACGCGGCGTTCGACAAATACCGCAAGGGCGTGCCGACGAGCCCCATGGTTGTTCCCGACCAGCTCGAGAAGCTCCTCAAATTCATGCACATCAGCAAGGGCACGCCGGTCAGCGCCAAGCTCTCCGACGTGTTCGACCCCAGCATCGCCGAAGAGGTCATCAAGGCCACCGGCCGGCGCTCGTAGGCGGAAGGTGGACCATGGCCGAAGGCCAGCGCACTCGCCCGGAGGTGTCGCGCCTTGCGCGCGACAACATCCTGATATGGCAGGTCGCGCTCGTGGTCGGCCTGCTTGCGGTCTGGGAATTCTTCGGGCGACTCACCGGCGGCGATCAGGTCAGTAGCCCGAGCCGGATCATCGACCGGATCGTGATCTGGCTCGGTGGCGAGCTCTATCCGCACCTGTTCACGACGCTCGGCGAACTTGCGTGCGGCATGGTTATCGGGTGCAGCCTCGGCATCCTCGCGGGCCTGGTGCTAGGCCGGATGCCGATCGCGTCCGTCATCCTGCGGCCGATCATCGTAGGACTCTACAGCGTCCCGCTGGTTACGCTCGCGCCGCTGTTCATCATGTTCTTCGGCCTCGGGCTGCTGCCGAAGATCGTGCTGGTGTCGATCGTCACGTTCTTCCTGCTGTTTTTCAACACCTTCACCGGCGCGCAACAGGTCGATGAAGACTATCTGCGCACGCTGGACCTGATGGGCGCGAACAAATTCGAACGATTCCGCAAAGTGGTTGCGCCTGCGACCGCGGTTTGGATCGCCGCTGGCATAAAGATCGCGCTTCCCTATGCGCTGGTTGCAACCATCACCGGCGAATTGCTCGCGACGCGTGCGGGTCTCGGCTTCCTGATCAGCCGTGCTGCAGAACGGTTCGACATGACGTCGCTCTACGCGGTCCTATTGATCTTGATGGCGCTCGGATTGCTGCTCAGCGAGGCCGCGCTTCGTTTGGAACATCGGTTCCTGCGTTGGCGTCAGGTGGCGGAATAAATGAACACCATGGCCGCCGCTCGCGCTGTTGCCGCCGCCGCCGGAACGCCGGTCGCGAAAATCCGCCTGCTGCGGGCCGAGAAGACGTTTCAGGTCCGCGGCCAGGGTATCGAGGCGGTACACCCGACCGATCTCGATATTCGCCCACATGAATTCATTGCGCTTGTGGGTCCAAGCGGCTGCGGCAAGTCGACAATCCTCAACATGATCGCCGGCCTGATGCGCCCGACCGCGGGCGAGGTGCTTTACGACGACCAGCCGGTCAGCGGGCCGAACCGGCGCGTCGGCTACATGACGCAGAAGGACACGCTGCTGCCGTGGCGAACCACCAGGGACAACATTCGCATCGCGCTGGAGCTCAAATCCCACGCCACGCCGCGCGCCGAGGCGGACGAGCGGGTGAGGCAAATGATCGAACTCGTTGGCCTTACGGGATTTGAGAATCATACCCCGGCCGAACTTTCCGGCGGCATGCGCAAGCGCGCCGCGATGGCGCGCACGCTAATCTACGAGCCCGAAACGCTGCTCATGGACGAACCGTTCGGCGCGCTCGATTCCCAGCTCAAGCTGCTGATGCTCGACCAACTCCAGAGCCTCACGCAGCATCGCCATATGAGCGTGGTGTTCGTCACCCATGATCTGGGTGAGGCAATCACGCTTTCGGACCGCATCGTGGTGATGAGCGCCCGGCCGGGGCGCATCCGTGCGATCCATGACGTGAAGCTCGAGCGGCCGCGCGACGTGTTCAAGGTGCGCTTCACGCCGGCCTTTTCCGAGCAGCACGAGCGGCTGTGGGACGAGCTCAAGGACGACATCATCAAGGGGACCGACGTCTGATGGCGCGCGCGAGCCAGACCGCCGTGATTGGAACCGGCGCAGTACGGCTGCCGGGCGCGACCGGTGGCGATCTGTCGGCGGCGGAGCGGTTCTTCGCCACATCGGCCGGCCGGATCGGATCGCGGCTCGTGCTGATCGCGCTCATCCTGCTCGCCTGGGAATACGCGCCGGTCCCGCGCGCCACGCGCTTCTGGATGAGCAGCCCGTCCCTGATCCTCGGCACGCTATGGGACTGGCTGTTCGACGGCACGATCTGGGCGCATCTGGAATCAACGCTGCTCGTCATGTCGGAAGGCTATGTCATCGGCTGCGCCGTAGGCATCGGCCTCGGATTCCTGCTCGGATTCTTTCCCCGGTTGTCGCGCGTGCTCGCACCGTTGCTCGCGAGCTTCTATGCGTTGCCGAAGATCGCGCTGGCTCCGCTGTTCGTCATCCTGCTCGGCGTCGACAATAGCTCGAAAATCGCGCTCGTCGCCGTCACGGTGTTCTTTCTGGTGCTCACCAGCACGATCGATGGCGTGCGCGAGGTCGATCGCAATACGGTCGACGCGCTCGTGCTGATGGGCGCGACGCGGATAGAGATCATCCGCAAGGTGCTGATCTGGGCGGCACTGCCGTGGATCTTCACCGGCATGCGGATCGCGGTGCGCTACGCGTTCACCACCACGCTGCTCGCCGAACTGATCGCAGCCAATCGCGGGCTCGGTTTCCTGATCGAGCTGAATTCCGGCAACTTCAACACCACCGGCGCCTACGCGGCGATTGTGGTGGTCATCATCTGCAGCGTTCTGCTGACCGAACTGCTGTCCCGACTGGAAAGCCGGATGTCGCACTGGGTGCGCTAGAAATTCACGCCGCGCAGCGCGCCGCCATCGACCGCGATCGCCTGTCCGGTGGTGGCGGCGGACAAGGGCGAGGCGAGCAACAAGACCAGCGGCGTCACGTCGCTGATTTCCAGATTGCGCCCGATCGGAATTTGCGCGGCCATCTGCTTCTCGGCCTCCGCCTCGCTAATGCCGGACTGCTGGGCGAGCCACGCCACACGCTGGCGGTGGCGGCCGGTGCGGATCAGATGCGGATGGATCGTGTTGACCACGATCCCGTCGGCGGCGACTTCCTCGGAGAGATATTTCGTGAAGTTCGCAAGCGAGGAATTGCCGAGGCCCTGCGCCAGCCCCGAACCCTCGCTCGGCATGTCACCACGGCGAAAGACCGTGCGCGCCGCTGTCCCGCCGATGTTGACGACGCGTCCACCGCCGGCCTTGCGCATGTGGGACAAGGCGGCACGCGCGCAGCGGACCGCCACCAGCATCTTCCCGTTAATCCGGGCCATGACCTGCGCGTCGGTCGCAACCTCGATGGATTTCGGCGTCGAGTCGACGCTGGCCGACGCGTTGTTGACCAGCACGTCCAGCCGCCCGAAATGTGCGGCGGTATCGTCGACCACGCGCTGGCACGCCGCGCCATCGAGCAGGTCGGCTTGCAGCGCGAGGCATTCCGCGCCGCGCGCGCGCACCGCGGCCGCGGTCTCCTCCAGCGTGGCGGAATCGCGGGCGCAGATCGCGACGCGTGCGCCTTCATCGGCGAATGCGATTGCGAACTCTCGTCCTAGACCGCGGCTCGCACCGGTGATCAGGACAACTGCATTGCGAAGTCTCAAGTCCATTCGTTCACCCAATCGAGGAGACCATTGGCGGTGAGAAGACCTATTTCACAAACGTCCTTGCCAACCCGGCTGTGCGATCAACAATCAGGACAACAGCAAGCGTCAGGGCCACGAGGAGGACCGAAAGGGAGGCCACCATTGGATCTGCCTGTTGCTCGACGCGGTGGAACATTGCGACAGGCAACGTCGTGAGTCTTGGGCCGGTCAGGAACAGCGAGAGCACGACTTCATCGAACGAAACGAGAAAGCAGAGCGCCGTGGTGCCGATGATTCCCGATCGCATCATCGGTAGCGTCACGCGCCGGAACACCATCAGGGGCGAGGCGCCGAGCGACGCAGCGGCTTCCTCGAATGTGATCGGCAGAGTGGATAGTGAGGTCGACAGAACCCGGATCGCATAGGGTAGCGTGATCACGAGATGGGCCGCGACCAACCCCTGAAAGGTGCCGAGAAGCCCGTAACCGGAGAATACAATCAGGATTGCGAGGCCCAGCACGATGGATGGCAGCAGCAGCGGCGCAGTAAAGAAAGATGCGAGTGCCGCCGCGCCAGGCGGCTTCAGCCGCACAAGCGCAAAGGCCGCCGGCAAGCCGATCGCGAGACTGAGCAGTGTCACCACGGAGGCGAGAACGAGGCTCGTGCTGAACGCCGACGTCATCCGGGCGTCCTTGAAGATCGCCCAGTACCAGCGCGTGCTCCAGCTTGTCGGCGGAAAGATCATGTAGTTGTCGCCCGAGAACGAGATCGGCAGCACAACAAGCAGAGGCACCAGCAGGAAGACGAACATCGTCAGCGCGAGCAATTTCAACGGGAGGGAGATGGGCCGTTCGTCCATGATTCCTCACGTCGCGACGTTGAGGGCGCGCGTGTAGAGAAGCAGCGCCGTACCGAAGATGAGCAGGATCAGGATTGAAAGCGCGGAAGCAACCGGCCAGTTCAGCGTGACGATCGCCTGGTCGTAAATCTCCGTCGCAAGAAGAAACACGCGGCCGCCGCCGAGCAGCTTGGGCGTGATGAACGACGATACCGCCAACACGAAGCACAGCAGCGAGCCGAGCGCGATGCCCGGCAGGGTGAGCGGCAGCGCGATATGCCGGAACACCCTCATCGGCGATGCACCGAGGCTGGCAGCTGCTTCCTCGATCTTCGCGTCCAGTTTGCCGAACCCAGCCAGCAGCGCGAGGATCATGTAGGGCATCAGGATTTCCGTGAGCCCGATGGTCACCCCCGTCTTGTTGAAGATCATCCGCACGCGTCCTACGCCGATCGCGGCCAGTGCGTTGTTGATCAGGCCGTCCTCGAACAGGATCACGATCCATCCGTAGGTTCGCACGACAGCGGACGTCAGCAATGGTGCGATCACGAGGACCAGCAGGACGCTACGCCAAAGGCCGCTGGAGCGATGAAGATAGAGCGCGATCGGGTATGAACACAGCAGCGTCAGCACCGTGATCAGAAGGCTCGTACTGATGCTGTTGAGGATCAGCTCGGCATAGAAACTATCGGTGAAGACCTTTTGCCATGTCGCAAGGGTGAAGATCTCTTGCATCGCGCCTGTACCCTGCGCCTCGAAAAACGACATGCGCAGCAAATTGAGGGTCGGCACCACAAAGCCCAGCGCATTGACCAGCGCGATCGGGAGCAGAAACACAACAACAAGCGGGAGGCGGCGCGGCTGATCGTCCCGATCCGCGAGCGTCGCCGTCATGGCGCGGTTCCGAACACGTAGACATCCCGTGGACCCCACGAGAGAGACACCGGCGCGCCGGGTTCGCGGAGGGATTCATTGCCCCGTGTCGAAAGCTCGACGGAAACGATCTGGCCTGCAACGTCGACGTCGTACTGCAAGATGTCGCCGACGAAGACCGTGCGCACGATCGTTCCCGTGACCTGATGGCGCGTCTCCTCAGAAACGACCGGCCCGATCGCAATCCGGTGCGGGCGGATCATGATGTCGATCGGTCCGTCCAAGCCTGCGGGCACCGGAAGCCGCTGGCCGGCAAACTCGGTGCTGCCGTTCCGGGCCCCGGCCCGAATGCGGTTCATGCGGCCGACGAAGCCCGCGACGAAGGCCGTGCGAGGCTGCTCGTAGAGCTCCGTCGGCGTGCCCACCTGCTCAAGCCGGCCGTGGTTCATCACCACGACCTTATCGCACATGGTGAGAGCCTCGGACTGATCATGCGTGACGAACACCGCCGTGATACCAAGCCGCTTCTGGATATCGCGGATCTCGTTGCGCATCTCATCTCGAAGTTTTGCATCGAGGTTCGACAACGGCTCGTCCAGCAGCAGGATCGAGGGCCGGATGACGAGCGCGCGCGACAGCGCGACGCGCTGCTGCTGGCCGCCGGAGAGTTGAGCGGGCCGCCGCTTCTCCATGCCGGTCAAGTGAACAAGAGCCACGACGTCGCGCACCCGGTTTGCAATCTCGTCGCGGGCAACGCCACGCATCTCGAGACCAAACCCGATGTTCCTCTCGACGCTCATGTGCGGGAACAGCGCATAGCTCTGAAAGACGAGTCCCATGTCCCGCTTGTAGGTCGGCACGCCGGTGAGATCGTCCCCGCCGACGATGATGCGGCCTTCCGATTGCGGCGTCAGGCCCGCAATCATCCTGAGTGATGTCGTCTTGCCGCATCCCGAGGGCCCGAGGAAAGCGACCAACTCGCCCTTTGGCACATCGAGGTTCATGTGATCGACGGCGAGGAAGTCACCGTAGCGCTTGGTCAATCCGCGGAGAGACAGGAAAGCGTCACCGGACTTTCCGCCAGCGCCGCTTTCCTCGTTCGACATGTCACCGGTCTCAGCGGCTCAAGGGCAGCACCTTGCGCCGCCACTGATCCATGATCTGGTCGCGGACCTTGGCGAGGGCAATCCAGTCGAGCGTCACAACCTTGTCCATGCTCTTCACCGCGGTGCGGTTAATCGCGGCCTCGGCAATCTGCGCCTTGGCGTTGACCGGCGCGTAGAACATCTCCTCGGTGAACGCCTTTTGAGCCACGGTCCCGAGCGCATAGTTGACGAATTTAGCGGCGGCTTCGGCATCGGGCCGGTTTGCCACGAGATTGATCGTATTGATCTGGAAGACACTGCCTTCGACCGGGAGCGTCGCCTTGAGCTTTCCGCCGGAGATATCGGAATTAAGCTGCGCCCTTGCGTTCCAAGCGGCGCCAAGATGAGCCTGCCCCTGGATGATCACCTGATAGGACTCAGGCTTCGGCTCCCAAGTCAGAACGTTCGGCGCGATTTCGCCGACGGCGGCAATGCCCTTGTCGACGTTCGTGAGGTAGCTGGTGCCGCCGCGCGCCTTGTCGAGGATGAGTACCAGCGACAGGCCCTGGATATCCGGCATGCCATTGAACGTCACCTTCCCGGCGTACTTCTTGTCGGCGAGTTCGAACCAGGACTTGGGCGGCTCCTTGATGGCATCCGAGTTGTAGATCATCACAAGATTGTCGAACGTCACGGCGACACCGGCGATGTCGGATATCCGCGCGGTCGGATAGAGTTCGGCCGCGGCGGGCACGTTCTTCTCGTCGATCTTTGTGAAGAGGCCCTCGTCGGTCCCGGCCTTCGAAACCGACACGTCCATGATGACGACATCGGCCTGCGGTGCGGCCTTCTGCGCGCGAAGCGACCCAAGCATCTGCGCCGAGTTCGGAAGAGCAAAAAATTCAACCTTGATTTCCGGGTTCGCCTTCATGAAGGGCTCGACCACCGCCTTGGTGTAGCGCTCCTGGAAGATGCCCGAATAGGCCATCAGCGTGATGGTCTTCTGCTGTGCGAGAGCTGCCTGAGCCGACAGAGCGAGCGCCACGGCGGCTCCGGCGAGAGCTTTCAGATGCATCGTCATGGCTTCCACTCCTGATGATGATTCCCAAACCGAGGCGAAACGCCACAAAACAGTCAGTACTTCACGAGCTTGCCTTCGACATGGACGGTCGCGCCCGAAATGTCCGGCAGCTTCTCGCCCTGGCGCAGCCGTTCGAGCGTGATGAGCTCGCGCTCCTGCATCCCGAGGGCTCGGCGCGCATGAGCCTCGGCATCGCCTGGCTTGAGCACGATCACGCCGCTTTCGTCGCACAGCACCGCGTCACCCGGTTCAACCGTCTGCCCGCCCACACTGACCGGTACGTTGATTGCACCTTCCGTGCCAAGAATCTTCGTAGTGATCGGTGATGGTCCGCGGCACCACACCGGCATCTCGGTCTTCACGATCTCCGAGAAATCGGTCGCAGGTCCGTCGATCACGCCCGCCTTCACGCCGGCCATCTTCATGCAATGCGTGATGACGCCGCCCCAGCATGCATGCTTGTCGTCGCCGCAGCGGTCGATCATCACGACGTCGCCGGGGCGAACGAGTTTCGTCAGGTAATGCAGCGCGGTCGAGTCTGCATGCGGAATGCGAATCGTGACGGCCGTGCCCGCAACGCGCTTGCCCGGCAGGACGGACCGGATTTCGCGGTCGACAAATCCGGAATGCAGAAAATGACCGATTGTCGCCGTCTCGCATTGCTCCAGCAGCGCGATCAGATCGGCCGGAAGATGCTGCGGCATCGGATTGACGGTGAACATAAGGGACCTGTGAGGAATGCGTTGAAGATTGCGGCGGCGGCCGGCGCTTCGACCTTTGAATAGAAGATCAAGCCTCGCTCCGATCGTCAATTGCGCGCCTTTTGGACGAGCATGATCAAAGATTGCAACCAGGCGCGCCCCAATTGCAGGCGCGTTCGCATCGATCGACAAGCCAATCCGAGTTGCGTCCGTTGTGGCAGTCGTTAAGAGTCGCGAGCATGTCCTCCGTCGCTGCCTCTCGAGACCGCGCCACCCCGTTCGTTTGCGAGAAGCGTCCGGCGGTTGGCTCGCGCAGCATGGTCGTCACAAACCACCCTCTGGCGTCCGCCGCGGCAGCCGAGCTTCTGCTTGGCGGCGGAAACGCGGTCGATGCGGCCGTCGCGGCACTGTTCGCGCTCACGGTGGTCGAGCCGATGATGGTCGGAATTCTCGGTGGAGGTGTCTCGCATGTGCGGCTGCCGGATGGCCGTCACGGGATCATCGACAATCTCAGCTCCGCGCCGCTGGCTGCTCGCGCCGACATGTACGAGCCGATGAACGACGGGGCCGCATCCGCACGCGACACCGAAGATCGGCGTAACGCGACTGGCGCGTCGGCCGTCGCAGTGCCGGGATCGCTCGCTGGCTGGACGCACATGCTGACGCAATACGGCACGCGGCCGCTGCATGCCGTCATGCGACCCGCAATTCGTCTCGCCGAAGATGGGTTCACCGTCACATCGTATCTTTCCGAGTGCATCGGCGGGATGGCTGCGGATCTCGCAAGCGACGCTGGATTGGCGAAGCTTTTTCTTCACGATGGAAAGAAGGTTCCTGCCGGCAGCCATCTCGTACAGGCTGAGTACGCGGCTACGTTGCGCCGCTTGGCGGACGAAGGGCCCGACCTTCTTTATCGGGGCCCTCTCGGCGCGATCGTCGCCGAGTATCTGCAAGCCAATGGCGGCACGGTGTCGACCGAAGATCTCATGAGCTATGCGCCGGTCGAGCGCACGCCGGTCTCGACCGACTATCGCGGGCGGACGGTGATCGGCCCACCGCCTCCCGCTTCGGGTGGCGTTCACATCGCGCAGATGCTGAATGTCCTCGAAGGCTTCGACGTCGCCGCGATGGGCTTCGGCTCACCTGACAGCATCCACCTGCTGGCCGAGGTGCTCAAGATCGCTTTCGCGGATCGTGCCGTGTCGACGGCGGACCCGGCCTTCGTGAAGGTGCCGGTCGAGCGCCTGATATCGAAAGCCTATGCATCGGAGCGGCGCGCCGATATCGACCTTGCGCACGCCCGCCGGTGGCCGCCGGGCCGTCTCACCGGCGTGGAGTCCTCCGATACGACACATGTGACGATCGCAGACGCCAACGGCTTCGTTGTATCGGCCACCCACACCATCAACGGCCTCTTCGGCGCTTGCGTCCAGATTCCCGGCACCGGGATGATCGCCAACAACTACATGCACAACTTCGATCCGCATCCGGGGCGCGTGCTCTCTATCGCGCCAGGCAAGCGCGTCTTTAGTTCGATGGCCCCGATGATGGTGACGGAGGACGGCGCGGTGCGGCTGGCTCTTGGTCTGCCCGGCGCCTTGCGCATCTTCCCGTCCGCCTTCCAAACCATCGTCAACTGGATCGACCACGGCATGGATGTGCAGGAGGCGATCGAGGCGCCGCGAATCTGGACCGAAGGCGGTGCGTTGGAGCTTGAGCCGGCGTATTCGGATGCGACGGCCCAAGCGCTCGCTCGACGCGGTCACACCATCCAGCGGATGAAGCACATCGCCGGCGGGATGAATGCCATCGCGTTTTCTCGGGACGGCACGATGACCGGCGCTGCTTGCTGGCGCGCGGACGGCACACCGCTCGGCATTTCAGGAGGGCTTGCCCGGCCGGGCATCCGGCTCGAGACGATTTAGTTGGAAGAGACGATCTAGTTGGAAGAAGAGAGAGTTCCTGAATGGCGCACACCGTTGTGTTACTCGATCTCACATCGCCCGAGCGGGCTGAACATCTCAGACGCCTCCTGCCGCCGGACTTTGTCCTCACCCACGGGACGGCGCGTGGAGACGAGCATCTGAAAGAGATCATTCGTGATGCCGATTTTGCCATTTCCGGTCAGGTGGGTGTCAGCGGCGATGTGTTCAGAGTGGCGCGGCGGCTGAAGCTGCTGCACAAGTGGGGCGTCGGCGTCGATAACATCGACGTGCAGGCCGCCAAGGAATTGGGCATCAAGGTCGCTCGCACCACCGGTAGCAATGCCGTGCCGGTTGCCGAGTTCACGATTGGATTGATCGTCACGACGTTGCGGTTCCAGGCGCTTGGCCACGAGCGCCTGCGTCAGGGACAGTGGATGGCCTTCAACCAGATGCCGGGTGAGACATTTTGCATTTCAGGCAAGACGGTTGGCCTGATCGGGTTTGGTGCCATCGGCCAAGCCGTCGCGAGCCGGCTCCGGGGCTTCGGCTGCGCGCTCCTTTACAGCAAGCGCACGCGGCTCTCGCCGACGCAGGAGAGCGAGCTCGGCGTGAGCTACGCCACGACCGATGACTTGCTTACGCGATCGGACATCGTGTGTCTGCACTGCCCGTTGACGCCGGAGACGACCAACCTGATCGACAAACGTGCGCTCTCGCGCATGAAGCGCTCAGCCGTGTTGATCAACGTCGCGCGGGGCGGGGTCGTTGTCGAAGCGGACCTTGCCCAAGCGCTGCGGCAGCGGACCCTCCGCGGCGCCGCGATGGATGTCTACTCAATCGAACCCTTGCCAGCCGACAGCGAGCTTCTGACGCTCGACAATATCGTCGTGACGCCGCACCTCGCGGCGGCGACAGCCGATACCTTCGAACCTACCGTCAGGCGCATGTTCAACAACATGGTGCGCGTAACGCGCGGCGAACCTGTGCCCGGACCTGATCTGGTCGCTTAGGCTGAAGGCCAGGTTCTGGCCGACCTCTCCCGTCACTGAACTCGAGACAGCTTCGGGTCACGCGCCGATACTGCTGCGCCGCGTCCGCGACCCCCCGACATTACGATAAGCGCGTCAGCGGATCGCCGTGCCCGCCGACGGGTCGTTTGAGGCAGGCAACATGGCGGCCGGGCGATACCTCAAGCAGCGGTGGATCGGTTAGAGCACATTCGCTTGTGGCGTACGGGCACCGTGTGTGAAAGCGGCAGCCGCTCGGCGGGCGCATCGGGCTTGGCACATCGCCTTGCAGGACGACCCGCTTTCCCGTGCGCCGCGCCGGGTCCGGTACGGGCGCGGCCGCAAGCAGCGCCTCAGTGTAGGGATGGAGCGGCGCAGCAAACAGCACGCCCTTGTCGGCAAGCTCCACGATGCGGCCGAGATACATGACGGCGATCCGATGACTGACATGCCTGACCACCGCAAGATCGTGGCTGACGAAAAGGTATGCGAGCTTGAATTCGTCCTGCAGGTCCATCATCAGATTCAGAACTTGGGCGCGGACCGAGACGTCCAGCGCGGATACCGGTTCATCGGCAACGATCACGTCCGGATTGACCGCGAGGGCCTTGGCTATGCCGAGCCGCTGGCGCTGACCGCCCGAAAATTCATGCGCATACCGGTTCATCGTCTCCGGCGAGAGCCCGACTCGGGCGAACAGGTCCGCGACACGCTGTTCCTTGTCGCTCCCGCTCGCGATGCCGAAATTCTCAAGTGGTTCGCCGACGATTGTGCCGGCGGAAAGGCGCGGGTTCAGCGACGAATAAGGGTCCTGAAAAACGATCTGGACGTGGCGCCGGCGCTCCCACATGGCACGCGGTGAAAGGCCGGTAACGTCGACGCCGCCAAGAAGAATTCGCCCCGACGTCGGTTCAAGCAGTTTAAGCACCATCCGGCTGACGGTGGTCTTTCCGCATCCCGACTCGCCCACAAGCCCCAACGTCTCGGCGCGGCGGATCGAGAAATTGATGCCGTCGACAGCTTTTACAACGCCCTTGCGGCGCAGCAGTTCCCCGGGGATCGGGAAATGCTTGACCAGATCCTGCACTTCCAGGCTTGCCGGCGCGGTCATGCGGCTGCGGCTCCGACGCGCTGTGCCTCCCAGCACGCGACCTGATGCCCGGTGCCGAACCGCGTGAGCGCAGGCGCCACCTTGTGGCAATGCTCGGTCGCAAAGCCGCAACGCGGAGCAAACGGGCAGCCGATGATGTGCTGGTTCAGCGCTGGAACGATCCCGGGAATTTCGGCGAGCCGCGGCCGTGCCCCAACTTCCTCATCCGCAGTCGGCAACGCGCGCAACAGTCCACGCGAATAGGGATGCAGAGGACGCGCGAACAGGTCGGTGACCGCCGCCTCTTCGGCAACGCGGCCCGCATACATCACGATTGAGCGTTCGCAGGTCTCCGCGATGACGCCGAGGTCATGCGTAATCATGATGATCGCAGTGCCCAGTCTGTCCTTGAGCTCCAGCATCAAGTCGAGGATTTGCGCCTGGATCGTCACGTCGAGCGCCGTCGTCGGCTCGTCGGCGATCAGCACCTGCGGATTGCAGCACAGCGCGATGGCAATCATGACCCGCTGGCGCATTCCGCCGGAGAGGTGGTGCGGATATTGACCGAGGCATCGGCGCGCATCGCCGATCCGGACAAGATCGAGCATTTCGCGGGCGCGGTCGCTGGCGGCGCGCCATGACAGCCCCATGTGCCTGACCACGCTCTCGGCGATTTGCGTGCCTATCGTGAGCACCGGATTGAGGCTCGTCATCGGCTCCTGGAAGATCATTGCGATCTTGTGCCCGCGCAGTTCCTGCATCTCCTTGTTCGAGAGCGTGGTGAGTTCTCGGCCCTCGAAGCAGATCGATCCGCCAACGATCCGGCCTGTCTGCGGCGCGATCAGCCCCAGGATCGAGAGCGCCGTCACCGACTTGCCGCATCCCGACTCGCCGACAATGCCAAGCGTTTCGCCCGGCTCCAGATCGAACGAGACTCCGTCTACGGCGCGTACGACGCCGTCCGTCGTAAAGAAGTGGGTGTGGAGGTCGTGGACCCGGAGCAGGCTCACATGCGCCTCGCCAGTCTCGGATCGAGCCGATCGCGCAGGCCGTCCCCGAGCATGTTGACCGCGAGCACGGTCACGGCGAGGAATGCGCCGGGAATCAGAATGCTCCAGGGCGCGATCTGGAAAAACGTGCGGCCTTGCGCCACGATATTCCCCCAACTCGGGATTTCAGGCGGCACGCCTGCGCCCAAGAAGGAAAGCCCAGCCTCAATCAGCATTGCGGAGGCGCACACATAGGTTGCCTGCACGATCAGCGGCGCCAATGTGTTCGGCAGGATATGGCGCGCGAGCAGCTTGGTGTTGCGAGTCCCACCGGCGATTGCACTCTCAACATAAGGCTGGCTGCGGATCGAGAGCACGACAGAGCGCACCACCCGCACGATACGCGGCACTTCGGGGATCACAATTGCAACGATCACGATGCCCAGTCCGGGGCGCGTCAGCGTGATCAACGCGATCGCGAGCAGGATCGTGGGGATCGCCATGATCCCGTCCATGACGCGCATGATGACGCCGTCGATTCGCCTGAAATAACCGCAGACAAGTCCGACGCAGAGCCCAATCAGGCTCGCGAGCGTGGCAACCGAAAGTCCGACGATCAGCGAGACGCGGGCACCATGAATTGTTCGCGAAAAGATATCGCGGCCGAATTGGTCGGTGCCAAACCAGAACCGCTCTGACGGCGGACGAAGGCGATTGATCGGAGCCTGCCGAAATGGATCCGCGACAAGCCAGGGTCCCACAATCGCAATTGCGGCCAAAATTGCCAGCAGAACGGCGCCGACGAAGATCGTCGGGTTACGGCGGATCGCAGTGGCGGCATACGTCAGCGGCGACGATGTAAGAGGTACTTCCGCGGCGGTTGCGTGCGTCACGGCTTCAATACCGGATACGGGGATCGAGGAAGACGTACGAGATGTCGATGAGCAGATTCACCAGCACTTTGACGGCTGCGAACACGATGATGAGGCCCTGCACGATCGGGTAGTCGCGTTTCAGGACTGCGTCGACCGTAAGCCGCCCGAGACCCGGAATATTGAACACCGTCTCGGTGATCACCACGCCCGAAATCAGCAGCGCGATTCCGATCCCGATGACCGTTACGATCGGAACAGACGCGTTCTTCAGCGCATGCAGCAGCAGCACGCGGTTGGTCGTCAGGCCCTTGGAGGTCGCGGTGCGGATGTAGTCCTCCGCCAGCACCTCGAGCATCGAGGCTCGCGTGACGCGGGCGATGAGCGCCATATAGGTGATGCCGAGCGCGACCGACGGCAGGATCAGGCTTTCCATCCAGGGCCAAAGCCCCTCGCGGATCGGCGCGTAGCCCTGAACCGGCAGCCAGCCGAGTTTGACCGCGAAGATATAAATGAGCACGTAGCCGACCAGAAATACCGGAATCGCAAAGCCCAGCACGGCAAACAACATCACCAGGCGATCGACAAACCCGCGTGCCTTCCAGGCGGCCAGAACGCCGAGCGGGATGGCGAGGCACAACGCCACAGCCAAGGTCGCGAGCATGAGCGACAGGGTCGGCTCAATACGTTGCGCGATGAGCCGGCTGACCGGCAGGTTCGAAAAAATCGAGGTACCGAAGTCCCCCTGCAGCATTCCGCCGAGCCAGACGACGAACTGCTCGAAAATCGGCCGGTCGAGGCCGAGCTGCGTGCGGACGGCGGAGATCTGCGCCGCCGTCGCATCCTCGCCGGCGATGATTGCCGCGGGATCGCCCGGAGCGAGCCGCAACAGGAAGAACACGAAAATCGCCACCACCACCATGACGGGGATGGTCGCAAGCAGCCGGCGCAGAATGTAGGCGGTCATTGCCAACGCAAGGTATCAGCCGGATGTCGGCGACGGCTAGCCCACTACTTCTTGGTGATATTCCAGAGCACGACCAGACCGGTGTTCGGCACAATTCCTTCGATGCGGTCGGCGCGATAGGCGTAAGGCGAATCCCATTGTCCGAACGGAATATAGGGGACCTGCTCAATCGCCCGCGCCTGCAGGTCGCGCGCAATCTGCTTCTTTTCAGCGTCGGTCTGCGCGAACGCATAGGCGGTGCGCAGTTCCTCGATCTTCGCGTCGCACGGCCAGCCGAACAGGCCCTTGTCGCAGGCCGCGCCGATCCAGGGGTGCAGCACCGGATTGCTCGCCCCAACCGTACCCATTGTGGAGACGAAGATGTTCCATCCGCCCTGAGCCGGGGGCTCCTTCTTCGCTCTGCGCGAGACGACCGAGCCCCAATCCATCGACTGGACGTCGAGATTGAGTCCGGCCTCGCGCATCGCCTGGATCAGCACCTGCGTGGCCGGCGTAATCGTGTTGTGATCGGTTGCGGCGAGAACCGTGATCGGCTCGCCGTTGTAGCCAGCCTCCCGCATCAGCTGGAGCGCCTTCTTCGGATTGAAGTCGTTCAGCATTGCGCTGCCGGCATCGCTCGCAAGCGGCGTGCCGCACGTAATCATGCCGTGACACACTTTATAATATTCAGGATTGCCGATGATCGCGCGCAGGAAGTCTTCCTGATTGATCAGGCGGTACATCGCCTGCCGCGCCTTCACGTTGTTGAACGGCGGATGGAGATGATTGAGCCGGATGAACCCCGCGTTGGTGCCGAATTCGCCGGTTTTCATCAGCTTGACGCCGCGCGACTTCTCCAAAATCGGCAGGAAATCGATGTTCGGGTTTTCCCAGAAATCAATCTCGCCGTTGACGAGCGCGGACATCGCGGTCTGCGGGTCCGAAATCCAGACCAGCTCGATGCGATCGACGCCAGCGAATTTCGAGCCCGCGAAGAACGAAGCGCGCTCATTGCCGGGCCGCGGTACGTAGTCGGGATTCTTCAGATAGACCGTCTTGCTGCCGGGAACCCACTCGTCCTTGGAGAATTTGAACGGCCCCGATCCGACCGCTTCCTTGATCTGCTGCTGCGGATCGGTTTGCGCATCCTTCTCGCGCATGATGACTGCAACGGACGTTCCGCTTTTTCCCAGCGCTTCGAGCACCATGCCGAATGGCTTGTTGAGGATCATGCGGAATGTCTTCTCGTCGGCCGGCTCCAAACGGTCGACGAAGGAGAACAGACGCTGGCCCACGTTGTCCCGCGCGGCCCAGCGCTTAAGCGAAGCGATCACATCTTTCGTGGTAACCGGCGAGCCATCGTGGAATTTCAATCCGTCGCGCAGCGTGAACGTATAGACGAGCTTATCCTCGCTGATGTCGTACTTGCCGACCATCTGCGGCTGAGGGTTGAGCTTCTCGTCATTGCCGAACAACGTGTCGTAGACGATCATCCCGTGGATGCCGGCAATAGTTTGCGTGGTCCAGATCGGATCGAGCGTGCGCACGTCGGCATGCAGAACGGCACGCAGCACCTTCTGTTGCGCGTGGACCGCCGTGGTAACCATCGAAGCGAGGGCGATCGCAAACCCGGTTCGGGCGCATAGAAACGAAGCCCGTCTCCACAAGCTCATCGTTCTGTCTCCACGAATGGCCGTCGGTGTCCGAAATCGCCTCAAGTATGCAAGCGGGCGGGCAAGCGCACAATATGCCCGAATCTTCGCGATCACTCATCATCGACGCAAGATGTCAGGCTCAGAAAGCGAACTTGCATGTGCGTTTGCCGGAGGCTGCATTCCATCGCTGCGTCACGGGACGGATTCGCGCCCCGCGAACCACAGCTTCGGATCGGCCGCGCGCACGCGTGCTTCCGGGAGGCCAAGTTCGCGCCGAACGATATTGGTGCCCTCGACCAGCGCCACGCATTTATAGAACGCGATCCGCCGCGACAGGCCCTCGCGGCCGAAGCCGCAATCGGTCGAGATGATGAGTTGCTCCTTCGGGATGAACTCCAGCGCCTTGCGGATCAGCGCGGCGACTTTCTCCGCCGGCTCGACCACGGTGTCGCAATGATTGACCACGCCGATCGCAATCTTCTTGTCGGTCTTGATGTGCTTGAACAGCGGCAGGTCCTTGCCGTCTGAACTCGCGCATTCGATGGTCAGCACATCCCCGTTGAGCTGCAAGAGATGCGGCAGCGCGCGCTCGTAGCTCGGCACGTTGTAGTGAACGCGCTGCTGGTTCGGATTGCCCCAGCAGGTATGCACCCAGATCTCGGCGTTGACGCCCTTGAGCTGACGATTGAACGCGTCGGTGAGAAACTGGAGATCGGTGTCCGTGCACTCTTTCTGCTGCGCACGCATGTGGTGCGGCGGCTCTTCCACCTGGATCAGCGGGCAGCCGGCAGCGGCCATGTCGCGCAGCTCCGCGTTCATGATGTCGCAGAGGTCGAGCATCATCTCCTGATCGTTCTTGTAGAATGCGTTCCACAGCATTCCCGCCATCGAGGGCGCGCAGATCGCGCCGAACTTTACCGGCCGGTCGGTCATGCGCTGCGCGACCTGCCAGATCGCAGCATATTCGAGCGGACCGCGCGTGAGCTTCTCGCCGACCACGCCCGGCTGGTAGGCCTCCTGCACCTCCCAGAGAATCTTTCCCGGCCGCAGGCCGTGACGCGACATCCATCCGCGCGACGTA
>JAXDNY010000059.1:0-4514 GCA_034669145.1 Hyphomicrobiales bacterium
GCTCGGGGCGGCCGGCACCAACGCGGCGACGGTCGGTCTCGACAAGCTCGGCCAGGTCGGCGTGCTCTATCACGGGCTCGAGGTGCTGGGCGCCGGCGCGATCCTCGGCGGCATGGTGCTCGGCGCCATCGGCGCATTCATCATCGACAAGAAATATCAGGAGGCGTCCTGCTTCGCTGCTGCCGGCGCGGTGCTCACCTTCTTCGGCTTCATGCATGGCGAGCAGGTCGGCTTCGCGGTCACGCCGTCGGTCGCGCTCGCCTATGCGATGGTGGCGGGGTTCCTGTTTGCGCTCAGCCGCATGCCGGCGGAGGCCGAGGTGCCCGCGAGGGAGCCGAAGATGGTCCCGGCGGAGTAGCCGCACTTCACGTGAGCGCGGCTTCATCAGTGTGGAGCCCGGCGACATTGCCAACAAAGGTCTAACGCGTCGCCGCGCGAGCGTGGCAGCGATAGGCGGGGCGCCCGGTAAGCTAGCTAGACAACCTAGACGATTACCGTTGATACATGTAACTTACCTAAAGTCAGGATCAAATGATCCTGACTTTAGACATGGGGGCTCACGTGAAACACTTGACGTTCATCCTGACACTGTTGGTATCCGCGGTTACAATGGCGGAAGTTGCTCGGGCACAAACCGGATGCGACAGCACCATCCCTAATGAAAGCGGTTTGATCAGAGAAGGTCTGCCGCTCAGCGGGCCCATCATTATCACGTCATTGCTCTCTGCCTTGAATCCAGCCGCCCCTGATCGGCGGTTCGTCGTCTGGAACAAGAACAACTCTTGGATCTCGGTTGAAAGTTTCAATGGCCCGTTTTTCCTCGCGCGGGGAGAACAACTGGTAGGGCGCAACGACTTCACGAAAGACATCCTTTATTCCGGGCATCGTTGCCGGAATTAGTGTGCCACTGGCTAGAAATAAAAAGAGGCGGGGTCGGTCCTCGTGCCGGCCTCGCTTTCTCTCACCCCGTGATTTGCGATTTCTGTGACGCGACGTAGGTTTTGCGCCGGCGAGCAGCGCCCTCACCTTCAGGCCTAGCGTTCGGCAGGGTGGGCGAGTGCGTTCACTTAGACGCGGTAGTCATCAAGAGGCCCCGATTCATAAAAAACATCCACCCGAGCCAGATCTTCAAGCTCCAGCAATTGCTTAGAACGCCTGATCCGCTTCACCCACAACTCCCGTTATTGACTTCTTAACCAATCCTAATCTAAGTGAGAATGAACGTTCGCTCTTACTTGCTGCGGGGCACAATTTCATGCGGCGCGCCAACGTCCAGTTGCAGGCCGACCGCCGTGGGGAAATCCTCGCGGCGGCGCAGACCTGCTTTGCCCGCTCAGGGTTTCACCAGACCTCGATGCAGGAAATCTGCGCCGAGGCGCGCATGAGCCCAGGCAATCTCTATCGTTATTTCCGCTCCAAGGAAGACATCATCGCCGGCATCGCGGAGCGCGACCGGGCCGATGCCGCGCAGCAGTTCACGGCAGTCGGCGAAGGCAACTTTTTCGACGGCCTTGCGGCGCTCGCGCAGCATCACCTGGTCGAGCGCAGCGTGGAGGAAGTCGCGCTCTGTGCCGAGATCATGGCGGAGAGCCGCCGCAATCCTGCCGTCGCGCGCATCTATCAGGACATGGAAGCGGACGTGCGGGCACGCTTCATCGCACTGTTGCAACGCGCTGCCGAGCGCGGCGAAATCCGCCGCGATGTGGATTTCAACGGCACCGTGACGGTGCTGTTCGCGCTGGCCGACGGCCTGTCGTGGCGGCGCGCGGTCGAACCGTCATTCAACGCCGAAGCCGTAATGCCGCTCGTGCTGCGCATGGTCGAACAGCTTCTCGTCAATCCGGTCGCGCAAAACGACAATAGGAACGGGGCCTAGAGTCATGAAAGCCGCACGCTTTGCCGCAGTCGGCCTTGTCGTCGCCGCTGTCGCCTGGATCGCATCGGGGCATTTGTTTCCGCATGAGACGGCGGAGAGCCGCGCCGCCGTGCAGCCGGCCGAGGCGGCACAGCCAAAGCCGTTCCGCGTCTCCGTCACCGAGGTGCGGGTCGAGTCGCGCTCGCGCAATCTCCTGCTCTCGGGCCGCACCGAAGCCGACAAGAAGATGATGGTCACGGCACGTGCCGACGGCACGATCAGCGAATTGCGTGTCAAGCGCGGCTCGGTGGTCAAGGAGGGCGACGTGATCGCGGTGCTCTCCGACGAGGCGCGCGAGTCGCGCGTGCTGCAGGCCAAGGCGATGTTGATGCAGCGCAAGACCGAGCTCGCCGCGAAGATGAAGCTGGTCGAGCAGGGCTCGATGCCGAAGCTCGAGGCGGTCAATCTCGAAACGCAATTCAAGGCCGCCGAAGCCGGCCTCGCGGCGGCCGAAGCCGAACGCGAGCGCAGCATCATTCGCGCGCCGTGGTCCGGAATCGTCAATGACGTGCCGGTCGAAGTCGGACAGGCGGTGCTGTCGTTTGCCGGCAAGGAAGTCGCGCAGATCGTTTCGATCGATCCGGTCCTTGCGGTCGTGGAGGTCGCTGAGCGCCGGCTGCATGGCCTCAACCTCGGCGATCCGGTCGAGATCCGTCTCGTCACCGGCCACGCGGCGCGCGGCAAGATCCGCTTCATCTCCAAGACGGCGAGCGCGGCGACGCGCACCTATCGGGTCGAAGTCGAGATCCCCAATGCCGACGGCTACATCCCGGACGGCATCACGGCCGAGGTGACGATCCCGATGACGCCGATCCCGGCCGTGCGCGTGCCGCGCTCGGCGCTGACCTTCTCGTCGGCGGGCGAGCTTGGCGTGCGCATCGTCGATGCCGCCAACAAGGTGGCGTTCGTGCCGGTGTCGGTGGTCGACGACCAGCAGGAGAACATGTGGGTTAGCGGCGTGCCGGATGGCGCGCGCGTGATCGTGCAGGGACAGGACTTCGTGCGCGAAGGCCAGGTGGTCGAGCCGGTCGTCGTCGAAGCGCCGAAGACGGCTGCGCGCTGAGGTTGGGATTGTCATCCCGGCCGAGCGAAGCGAGAGCCGGGATCCATAAACACAGGTCAAGCGAATGAGTCGAGAGTCTCTTGGTTATGGGTCCCGGATAGCCGCTTCGCGGCTTCCGGGATGACATCTGAGCAAGAACAATGGCAAATCCCGTCGACTACGCCATCGATCACGCACGCCTCACCATCGCGGCGCTGGCGTTCCTGCTGGTCGCGGGTCTCGTCGCCTATCTGACGATCCCGAAGGAAGCCGAGCCGGACATCAAGATCCCGATCATCTACACGCTGCTCACCCAGCGCGGGATCAGCCCGGAAGACGCCGAGCGGCTGCTGATCAAGCCGGTCGAGACCAAGTTGAAATCGGTCTCGAACGTGAAGGAAATGCGCGCCACCGCCTACGAGGGCGGCGCCTACGTGCTGCTCGAATTCCAGGCCGGGTTCGATTCCAAGTCGGCGCTCGCCGATGTGCGCGCCAAGGTGGACGAAGCGAAGCGCGATCTGCCGCGCGACGCCGACGAGCCGACCGTGCAGGAGGTCAATCTTTCGCTCTATCCGGTGCTGGTCGTGTCGCTGGCCGGCGACCTGCCGGAGCGGACGCTTGCGCGTCTCGCCCGCACCGCCAAGAGCACGATCGAGCAGGTGCCCGGCGTCATCTCGGCGGAAATCCGCGGCGTGCGCGACGAGGCGGTCGAGATCGTCGCCGAGCCGATGCTGATGAAGAGCTATGGCGTCTCGCTCGAACAGCTCATCGCGATCACACAGCAGTCGAACAGTCTGGTCGCCGCCGGCGCGCTCGAAGGCCCGTCCGGCCGCTTCGCCGTGAAGGTGCCGGCGCTGATCGAGAAGCCGCAGGACATGCTGCAGATTCCGATCGCCGCGAGCGCCGGCGCGGTCGTAACCCTCGGCGATGTCGCGCAGGTCAAGCCGACCTTCAAGGACGCGACCTCAATCACGCGCGTCAACGGCCGCCCGGCCATGACCATCGAAGTGTCGAAGCGCACCGGCGCGAACCTGATCGAGACCGTGGACGGCGTGAAATACGTCGTCGAAGAACTGAAGAAGCAGTGGCCGGAGGGCCTCCAGGTCTCCTACACGCAGGACAAGTCCAAGGTCATCCGCCAGATGCTGGCGGACCTGCAGAACTCGGTCGCCACCGGCGTGCTGTTGGTCGCCATCATTATTCTGTTCGCGCTTGGCTTCCGCGCCTCGCTGTTCATCGGCATCGCGATCCCGGCCTCGTTCCTCGCCGGCGTGCTCGGCCTGCAGCTCGCGGGGCTTACCGTCAACATCGTGGTGCTGTTTTCGCTCATCCTCGCGGTCGGCATGCTGGTCGACGACGCCATCATCGTTTCGGAATTCGCCGAACGCCGCATGTCCGAGGGCATGCCGCCGAAGGAAGCCTATTCGCTCGCCGCCAAGCGCATGTCCGGCCCGGTCATCGCCGCCACCGCGACGCGCGTCGCGGCATTCTCGCCGCTGCTGTTCTGGCCCGGCGTGGTCGGGCAGTTCATGAAATACCTGCCGATCACGCTGATTG
>JAXDNY010000060.1:0-113783 GCA_034669145.1 Hyphomicrobiales bacterium
CCCTTCCGCTTGACTGGCTTCGTGCTCGTCGGCCTGCTTGGCCGCGACGCTCGTCTCGGCGACGGCGTGAACCGCCTGCTCGGCCTCGATATCCAAGCGCAAGTCAGGTGGCAGGTCGCGCGGCGCACGATCCTTGCGCATGACCCAACCCTCAGCCTTGGCCAGGGTCTCGATCGTCTTCCGATGTACGCCGTAATCGGCCGCGATCGAGGACTGAGGCTCGTCGGTGTTCTGGTAGCGGTGGCCTATGTTGGCGATGGCTTCACGCGTGAAGCCGCGATGTGGACGACGAAACTGCATGTTGGCGCTCGAGACGTGATATAGCAGGCACACTTCCAGCCGATTCAACGAGGTGCGGGTGGTTACATGGCAGATTTTCTAGCGAATTATGGACGAGAAATTGGTATCTTCCTTGGTGGCCTGATTACTGGGGTCACCGGCGGGGCACTTGCTCTGCGTATCACTCGCAGCAATCGAATCTACGGCTCCGGATCGATGGTTGATCAGAGCAATGCCAGTGCAGGCGGAGACATGACCGGCCGCGACAAGACTGTTACTACGAGCGCTCGTAAACGAACGTAGGATTTTGTAAGTGCCCCTCCAGCGAGTTGATCAATCTCAAGCTCACGCGCAACGCGATATCGTTGGTCGCGATCTCAATCAGACAACGAACAACTACGCCGCGCCCCAAGCGGCAGGAGTGATCGAGCAGCTATTGGTGAAACTTCACCATGAGATGGAACAGGATGTGAAGGTTCGCGACACTATTGAGCGACTTCAGCGGTTCTACACTCAACGCGCACACGACGGCATAAACGGTCTTCAGGCAAAACTAACGGCAGGCGGACGTGAATCCTCCTACCTGGATGCCATCGAGATGAAGGAAATGTTTGCCAAGTTGCTCGAACGGTGGTCGCTGTACGCGTCGGCGCAGCAAATTTTTGTGCACCTTCTCGCGCGCGCCGAACGCCAATTCAATGACGTTATTCTCCCGCAGCTTGGCGTTCTCGATGTCACCGGTGGGAACAAGCTCGTGTTCGACCTGATTGTTGAGCCAACTGTCACGGAATGCGGCGCCAGTGTATTTGAAATCGATCACAACACCGCAATGGGAATGATCTACTGGCTTGCAGAGCAATGCTTTGTGCGGTGGCACAAATGACTTCGCTTACCTTTCAACCAGCTCTGGACCCGTTTTATGGGACGTTTCGGTTTCTGCGGCTTCGGCAGGTGATTCAGCAATGGGGGCCGCTCCTTCTGGACCATGCCCGCATTTTGGACTTCTATCTGCTTTTCCCATTTCAAATTCGAACCATCCGCCTCTCGCAGTCTCATCAAAAATATAAGAAACTTTCCGACAAATACGCTTACCTAAAGCCTTACGGGGACCAACTTGATCCTCCCGTTCTTTTCAATCGGATGGAGCCGATACAGTTCGCGGCACTTGAAACTCTGGCGGCTCGCTCCTTCCTTGATCCACGTGCTTTGAGCGCAGGAACCGTTAAGGCCACAGCTCAAGCGATGCCGCAGGAAGTGGCGATGAGAGTCGAGGAGAAGAACTCCGAGCAAATCGACCTGATTGAGTTTTTATCCATACTGGCCTCCTCTTATGAGCTTATGGGAGACGATGGGCTGAAAGCACGTACTCGGTTGTCGGAGTACAGATATGACGCGGTATGAGCCCACGCTCATTGTTACGCGTCTTGTTGTCGAACGGAATGAAAGGGCCGTGTACGACGAAGTCTTTCATGAAGGCGTCAACGTCATTCGCGGTGAGAATTCCTCCGGCAAGTCGACTGTTTTGAATTTCATTTTCTACGGCTTGGGCGGAGATTTGTCTGATTGGAGCGCAGTCGCGCGGCTATGCACGCGTGTCATCACTGAGGTGCGTATTAACGGCAACGCCGCAACACTAAGCCGCGAAATCTCCACATCGGGTCAACAGCCGATGGAGATTTTTGGCGGCGATTATGCGGCATCGAAAGCGGCGCCTCGTTCGGATTGGGTGCGTTACCCTTACCGAAGCACAAGCAACCGCGAGAGCTTCTCGCAAGCTCTTTTCAGATTAATGGGCATACCCGAGGTCTCCAGCGATCTATCCGGCAACATCACGATGCATCAGATGCTCCGCTTGTTGTACGCTGACCAGCTTAGTCCAGTGGAGCATATTTTTCGACTTGATCAGTTTGATCGAGCAAATCTACGTGACACTGTTGGTCGCCTGCTTTGCGGCGCATATGACAGCGCGCTCTACGATAATGACCAGAGAATACGCGCACTCGGCAAGGAGTTCGATACGATAGATGGACAATTGAAAAGCTTGTTTTCCATATTAGGCAGAATTGGCAACTCAGATCAGGGCTTCACGTTTGATTGGATCGAGGGCCAGAGACGCGTTTTAGAAGAAGAGCGCAAAGCCCTGCAAGCGACAATCGAGGAGGCGGAACGTCAGGTTTACTCCAGTGGGCAGGAGGACCGATTTACCTTGGCCGAGCAAAATAAGGCCTACAATGAAGTCCAGAGACTACAGGGGGCACTTGTTGCGGCTCGCCACGAGCGGGATGTCCTTGCTGTGGCAATCGCTGACTCGGACGCATTCATAACTAACCTGAAGAATAAAATTGAGGCGTTACGGGATTCGTCAAAGGTGGCGACACATATTGGAGAAGTACGGTTTCAATCTTGTCCAGCGTGCTATGCACCACTCGCGGAGGAGGCACCGTCGCACGCATGTCATCTCTGCAAGACACCCTTTAGTTCTGAGCAAACCCATGCCAGGATCGCGGCATTGATAATTGATACAGGTTTGCAAGAAAAGCAGTCTGAACAGTTACAGGCGCGTCGGCGGGAGGCGTCGCAGAGCGTAAGCGAGCGCATTCGCACTATTCAAACTGAATGGCAACAAGCAACTCGACGCTTGGCCGCGTTGCAACGGCTACCATCTACCGAAGCGCGTGAATCTTTGCGGTCACTCCATCGCCAGGCGGGCTATTTGGAACGGCAGATCGAAGATCTGGAACAGAAAGGTCGACTTGTTGAGTCGATCCGCGAGCTGTCTGAACGAAAAGAGGAGCTTAATAGCGAAATTACGCGTCTAAGGAACACGAATGAGGCCCTCCGGGCACAACAGCAAGAGCGTTTGTCTATTGCATACACGCGCATCTCGGAAGAGGTCCGAATACTATTGAGAAATGACTTGCGCCGCCAAGATATATTTGAGGATCCGAAGCACGTTAGTTTTTCGTTTAGTGACAATCGGATTTCTGTTGATGACGAGAACTACTTTTCAGCGAGTTCGCGAGCAATACTTAAAAGCAGTTTTTGTCTAGGCTTTCTAGCTGCGGCTCTAAGTTTGTCATTTTTTCGACACCCACGATTCTGTATGATCGATACACTTGAAAACATGGGCGTCGAAGCGATACGAAGTCACAATTTTCAGCTGCAGATGCTGCGTGTATCGCAGGAGAGCAAGGTGGAGCATCAAATCATCTATGCGACGGCCATGATCGAGCCAACATTGGAGGCCGAAGCTTTCACGATTGGCGCATTTTCGACAAACGATGATATGACAATCGGGATAAGACTCTAGTTGCACTTCATAACAATCATGACGCCGCGAACTTCAACAGCTTGATCGCGTCGAAGTCCTGCACGCCGCCGCCGACGCGTTTGGTCGTGTAGAACAGCACGTAGGGCTTAGCGGTGAACGGGTCGCGCAGCACGCGCACGCCCTGGCGGTCGACCACCAGATAGCCGCGGCGGAAATCCCCGAACGCGATGGAGAGCGAGTTTGCCGCAATGTCCGGCATATTTTCATCGGTCGCGACCGGATAGCCGAGCAAGGTCGCGGGTTGCCCCGCCTGCAAGCCCGGTGCCCAGAGGTAATTGCCAGTCGTATCCTTGAATTTGCGGACCACGCTCTGCGTCTTGCGGTTCATCGCGAAGGTGCCGTTCTGCCGATAACCCGCTGCTGGCGCATAGACGAGATCGATCAGCACGTCGGCGGGATTGCTCGCCGGAAAAGCGCCTGCGGCGCCGCTCGCGATGTAACCGATGTTGCCCCAGCTCCAAGAAGCGTTGGCGACCGTTGGGTAGGCGAGGAAACCCTTCGGCTTGTTGGTGCCGTCGCCGGTGACAAAAGCAGTCCCCTCCTGCTGCGCGAACACCTGATCGACTTCGGACGCCAGCCATTCGCCGATGTTGACAGCAGCGTCGTCGAGCAGGATCGAGGTCGCGGCGGGCATGGCATAAAGCTCCATCGCGGGAAACGACAATTCGGTCAGCGTCGGCGTGGCCGTCTGCACGCGCACGTCGGTTTCGCCGACCCAGCCGACCGTAGGCCCGGCTGTCATGAACGGCTTCTTGTAAACGCTGCTTGAAATCTGGCGCACGCCGGCGATGGAGCGGATCGGCGAAATGGCAACCAGGCGCCGGTCGATCTCCCTCTCGATTTCCGGCGGCACCACATAGCCGCCGTCGGGGTTGGAGCCGACCGACATCGCCTTGGTTTCGAGCGCGCGCAGGCCTCCGCTCTCGCCCGAGCGGACGTAAATGTCGAACGCCGTCTTGTGCTCGCGCTGGTTCGCGCCCTCAGCGCCCTGCTGGTCGCGGTCGAGCGGCGGGCGGGCCTGCTTCACCGTTAGGCTGTCGAGTCGCGCGTCCATGCGCGCCAGCTTTTCCTCAACCAGAGGATCGCGCTTCTCGATCGCGGTGACGCGTTGGTCGTTCGTCTGCTTGTAAGCTTCGAAAATGCGCAGCACCTCGTCATTGCCGGGCGGCTCGGCGGGGACGCCGGCTTTCTGTTCCGGGGCACGATTGAGAATTTCGATATCCATGGGTGGTCTCCGTGTGAATCAAAAAGCCCCGGACGATTTCCGGGGCTTGGGTAAGACGTAGCGGTTGGCCTAGCAGCGCGGCCGGTGCATAGCCCTCATGAAGCGAAGCGAATCTGGGGCAGTCGTGCACGCGGTGTAAGGTGCCCGATTGCAGTGGAGAAGCTGTCGCAGGTCCGTCGTGGTCAAGCGCCGGCCGCAGCTAATTCAACGCGACAGTAACGTGTGCATACAGCTTGAACTCTACCGGCGGTATGTAATTTATCATGCCAGGGTTGTCCGCCATTGCTCCTCAAACCTAGCATGGTACTATGCATGCTCTGTATTCACGTCGTGTTCCTTCGAGCTGGGGGATAATGGGACCAAGCGCCATTGAAGTGGCTCACTACATTCTCGCTATGCAGCGAGAATGCGAAGAGCTCTGCGCCGGTCATCCCCAACTGAAGACGATGGCATACTTGATAAGCATGGCGAGATTGGAAGCAGCCCACATTTGTTATCCTGACAAGGACCTCGCTACTCTTACGACCGAGATCGAAAATGATGACGCCCGAGCAAAGAGCAGGGGTTTACGCAAGGTTCGTAGAGCGCCCTGAAGGGATGGCGTGTAGGGCGTCAAAGACGTCGGCGCGCGTGAAGCGCTTGCGTTGGTGTTCGAGCCAGGCGGGATGGACGTAGGACATGGGAGCTCTCGAAATCGATTGCGTAGCCCGGATGGAGCGGAGCGAAATCCGGGATCACAGCCCGCGGGCAATGCCCCGCATTGCGCTTCGCTCCATGCGGGCTACACGCACCGGCGCGACAGGCAGCCCCACACCGCCGCGCATCGCACTCCACTCCCGCTCGGCGCGCGCCCGCGCGTAAGAAGCCTTCGGCGGGGAGGAGACCGAAGCTTTTACCGCGCGGACGCGCGCTCCCGCGAGCAGCGGGAACGTGACGATGGAAATCTCCCACAGGTCGAGATCGACGATGCGGCGCACGCGGCTTGCCGGATCGATGCGCCCCTTCACGGTGCGAAAGCCGATCGAGAGCCCGTCGACCGCGCCGGAGGACACCAGCGCGTAGAGCTCGCGCGCGCGCGCGACCTCCGGGATGAGTTTTCCGCGCGCACGCAGGCCCCGGAAGTCTTCGACAAGCTCCAGCCACACGCCGACCGGTTCGGCCGGGTCGTGCTGGAACAGCATCGGGATGCGGCGCAGGCCGCGGCTTTTGAGCGTGCGGGTAAACGCACCCGGCATCACCATGTCCCGCGCGGCATCGAGCTCGCCGAACAGGCTGGCGTAGCCTTCCACCGTGCCGTCCGGCTCGATCCGGGTAGCAGGGCGGAAGACCTGGAGCGCGAGTTGTTCGTGCGATGAGAGCATGAGTCTTCCTTCGCGCTGCGCCAAGAGGCGCGCGGCCAAAAAATGCGAGGCGGTATTTCGCTGGTGAGCGATTGCGGCGCGGCTCACTCGGTGTCGTCCCCTCCCCCGTTTACGGGGGAGGGCTAGGGAGGGGGAAAGCGCGAGCGAACGCCCCCCTCTCCACCTCTCCCCCGCAAGCGGGGGAGAGAGCAGACCGAGCTTGCGGCTAATTCTTCACACGCCGCTTCGCGCTTTTCGTATTTCGCTTCGGCGCCGGCGTGCGCGCGGCACGCCGGGCGGCGCGGTCGAGGTGGCCTAAAAATTCGCGAAACACGCTCAGGTGATCCGGCCTGGATTTCGTCTCGCGGCTAATCGAGCGCAGCACGTTGTGCAGTGTGTCCATCAGCGTCGGCCTCCGGTTCTTCGTGTCATGGTCCGTTCATTGAAGCGCGAGAGCTCGCGCACGAAATCGTCGATGCGCCGGGTCGCTGCCGAAAGCTCGCGCAGCGCAAGCAGCAGCAGCGCGCTGGTCGATGCCGCCCACAGGAACAGCGCGAGATGCGCGAGATCGCCGCGCTCGGTGAAGGTGCGGATCAGGTCGGGCATGTGTTGGGTTCTTTCCCTCGCCCCGCGAAGCGGGGAGAGGGTGGCGAAGTGCGAAGCACTGAGCCGGGTGAGGGGCCGGTTCGAACAATCGAATCCCCCTCACCCGGACCGCTTCGCGGTCCGACCTCTCCCCGCAGGCGGGGAGAGGTAAAAGCAAGAGTCACTCCAACCTGTCCCCGCCCTCGAGCGGCCCATAACCCACCACCGCGCGCTTCTCGTTCAGCGTGAGGAACGGCGCGTCGGTGACGCGGCTCCACAGCGCGGCGCGGTCGGATGCAAGCGCATCGATCTGGTCGGCATCGGCGATGACGCGCACCTCGCCGAACGCGGGAGCGAGCCAGTGAGCGAGCGCGGCGCCGATGCGGTTCGCGAACGGCAGCACGCACGCGCGGAAGAACACGCGGTTGGCTTCCTGGTAATTCGAGTAGGTGTTGTCGCCCGGAATGCCGAGCAGCTGCGGCGGCACGCCGAAGGCGAGCGCAATTTCCCGCGCCGCCGTGTGCTTCGCCTCCATGAAGTCCATGTCCTTCGGGGAGAGCGACATCGGCTTCCAGTCGAGCCCGCCTTCGAGCAGGAGCGGGCGGCCCGCGTTGCGCGCGCCCTGATATTGGTCTTCGAGCTCGCGCTTGAGGTGCTCGAACTGACCGTCGGCCAGCACCGCGCCGTCCGCGGCGCCGAACACCAGCGCGCCGCAGGGGCGCGCCGCGTTGTCGAGCAGCGCCTTGTTCCACGCCGCCGCCGCGTTGTGCGTGTCGACCGCGACGGCCGCTGCTTCGAGCGGCGCGAGACCGTAATGGTCGTCGAGCGGATGCATCAGGGTCAGATGCAGGATCGGCGGCAGGGCTGCGCCTTGCTCGAAGCGCACGGTGCGGCCCGCCACGGTGTATTCGTAAGCCTCCGGCCAGCCGTCGGCACCGGGAATCAGCTTCACGCGGTCGGGGCGCAGCACGTGCAGTTCGCGCGGGGCACCGTCGACCGCCACCGCCTCGACATACGCGTTGCCGGCAAGCAGCAAATGCGTCGCGATGGCCTCGAGGAATTGCGCGCCGTCCTGCCGCGGGTTCGGCCGCGCGATCAGATCGAGCAGCGGGTGGCGGTCGCGCGTCTCGCCCCCCTCCTCCACCAGGAACGCACAGCCGCCGACATTCTCGGCGACCAGCTTCACGGCGCGATAGACGATCGCGTTCTTCACATAGCCCTCGCGCGCGAGCGCCGAATAGTCGCGCGGCGTCCAGCGCGCACGCCCGCCGGACTGCAGCGCGATCACCTGCCCCGTGCGCGAGGCTTTCTGTTCCGGGGGAAGGAGGAGGTTGCGGAGAGTGTTGAGCATGGGTGTCCTGTGGCGCGGTGGGTTCTGCCGCGCATAAGAAGAAGTCGGAGTCCCTCAGCCGGGAGTAGAGAGCATCAACGAGAGAGCTGCGGCACGCGAGTGCCGTTACTGCGAATGCTCGGCGCGAACGATCTTACAATTGCGCTTGTCGATGGTGATGACCGGAACGCCGCCGAGCGTCCCCCTGGGCAGCTCATAGGTCAGTTCCCAGAGGCTCTCGGTTTCGGAGATAATTGGCCGCAGCCCCGTTGAATCAAAGGTCGGGTAGCGTTCGGCGATAAACTGTTGCGCAGTCCCGAAAAAGTCGCACTGCGACTGTGGCATGGTCTGCCCCGCGACGAGTTGGAATGACATTGCAGCCGCTGTCGTTGTCAGCACTGTTGTGGTGCGACGCATCAGTTGGCCTCTTGGAACGGCCGTTATCTTCCGGGCGGCCTCAGCCGCGGGCCAAAGTAGTATATTCCATTGTGTGACTGAAGGACTCCCGGCAGCCCGACATCTGCGGCAAATGCGCGATCTCCGATACTTGGCCCGGCGCCATATCCCTGCAGATTTGGATGAGTGTGAAAGAACGCGATCGCGTCACCCGGGGTCGGCCCCGGCGTAATTCGCGCGGCAGAACCAGGATTCGTAAAAGGCCGGGTGAATAGCTCTCCGGTGTTCTCATTTCGCGAGATCCAAAAGCCGTGCTCTCGCGGCGAGGGCCCGGAGGGATTCGAGGCACCCCAAGCCTCGTCGATTCGCGAACGAATGGACGGGTGGTTAGCGATTGCCTCAAGTTGAGACTGATCACCGCGCTGCTCCTGGCCCGCGGCCGTCCGTAGTCCCGGCGACTGCTGTTCCAGACTCTGTCCGCCGCCCTCTCTGGTACTGGCCCACTGCCCGCCATCCGCATTGCCCGCCGCCACGCGCGGCTGTTGCGGGTTGAAATTGGCCTTGCCGCCCGGCGCGAAATCGCCGCGCATGAAGGCGGCCTTGAAGCGCTCCCAGGCGATGTCCGCCCTCCGCTTGCGCTCGGCGCACTCGGCCTTCCACCGGAGCTCGGCCCACACCAGCTCCACGCGCAGCGACGCGAGCTCGGCCTTCATCGCCAGCGCTTCCCGCTCGATCTCTTCCCGGTGCTCCGCCTCGAGACGTTCCTGTTCCTCGGCCTCGCGCTCCTCCTTCTCCTTGCGCGAGCGGCGTCTCGAAGGCGCGGTCGCGCAGCATGAAGTCGTGCCGCTGTGCCTTGATCTGCTCGCGCGTCAGCCCGCGCTCCGGGTCCGGCGGCAGCAAGCGCCGCCAGTCCGGGCGCAGGAAGCGGCGATACTGCTCGATCTTGACAAGATCATCCGTGTTCATCGGGATGCCCACGTGACGCAAATCGCGAATTAGAGCGCCCGCACTCTTGGCTGCGGCCTCGCCCCATAGTTCAAAGCCGTCACCGCCCAGACCAGCGCGTCGAGCCGGTCGCGCGTCTCGCCCCCCTCCTCCACCAGGAACGCACAGCCGCCGACATTCTCGGCGAGCAGCTTCACGGCGCGATAGACGATCGCGTTCTTCACATAGCCTTCGCGCGCGAGCGCCGAATAATCGCGCGGCGTCCAGCGTGCGCGCCCGCCGGACTGCAGCGCGATCACTTGCCCCGTGCGCGAGGCTTTCGCTTCCGGGGAAAGGAGGAGATTGCGGAGAGTGTTGAGCATGGGTGTCCTGTGGCGCTAAAGGTGGCGCTAAAGGTGGCGCAAGGCGGAACAGACGTGCGGGTGGAGCGAACAGCGCTTAGAGACCGCGATTGATCGCGTCGCGGACCAACGCCAAGAAGTACCGTAGTTCCTCGCCGTGAAAACTGATTTCAGGGTCCGTGTCGCGGTAGATTTTCTGAAGCTCGTCGTCAGAATAGCCGCCGGTCAAAAGATGGTTCAGGAAAGCTCGGAGCGCGAGGTTCTGCTCTTTCGACATGTGCTCCATCGCGCCCGCAGCGATGTTCTTCGGGTCGGTCCCGTACATGTAAAAAGAGTCCTGATGCAGATACAGGCAAAAATCGTAGAACTCCTCCGGTATCTGCATGGCGATCACCGACCTACAGTTCGTTACGGCTTCCTTAGAAAGAAGCTGCGCTCCGAGGTGTGATCGATAACCTTGCCCTCGAATTTCGGCAGATCTTGATGCCAGGTGTTGAACACGAGATCGATGCCCGACACGCGCTGTATTGCAAAAGCGACTCTGGGCAGTTCAGACTGGCCGAAGAAGGAAAGCACGACGTTCTCGGCCTTTTCGCCGGAATTGAAATGATAAAACCCCCATGACACCGTCAGTACGCCTGCGGGGTCGGGAACATTCTCGTTCCAAAAGCGCCGAAGGTTCTCGATTTCGCGTTTCGCGGCATCCGAGATCGTGAAGTTGGCGCGAAGAATATCGGTGTCGTTCATGGAAGACTCGATCAATTGTCGTTCGCGATCAATTTGCCATGACTGACGCCGGCCGCCGGCACCCAAGGTGAGCATCCCAGATTCGTTGCCCCAGGCGCCATGATAGTTCCAAAGCTGAATTTGTAGAAGCACATCCATCCCCGGCCACGAACGAACGACTTTCCGATCAAGGTGCCGAAGCTGTACTGCGCGACGCGCAGCCGATCCGCTCCCTGCCCATCGTCCGCTTTCAATCCCGTGACCCGCCGGCGTGCGCGGCTGGTTCGGGTTGTAGCCGTACTTGCGGCAGAATTCGGCCCAGACCACCTCGAAGCGTAGCGAGGCAAGCTCGGCCTTGAGCTTGAGCGCTTCGTGTTCGATGTCTCGCTGGTGTGCGGCTTCTAAACGTTCCTGCTCCTCGCGCTCGCGCTCCTCCTTCTCCTTGCGCAAACGCCGCGCGAGCGGCGTCTCGAAGGCGCGGTCGCGCAGCATGAAGGCGTGCCGCTGTGCCTTGATCTGCTCGCGCGTCAGCCCACGCTCCGGTTCCGGCGGCAGCAAGCGCCGGCCCGCCTCACAACATGCGCACGCGTGGCTGCGGCCTCGCGCCATACGTCAATGCCGTCACCGCCCAGACCAGCGCGTCGAGCCGGTCGGGCGAGCGGCCCGACGAGAGCCCGTCGGGGCCGAAGTCGCACATCTCGTCTTCCAGCTCGGAAAAATCGCCGCAGTGCTTCACGCGGCCCTGCTCGTAGAGCGCCGCGACCGGCTCGGCGCGCAGATATTTGCCGCGATGCGCGCGCACCGGCGTGACCGGCACGCTCGCGTCCTCGTCGCGGATCACCTGGCGCACCATGTCGCCGCCCTGGTTCACCTCGACGACGAGGCAATCGGCTTCGTACCGGCGCCACAGCGCGATCGCCTTGCGCGCCCAGCCCGCGGGCGAGAGGCCGCTCGCGGTCTCGTCGGCCAGCACATAGATGACATCGCCGCCAAGCCCGGCCGCGATCAGCCCGCACGCGGCGGAGTGCCTGCCCGCGCTCGCCGGCGGATCGACCGCCACCACGATGCGCGAGCACGCGGGCGCACCCGGCAGCCGGCACGCGTCGAGCATGGCGCGCGTCCACAGCGCATCGGGCCGCTCCTCGATCACCTCGCCGTCGATCTCCTGGCGGCCGAGCCTTGTCCCGCGATAGCGCGCAACGATCGTCTCGAGGAACGCGGGCGAGAGATGATACGCATTCGCCGCGGTGCCGGCGCGCGTCAGCGCGGTCGCCGGATCGGCCATGATCTTCTTGAGCAAACGCATCGGCCGCGGCGTGGTGGTGATCACCTGCCGCGGCCGTGTGCCAAGGCGCAGCCCGAACTGCAGCATGTCAAAGGTTGCTTCGGCATGGCGCCACTTGGCGAGTTCATCGCACCACGCGGCGGAAAATTGCGGGCCGCGCAGCGCATCCGGATCCTCGGCGGAAAAACATTCGGCGACCGCGCCGCTCACAAATTCGAGCCGGCCGCGCGTCGGTATCCACTGCGGCCGCGCGCAGTCCTCGTGCACGCCGAGCACGCCCGACACGCCCTCGACCATCACCTCGCGCGCATCGTGCAAGGTTTCGCCGACGAGCGCGATGCGCGCGCCGGGATCGCGCGCGACGTCGCGCACCCATTCGGCCCCGGCGCGCGTCTTGCCGGCGCCGCGCCCGCCGAGGATCAGCCAGGTGGTCCACGGCGCGCCGCCCTGCGCGAACGCGGGCGGGCGCTGGTGCGGGTGGGAGAAGAGCTGCCAGAACCTGGCGAAGTGCTCACGGACCCTCGGCGGCAGGCTCATGATGAACAGCGGCCTTTCGGCCTCGGGCAAATTCATCAAGGCGTCTAAGAAGATCTCTAGCGAACTCGTCGGGATCGTCGGGACCTCGGTCATTGTCTGGCTCGTCTGGCGCGTAAGGCGTGGTGAGCCGCAGCACCTCTTGGAGCGTGCGCGTCAATGTTGCGAGCGTGCGCGCGATGCGCTCGGCCTCGGCGGTGTTCACGCTCGGCCCAAGCTTCGCGACGATCAGGCCGATGGCGGCAACGCCGCGTTGCGCGGTGGCCTGGACCGTCTCGGCCGCGCGCAGCACCTCGAGCTCAAGGGCGGACAGCGTGATGCCGGAGGCTGCCGGCGCGCTCGCAGCCTCGGCGTTTGCGGCTTTCGCGCCGGCGGGCCGGCGCCGGCGCCAACCCCACGCGCGGATGTTGGTGTGCAGGGTGCGTTCGCCGATGCCGAGCCGAGCGGCGATCGACGCAAACGGCTCCATGGTTTCTTCGTAGCGGTAGCGCGCGTCGGCGAGCGCCGCTGGCGCAAAGATGCGCGGCGGGCGGGGCATCGGGTCCTCCCGGCGAATTCGGATTTTGAGTGTGCTGGCGGGTCGCGGGCGGCGCTGCCTGCCTCAAGACCCAATTGTGGAGCGTGCGCCTTTGATACAGGAGGACCGACTCGCTGTCAACTCATATTCCTAAAAAATGTACAAAATCTTTTCCACAGGCACATGATAGGATCATCATCTTGACATTACTTGCTTTTTGCCCGTCGCCCGCGCCGCTTGGGGCGCCCTTGCGGCTTTGCGGGCGAAATATTTCGTAACCCGGCCCGAAAAAAATCCGGCGGTCACGTGGGCGCGCACCTCCTTCACGCTCGCGACGAAGCGTTGGAAGCGCTTTTTTCTCATGGCCGCCAATTACCCCGCCGCGATCGCGCGGTCGATCAGCAGCGCAGCAAAGCGTTCGCAGGCGTCGGCGTGTGAGGCTTGCGGGCTCCACCATTCGGGCTTGCCGAAAGTTTTCACCGCGTCCCTGCACGGCGAGGCCCTGTGCCGTGCCCGCGGGCGCAGCGAGGATCGCGTCGCTAAGCGCCTCTACGGCATCGAGCGCCGCTCGTTGAGCGCGTTCGGCCGCACGCAGACCAAGCTTGCGGCGGAATCGCCGGTCACGTGCCTCGTAGGCGAGCGCCACGCGCAACGCCGCGTGTGCCGCGGGCCACTCGGCGCGGTGATCGTCATCTTTCAGGAGCCAGCGCAGCTCGCGCGCCCGCCACCACGCGCCCTCGTGGCGCAGCAATGTGCTAAGCGCCCCGGCGCGCGTCAGCATGGGCGGCGGGTCGGGCCCCTCCTCCAGATAGCGGCATTCGCAATCGTTGAAAGCGCGTTGCGCCGCGTCGAGGGCGCCAAGCGCCTGTTCAAAGCGGGTCCCAAGAGCCGTAAGCTCATCGGTGGCTTGAGTCGGGCGCAAGGACGCGGCCGGCGCGAGCGCGGTCGCTGCAAGGCTTGTCGCACCAGCGAGCAGGCTGCGGCGGGACAGGATTGGCAAACGAACGGCGTCTGCCGGGACGCGCGAGTCCGGCATCGGAATTGCTCCCGACGTGCTTTGGGTGTGTGGGAATCATGTAACCTGAAGCGCAATCCAAGTCAACATTTTTAATGTGGCTCTACATACAAAATGCTGCCCTCCCCCGCCCAATGCCGCGCCGCCCGCGCCCTGCTCGACTGGACGCAAAAGGACTTGGCGGAAGCCAGCAAGGTCGGCATGAAGACGATTGCGGACTATGAGCGGGGCGCGAGTACGCCCTATGAGCGGACGGTGAGAGACCTGCGGGAAGCTTTCAAAGCGGCCGGGATTGAGTTCACCAACGGCACCGCGCCGGGACTGCAGTTGAAGCCGAGGAAGCGCGGAAAGGGGAAATAAGCGCTCCGACAATCGAAGAGTCAGTACTGGCCCTCAATCGCCCCCTCAAGGAGGAGGACTTCATCGTCGGTCAAATCAAACAGTCGATAGACGATGGCATCGATTTCTCGTTCGGCTGCTTCGATTTCGGCTGTAAGCTTGAGCACCTTGGAAGCATTGTCGGCTAGATAGGCCTCCCACTCGCCGCGCTCCTTCACCGGAATCTCAGCGTGGAAAACGCGTTTCACCTCGTCGCGGAACGCTCCGAAGTCGAGCGTCGACCACTCTTCCAGTTTGCGTGAGAGCTTGGCGTGTTCCTGAGTGGCAAGATCAAGAATGCGATGTCGCACAGCCGATTGGATTTCATGGCGATTCGTTGCATTAGTGCTGCATGCTCCGCCGAGCTTTGCGAGCTTCACGCGCTCAGCTTTCGATATTGCTGGCAACGCGAGTTGACCTACATATTGCGCTTCCGCTTCGATGTACCCGCCTCGTTTCAAACGCGCGAGCGATATCAATTGGAACCAAAGGCACTTGCTGTTCAGCAATGTCAGTAAGGATTGGTCATCCGACGACAAGAAAAAGCACTTGTTATTGAGAAAAAACCCATTGGCCTCGAAGGCAAACGAGCGGTGAAGTTGAAAATGCGGCCATACGATCTTGGTTGTTTCCAACTTTGCCTGGTAAGCCACCTGAGCCTGTTGCAGTTCGAACCACTCTTGTTTGGTTGCTCGTTGCTCCAAGTAAGGCTTGTACGGTAGAAGCCAGTCGCGAACCGCCGGATAAGCGTCAATATCGATCTTGCCTTTTGGCGTATTGATCAGGAACAGACCTTCAGGCTCGACGCACCAACGCTTGACATCCTCGCCGCGGAGAAACGGTATCAGCAGGTTTCCCGACTTCGAGTCCTTCGCCACTAGCCGGTCGCGCGTTGCCGTGTCCACGATGAAGGCCTCATTGAAGCCGGTCTTGATGCCGTAAAGCGGGGCGCCGTAGACCTCGTCGACCGTTTTTCGGTCCTTGAAGATTTTGTCGCTTACCCTCGCGAGCGCATCGTCTTCCAATTGCCATGACCCTTCGCCTAGCCGTGCGCGCGGCATCGTTCGCGAACGTGCAACAAACTCCGCCTCCAGGTCGTTCGGCAATGCATCGGCCTTGAGGAAAGACAGGAGGCCATCATCCTCTGCGGCCCCCTTTCGCAGCGCGACGATCGCCGGGTAAGTGGTGACGCCTTCGAAGATTTGCAGATCACCGAAATCAACCACCGACTCGATGGCGACGTTGTCGCCAAGAAACTTGCGCAGGTTCTCGCCCGAGCCGGTGCGGAAGAATGTCGATGATGAGATATAGCCGAGCCGTCCACCCTCCTTGAGCACGCCAACGCCGCGCTCGAAAAAGAACGCATAAAGATCGGTGCGATCAGCCGAGACGACGTAATTCTTTTCCAGATACGGCTTGACCGGTTTGATCAACTCCATCCGCACGTAGGGCGGATTGCCAATAACAATGTCGAACCCGCCCGTGGCGAACACGTCCGGGAACGCGGCACGCCAATCGAATGGATGCGGCGTGAAATCTTTGTCGTCGATCAGGCTGTTGCCGACCTTGATGGTTGCTTCGAGATTCTGGAGGCGGTGCTTATTGCGGGCCGTCTTGAGCCACAGCGCAAGTCGCGTGATCTCGACCGACTCCGCATTGAGGTCGACGCCGTAGAGATTCTTGGTCACGATCTCGTCGAATGGATCGAAGTCGACAGGCTCGCCTAGAGCGGCGAGCCGATCGACGGCGGCGCGATATTCGCGCGCGAGCAGATCGAAGGCGGCGACAAGGAATGCCCCGGAACCGCAGGCGGGATCGACCACCCGCAGCGCTCGCAACGTCGAGACATAGTCGCGCCAGAATGCGCGCTCGGACGCCTCGCCTTGCAGCCATTGGATCGGCTCGCCATTGAGCGGCGGCGAATCGCTCTCGGCATGGATGCGCAGCAGAGCGGTGAATCGCTCGCTAAGCGTTTTGCCGATCGTGTGCTCGACCAGAAAGCGCGTGACCATCTCGGGCGTATAGACGACGCCCTCACGCTTGCGCTTGGAGACTTTCGGTGCTGCCTCGCCGCGGCTTTCGGCACGCAGCTTTTCCAGATCGGTGATCGACTGCTCGAAGATGTGGCCGAGCACGGTCACCGGCACATCGCTGCGGTAATCCCATTTGCCGAGCGAGGCGAGATCGGTCGCAAGCGGGTCCGGCAGCACCAGCGCGTCCGCCACCGGGTCGGGAGCGAATAGACCCCCATTATAAGCCCAGATATGCAGAAGGCCGTTGCCTTCGTCCACGGCGCGGAACAGCACCTGAAAATTATCCCATAGCGGCTTGGGGAGAAATTCGTTGCGCTCAGTCGACGCGCGTTCAAGCAGCCGCTTGGGTAAAAGCTCCGTGCGTTCGGCGAATGCGATGAACAGAATGCGATCGAGCACCTTCTGCGCCAGCTCGATCGCCGCTGCCATCGCGAGCTTCGGCCCATTTGCTTCACCGGTCAGGAAAGCAATCAACCGGTCACGTAGTGCTTTGTATTCGACGTAAAGATCGTTGGTGATGTCCTTGTAGGCGCTGTCCGTTTCGCGCAGTAGCGTTTCAGTCGCGCCGCCAAGCAGGCGTTCGGCCGACAGCAGCATCCACAAGCGCGCGTGCTCTTCGGGATTATCGAGTTCGGTCAGATCGAACAGCTCGAATGCGTCGCGCCCGCGGCCGAAGCCGTACAGTCTGATTTGGACGCAGTTCGATACCAGCACCCAGCGCGAGCCGGGCGCGTCGATGGCGTAGTCCCACGCCTGTTGCACGGGACTGCGTCCGCGACCCGGCATGATGGCATCGAGATCGGCCGTCCCCGGTCCCTTCAATTCGAAGGGTGCGATGATTTCGTCCGCGCCTTCCGGTTGGCCGAAGCGGCCGAGGGCGACGTCGACCGCGCCGCGCCGGATCGGCCGCTCGAAAGCGATGCTGTAGGGTTGGTCGGGATCGAACTTCGCATAGCCGAGAATTTCGCCAAGTACCTGGTCGATAAACAGGTTGCGAATTGCGGTTTCTTTTTGCTTGGCGAATTTCGGGCTCTTGGCGGTCTTGGCATAACTCTCGGCCGCCTTTCGCTGTTGCGGGGTCGGATCGAACACGATCCGCTTCCGCGCCTCGGCAACGACTTTGTAATTGAGCAGCGGCACGCGCAACGTGCGCCCGGCCACGGACCGGCTGGGCCGCCCGCCCCGCCCACCGTCCCCAAGATCGATTCCGGCTGCTGCGAAAAGGTCGTTCACGGGATGGGAACGTAGAGATTTGTGGATGCGCCGTCGACAAATGAGGTGCCAGGACTGCGGATTTCTGTGAATCTAGCAGGAATAGCTTCAAAATCCGGAATGCACCAAGGAGTACCCCCATGCCCGCCCCTGCCCCAAAGCCCGCCGTAACCGACGCCTCGCATCTCTATGAGGTCGAGCGCCGCGCGCGCCACTGCGAGCGCCCGGGTTTTCGCATCACCGAAATCCAGTTGTCGCCGACGCAGACCGTGCCGTGGCACACGCACTCACACGTCGGCGATACGTTCTACGTGCTGGAGGGCGAGCTGCGCCTGTTTCTGCAAAACCCCAAGGAGGCGATCGCGCTTCTGCCGGGGGAGAGCCACGCGGTCGCGCCCGGCCGCCCGCACCTGGTGACCAATGCGGGCGCCCGCTCGATGACGTTCCTGGTGCTGCAGGGGGTCGGCGAATACGATTACGTGCCGCTGGTGTAGGGTTTGATCCCGCTCATTCCCGTCCCCGCCTTCGCGGGGACAGGTTCCAGCGGGAATCCAGGGCCCAGAGAAGAAAGAACTGGGTCCCCGCTTTCCGCCTTCGCTAAAGCTTCGGCGGACTGAGGATCAACCCGCCGAAGCCTCGTGCGTAGGCGGGTCGCGGGGACGAGCGGAGATGAAGGTCAGGCGAAGAACGCCGCGTAGATCACCACGAACGCCACGATCACGGCGGCGAGGCTGACCATCAGCACGACGTTGACGCCGTGCCCAGTCACGGCCTGACGCGCCTCATTGGCGGTCTCGGTCACCGGGTGCGCGTCGGTCGAGGTCTTGGCCCCTGCCGACGGGCTGTATTCGGGCGCGCGGTCGCCCTTGTTCCAGTCGGCTTCTGCGGTGGCTCGTTGCGGCATGTGCCCATTCCTTGATTCGTCGAACCGAAACGGTCCGGCACATCACAACGCGGGCTTTGGCGGGGAAGTTCCGAGGGCGCGGCGGCGGCGAAGTTCCCGGCGCGCCAAACAAGAAGCCGCCCCGGCCAGACTTCGGGAGGAATGTCTGACCGGGGCTGAATTTAAGGCGGCGTCGGGGACGGGGGGCACGGGGGTCGCCGCCTCGCCCTGACAACGGCGGGGCCGGTGAGTCGTTCCGAAGAATCTTTGAGGTCGCGGGAGATTTTTTCAGCGGGGCGCGCGGCGGGGTGGCGCTGGCGGTCTGGTGGTTGATTTTGCTGCGGTTTTGGCGCTCGTTTTGGCGCCTTTGGGCCATTTGCCGGGCCAGGACACAATGTGATCGGCGAGTTTGTCGTCCGGCAGCGCGTCCTCGTCGGCATAAACGCGCGCGCGCACCGAGACGCCCGCCGCGTGCACGGTTTGCGGGTCGCCGGAGAGGAGCGGGTGCCACCAGTAGAGGTCGCCTCCCGCGGCGATCAGGCGGTAGGCGCAGGTCGGCGGCAGCCAGTTCAGCTCGGCGAGGTTTTGCGGGGTGAGCCGCACGCAGTCGTGCACCCGCGCGGTGCGGTTGTCGTAATCGCGGCAGCGGCACGATTCCCCATCCAAGAGCCGACATCCAATATCCGTGAAGTGGATCTTGCCGGTATCTTCGTCTTCCAACTTGACGAGGCAACAGCGCCCGCAGCCATCGCACAGGGACTCCCATTCGGGGTCCGTCATTTGCGCGAGGGACTTGGTTTTCCAGAACGGCGGCGCGTCGGCCATAGGGCTCAATACGCCCGCCGGCAGGCCGGCGCGAGCGGGAAATGCGGCAGCGCCGCACGGGCCACCGATTTACCGCATTGGCGCGGACAATATGACCGGCTGGGCGTTCGCGTCCACTGCGCCGCGGACCATCGGGTTTGCCTTCACCCTGTTGCGTTTCTGCCATTGGCGCGGGGGCGGGAACGGGCTACAGGTGAACAAATTGACAGGGTCGGCGGATTCGGGGCGCTCCGCCGGTCCCGCTTGCGTTGTGCCGGAGAATTTCGTTTGCGCGACCTCAACAGTCCAGAGTTCAAGCCGAAGCTCAAGCGCTTCCTGCTCGACTTCGACTCGCGCCTCGACTCAACCGTGTTCCATGCGGCGCGCTGGCTGCGCGAATATTACGAGCGCTTCTCCGCCTTCATGGACCGGTTCCATGTCGCCGGCTGGCGGCGCTGGGCGATCGTCGAGCCGCTCTCGGAGGGCGCGACGCTGGGCCTGGGCGGCCTCATCGTCATGCTGGCGCTCGCGGTGCCGGCGTTCCACGAAACCTCGGACGAGGACTGGCTGAAGAAATCCGAGCTCGCCGTCACCTTCCTCGACCGCTTCGGCAACGAGGTGGGTTCGCGCGGCATCCGGCACAACGACGCGATCCCGCTGGAGGATTACCCGGATCACCTGATCAAGGCGGCGCTCGCGACCGAGGACCGCCGCTTCTACGAGCACTTCGGCATCGACCCGTCCGGCCTCGTGCGCGCGCTCACCGCCAATGCGCGCGCCGGCGGCGTGGTGCAGGGCGGCTCATCTATAACTCAGCAGCTCGCCAAGAACCTGTTCCTGAACAACGAACGTACCATCGAGCGCAAGGTGAAGGAGGCATTCCTCGCGATCTGGCTCGAGACGCGGCTGACCAAGAACGAGATCCTCAAGCTCTATCTCGACCGCGCCTATATGGGCGGCGGCGCGTTCGGCGTCGATGCGGCCGCGCAGTACTACTTCAACAAGTCGGCGCGCGACGTGAATCTCAGCGAAGCCGCGATGTTGGCCGGGCTTTTTAAAGCGCCGACGCGCTTCGCGCCGCACGTGAACTTGCCGGCCGCAAGAGCCCGCGCCAACGTGGTTTTGGACAATCTGGTCGAAGCCGGAATGATGACCGAGGGCCAGGTGTTCGGCGCGCGGCGCAATCCCGCAACCGCCCTCGATCGACGTGATGAACGCGTCGCAAACTATTATCTCGACTACGCTTTCGACGAAATGAAAAAGCTGGTCGCGACGTTCCCGAAGTCGCTGCATGAGCGCGTGTTCGTCGTGCGCACCGGCCTCGATGTGAACCTGCAGCGCGAGTCCGAGAACGCGGTCGAGTCGATGATCCGCCAGTACGGCAACGACTACAAGGCGCGCCAGGCCGCCGCCGTCGTGCTCGATCTCGATGGCGCGATCCGCGCGATGGTCGGCGGACGCGACTACGGCCAAAGCCAGTTCAATCGCGCGACCGATGCGCTGCGCCAGCCCGGCTCGTCGTTCAAGCCGTACGTGTACGCGACCGCGCTGTCGAACGGCTTCAAGCCGACCTCGATCGTGGTCGACGCGCCGATCTGTCTCGGCAACTGGTGCCCGCAAAACTATTCGCACTCGTTCTCGGGCTCGGTGACGATCACGCAGGCGCTGGTGCGCTCGATCAATACCATCCCGGTGCGTCTCTCGGTCTCGCTCGGCGACGGCAATCCGAAGGTCGGCCGCGCCAAGATCATTCAGATGGCGCAAAAGATGGGGCTACGCACGCCCCTGCCCGACTCCTCATCGCTGCCGATCGGCGCCGCCGAGGTGACCGTTCTCGATCATACCGCCGGCTACACGGCGTTTCCCAATCTCGGCAAGGCATCTCCCCCGCACGCCATCGTGGAAGTGCGCGGCGGCAATGGCGAGGTCGTGTGGCGCTTCGATCGCGACGGCAAGAAGCCCGAGCAAGTGCTGCGCCCGCAGGTCGCGCTCGACATGAACATGATCCTGAACAAGGTGGTGGAAGAAGGCACCGGTAAGCGCGCCATCCTGGAAGGTGTGAAGGCCGCGGGAAAAACCGGCACCACCAATGCCTATCGCGACGCATGGTTCGTCGGTTACACGGGGAATTATGTGTGCGGCGTTTGGTTCGGAAATGACGACTACGCGCCCACCAACCGCATGACCGGCGGCTCGCTGCCTGCGATGACATGGCGGCAGATCATGGCCTACGCGCATCAGGGAATCGAGGTGAAGAACATCCCGGGTGTGCCGGCCGGTCCGATGCCGCCGGCGCCGCAGATCGCCGCCGCGTCCACCGGAGGCGCGGAGCCGGCGGTGCGTCCGACCATGCTCAGCAGGCGCTCGATCGATGTGCTGCTGCGCGTCGAGCGCATGATGGAAAACGCAACGCGCGCGCTCGCCGACGCGTCCGCTTCGCAGAAGGGCGCGGCGCTTCCCGCACCCGACACCGTCGCATCGGCTACCAGCGGCGCACGCGGCAATTGATGCCGGCGAAGGCTTAAGCGATGCGCCTGCTGATCGGATTTCTGTTCTCCTTCGCGGTCGCCGCGGCCTTCGGCCTCGGCCTGACGCAATTCGCCCTGACGCGCGGCACGGCGTTCGGCGCAATCACCATCGGTGCATGGACGGCATGGCCGAAGACCGGGACCTCCGACATCGACCCTTACGCGCGTGCCGCCATCGCACGCAGCGGCGAACTACCGATCGGCTCGGGCGACGGCGTTGCGTTCTTTGCATCCTCGGATGATACGGGCCGCGCGCTCGACGGCCGCTGCATGGTCACGATTGCGGGTACGACACCGGCGGCGCGATTCTGGACGGTCACGCTTTATGACCTCGATGGGCGTCTCATCCCCAACGCGGCGGACCGCTACGGCTTCACCAGCCAGGAAATCGCCCGCCGCGCCGATGGCACGTTTGAGATCCTCATCGCCCCGCGCGCACGACCCGGCAACTGGCTGCCGACCGGCGGTATCGACCGCTACGTTGTCGTGCTGCGCCTTTACGATACGCCGGTTGGCGTCGCGACGCGGACCGCGAAGGATGCACCCATGCCTGCCGTGGCAGCTGCGGGGTGCGCATGATCCGCTGGCTGTTATGGCTGCTCGGAGGGTTGCTGCTCGGCGGGATCGTGCATCTGGCGACGGTGCTGCTGCTGCCACGTACCGCAACGCAGGACGCCTACACGCGGCTTTCCGCCACCGCGCCGGCGAACAGCATCATCCCCCTGCCCGCCCCGACGCCCGACGATGCCGTGCTGCCGTTCATGGATCCGGCGTTCGCCACGGCGGTCTGCCGCTACGACCTTGCCGCCGGTCCGCTCAAGCTGCGCGTGCCGGTCAGCCAGGCCTATACGTCGGTCTCGTTCTATGCGCGCAGCGGCATCGCCTATTACGCCATCAACGATCGCGCGGCCGGCCGGCGTATCATCGAGCTCGATCTGATGACGCCCGAACAACGTGCCGAAATTCCCGACGACGAGGAAATCACCGCCGCCGACCGGCTGATCGTGGAATCCCCCACTCCCACCGGCCTGATCCTGGTCCGCACGTTCGGTCCCGAGCCCGGACTGATGCCGATGGCGCGCCGCGCGCTCGTCGCCGCGCAATGCGGCACGCAAGGCTGAAACGAGCGCCTGCTATTTCGTGACGAGCGGCGCGGCGGCGAACTCGGCACCCGCGCAGCGCGCCAGCACCGGATCGGCCGCAACCACGATCGCCTGGAAGCGTGTCAGCGCACGCTCCACCTCCACGGCGCGTCCGGACGGCACCGCGATGACAAGCCGCTCGAGCGCATAGCGATACGATGCCAGCCGCCAGTGCAGCGCGCGGTGCACCCAGGCGGTCACCATGCGGTTTTCCCGGATGCGGCCATACGCATTCCCAATCTCGCCTTCCGAGAGCTCGCTCACATACGCGAGACTGCGCTCACGCTTGAGATCGAGATCGGCGACCGCGCAGGCAACGGCGACGAACGGCCCGACCAGCCTGCCGTCGCTGTCCATGTCCTCCACCAGCCGGTTGTATGACGAGGCTTCCGAACGCGTGAGCGTCCACAGCAGCATGCGTGCATATTCGGTGTGGTCGTACGAGGTCATGCTCGGCGGGAACAGGTGCGCGATCCCAAATCCCGCGATGTAGATGTTCCAGTTGCCGCGCGCCTCGTTCGGCCGGATCAGCACATAGGAGCGATCGCGCAATTCCTCTTCAAGGTTGGTCAGCGGATAGCTCGAATAGCCGGTGACCGGGCCCTTCCAGTATTGCTCCGGTATCAGGCCTTCGAGCAACGAAGGCTTCGGCCGTCCGAAGTCACCGGCGTGTAGGGTCGCCGGCGCCGCAATCGCGAGAGCGATGCAGAAGGCCAGCCGACGAAAACTCATGATCTAGCGCTTGCGACGCTTGCCGCGTGGCGAGGACGAGTTCGGCTCGAGACCATCGGAATTGTCTCCGTGCCGCTCAACGCGGATCACCGGCAGAATGATGACGCTGCTGCCGTCATCGCGCGCCTCGATCAGTCCGGATCCGACGGAGCAACGGTCCGCCGGGAATGCGATCACAATCCCCATGTCCCCCTCCCCCGGCCAACGTCTGCTCGCCGGATCGGTTCAGGCAGGGATTAAGTGGCCGACAAGGTTAACGCTCCGCTAACGGGACGGCGCTAGGCTGGTCCCCTGCGAATTCTTAATCCGCGTGCGAAAGCGGGAGGCGGTTGTGTCTGCGATGTTTCCGAGACTGGATGGCCTCGACAGCCTGGCGCGGCGCGACGGCGTCGACATCCGCCCGACGCTCGTGCGCGTGCTCACCGATCTCTACGTGCAAAAGCCAACGCACAGCGCCGAGGAAGAGCGTCACTACACCGAGCTTGCGCTCCGGCTGATCGACTCGGTCGATCTTGCAACGCGCGTCACCATCGCAAAGAAAATCGCCGCTTATGCGGGCGCCCCGCCCGCGATCGCGCGGCGGCTCGCGCGCGACGTGATCGAAGTCGCCGAGCCGATCCTGCGGAATTCCCGGGTCCTCACCGCCGCCGAGATCGATGCCGTTGTGCGCGACTTCGGCACCAGTCACGCCGCGATCATCGCCGAGCGGCGCGAATCCGCTCCGGCGACCGCCACACCTACCGCCCGGCAGCAGGCCCCGGTCGCACCGCCGGTACAGAATCCGCACCGTGAGTCCGAGATGGGACTTGCCGACTTGTTCTTTTCCGCCGAACCCGCCGAGCGCCGCATTCTGCTGATGAGCCTCGGCTCGGTCGAAGCCGAAACCCCGCAGGCCGTGCAGCCGATCGAGACCAACCGCGCGCTCGAAGCCGCGGCGCTCGGGCGCGACCGGGCGGGCTTCACCAAGGTGTTGGAGAACGCTCTCGGCCTGACGCACGAGCAGGCCGAGCGCATCGTCGCCGACCCGTCGGGCGAACCGTTGCTGATCGCCGCGAAAGCGCTGGCGATGCCGTCCGTCGCGCTGCAGCGCATCCTGATGTTCATCGATCCGGCGATCGGCGAATCCGTGCAGCGCGTGTTCGATCTCGCCGGGCTCTATGAGCGGATCAGCGCGGATGCCGCCCACAAGATCGTCGCCAGCCTGCGCGGGCGCGAACCGGTGCGGACGCGCCGGCCCGCACACAAGCCGATGTACTACGACGACGAGGCGGCGCGCTCGCGCCGCGGTTCAGCGATACGCCGCCCGGGCGCAGCCGAGCCGCAGGCGCCCGCGCGCACCGACACCGGCGTACGTCAGCGCACGATGTGATCGAGAAAGTGCCGGCCGCCGCGATCCTCGACCTCGACGATCCAGAGGTCCGGATCGAAGCGGAACTGGCGCGCAAGATACGCCTCGATGTCCGCCTCCGGCGCCGGCAGCACCGCGAGCGCAGCGCTGAAGGCGCGCTCACTCGGGCGCGCTTCGTCAAACGCCGATTGCGGCGCCGGGCCGTAAAGATCGGCGGTCCCATCGAGCCGGCTCACCTTGATGAAAATCGCGCCCGCTTCCTCCGCCCCGCGCCGCCGCAACACCGCCGCCGTGCCCTCGACCTGGCAGCGGCGCAGATAGGCGGCGACCCAGATGCCGGTCTTGAGGCGCATGCTTTCTCCCGCGCGGCCATGGTTCGAGACGCGTCGCTGCGCGACGCTCCTCACCATGAGGATCGCTTAGACGCTAGCGCAATATTTGAATAGACCTCATCCTGAGGAGCCCGCGAAGCGGGCGTCTCGAAGGACGAGGGCGTGCGCGCAGAACGAGGGGAGATTACTCCAGCGGCCGTCCGGTCAGCGCGGCCAGTTCACGCAGCAGGCGCGGCGAGATCTGACCGGTGACCGGCAGCTTGCGGTCGCGCTCGAATTTCTGGATCGCCGAAATCGTCTCGGACCCGTAATTGCCGGTCGGCTTGACGGGGCCGTAGCCGAAATCATTGAGCGCGCGCTGCACGGCGATCACGCGCGGCATCGGCGCGATCAGCTCGGCGATCGGATCGATGCGGGCCGGCGCCTTCGGCGCGGCGGCCTCGGGCTTGAGCGGCGTGCGGGCGATCGCGCGCAGCACATCCTCGCTCGGTTCGCCGGTCGCCTTCAGCTTGGCGGACGTCTCGAAATCGCGGATCGCCGAGTCTGTCTTTGGCCCGAGCACGCCGTCGACCGGGCCGTCGTAGAGGGCGCGGCGCGACAGCTCGCGCTGAATGTCGGTGATGATGTCGGCACGCGAACGCGCGGCCGCTTCCGGTTTCGCGGTCACGAGCCCCTCCGGGCGCGCGCGCGGCATCACCGGCACGACGCCGCCCGCGGGCTCGCCTGCGACAGGACGCGGCTTGATCGAGAAGATCGGCGCCGGATGCGGGCCCGGCTGGCGGTACAGCGCATTGGTGAGAATGGCGCCGGAGGCGATCAGCAGGAGGATGATCCCGATGGCATCGAGCGGATTGCGGCCGAGCGCGCGGCGCAGCAGCCCACGCACGCCTCCCTCGTTTCCAAATTCGGCGGAATCGACCGCTATCGCTCGCTCACGCACTTTTTCTCATCCTGATGTCTGTCAGCGCCACCGGCTCGGGAACCGGCAGACGCTGTACGTTCGGCGCCGCTTCGACGACGCGCGTTTTCTCACAATCGACCGGCAGGCGAACGGACACGCTGGTTCCAGAGCCGACGCGGCTGCGGATGCCGAGCTCTCCGCCGTGGAGCTCGACCAGCCCCTTCACGATCGACAGGCCGAGACCGGTGCCGTCGTGCGGACGGTCATAGGCGGTGCGGACCTGGAAGAACGGATCGCCGACGTGGCGCAGATCGTCCTCGCCGATACCGACGCCGGTGTCTTCCACCGTGAGCGTCACGTCTCCGCCCCCGATCTCAGCGGTGACCGAGACTTTTCCGCCGCGCTGCGTGAACTTGACGGCATTGGAGAGCAGGTTGATCAGGATCTGCTTCACGGCGCGCTTGTCGGCGACAATGTCCGGCAGGTCGGCCGGAACGCGGCAGACGAGATCGATGCCGGCCTCGCGCGCGCGCAATGCCATCAGGTCGCAGCAGGTGCCGATCACCGGCGCGGCCGCGAATGGCTCGGGCGTGATCTCGAAGTTGCCGGACTCGATCTTCGACATGTCGAGAATGCCGTTCACCACCGACAGAAGATGGTGCCCGGACTCGCCGATGAGCAGCGCGTATTCGTGCCGCCGCGCCTTGTCGAGCTGCATCATGTCTTCGTTGGCGAGCATCTCGGAGAAGCCGATGATCGCATTGAGCGGCGTGCGCAGCTCATGGCTCATGGTGGCGAGGAAGCGGCTTTTGGCGGCATTGGCGCGCTCGGCCTCCTCGCGCGCATCGTCGACCGCCTGCTCCTGAACCTTGCGATCGGTCACGTCGCGGATCACCGCGACGACCTCGCGCTCGCTCTGCGAGTCATCGCCTTCGGCGCGATCGAGCGCGCGGCAGCGCATTTCGACCCAGATGAACCGGGCGGGACTTTCGGATTCCCTCTCCGCCGCCTCGCGCCGGATGCGGAATTCAACCGAACTGCTGACGCCTTGCGCGGCGGCGTCGGCCAGCGCCGTCAGATAGGCCGGGCGATCGCCGACATGGACGCGGTCGAACAGACCGTGACCGAGCAGCGTCTTCGCCGGCGCACCGAACAGCGATTCGGCGGCGGGCGAGGCAAAGCGCACCGTGCCGTTGCGGCGGTGGCGCGTGATCACGTCGGTGATGTTGCGCGCGAGCAACCGGTAGCGGTCTTCCTCCACCACGAGGAGGCGCGAACTGGTGCGCGCCAGCGAGGCGCTGCCGAGTGCAAGGCCGGTCGCATAGAGCGCCGCGGAAATGAGGCCCAGCGCCATCAGGACCGCCGAGGGCGCGGTTGAGGCGAACAGGTGCGGCTGCCCCGCAAGATAGAGGAGGCCCGCCGCACTGAGTGCCAGAACAGAAGCGATGGTCACGACACGGCGCGAGGCGGCAAGCGCCGCTTCGAGCGGGATGACCACGAGCCATACCGCGGCGAACGACGTAATCCCGCCGGTCGCCATGCCGATCGCCGTAATCAGAACGGCGAGCGACGCGGACGACATGATCTGCGCGCTTTCGTAGCGGCCGGTGCGCGACAGATAGCAGGCTGTCAGAATCGGGGTTGCGAGCCATGCGTAGAAGAGGATTTCAAGCGGGCTCGGCATGCCGCTGAGTGCCAGATGGATCGGCAGCGCGGTCAGCGCCACCAATCCGCCGACGATGCGCGGCGCAATGAATGCCCGGTGGCGCGCCGCAGTCAGCGGATCGAGCCGCGCCGAGGGATGCACCAACGAGTCGAGGTAGAGGCGGATTTGCGCGAACACGCTCACGTCACTTAAAGACACGCCCGACGGGACGCGCTCCCCACATGTGCGGATCGTGTCAGAGGGCGCTTAAACGAACGCTAAGGGAACGCGGCGCCGGAGCCTGCGCGGCGCCGATAGGGGCCAATACCGAAGCAACGGGGCTGGTTTCGTCTCGAATGGTGAACGGTCGGTTGCCGAATGAAGGCCGCAAGGGGCGGACCGCGCACGGCACCGACGCAAGATGCCCGTCTGTCGCAGGTCTTCGTTTGGTGCGAGGTCGGGCGTGGCGGCGAGCACGACAGATACGCAAGCGCGCCATCATGATTTTCTTAACGATGAAAATCGTTCGAATTTTAGGAAAACTCGTCGAAAACTTGCCTCGAACATGCGCAAAATCGACAGTACTGAACGAACGCCGCCTTCAAAGGCCTCTGCTAGCGTGTCCTCAACCGCGGTGAAAATGCCGTGGAGGACACAGGGCAGAGTCATGTTCTTTCTTATCCGTGCGGCGTTCTGGCTCAGCATCGTCATCGTGCTGCTGCCCACGCCGGAGTCCGCGAAGGTGCCGGAGTCAGGAATCGGCGCGGCACAGGCCGTCACGGCCGCGTCGGCCACCGTCTCCGACATGACCCAGTTCTGCACGCGCCAGCCCGAGGCCTGTCAGGTCGGCTCGCAGGCGCTCACCTACTTCGGACACAAGGCGCAGGCGAGCGCGAAGTGGGTGTACGAGAAGTTCACCTCGAAATCCGAGCAGGCAGCCCCGGCGACGCCCGCGAAGGCGCTCGCTGAGGCCGATTCGCAGAACACCTTGACGCAGGCCGACACGGCGCCCGCGTGGCGCGGCACGCAGCAGCGCCAGGCCGACGCACGGCGCCCGCAATAGCCGGAACTCGCTGAAATCGGGCTATACCCCGCCGCACCGCACGCCTATATCCTCGGCGTATGACGACTGCGGCGACCATCGACGACATCATCGAGAACTTCGCGCTCCTCGACGACTGGGACGACCGCTATCGCTATGTGATCGAGCTCGGGCGCACGCTTACCCCGCTGCCCGAGGAGCTGCGTAACGAGCAGAACAAGGTGCAGGGCTGCGCCAGCCAGGTGTGGCTCGGCACCAGCGTGAAGCCGAACGGCGCGAGCGGACCGACGCTCTCATTCGTCGGCGACAGCGACGCGCATATCGTGCGTGGGCTGATCGCGATCCTGTTCGCGCTCTATTCGGGCAAGCCCGCGCCGGAGATCCTCAAGACGGACGCGGTCGAGCTGTTCAACCGGCTGGGCTTGCGCGAACACCTGACGCCGCAGCGCTCGAACGGCTTCCGCTCCATGGTGGAGCGGATCCGGTCGGATGCGCGCGCCGCGCTGGAGCACGCGGCTTAAGACTCCACCGCGAATTCGCTGTCGGCATCGAGCCAGGTCCGGATCGGCGCGCGGGCACGGCCGCGCGCCTGCTCGGCCAACCCATAGTGCCGCGCGAGCCGATCGAGCGCGAGTTGCACCACGACCTTGCCGCAACGCGGCGGCCAGCGTCGTTCGCGCTCGATGTCTTCCAGCCCTTTGAGGAAACAGCAGACATCGAGAAGCAGCCCGGCGAATTCCGGCCCGACCGCGTCAAGCGCGCCGCGCAACCGCTGGCGCGCAGCGACCGCTGCGTCGGTGAAGGTGCCGCCTCCCGCCTGCCCGCGCCGGCCTTGTGCCACTGAAGGGTCCCAGTTCGCGGTGACGCGCGGGGTCATCTGCGCGCGCGTGAAATCGCCGCGCAGCCGCTCGCCCGCCTGGAATTGCGTGACATGAATCAGCGGCTGCCCATCGCGCCCCTTGCGCCGCGCGAGCCAGGCGAGCGGGCTCTCCGCCTCATCCACCAGCACACCGGCGGGGCCGTCGGGGGTTGCGATCAGCCGGCGCGCAAGGCTCAGGTGCTGCGCGCGAAACGGATCGATCGTGTCATCGGGAACGATCTTCCTGCTCACGACACGGCTCCGAACGTCGCATCGACATTGCGGCGCAAGGCGTGTTCGAGCTCGGCGAGCGCCGTATCGAGCTCGCTGTCGGCGCGGCGGTCCTCGATCCGCCGGCACGCATAGGCGGCGGTCGTGCGGTCGCGCCCGAATGCACGCCCGACTTCGCTGAAGCTTAAGCCCAGCGCCACGTGGGCGAGATACATCGCGCTCTGGCGCGCCAGCGCGACCGATGCGCCTCGCCGCGTACTGGCCCGCAATTCGCCGAGCGGAACGGTGAATGTGGCGGCGACCGCTGCATCGATGACCTCGCGGGCGCGACAAACCGGATCGCCAGACCAGGCCTTTGTGGGGTTTGCCCTCGCTTCAACCGAGGTATCCAGATTGGCCATGAATTCCTCCGAGTAGGACCTCTTACCTCGGCATCATGCACCAACCCCGGGTAGGCGGGGATAACTTATTTCTCTTTTCTCGATACCCTGTTCATAAGAAGAACCCTGTCCTAGGGTCATCAGAACCTATCCAATTGAAAATAGACCCATTTTTCTTGGTCAGGCGGCGACGGAACCGCCTTGGGATCAAATTCTGAGACGCGCCAAAGCCGCCACGCAGCCAAGACCGCCGCGGGCCGGCAACCGTCCAGGCAAAACCAGTCCGGGCAGGCTATTTCGAGCGGCGGCGGCGCTGCTGACCGAGGCCCATCTGCTTGGCAAGCTGGGAGCGCGCAGCGGCGTAATTCGGCGCGACCATCGGGTAGTCGGGCGGTAGGCCCCACTTCTCGCGGTAGGCCTCCGGCGTCATGTTGTACTGCGTGCGCAGGTGCCGCTTGAGCGATTTGAACTTCTTTCCGTCCTCAAGACAGACCAGATGATCCGGCGTGATCGATTTCTTGACCGATACCGCCGGCTTGAGCGGTTCGGGCTGGGCATCGCTCTGGCCAACCGAAACCCGCATCAGCGCCGAATGCACCTGATTGATCAGGCTTGGAATCTCGCCCGCCGTAACCGAATTGTTGCTGACATATGCCGATACGATGTCGGCCGTGAGTTCGATGAAGCTGCCGCTCGGGTTGTCGTTCATGGGCCCAGCGTTCCTGTCACGAGGTGAACTGAACATAATCATTGAGTAGCCGGCACCGTCACGCGTCTTGCGGCTTACTCGCGGCCCAGCGCGCCGATGCTTCATTCAACCGGATGCACATCTCCGGTTACGAATCGGACATTCCGAATTACATTGATTTATAGTATTGCGGTCTCGATTATTCAAGTTCAAACAGCAGATCGGGCAAGCATATCCATCACGATATTGCGATATCTGCCTTTTCGCTGATGTATTCGTGTCGCGACCTGATGTCGCGGCGGCGCCAGAACGCTGCGATCGCACTACCGTGCCTTGCCGCGACCCGGGCTGCTTCATAGGTCTTTCAGACCGGCGGGCGTCCGCCAAAGATCGTCGCAGCGGAGTTACGATGCTCGAGCGCACCCCTCGCCTGCCGCCACCGCGCGCGGAACGTCGACCCAAGAAATCGACTGTTCACGGCACGACGCTTGTCGACGACTATGCGTGGCTGCGTGCGGAGAACTGGCAGGAGGTGATGCGCGATCCGGCGGTGCTCGATCCGAAGATCCGCGCCTATCTGACCGAGGAGAACGATTACACCAAAGCCGCACTCGCCCATAGCGAAGCGCTGCAGCAAAGCCTGTTCGCCGAGATGAAGGCGCGCATCAAGGAGGACGACTCCACGGTGCCGAGCCCGGACGGCCCCATGGCGTATTACGTGCGCTATCGGGAAGGCGGGCAGCACCCGATCCTTTGCCGCCAGCCGCGCGACGGCGGTGCGGAGACCATGCTGCTCGACGGCGACGCGCTCGCGGCCGGCAAGGCGTACTTCCAGCTGGGCGGCACGCAGCATTCGCCCGATCACCGGCTGCTCGCATGGTCGGTCGATGAAAAGGGGTCGGAGTTCGACGAGCTGCGCATTCGCGACGTCGGCGCGGGCGGCGATCTGCCTGACGTCATTGCGGACGTTTCCGACTCGGCGGTCTGGACCGAGGATTCGACCGCGTTCTATTACGTGCGGCTCGACGCCAATCATCGCCCCTCGCGCGTCTATCGCCACCGGCTTGGCACGCCCGCGGCCGACGATGCGCTCATCTACGAGGAGCGCGACAACCGTTTCTTCGTTTCGCTCGGCCGTACGCAGTCCGGCCGCTTCGCCGACATTTCGGTGCACGATCACGAGACGTCGGAATCCTGGCTGATCGACTTGACGGTTGCGGAGGCAACGCCGCGTCTGGTCGCGGCGCGGCAAGCCTCGCTGCAATACGATGTGGAGCATCATCCGGCCTGGGCCGGCGAGGAGATTCTGCTCGTTCGCACCAACGCGGACGGCGCCGAAGACTTCAAGATCATGATCACGCCGCTCGCGGCGACCGCGCGCGAGAACTGGCGCGACGTAATTCCGCACCGGCGCGGCGTGTATCTGCTGAGCATGACGCTGCTGTCGGATTGGCTGGTGCGGCTCGAGCGCGAGGACTCACTGCCGCGCATCGTCGTGCGTCAAATTGCAAGCGGCGAAGAGCACGCGATCGATTTTCCCGAGGAAGCCTACTCGCTCGGCGCGGAGGGCGGCTACGAGTTCGTCACCGATCGCCTGCGCTTCCACTATTCGTCGATGACGACGCCGAATGAGGTGTGGGACTACGACCTGAAAACGCGCGCGCGCACCTTGCGCAAGCGCCAGGAAGTACCGAGCGGGCACGACCCCGCCGCCTATGTGACGCGGCGCCTGCGAGCGAAGGCGCCGGACGGCGAGATGGTGCCGATCTCGATCCTGCATCGCCGCCACGTGAAGCCAGACGGCACCGCGCCGCTGCTGCTCTACGGCTACGGCGCCTACGGCTATGCGCTGCCGGCCGCGTTCAGCACCGGCCGGCTCTCGCTGGTCGATCGCGGCTTCGTCTATGCCATCGCACACGTTCGCGGCGGCAGCGAGAAGGGGCGGCAGTGGTACAAGGACGGCAAGCTCCTGAACAAGCCGAACACGTTCACGGATTTCATCGCGGCCGGAGAATTCCTCCGCGCGCAGGGCTATGCGGCGCCGGGCAAGGTCGTCGCGCACGGCGGTTCGGCCGGTGGCCTGCTCATGGGCGCGGTCGCGAACCTGCGGCCCGATCTCTTCGGCGGCATCATCGCCGAAGTACCGTTCGTCGACGTGATCAACACGATGCTCGACGACTCACTGCCGCTGACACCGCCCGAATGGCAGGAGTGGGGAAACCCGATCACCGACGAACAGGCGTTCGGCCTCATGCTCGGCTATTCGCCCTACGAGAATGTGCGGGCGCAGAGCTATCCGGCGATCCTGGCGCTCGCGGGATTGACCGATCCGCGTGTGACCTATTGGGAGCCGGCGAAGTGGATCGCGAAGCTGCGCAGTCTCAACACCAGCAACAACATCATCGCGTTGCGCACCAACATGGACGCGGGTCACGGCGGCGCGGCCGGGCGGTTCGACCGGTTGAAGGAGGTCGCGCTGTCCTATGCGTTCGCGCTCGAAGTGGCAGGCGCTGCGGGTGCCTGAGGCTATTTCTTGCTCACCAGATACTGCTGCAATTCGTCGATCGTCGCGAACTTGACCCTGCCGGTCGGCAGTTCGGCTTCGATCGACCCGTCCATGAACAGCGAATAGGCCATCCCGTCGATCACGCCGGAGCGATAGACGGTTGCACTGGCGCCATTCGGGTTAGCCACCGGGGCAGGCCTCGGCTGTGGCCGAATTGGCGGCGCTTGTTGCGGCACCGGTGACGGGGGTGGCGCGGTATCCGGAATGCGGGTGAGCGGGCCGAGGTCGACCGGAGGAGCCGCAGGTTCCGGCTCGGGCATTGCGAGTGACGGTGCGCGCGCGGCGCGAACCGGAGCGGGCGAACTGCCGCGGCCGAGCCAGCCCAGCAAGGATGGCCGCGCTGCAGCAACAGCAGCCGCAGCACGTGCCGGCCGCGGGGCCGGGTCGTCGCGCCCAACCGCCGCAACCGGCGGCAGCGGCAACGGCTGGATCTCCAGCCGTTCCGCGATCCTGCTCAAGGTGCGCACCGCCGCCGCAAGAGCGGCGATGATCAAGGCTCCGACGATCGCGACCACACCGGATACGAACAGCGCGGTGCCGGCCAAATCCTCAACCGGCACGGCATAGCCCAGCAGCGCCACGCCGGCCGCGGCCACAACAAGGCCGACAAAGAGCAATACCAGATACATTCGAGCCCCCCGCGACACATTTCAGGAACCAACGCGTCAGGGCAAGTGTTTCCAACATGATAGCCGGTGACCGTTGCAGCGGCGACACGGCGCCGACCGCCAACAACAGCGTTGCCGCAGGCGCGGGCCCGGCCTATCTAGAGGGTGGAACTCGCCCCCCAAACCTGCGGGTTACACCCGATTTTCGCTTCCCATTCTCAAGGAGTTGATCATGGCCTTCACGCTGCCCGACCTCCCTTATTCGCACGACGCGCTCGCACCCGTCATGTCGAAGGAGACGCTCGAATTTCACCACGACAAGCATCATCAGGCCTACGTCACGAACGGCAACAACGCGCTGAAGGGCACCGAGTGGGAGAACAAGTCCCTCGAGGAGATTGTGAAGGGCTCGTACGGCAAGAACCCGGCCGTGTTCAACAACGCCGGCCAGCACTACAACCACATTCACTTCTGGAAATGGATGAAGAAGGGCGGCGGCGGCGACAAGCTGCCCGGCAAGATTGCGGCCGCGGTCGACAAGGACCTCGGCGGCCTCGCCAAGGCCAAGGCGGACTTCATCGCGGCCGGCGTCGGCCAGTTCGGGTCGGGCTGGTGCTGGATCGCCGTCAAGGACGGCAAGCTGATGATCGACAAGACGCCGAACGGCGAGAGCCCGCTGGTGAAGGGCGCCTCCCCGATCCTCGGCTGCGACGTGTGGGAGCACTCCTATTACATCGACTACCGCAACGCCCGGCCGAAATACCTTGAGGCGTTCTGGGACAGCCTGATCAACTGGGAGCACGTCGAGGAGATGTATTCGGCCGCGAAGTGACGCGAAGCGTCATCGGCGCAGCATGGAATGATGCGCTGCTGACGCGGGATCGCACCGACGATCAAATCGAAGGCCGGGCCGCAAGGCTCGGCCTTTCCTATTCTGAGCCCTTGGTTTCAGGCTCGCGGAAATACGGCTCGACCGGCCCCTTGAGCTTGATGGTCAGTGGCTTGCCCTTGCGGTCGAGCGTCTTGCCGGCAGCGACCCGGATCCAGCCTTCGCTGACGCAATACTCCTCGACATTGGTCTTCTCGGCACCTGCGAAGCGGATGCCGATCCCGCGCGCGAGCAGCGCCTCGTCGTAGAACGGGCTGTCGGGATCGGACGAGAGGCGATCGGGCGGCTTGTCGGTCATGGCACCCTTCAGAATATCTCCGGACACCACGGCGCGCGATCGCTGTGGAACAGCGCGTCCGCACGGGTGATCGCCCCGAGGCGCAATTCCCTGACTCGCATGGATCGCCCAAGCTGCGCAAACGTGAAACCGCCAAGATAGACACAGCCGAGCGAGGAAACGTCGCAGGCAAGATCGGCTTCGGCCGTCGTTTTCTCAATGACGCCGCGTCCGATGCGCCAGCGCCCCGCATTCCACGGGCAGAATTCGTCCGCCACATCGTATCGATCTGGGTAAACGTTCCCGTGTGCCCGCGCGGCACGTCGATCTCGGCTGACATCGATGCCATGCCGTAGCCGAACTGTCCGTAGAGCGTATCCTCGGACGCCCGCAGGACCGCGACGGGCTCGCCACGCGCATGCGCAGCATCGGTCAACGGGCGCATCATCGCGCGCAGACGGCCGCGGCGCCGGTGCGTCGGCAGCACGCCGACAACCGTGACGCCCGCCGCCTTCACGCGCCCGCCCGGTATGGTCAGATCGAACGCGAAGGCCGCGGAGCCAGCGACGGCCTTGTCGCCTTCGAATGCCGCGTGCACGCGCTCCGGTGCAAGCACGCGCGCGAAATGCTTGATCGCGTCCGGCGACGGCGGCAAGTGTCCGAGATAGTGCCACATCGGCGCGAACGCCGCGCTCATTTCCTCCGCGGTCGTACACGGCCGTACGCTCATGACCCTTCCCGTCACTTAAACAAGCGCATGATCTTTTTCCGAAAACCGGTTCCCATCCCCGATCGGTGTCGGGGACATGCTTTTCGGGATCATGCGCTGTGCGCGTAGTCCCAGTAAAGCTCGCGCGCCTTGCGATAGAACGGCCCGGGCTGGAGCGAACGGTCGTCGATGCGGATGATCGGCATCAGCTTCGAATAGTTGCCGCTCGAGAAGATCTCGTCCGCGTTCTGGAAATCCGAATAGCGGAACGAGCCCTCAATGACGCTCACACCGGCATCGCGCAGCAGCTTGATGGTGCGCTGGCGCGTGATGCCGTTGAGGAATGTTCCGTTCGCGGCGGGTGTATGTACGACGCCGTCCTTGGCGAAGAACACGTTCGCGGTGCCCAGCTCGGCGACATTGCCGAGCATGTCGCACAGGAGGCAGTTGTCGAAGCCGCGCGATCCCGCCTCGAACAGCGCGCGCCCGTTGTTCGGGTAAAGGCAGCCGGCCTTCGCATCGACCGGCATGCATTCGATCGTCGGGCGGCGGAACGGCGAGAGCGTGATCGAAAGGCCTGCCGAAGCAGGCGGCATCGCGGTTTCATAGAGACAGAGGCACCAGCGCGTGGACTCCGGATCGGCCGAGACGCCGGTTAGTGTGCCGCCGCGCTCGGCCCAGTACATCGGGCGGATATAGAGCGGCGTATCCTTGTCGAACCGCTTCATGCCGTCGGCGACCAGGCCTAACCAGGTTTCCTTCGGCACCAGGGCTTTGAGGAAAAGTTTTGGCGCGGAGTCGTTGATGCGCGCGCAGTGCAGATCGAGGTCCGGCGTCACGCCCTCGAACGCGCGCGCGCCGTCGAACACCGAGGAGCCGAGCCAGGCCGCATGCGTGCGTGGGCCGTAGATGCCGATGTTGCCCTCGTGCCAGTCGCCTTCGTAGAAGGTCCAGGTCTTGGACCATTGCGAAGGCTTGCCGTTCGGCGCCATGGGCGTGCTCCTGATGCGATTTTCTTGCGCCTCTTTACGGGGTTTTGCGCCCTTCTGCCCATGAAATTCGCTGATGGCTGACATCAGCGGACGCCGCTGTCATCCCGGGCGAGCCAACGGGTCCGCGCAAAGCGCGGCCCGATGACAGGCTCCGCGAGACCCGGGATCCAGTAAACACGGGTGGTGCGACATCGCTCAGGCGGTGTTTACTGGATCCGGATAGCCGCTTCGCGGCTTCCGGGATGACAGGTGAAGCTCGCCATGCCCGCTCGCGTGTTCGTGTTCGACGCCTACGGCACACTGTTCGACGTTCATGCAGCGATTGCTCGCCATCGTGACGCGGCGGGACCTGAGGCGGATCGCTTGTCCGACATCTGGCGCGCCAAGCAGCTTGAATATGCCTGGATGCTCTCGGCTGCCGGGCACTACGTCGATTTCTGGACGCTGACCGAACGCGCGCTCGATTACGCATTCGCGCGCGTGCCTTCGGTCGACAAGGCGCTGCGCGCGACGCTGCTCGACGCCTACTTCAAGCTCGATGCTTTTCCCGATGCAGGCGGGGCACTCAGCGCACTCAAGACGAAGGGATTGAAAACCGCGATCCTCTCGAACGGCAATCCGCGCATGCTCGATGGCGCCGTGACCGCCGCCGGCATCGGGTCCGATCTCGATGCGGTGTTGTCGGTCGACACGATCCGCATCTACAAGCCGCAACAGCAAGTCTATGCCATGGTCACCGAGGCATTCAGCGTGGCGCCCGCCGATGTCGCGTTCGTCTCGTCGAACCGCTGGGACGTGATGGGCGCGGCCGCGTTCGGTTTCCAGTGCGTGTGGGTCAACCGCGCCAACCTGCCGGACGAGTATCCGGAGTTCGCGCCGGTCAAAGTCGTCCACGAGTTGAGCGCGCTGCCGACACTCACGCTCCAGCTTGACCCGCCGCGCCGCATCGTCAAAGACAGTCGCCTGCAGGAGACACACATGACAGAGCAGAACGACATCCTTTTCGACGTGCGCGACGGCATCGGCCGCGTCACCTTCAATCGCCCGCAGGCGCGCAATGCGTTCACCTTCCAGATGTACGAGCGCCTCGCGGAGATCTGCGAGGAAGCGAACAAGGATCGCGCCATCAAGGTGCTGATCTTTACCGGCGCGGGCGACAAGGCCTTCGCCTCCGGGACGGACATCAATCAGTTCCGGGCCTTCGCGACGCCGCAGGACGCCATCGATTACGAGGCGCGGAACGACCGTGTCCTCGGCGTGCTCGAACAGTGCCGCGTTCCGACCATTGCGGCGATCGCCGGCGTCTGCACCGGCGGCGGCGCGGCAATCGCTGCCTGCTGCGACCTGCGCATCGGCACCAAAACCGCCCGGTTCGGCTTTCCGATCGCCCGCACGCTCGGCAACTGCCTGTCGATGGCGAACTACAGCCGGCTCGCGGCCCTGCTCGGCCCCGCGCGCGTGAAGGATATCATTTTCACGGCGCGTCTGGTCGAAGCGCCGGAAGCGCTGGCGCTCGGCCTGCTAAGCGAGGTGGTCGAGGATGTCGCGGCGCTGCAAAAGCGAGCCGACGAGCTTGCCACGCTTCTTGCCGGCCATGCGCCGCTCACGCTGCGCGCCACCAAGGAGGCGATGCGCCGCCTTCAGCCACGGCTTTCAAGCGATGAAGGCCACGACCTGATCCTGATGACCTACATGAGCAAGGATTTTCGCGAAGGCCTCGACGCGTTCCTCACCAAGCGCACGCCGCAATGGTCGGGTGAGTAGGCGAGCAGATCAGCCCGCCAGTGCCGCGATGATGCGCGCCCACGAGCGGGTGCCTTTGTGGTACGAGGTGAGGTCGTACTTTTCGTTCGGCGAATGCACGCGGTCGTCGTCGAGCGCAAAGCCGACCAGCAGCGTGTCCATGCCGAGCACGCTCTTGAAATCGCCGACGATCGGGATCGAGCCGCCCGAGCCGACAGCGACCGCCTTGGTGCCCCATTCCTCGGTCAACGCAGCACGCGCCTTGGCCAGCGCCGGGTTTTCGTAGGCGACCTGCAGCGCCGGACTGCAGGCGTGATTGATGAACTCGGCGGTCGCGTCCTTGGGCAACCGCGCGCGCACGAAGGCGCGGAAGGCATCGCGGATTTTCTCCGGGTCCTGCGTGCCGACCAGCCGGAATGAAATCTTGGCCGTCGCCTCCGCGGCGATCACCGTCTTGGCGCCCTCGCCGGTATAGCCGCCGATGATGCCGTTGGCGTCGCAGGTCGGCCGCGTCGAAATCTGCTCGATCAGCATGCGGTCTTTCTCGCCCGCGGGTGCCTTCAAGCCGACCTGGCCGAGGAATTCCGCAGCCGTGAGGTTGAGGCCCTTCAGATCCGCCTTGATATCCGCGGGCAGTTCCGGGACGCCGTCATAATAACCCGGCACCATCACGCGGCCGCTGTCGTCATGCAGCGCAGCGATGATCTTCGACAGAATGCGGATCGGATTGGCGGCAGCGCCGCCGAACAGCCCGGAATGCAGGTCGCGGTCCGCGCAGGTGACCTTCACCTCTTCGTAGAGCAGCCCGCGCAGCGAGGTCGTGACCAGCGGAGTCGATTGGTTCCACATGCCGGTATCGCAGATGAGAGCGAGATCGCGCTTGAATTCGGCGGCATTGCTGCGCACGAAGTCGAACAGGCTCTTCGAGCCGCATTCCTCCTCACCCTCGATCATCATCGTGACGTCGATCGGCAGCTTTCCGGTGACGGTCTTGTAGGCGCGCAGCGCCTCCACGAAGGTCATGAACTGGCCTTTGTCGTCGCAGGCGCCGCGCCCAAGGATGATCTTGCGGCCATCGGGCAGCTTGCCGACCTTCGGCTCGAACGGCGGCGAGTTCCACAGATCGAGCGGATCGACCGGCTGAACGTCGTAGTGGCCGTAGAACAGCACGCGCGGGCCGCCGTTCGCAGCCCCATTGCTCTTGCCGATCACCACCGGATGGCCCGCGGTTGCCCGCACGGTGGCCTCGAAGCCGAGGCTCTCCAAATCCTTCGCCACGTGATCGGCGGCGGCGCGGCAGGAATCCTTGAAGGCGCTGTCGGTCGAAATCGACGGGATGCGCACCAGGTCGAACAGGCGATCGAGGCTCTTGTCGAGATCGGCGTCGATTCGCGCGAGCACGGCGGGCAAGGCTTTGGCGGCAGAGGTCATTGTTCACTCCAGAATTTCACTCGTCATTCCGGGGCGCCGCGTAGCGGCGAGCCCGGAATCCATAGCCACGAGCCTATGGGTTTGGCACCGTCGGAGCGTTCAGGCAATTCTTGTGTTTATGGATTCCGGGCTCGCGCCCATAGCGCGTCGCAGGCGCGCGTGAACGCGCTTTAGGGCGCGCCCCGGAATGACGCTAGCGCCGCAAAATGCCGCCCAGCGTCCCGCGCACGATCGCGCGGCCAACCGAACCACCCATGGAGCCGCCGATCGACTTGCCGATGTTGGCGGCGACCTGACCGGCGAGCTTGTTGGTGACCGAACGGGTGATCTCGCGCGTGATCAGTTGACCCGTGGAGAGGCGCTGGCCGCGCGGACGGCCGGTGCCAAACACCGAGCCGAGCATGCCGCCAAGCTGGCCGAGCAGTCCGCCACCCTCCTGCGGGGCGCCTTGCGGCGCTCCTGGTGCGGTGCCGCCCGGTTGGCCGGTCGAGACCGGCGCCGCTGTCTCGTGCGTGCGCCGCTGCAGCATCTCGTAGGCGGAATCGGAATCGACCGTCTGGTCGTATTTACCTTTCACAGGGCTGTTCCTGATGACACCCGCGCGCTCCTCCGGGCTGACCGGCCCGACGCGCGCCGACGGCGGCCGTACCATGCAGCGCTCGACCATCGAGGGCGTGCCATTGCCTTCCAGGAACGACACCAGCGCCTCGCCCTTGCCCAGTTCGCTGATGACGGTCGCAGTATCGAGCTTCGGGTTTGCGCGGAACGTCTCGGCCGCGGCGCGCACCGCCTTCTGGTCGCGCGGCGTGAAGGCGCGCAGCGCGTGCTGCACCCGGTTGCCGAGCTGCGCCAGCACCTTGTCGGGCACGTCGAGCGGATTCTGCGTGACGAAATAGACCCCAACGCCCTTGGAGCGGATCAGCCGTACCACCTGTTCGATCTTGTCCATCAGCGCCTTGGGGGCATCGTTGAAGAGGAGATGCGCCTCGTCGAAGAAGAACACGAGTTTCGGCTTTTCGGGGTCGCCGAGCTCGGGCAGCTCTTCGAACAGCTCGGACAGCAGCCAAAGCAGGAACGTCGCGTAAAGCCGCGGGTTCTCCATCAGCTTGTCGGCGGCAAGGATATTGATGATGCCGCGCCCGTCGCGGTCGACCCTCATGAAATCCTTCATGGCGAGCGCTGGTTCGGCGAAAAATTTCGCACCACCCTGGTTCTCCAGCACCAGAAGCTGGCGCTGGATGGTGCCGATGGTCTGCTTCGAGACATTGCCGTACTGCGTGGTGAGATCTTTGGCGTGCTCGGCGATAAAACCGAGAATCGCGCGGAGGTCCTTGAGGTCGAGCAGCAGCAGCCCCTGCTCGTCCGCCACGCGGAACGCGATGTTCAGGACGCCTTCCTGGACATCGTTCAGGTCCATCAGCCGCGCCAGCAGCAGCGGGCCCATCTCGGAAATGGTGGCACGCACGGGATGGCCCTGCTCGCCGAACAGGTCCCAGAACACCACGGGAAATTCGTCGGGCTGGTAGTCGAAGCCAAGCTCCTTGGCGCGCTTGACGAACGGCTCCTTCGGCTCGCCGACCGCCGCGATGCCGGACAGATCGCCCTTGATGTCGGACGCAAATACCGAAACGCCCGCGCGCGAGAAGCCTTCGGCGAGGACCTGCAGCGTCACGGTCTTGCCGGTGCCGGTCGCTCCGGTCACGAGGCCATGACGGTTGCCATAGCGCAGCGCCAGATACTCCGGCTTGACGCTCTTGCCGACGAATATCCTGCCGTCCGTGTCGAGATCAGCCATCGCTATGCTCCCGCGCAGCCAGTGCGCGCATGACGGTTGTGCCGCGCCGCTGCGCCGCCGTTATAGAGGGCGCGCTCCACGCTTTCCACCGGCCATAGCGTAGCCGAAATGTTCTGTGTCTCGCAGGTCACGCTCGCGAACGAATGCTGAGCATCGGCAATCGACTCTCTCGACGCTCGCAACATCTCGTGCTTGTGTTTCCTTCGAGGCATGTTCAAGATCATCGTAACCTGCCGTAGCGCGGGGCATGAGGGGGACCATGGTTACGTTCGATAGACGCCGCATCGCCGGCGAGTTTGGTGCACGCGTACTCTGCCTCAATCACTTCACCTGACACTCTGCACCCGCGTGGCGCGCCCTTGGTTGTCGCGACGCGCCGGGACGGAACGAAGGAGACGCGCGTGTCCTATCCTCTCAGGGCGATCGCAGGCATCGGCCCCGCGATGGCGGCCAGGTTGAAGGCGCTCGGCATTCGGACCACCGAAAAGCTGCTGGAGGCGTCGAAGACCGCGAAAGACCGCAAGAATCTCGCCGAAAAGCTCGATGTCGACGAGCAAACGGTGCTGCGCTGGGCGAATCTCGCCGATCGCATGCGCATCAAAGGCGTGCGCGAGCCCTATGCGGAGCTGCTCAAGGATGCCGGCGTGGACACCGTGAAGGAGCTGAAATACCGCAATCCCGGGCGGCTCGCCGAGGCGATGGCTGCGGCCAATGAAAAGCGCAAGCGCGTGCAACTGCTCCCCTCCGAGAAGCGCGTGGGGCACTGGATCGAGGCGGCCCGGAAGTTGCCGCTGAAGATCACTTACTAGTGCCGTTCCCGGGTCTGCGTCGCACCGTTTCACGCTGCGCCGCGCCCGGGACATGCTTGACTCCCCTGCGGCGTCGCCGCAAAGCGGCGCGATGGCGCTGACGAATTCCACCACGCGGAATAAGATTGAGCTTGGCCGGTTGCTCGGCGAGCGCCGTCCGCTGGTGATGGGGATCCTCAACGTCACGCCGGACTCGTTTTCCGACGGCGGCCGGTTCATCGATCCTGAGGTTGCGCTGGCGCACGGACGCCGCATGCAAGCCGAAGGGGCGGATATCCTCGACGTCGGCGCGGAATCGACCCGCCCCTATATCGGCGTGAAGCCGGTCTCGCTCGATGAGGAACTTGCACGCCTCAGGCCGGTGCTGCGGCCAGTCGTTCAGCTTGGCCTGCCGGTTTCGATCGACACCATCAAGGCGAAGGCCGCCGCGTGGGCGCTGGGACAAGGTGCTGCGATCCTCAATGACGTGTGGGGCCTGCAACGCGATCCCGACATGGCGCGCGTCGCCGTCGAGCACGGCGTGCCGGTGATCGTGATGCACAACCGCGAGGCGCCCGACCCCGCGCTCGACATCATGGCGGACGCGAAGGCGTTCTTCTCCCGTTCGCTCGATATCGCGGCGAAAGCCGGCATTATGCGCGACCGTATCGTGCTCGACCCCGGCATCGGCTTCGGCAAGACGCCGGAGCAGAGCATCACGATGATCGCGCGGCTTGCCGAGTTGCGTTCGTTCGGACTGCCGCTGCTGATGGGGCTTTCGCGCAAGCGGTTCATCGACTTCGTTTCGCCGTCCAAACCGGGCGAGCGCATCGGCGGCTCGATTGCTGGCAACGTGCTGGCGGCGCTTTCCGGCGCCGACATCGTGCGCGTGCACGACGTGGCCGAGACCGTGCAGGCGCTGCGCGTCGTGGATGCGATCCAGAAGGCGCGATGACGTGGAAGCGCTGCTCGGGCTCGGAGGCAATGTCGGCGACGTGCGGGCAACGCTCGATGCGGCGGTTGCGCGCTTTGCCAGCGGCGCGGATGTGCGGCTGATCGCGCGTTCGTCCGACTACCGCACGCCGCCGTGGGGCGTGACCGACCAGCCGCCTTTCATCAATTGCGCGATTGCGGTCGAGACATCGCTGCCGCCACGCGCGTTGCTCGATCGTGCGCAGAGCGTGGAACGCGCGCTTGGCCGCGACCGCGCGCGCGAGGAGCGCTGGGGGCCGCGAACCATCGACATCGATCTGCTCGCCTACGACGACCTCTTGCTCAACGAACCGGACCTCGTGTTACCGCATCCGCGGCTGTTCGAGCGCGCCTTCGTGCTGGTGCCGCTCGCCGAGATCGCGCCGGCTCGCCTGATCGCCGGCCGGCGCGTACGCGACGCGCTGGCGCAAGTCGATGCGGCAGGCATCGAGAAGCTGCCGCCACGATGAACCCTTGGCGCCATGGCACTTTCATTGCATTCGATTGGCTTGGCCCGTGCTAGAAGTTTCTCATGCCTGACGCCGAAGACCCTGCATTCGCTAGTGAATTTCCCGCCGCCACGCGTGAGCAATGGCTCCGACTGGTGGATGGCGTGCTCAAGGGCGCGCCGTTCGACAAGCGCCTGGTCGCGCACAGGTATGACGGGCTTGCGATCCAGCCGCTCTACGCGCGCGCCCCTGCTGCCCAGCCTGTGGCGGCACGCGCGCCGGGCCGCGCATGGACCGTGATGCAGCGCGTCGATCATCCCGATCCCGCCGCCGCCAACGAGCAGGCGCTGCACGATCTGGAAAACGGCGCGACCGGGCTGACGCTCGTCATGGCGGGTTCGCTCAACGCGAACGGTTACGGTCTCGATTCATCCATCGAAACGCTCGATCGCGTCCTCGATGGGGTCTATCTGGATGCCGGTGTCGCCATCGATTTCAACGTCGCCGCCGAAACCCGCGACGCTGCGAAGAATTTCGCCGCCCTGGTCAAGCGGCGCGGTATTGCGCCTGACACCATCGAGATGCGCGCGAGCCTCAATCCGCTGGGGCATCTGGCGGCGACTGGCGAGGGTGACTGGAAGACGATCGCGCCGGCCTTCGCGACGCAAATCGGCGAGCTTGCTACCCACGGCTTTCGGGGTCCGTTCGCCGTCGCGGACGGGCGCGTCATCCATAATGCCGGCGGCTCGGAAGCGCAGGAGCTTGCCTTCGCCCTCGCCAGCGCGGTCGCCGATCTGCGCGCGCTCGAAGCGTCCGGCATCGCCCTCGATGCGGCACGGCGCATGATCTATTTCCGCCTCGCCGCGGATGCCGACCAATTCCTCACTATCGCGAAATTTCGCTCCATCCGAAAGCTCTGGGCGCGCGTCGAACAGGCGTGCGGGCTTGCACCCGCGCCGGCTCATGTTGCCGCCGAAACCGCATGGCGCATGATGACGCGGCGCGATCCGTACGTGAACATCCTGCGCTCGACGATTGCGGTGTTCGCCGCGGGCCTCGGCGGCGCGGACGCCATCACGGTGCTACCCTTTACCGCCGCGATCGGCTTGCCCGATCGCTTCGCGCGGCGCGTCGCGCGCAATACGCAGCTTGTCCTGCTGGAAGAATCCCACCTTGCGAAAGTATCCGACCCGACGGCCGGGTCCGGCGGGATCGAAGATCTGACGCAGCAGCTTTGCGGCGCCGCGTGGGCGCTATTTCAGGACATCGAGAAGGCAGGCGGTGCGGCGGCCGCGCTTGAGCAGGGTCTGATCCAGAGCAAGGTCGCGGCCACGCGCGCCGAACGCGAGAAGAACGTCGCGCGGCGCAAGGACGCACTCACCGGCACGAGCGAGTTTCCCAACATTCATGAGGCGGCGGTGCATGTGCTTGAGGTCGCTCCTCAGCCCGCAAGCGGGGAGCAGAGCGCAGCCGCCCTGCCCCGCATCCGCCTCGCCGAGCCGTTCGAGAACCTGCGCGATGCGTCGGATCGCGCACTTGCCGCGACCAGCTCACGGCCGACAGTGTTCCTCGCCAATCTCGGCAAGCTTTCCGACTTCACCGCACGCACGCTGTTTGCGAAGAATTTCTTCGAAGCGGGCGGGATCGAGGCCGCTACCAATGACGGCTTTGCCAGCCGCGACGACATGATCGCGGCCTTCAAAGCCTCGGGTGCAAGGCTCGTGTGTCTGTGCTCGTCCGACAAGGTCTATGCGGCCGAAGCGGCCGATGCCGCGCGGGCGCTGACATCCGCAGGCGCCGCGCCGATCTATCTGGCGGGCCGTCCGGGCGAACTGGAAGCCGCGCTCAAGTCCGCAGGCGTGCAGGATTTCATCTATGTGGGTTGCGACGTGGTGGCGGTGCTCACCCGGGCACACACTTTCCTCTCCGCTCAGCGGCGCCAGGCGTAGAACGTGTCTTCCTCGCGATCGGTCTGGTAACCCTTGGCGGTCAGCATCGTCTCCACGTCGAAGGGCGTGACCTCGGCTTCCGCCGAATAGTCGATCTCCACGACGATATTTCTGATTCGTTCGAAATCCTCCGCGGCGATTCCCTTCAGCACCTCCATGAAGTAGCCCTCGACGTCGATCTTGAGGATATCCACCGCGGGAATCTTGTTGGCCGCCATCTCGGCCGAGACCGTCGAGGTCACGACCTCGTGGGTCAAAAGCTCATCGCTGGCGGAGAGCTGCTGGACCCAACGCACCTTGTTCTTGTCGAGCAGCGTGCTGATTCCGGATACCAGCGGCGACTGATGCAGCGTGAGCGTCCGGCCGCTCGAACTCGCCAAGGCGCGGTTGAAAGCGTGAACTTTCGTGGTCTCCGGGTCGACGAGACGTTTCACATTGGCTTCAAGGTAGGGAAACGTGCGCGGGCTCGCCTCGTAGCAGTACATCTCCTTCGGCTGATATCGCCGATGTGCCCAGATGCCGTAGAGCCCGATGTTCGACCCGACATCCATGATGATGGGATACTTCGGAATCCGCATCTCGGAATGGTAGTAGATCTGCGATACGAAAATTTCGTCGTAGATGTACTTCGTGTCCCGTTCGTGGGGGTCGATCACCGACAGGTCCAGCCCGCCGAAGGTCATTCGTTGCATTCACTTGTCCCCGTCTATGGCGCGCGGTGCGAGCCGTGATACTATGACGCGTCGCAGCAAAGGTGTGAACGGCCGGCTCTGGAAGATGGATATGGCATGACCCGCGTCCCCGATTTTGCGGCTGTCGAATTTGCCGACGCCTCGATCTCCGCCGCGCCTGCCTCCGGCACCCCTTGGCTCACGCCCGAAGGCATTCCGGTGAAGCCGGCCTACGGGCCAGACGATCTCGCGGGCCTCGACTTCCTCGACACCTTTCCGGGCATCGCGCCCTATCTGCGCGGCCCCTATCCCACCATGTACGTCACGCAGCCGTGGACCGTGCGCCAGTATGCCGGGTTCTCGACCGCGGAGGACAGCAATGCCTTCTACCGGCGCAATCTCGCGGCCGGGCAGAAAGGCCTCTCGGTCGCGTTCGATCTCGCGACGCATCGCGGCTACGACAGCGACCATCCGCGCGTGTCGGGCGATGTCGGCATGGCCGGCGTCGCGATCGACTCGATCTACGACATGCGCACGCTGTTCTCCGGCATCCCGCTCGACCAGATGAGCGTGTCGATGACGATGAACGGGGCCGTGCTGCCGGTGCTCGCTCTTTATATTGTGGCTGCCGAGGAACAGGGCGTACCGCCGGAAAAGCTCTCCGGCACGATCCAGAACGACATCCTCAAAGAATTCATGGTGCGCAACACCTATATCTACCCGCCCACGCCCTCGATGCGCATCATCTCCGATATTTTCGCCTATGCGTCCGACAAGATGCCGAAATACAATTCGATCTCGATCTCCGGCTATCACATGCAGGAGGCGGGCGCGACGCAAGACCTCGAACTCGCCTACACGCTCGCCGACGGCGTCGAATATGTGCGCGCCGGACAGAAGGCCGGGCTCGACATCGACCGCTTCGCGCCGCGCCTGTCGTTCTTCTGGGCGATCGGCATGAATTTCTTCATGGAGGTGGCGAAGCTGCGCGCCGCGCGGCTGATCTGGGCCAAGCTGATGAAGCAGGAAGGCGCGAAGGACCCGCGCTCGCTCTCGCTGCGGACGCACTCGCAGACCTCGGGTTGGTCCCTGACCGCTCAGGACGTCTACAACAACGTGGTGCGCACCGCGATCGAGGCGATGGCGGCGACGCAAGGCCACACCCAATCGCTGCACACCAACGCGCTCGACGAGGCGCTGGCGCTGCCGTCCGACTTCTCCGCCCGCATCGCGCGCAATACGCAGCTCTTCCTGCAGCAGGAGAGCGGCACCACGCGCATCGCCGATCCGTGGGGCGGCTCGTTCTATGTCGAGCGGTTGACCGCCGAGTTGGCGAAGAAGGCGTGGGGCCACATCCTGGAAGTCGAAGAGCTCGGCGGCATGGCCAAGGCGATCGAAGCCGGAATCCCGAAGCTGCGCATCGAGGAAGCCGCCGCCAAGGCGCAGGGGCGCATCGACTCGGGCGCGCAGTCGATCATCGGCGTGAACAAATACAAGCCGACCGAGGAGAAGCCGATCGACGTGCTCAGGGTCGACAACTCGGCGGTGCGCACGCTTCAACTGGAAAAGCTCGCGCGGCTGAAAGCTGAGCGCGACCCAAAAGCCGTGGAGGACGCGCTTGCCGCGTTGACGCGCGCGGCCGACCGCGGCAATGGCAACCTGCTGGCGCTCGCGGTGGACGCGGCGCGTGCCAAGGCGACGGTCGGCGAAATTTCGATGGCACTGGAGAAGGTGTTCGGCCGCCATCGCGCCGAGATCAAGACGCTGTCGGGCGTCTACAAGCGGGAGGTCGGCATGACCGACGCCGTCGCGCGTGTGCTGAAGCTGGTCGCCGCGTTCGAGGCCGACGAAGGCCGCCGTCCGCGCATCCTGGTCGCCAAGATCGGGCAGGACGGCCACGACCGCGGGCAGAAGGTGATTGCCTCCGCCTTCGCGGACCTTGGCTTTGACGTCGACGTGGGCCCGCTGTTTGCGACGCCCGCGGAAGCCGCGCGCCAGGCGGTCGAGAACGACGTGCATGTGATCGGCCTGTCGTCGCTTGCCGCCGGGCATTTGACGCTGGTTCCCGAAGTTAAGGCGGAGCTTGAAGCCCAAGGCCGCGGCGACATCATGATCGTGGTCGGCGGCGTGGTCCCGCCGCAGGACTACGACGCACTCAGACAAGCCGGCGCCGAGGCGATCTTTCCGCCCGGCACCGTGATCGCCGAGGCCGCCGAGGAGTTGGTCAAATCGCTCAACCGGCGGCTGGGGCACGCGAAGGAAGCGGCGGAGTAGGCTTAACGCCTGCCCAGACTACTTACGCATATTTCGAAACCTGGCAGCGCAGTCGCGCGCAACGTCTCGTTTGGCAAGACTTCACGCACATTCGTCCATCCAACTCCGGTCGGTCCTGTGTGGACCGACGTGACCTTGGTTGCCACATCGATAACCCACAGTTCACGCACACCGTACGTCGCATAGAGCAGCGCCTTCGTGCCGCGATCGAACGCCAAGCTCGAATCCGCGACCTCGATAACCAGCAACAGATCCGATCCTTTGACCTCGTGCGATTTCAGTTCTTCGCGGAAGATGCAAAGGTCCGGTTCAACAAACGTCTTCTCCGCAAGATAGATGCTGCTTTCAGAGCCGAACCAAAGCCCTTTTGGGAGCCAGGCACTGATCGCCAGAATGAAAGCAGTCTTCACACGCTCGTGAGGGTCATAGCTCGGCGACATCGGGACAATTTCCCCTTCGATCAGCTCGAACTTCTCGCTCTCGCCAAGCACACCCGCATCGATCATCCGCCGCACGTCCGAAACCGTGAAAGCCCGGCGCGGCAGTCCCTCGGCAGCTCTGGTCCATGCGACGTTCATGCCGTCATTATACCACAGATTTCTGTCCGACTGGATCACGACGGGCGCGGGGGGCTTTCAATGCGACGTATCATGCGTGTCTTGGCCTTGGCGCTGGGGACGCTCCTCTCCGGCTGCTTCGCGTCCGACAGGCCGATGTTCTCTCCTGCGAGCGCAGTTCCCGCGCTGGGCGACGGCGGGCGTTATGCGACGTTCGAGGTCGATGAGGGCAAGGAGAAACCCAGCGATCCGATCGTGGTGCGGCCCGGTCCGGCCAACGTCTATGACTTCGTCAACGAAAAGGGTCACGCAACGCCGGTGACGTTCCACCCAATCGCCGGCGGGCTGCACGTGGCGCAGGTCAGGCTCGACGGCGGCCAAGGCTATGGCTACGTCGTGGCCCGCGTAGCGGGAAACGACGTGGTGATCATGCCGGCCGAATGCGCCAGGCAGGACAAGGCGAAAATGAATGCGCTCGGCGTCGTCCAGGTCAATCAATACGAATGCCGGATCGACAAGGTCGCCGACCCGGCAGCCTTCTTCGCGGGGCTCAGCTTCAGCCCGCCGGTCTCACGGATGGTGCGCGAATAGCGTCAGTTCAGCCGCCCCTCGACCACCGGCTTCTTCTCCTTGTCGAGGATCGAGCGCACGTGACGCATCACGTGATCGGCGACGATCGCGTGAGCCTCGGCGGTCGGGTGGAACGCGCCGGAGGTGAGCGCCGCAAAGGCCGGCTGGAGAATATCGAACGGCGAGATGCCTTCGCGATGCGTGTTCGCTGTGAGGAACGCGTCGTTCGGATTGTGAATGAGCCGCCAGCGGTGCGCGTAAGGCAGCGCACCTGCGGGTGAATACGGCTCCCAGTCGTCGGTCGTCTTCGAGCGGCGTGGCATCTTCATCGAAGCCTGATCCATCAGCGCGCGGGTCGGATCGCGCGCGCAGATGCCGCGCTTGGAGAAGTCCGCCGCGTGCTCGGTGATGAAGCGGAAGCCGGTGCCGGCCCCGGTCGCGAGACCGGCCGGGCAGTCGCGCCCGTTCCGGGTCGACGCCATGCAGGCAAGCCGCTTCTGCAAGTCGGCGGCGACGTCCGCGGCCTCGTTCAGCCGCGCCTTGTTCACCTTCAGCGAGGGATGCACATCCATGCCGAGCGTCGCCTGCGAGCCGCAATAGCCGCCGACCTCGTCGAATTGAATGGGCTCGTAGGCATTCTGCAACACGCGCGCCGGGTCGACGCCGAAGCCGTCAACCAGCGCATCGCGCACCGCCTTGATGCGCTTGTCGAGCTGACCGAGATAAGTCCGCGCCACATCCGGACCGAAGCGCAGTTCGCCACCGGCGAGCGCCGCGATCGGCGCCAGATCGCGCGCGTTCTCGATGCTCGCATAGAGGGCCAGCGCACCGAAACCGACGTCGTTGCCGCCGATCGAGAGCAGGACGAGATCGATAGCGCGCTTGCGGCTGGCCGGCGGGCACCATTGCTTCGACACGGTCTGCGCCGAAATGCCGGTGCTGCCGTATTTGTAGGTCGGCAACGTATAGCTGGCGCTCTGCGTGCGGCCCTTCGCCCCGTCGCGGCAGATGAGGTCGGCAAGCTGGTCGAGCTGCGGCGGCACCTTGGCGCCGCCCTTCTCGCTCATGCGCTCGCGCGCGTCGTGATCCATGAACAGCCCGATGACATCCGCGCCCGAGCACGCGACGCTCACCAGCGTCACGGCGCGGTGGCGGTTCTCCAGCGTTATCGCGAGGCCGACGCGGAACGGATAACCGTATTGCGAGCGGTGGCAGTCGGCGGAAAGCCACTGCGCGCCGCCCTTGTCGAACGCGGTCTGGAACTCAGCCGAGTTGGGGCGATACACAAGGCCCTTTGCCTCGTCCTCCATGACGCGGCGCGGCAGGCTCTTCACGTCGAACGCACTGTCGGTCGAGGCGAGACCGAAACTGTTCGCCTTGTAGCCCCTGTCGTAGCCGCGCGAGGCAAGCTGATCGCGATTGTTGGCGATGATCGGGTCGTAGACCATTTGGCGCGACGGGCTGAACGACACCGGGCGGTCCGGATTGCTCTCGCCCGACATGAACGAGTCGCCGATCGCGACAACGAACACGTCCTCCACTACCACGGTCTCGGTCAATTCTTTTCCATCAGGCAGCGTGACCTTGACGTTCGCGCCCGATACCTTGGTGTCCGGCGAATACGGCACGCGCTTGATCACGAACTTGTTCTTGCAGGGCTGCTTGATGCTCTCGCCCTTGCCGGCGCCGGCGCGCGGCAGCCACGCGAAGATGCATTCGCCCGCGCCGGCTTCGGCAAGCCGCTCGGGCGCAAGCGTCACATCGACCGTGTGCGCATCCGGCAGGACGTAGTCTTCTTTCGCGGTGCCCCAGGAATATTGCCGTTCGCAAACGCCCATGTAGCGGAACGGCCGCGAGTTGCGCTCGTAACAGGTCGACTCGAGCGTCTGCGCAGCCCAGCCGAGGCGCGAGCGCTCATAGCCCGCGCGCTTGGTATCGAGACAGCGGCCCGGACTCGACTTGTCGGCGCAATCGGGATCGTTCAGGCGGCGCTCGGTGCGCCAGACGATGTTCGCAGGCAGCGGGCTATCGGCTTTGCCGCGCACCGCCTCGTACGCCTTCTCATGCAGCGCGAACGAGGACGTCTTCTTGAAGAACCGGAACGGGTTCTGCACCTCCCAAACCAGGTCGGCGGCGGAAACGGTTCCGATTTGAAGGATGGCGAGTGGAATGGACACAAGCCAAGGGATCGTCGCGAGCCGACGCATGAGTATCTCCCGCACCATCCACCCAGCGCGATGATAGCTGATTTTGCCGCCTGTGCGATGCAAAACTTGGCCCAGCCCGATTAATGTCTGCTCCTGTGGCACAACCGCCGACCAGGGTAACGCCTTAAACTTGTTGGTAAATTCCGTCTTTTCGGGGCGCGGCGCCTGAATGGAGCGAAGCGGGAAAGTGTGTAGGCCGGCCCTTGGCCATCAGATTGTTGGCCGCGATCGTGACGGTACAGACAAACCCCTCGGGCCGGAAATCGGTCGAAATATCGCCGTCGAGCGAGGCCCCGATCCGCTCGAATACGACCTGACCGAAGCCCCTGCGCGCCGGCTCCGTCACGGGTGGCCCGCCCCGCTCCTGCCAGACAAGCTCGACACCCTGATCCTGCGAACCGCGCGTCCAGCCGATCGTGACCGTGCCTGACGCGTTCGACAGGGCGCCGTGTTTGGTCGCGTTGGTGCCAAGCTCGTGCATGATCAGCCCAAGCGACTGCATCGTCTGCGGCGTGAGATGGACTTCCGGCCCCTGCGCGACGATCCGTGTTGTGTCGATACCGCCGAATGGCGCGAGCTGAACGCGCAGCAGTTCCTCCAGCGTCGCGCCCTGCCAGTCGTTCTGCACCAGAAGATCGTGGCTGTAGGCGAGTGCCTGGATGCAGCCGCGAAAGCGCACCTCGAAGTCCTCGATGTCGTCGCTGCGCCGCGCGATCATGCGGGCCAGGCCCTGCACGACGGCGAGCAGATTTTTCGTGCGATGCGACAGTTCGCGCAACGTGAAGCCGAGGTGTTCCTTGTTTTCGCGGTTCTCGGTCATGTCGCGATGCACCGCCGCCACGCCGATCACCGCGCCGTCGGGAGCAAAGATCGGCGAGCCGCTGATCCCGACGGGAATCAGCCGCCCGTCCTTGTGACGGCGAACGGTCTCCAGCAGAACCGGCTTGCCGCTCATCGTCTGCGCATAAAGCCCGGCCTGCTCGTCGCGCATCTCCCCGGGGCAGATCATGTTCAGCGAATGCCCGATCGCCTCGGCGGCGCTGTAGCCATAGAGCCGCTCGGCGCCGCCGTTCCAGGTCTTGATCGTCAGGTCCGGATCGATCGAGAAGATCGCATCGCTCGATGAATGCACGGTGGAGGCGTGCAGCGCATTTGCTTCTTCGCCGCGCTTGCGATCGGTGATGTCCACGATCAGCCCGATCGAACGTGTCGCCCGGCGCCCTTTGGGGCCATCCTGGAAGAAAGTCTTGCCGCGCAGAAGGATCCAGCCGGTCGAGCCATCGAACCGCGTGATGCGATGTTCGTCTTCGTAGTCGCCGCCGCTCTCGGGCAGGAGTGACGCCTGCAGCTTCTCGCGAAAGCGCGAGCGCATGTCGGACGGAATGATGCGCTCGAGCAGATCGGCGTCGCTGTTGATGTCGAGATCGGCGGGTGCATGCAGAATCGCGCGCAGCTCGGGCGACCAGTAGCGCCGCCGCGCCACCCAATCGATCTCGTACATTCCGAGCCCGGTCGCGCGGCGCACGAGACGCAGGCGTTCTTCCGAGTCGCGTAACGCTTCCTCGGTCGAAAGCTCGTCGCGCGCACGAGCGCGCCGGCCGCCGAGGCTTCGCAAAAAGCCCGGCAACCGGCGCAGAAGGCTCGTGAACTGGTTCACGCGAACATTCATGCGCTCAATCTGTTCGGCCGTGAATGCGGTGTCGCGTGATAAGGTTCCAAGGCATCGCGCCTTGCCACCGCAGCATCGCGGGCGCTAGCATGTTAGCCATCAAACACGAAGCGGCTGCCCAGACGCCGTTCCCGAGGGAGGAATACCCATGACGAAACTGACGCGCCGCGCATTCGCGGCTTCAGCAGCAGCGGCTGCCGGCCTGACGATCAAGCCCGCCTTCGCGCAGAGTTATCCGGCGCGTCCTGTTACCGTTGTGGTGCCGTGGGGCGCGGGCGGCGGCACCGACGCGACCGCGCGCATCGTCGCCGCGCTGCTCGAGAAAGAGCTCGGCCAGCCGTTCAATGTCGTGAACCGCACCGGCGGCTCTGGCGTCGTCGGTCACTCGGCGATCGCGACCGCGGCGCCCGACGGCTACACCATCGGCATGCTGACGGTGGAAATCAGCATGATGCATTGGCAGGGCCTGACCGAACTTAACCCGAAGAGCTACACGCCGCTCGCGCTGATGAATGAAGACCCTCCCGGCGTCTCGGTCAGCGGGGCATCTTCTTACAAGACCGTCAAAGAGCTCGCTGACGCGATCAAGGCTGCGCCTCCCGGCAAGATGAAGGCGTCCGGCACGGGCCAAGGCGGCATCTGGCATCTCGCGCTCGTCGGCTGGCTCAAGGCCATGGGCCTCGCAGCCAATCACGTGGCCTGGGTGCCGTCGAACGGCGCCGCGCCCGCAATGCAGGATCTCGCGGCGGGCGGTCTCGATCTGTGCACCTGCTCGATCCCGGAAGCCCGCGCGATCATCGAAGCCGGCAAGGCCCGCGCGCTCGCCATCATGGCGCCGGAGCGCAACCCGGTGTTCAAGGATATCCCGACGCTGAAAGAGGCGATGAGCATCGACTATTCGACCGGCGCGTGGCGCGGCATCGCGGGTCCGAAGGGCCTGCCAGCCGACATTGCCACCAAGCTGACCGCAACGTTGAAGAAGGTCTACGACTCCAAGGAGTTCAAGGACTTCATGAGCAACCGCGGCTTCGGCACGGTGTGGGGCGACGCCGCCGAGTTCGCCAAGTTCATGGACGCGGGCGACGCCCAGATGGGCGATGCGATGAAGGCCGCGGGCCTCGCGAAGGCCTGAGATGCAGCTATCGGATCGCGTGACCGGCCTGTTCCTCGTTGGCCTGGGTTCGGCTGCGGCCTATGGCGGGTGGCTCTTGCCACCCGTTCCGGGTCAGCCGGTCGGGCCGAACGTGTTTCCGCTGGTGATCGGCATCGGGCTTGCGCTGTGCGGGCTCGGGATTGCGTTCGGGATCGGCCACACCTTCGAGGAGGAAGAAGAGATTATCCCGCTCGAGGGCGGCGAAGCCGTGGCGCCGAAGAGCGCCTTTTACGGATTGCGAGCGCTGCTGCCGCCCGCGCTGTTGCTGTTTTACGTGCTGGCGGCCGACCGGCTCGGATTCATCATCACGGCCGCGCTGATCGTGTTCGCGACCTCGACCGCGCTCGGCGCGAAATGGAAGCTCTCCGTTCCGCTCATGGTGCTGGCACCGATCGGCATCCATCTGATTTTCGCCAAGCTGTTGCGCGTACCGCTCCCGGGCGGGCTTCTATCGATGCCGTGGTGATCTAGAATGTGGAATACCCTGGTCGAAGCGGTCTATCTGGTCTGCGCGCCGGATGTCATCATCGCGATGCTGCTGGCCTCGGTCTATGGCCTCGTCATCGGCTCCCTGCCCGGCCTTTCCGCCACCATGGCGACGGCACTGTTGGTTCCGGTCACATTTTATCTCTCGCCGATCGCCGCGATCGCGACCATCGTCGCAGCCTCCTCGATGGCGATCTTCTCCGGCGACATTCCGGGCGCCCTGTTGCGGATTCCCGGAACGCCCGCTTCCGCGGCTTACGCCGACGAAGCCTATGCGATGACTCGCAAGGGCGAGGCGGAACTGGCGCTCGGCGCGGGCGTCTGGTTCTCCGCCGTCGGCGGCATCGCGGGTACGCTCTCGCTGATGATCCTCGCGCCACCGCTGGCCGAGATCGCGCTCTCGTTCTCGACCTTCGAGTATTTCTGGCTCGCCTTTCTCGGCCTGATGTGCGCGACGCTGGTCGCGCGCTCCTCGCCGATGAAGGCGATCGCCGGGATGTTCCTCGGGCTGCTGGTCTCCTGCGTCGGCATCGAGAACCCCGGCGGCGTGCCGCGCTTCACATTCGGTTTCGTCGATCTGTTCGGCGGCATCGAGCCGATCCCGGCACTGGTCGGCGTGTTCGCGGTTGCGCAGGTGATGCGCGCGATGCTGACCCCGGAGCCTCCGCCGCTGCCGAAGCGCAAGTTCGGAAGCATCATGGCGGGCCAGTGGAGGCTGACCAAGCAATATCACTGGCAGATGACGCGCGGGAACATCGTCGGCATCATCATCGGCGTGCTGCCCGGCGCCGGCGCCGACATGGCCGCCTGGGTAAGCTATGCGATGTCGAAGCGCTTCTCCAAGACGCCGGAGAAGTTCGGCACCGGCCACGTCGAAGGCCTGGTCGAGGCCGGCGCCAGCAACAATGCCTCGATTGCGTCCGGCTGGGTGCCCTCGCTGCTGTTCGGCATTCCCGGCGACACCATCGCGGCGATCGCGATCGGCGTCCTCTACATGAAGGGACTCAATCCCGGCCCGACGCTGTTCACCGAAAAAGCCTCGAGCATGTATGCGATCTACATCATGTTCATTATCGCCAACATCCTGATGATCCCGCTCGGCATCGTGATGATCCGCATGGCGAGTTACGTGCTCAAGGCACCGCGCTCCTCGGTAATGCCCATCATCATGCTGTGCTGCGCGGTCGGCTCGTTCGCGATCGGCAACAACATGTTCGGCGTCGTCACCGTCGCGACATTCGGCCTGATCGGCTACGTCATGGAGGCGAACGGCTATCCGGTCGCCGCCATGGTGCTCGGCATCGTCATGGGCACGATGGTCGAGCAGGCGTTCGTCACCTCGCTGATCAAGTCGGACGGCTCGATCCTGCCGTTCTTCGAGCGGCCGGTGTCGGCCGTGCTCGCCGCCTGCACCATCGCGGCGTTCGCCTGGCCGGCGTTTGTGTGGGTGAAGAGGAAGATGGGCGGTGTAAAGCGGATGGAGGTGGGGGCGGAGTAGCGAGTGCCGACGATCACGCTTCTCGTTTTCGGCCTGCAACGCATATCGCGTCCACCTTCGCCAAAGCCGCGGCGGACCAGCCGCCCATGCAGGCGACTTGCCCAGCCCCTTGGCATGCGCGTCTGCCGCAATCGCGGCGCGATGCGACACGCGCTTGCTGCAACCCACACGTTGTTCTAGCATTGAATTCTCTATCGCACGTTGCCGTGCGCAACGGCCAGCCGCCGGCACAGGGAAGGGCCGGCGACGGTTCGTGGAACGGGGGCTCACATGTTCGCGTACGGTTGCAAGAGTACTGCTGTCATCGCGTTGATGTTGGCTTGGCCGGCCGCGGTGTGGGCGCAAACGCCACCGCCACCGCAGCAGCCAGCGGCGGCGCGGCCGACGGCAGCAACCGGCGTCATCCCGCAAGTCTCCCGCGACCTCTCACAAGACACCCAGTTCCTCGCGCTTCTTCGCGCGCGCGATGGGCAGTTTGCGCTCGTCGGGGAGTTGAGACGAATAGTCACCTATCATGACAACTTCCGGGGCCGACTGGAGCGCATCCTCAATAATCTTCAGGAGCCGCTCCCCCGTGAGCAACTGATCAATCAAGTCGATAAGGCTCTGACGCGCCTCCAGCAGTTCGAGTCCGAGGTCAAAAATGCCGAATCGGCCGACGCCAAGATGAAGCTCTACAGGGTATTCGAGGAAGAATACCCGGTCTTTCGCGCGGACCCCGGTGGCCCCAGGCGTACGGCTGAGTCCCGAGAGACCGAGCGAGCGCTTAGCGCCCAGAGGGATTTCGTGCAGCGTGAACGCACCAACGCCAACGAGGTCTTTCAGAATATCTCGCTTGAAAACCGGGACTGGCTCACGAAGTACGAAAAGCTGTTCGCGCAGATCGAGTTGAGGCTCAATGCGCTGACTACCGGCGCACTTCGCGTGGATCGGTTGCCGCCGGAATTTTTCCGCCTTTCCGGAGCAAGCTCGCAGGAGGCGCTCACGCCAGAGCAGCTCCAAATCGGCATCGATCGGTATCGGGCCGCGCTCCGAAACACGCTCAGTGACGTCACCGCGGCTCCTCCGCCGCTGTCCTTCGATGCCATACGAACGCAGCTGGCGACCCAGATCGACGGGCTCGGCCAAGAGCTGCATGCCAGATCGACCGAAGCAAGCGCCTATATCCACGATCTGGAGAAGAACATCTCCGCGACCGCCAAGTCCCTCTACGGCAACAAAGTCGGCGCAGACAGCTTCAATTACCTGCTCATCGTGTTCGCGCTGGTGTTCGCCGTGCTCATGGTGATGCCGAAGTTCTACGCCGAGAACGTGCAGATAAACATTCTGAAATCCGAATTCTTACTGCAATTCTCGACCGTTTTCGTGCTAATTGCGGCGATCATCATTCTTGGAATCGGCGAGCTCATCGACAAACAACAGCTGCCCGTGCTCTTGGCCGGTATTTCCGGCTACGTGCTAGGGCAACTTGGAAAGGTATGAATTTGGTTGCCGCGCCGCCCGGAATGACGCGGCACGGCATGGAGTAGCAAGCGGCCGGCTTTCGCTAACGCTCTATTTGGACTCCTTGGACTCCGTGCTCCGCCCCCCCATTGCCCCTTCCCCTTCCCGGGCGCATCATCGCTCCTTCCCACCGGCGGAGGCCCTCCATGCACGACATCGTCATTCGCGGCGGCAGCGTCATCGACGGGAGCGGCGCGCCCGCCTTCACCGGCGACATCGCGATATCCGGCGGCCGGATCGCCGCGGTCGGCGGCAAGCAAGGGCCGGCGCGGCGCGAGATAGACGCCGATGGGCTCCTGGTCACGCCCGGCTGGGTCGACGTGCACACCCACTACGATGGGCAGGCGATGTGGGACCCGCTGCTCGCGCCGTCGTGCTGGCATGGCGTCACCACGGTGATGTTCGGCAATTGCGGCGTCGGCTTCGCGCCGGTGAAGAAAGAGCATCACGGCGCGCTGATGGACCTGATGGAGGGCGTCGAGGAAATCCCCAATCCGGTGCTCGCCGCAGGGCTGAACTGGGAGTGGGAAACCTTCCCGCAATACATGAACGAGCTCGATCGGCGCGAACGCGCAATCGACATCGGCGCGCAGATCGCGCACCTGCCGCTGCGCGTCTACGTGATGGGCGACCGCGCGATCCGGCGCGAGCCCGCGACCCCCGATGACATTGCGAAGATGCGCGACCTCACCGTCGAGGCGCTGCAATGCGGCGCGTTCGGCTTCACCACCTCGCGCACCGACTCGCACAAGACGCCGGACGGCGATCTGGTCCCGTCGCGCGACGCCGACGATCATGAGTTGCTCGGCATCGGTTCGGCAATGAGCGTCACCGGCACCGGCGCATTCGGGATGAATAGCGATTTCGACGACGAGGAATTCGAGCTGCGCTGGATGCGAAAGCTCGCCAAGGAAACCGGCCGGCCGATCTGGTTCCTGCTCACCGACCGCTATTCCGATCCGCAGCGCTGGCGCCGCCTGATGAAGGCGGTGCACGAGGCGCGCGCGCAAGGGCTCTCGCTCACCGCGCAGACGGCCGGCCGCCCGATCGGCGTGATGATGGGCATCGGGACGGCGCTCAACCCGTTCACCGTGCGTCCGACCTACAAGGCGCTCGAAAGCCTGCCCATCGAAGAGCAGCGCCGCCGCCTGCGCGATCCCGAGATGCGGCGGAAGATCCTCTCCGAGGAGCCCTCGGACGCTGAGGTCGCCAAGCTCGCGCAATTCCGTCAGGTCGTCGCCAAGCGCTTCGACAAGTTCTTTGTCATGGGCAACCCGCCGGACTATGAGCCGGGTCCCGAGAAGAGCGTCGCGGCGATCGCGCAGCGCGAAGGGCGCACGCCGGAGGAAGTCGCCTACGACTACATCCTCGAGGACGGGCAATTTCTCTACTTCCCGGTGGTGCACTACGTCACCGGTGACCACGAGCCGATCCGCGAGATGCTCAACGATCCCGGTGTGCTGCTCGGCCTCTCGGATGGGGGCGCGCATTGCACCTCGATCATCGATGCGGGCATGCCGAGCTACATGCTCACCCACTGGGGCCGCGACCGCACCCGCGGTCCGAAGCTGCCGCTGGAAATGCTGGTGAAGCGCCAGACCAGCGAGACCGCGAATTTCTTCGGGCTGACCGATCGCGGGCGCCTTGCGCCCGGGCTGCGCGCCGACGTGAACGTGATCGACTTTCACGGCATGCGGATGCAGAAACCCGAGCTGATCCACGACATGCCGGCGAACGGCCGGCGCTTCGTGCAGCGCGTGACCGGCTACGAGGCCACGCTGGTCGCGGGCCAGCCGATTTTCGAGCGCGGCGAGCATACCGGCGCGCTGCCCGGCAAGCTGGTGCGAGCGGGGCATGACACACGGAGCCTGCAAGCGGCAGAGTAACGACGCGCGTTGATCGCAACGGCTTTTCCTGCTTGATTGCGGCGATGTCCGCCGCTGCGACTCACGACGTATCGACCCTCGCCCGCAAACTACGCGGCGGCGACCGCGCGACGCTCGCGCGCGCCATCACGCTGGTGGAGAGCAAGCGCGCCGACCATCAGCAGGCCGCGCACCGCCTGGTGCAGGAACTGCTCGCCGAAACCGGGAAGGCGGTGCGCGTCGGCATCACCGGCTCTCCCGGCGTCGGCAAGTCGACCACGATCGACGCGCTCGGCACGTCGCTGACGGAGAAAGGGCACAAGGTCGCGGTGCTGGCGGTGGACCCGTCGTCCACCCGCACCGGCGGCTCGATCCTCGGCGACAAGACCCGCATGGCGCGGCTCGCGGTCGACCCGAACGCCTTCATTCGCCCTTCGCCCGCCGCCGGCACACTCGGCGGCGTCGCCGCCAAGACACGCGAGACGATGCTGATCTGCGAGGCCGCGGGCTTCGACGTGATTCTGGTCGAGACCGTCGGCATCGGACAATCGGAGACCGCGGTCGCCGACATGACGGACTTCTTCCTCGTGCTGATGCTGCCCGGCGCGGGCGACGAATTGCAGGGGATCAAGAAGGGCGTGGTCGAGCTCGCCGACATGATCGCCGTCAACAAGGCCGACGGCGACAATGTGAAGCGCGCCAGTGCGGCGGCGGGCGAATACCGCGCGGCGCTGCATATCCTCACCCCGCGCTCGCCCACCTGGGCGCCGCCGGTCGTGACCTATTCGGCGCTCACCGAAGACGGCATCGCACTACTATGGGACCAGGTGCTGGCGCATCGCCAGCAGCTTGCCGCCTCGGGCGAGTTCGCGGCGCGGCGGCGCGAGCAGCAGGTCAAATGGATGTGGGCGATGCTGGAAGACCGATTCCACTTGCGCCTGAAGACCGACGCCAAACTCAAGGCGCGCCTGCCGGCGATCGAGAAATCGGTGGCCGACGGAACGCTCGCGCCCGCGCTCGCGGTGGAAGAGATCGCGGCGGCGCTGGGTGTATAGCAATGGCCGCTGGTTCCGGATCACGCAAAGTCATCTACGCAGCACTCGCCGGCAATCTGCTGGTCGCGCTCACCAAGTTCGTGGCCGCGTGGTGGACCGGCAGTTCGGCGATGCTGAGCGAGGGTGTGCATTCGGTGGTCGACACATCGAACCAGATCCTGCTGCTGTACGGCATCCGGCGCTCCACCAAACCGCGCGATGAGGATCATCCGCTTGGCTATGGGCGCGAACTCTATTTCTGGAGCTTCATCGTCGCGGTGTTGATCTTCTCGCTCGGCGCGGGCGTGGCGTTCTTCGAAGGCGTCTCGCATATCCGGGCGCCGGTGCCGATCACCGACCCGATTGTGAACTACGTCGTACTCGGCATCTCGTTCGTGTTCGAGGGCACGACGCTCATCATCGCGCTGAAGGAGTTCAACAAGACACGCGGTTCGCTCGGCTACATCGGGGCTGTCGAGGAGAGCAAGGACCCGCCGTCCTTCCTCGTGCTGTTCGAGGATTCGGCCGCGCTGGTCGGCATCGTGATCGCGTTTGCCGGCACGGCCGCCGCGCAGGTCTTCGCGATGCCGGTGCTCGATGGCGTAGCGTCGCTCGGGATCAGTCTGGTGCTCGCCGTCACGGCGACATTCCTCGCACGCGAGAGCAAGAGCCTGCTGATCGGCGAAGGCGCGCGGGCGCGCACGATGCGCTCGATCCGCCAGATCGCCGCCGAGCAGCCGGGCGTCGAGCGCGTGAACGATCTCATCACCGTGCACCTCGCGCCGCAGCAGGTGGTCGCGGCGCTCAGCCTCGAATTCAAAGACGAGTTGACGACGCCGCAGATCGAGCAGGCGGTCGTGGCGATCGAAGGCCGCATCTGCTCGCAGAACCCGGAGGTGTACACGATCTTCATCAAGCCGCAGTCGAGCAGCACGCGTGACCGGCGAGCGCAACCCGCGGCGGCCCGCACATGACGACGGTGCTTATCACCGGCTTTGGACGTTTTCCCGGCGCGCCGTCCAATCCGAGCGGACCGCTTGCGCTGGCGCTCGCGAAGCGGCGGCGGCCCGCATTTGCGGATGTTCGCCGCGCGGCGCATGTCTTCGAGACGAGCTACGCGGCGGTCGACCGCGATCTGCCGAAGCTGATCGCGAAGCACAAGCCCGACATCGTGCTGATGTTCGGGCTTGCGGCGCGCACGCCGTTCGTGCGCGTCGAGACCCGCGCGCGCAACGCAATGTCGATCCTGTTTCCCGACGTGACGGGCTTCCGCCCGGCCGGCCGGGCGATTGCGCCCGACAAGCCCCCGCTGCGCGGCGCCGCGCCTTTTGCACGCCTGCTCGGGGCGGCGCGGGCGACCGGAACACGCACCCGCATGTCGCGCGATGCCGGGCGGTATCTTTGCAACTACGTCTATTGGCGCACGCTCGAAGCGTCCCGATCCGGCACGCTGGCGCAGTTCATTCATATCCCGCCGGTCGCAAAACGGCCGCGGCCGCCGGGTGGAAAACGCCGCGCCTCGCACGCGGCGCTGGTGCGCACCGGAGAGGCCATTCTGCTCGCGCTGCTGGCCGCCCACCGCCGTTAACCTGAATGCGCTGTGCCGCGACGGCACAGCCGCGGCGGCGCGTTTCTTGAACCTGCGATCCCTCACATCGAGGGATCGCCATGGCCATCGACCGCCGCCATTTCATCGGAGCCACCGCCGCAACCGGCGCGTTCACCGTGACCGAAGCCGCCGCCACCACGCCGCCCACAACCGGAACCGTCCCGGTGTCGGGGCTTGGCGTTGAAGCCATTCATCTTGGCGTTCGCTTCAACGGCACCGAAGACCAGACCGAGGCGTTGCAACGCGCGATCGACCGCACCGCCGGCGCCCGCCTGCCACTCATTCTGGCCCCCGGCGTCTATCGCGCACGCGGCCTTGTGCTCCCGACGGGTGCACGGCTGACCGGCGTGCCGGGTGCGACGCGCATCGTCGCAACCGACAATGCGCCGATCATCGTCGCGCGCGGCACCGACTACATTCTACTCTCCGGAATCATCTTCGACGGTAGCGGCAAGACGCTTCCCGAGAAGAGCGGCCTGATCCAGATCGCGGCCGGCCGCGGCATCGCGATCCGCGATTGCGAAGTGCTCGGCTCGGGCCGCAACGGCATCGTGCTCGAAGGCATCGAGGGCGAAGTGACCACAACGACGGTCACCGGTGCGCTCGGCACGGCGATCCTTTCGCTCGATGCGCGCGGCCTCGTGATCGCGCGCAACACGATCCGCAACGCGGCGAACAACGGCATTCAGGTGTGGCGCTCGCAGGCGGGGGATGACGGCACGCAGGTGCTCGACAACCGCATCGAGGACACCGCCGCGCAAGGCGGCGGCTCGGGGCAGAACGGCAACGCCATCAACGTGTTTCGCGCACACAACGTGACCGTGCGCGGCAACCGCATCCGCAATGCGGCGTTCTCGGCCGTGCGGGGCAACGCGGCGTCGAACATCCAGATCACCAACAACACCTGCACCGGGCTCGGCGAGGTCGCGATCTATGCGGAGTTCGGCTTCGAGGGCGCGGTGATCGCCAACAACACCGTGGACGGCGCCTCGATCGGCATTGCGGTCACGAACTTCAATCAAGGCGGTCGGCTTGCCGTCGTGCAGGGCAATCTCATCCGCAATCTGGTGACGCGCCGCCCGGCCGGCACCGACCCGAACGACGGCAACGGCATCGGAATCGGCGTCGAAGCAGACACCGCAGTGACCGGCAACATCATCGAGAACGCGCCGGTCGCCGGCATCTCGGTCGGCTGGGGACAATATCTGCGCGACGTCAGCGTGACCGGCAACGTGGTGCGCGGCGCGGGCGTCGGCATCGCAGTGTCGGTGACGCCGGGCGCGGGGTCCGCGGTCATCGCCGACAATCTGATCGCGGCGGTGAAGAACGGCGCGATCGTCGGCATGGACCAGCGCAAGGCGATGACCGGCGATCTCGCGCGCGACGGCGCGGCGCGCTACGCGCAGCTTGCCATCAACGGCAACCGGGTGCGCTAGGCCCGGTCCCACGTCAGCCCGGCGATGCGCGGATCGGCCGCAAAGGCATCGCGCGCAAACTCCAATCGCGCGTCGGGAAACTCGCAAATCGCTCGCGCTCCGGTCGCGCCAAACTGGATGCACCACGTCTGCCGCTCGATCGGCTGCTCTGACACAAAACCCGCGCAGCTCAGAATCGCGACGTTCGCTCCGTGAGCCGGATCGCGCACGGACTCGGAGCGGATCACCTCAATAGCGGCCTCGCGTGCCGCATCGGCGAGCGCCTGACAGGGTGCGCAGTCCGTGAGGTGCGTCCACGCGGTTCTGTCCGCCGACAAGGGTGGCGACATCAGATCGAGCGCCCGCTTCGTCCGGTACCTGACGGAGAATGCGGTGAACTCCGCGGCATTCGCGGGCCAGGGAGTTGAGGGCGACTCGGCGAAGAACAACAGCCGGTGGAACGCCGTTTCGGCAATCGCCGTATCGGGCCGCGCCGAGCCGTAGAAGACGCCAGGCGTCAGCCCGGCGCGGCGGAAACGCGAGCCGCGCGGATAGGGCGATCCATAGCGGAACGGCGTCGCCAGCAAATAATGCAAATGCCGGCATTCGGGCGGCACCGGCGGCTTGCTCTGCTCGATCAGGCTTTCCAGCAAGGTCTGTTCGGCGAGCGTATCGACGAGCTTGAGCGTGGATACGCGGTGCTGCGCCTCGACCAGCCGCCAGCAAAGCCCCGAAAGCGCGCGGCACTCAGACGACAGCGCGCCGGGCGTCCAGGTATGCGATGACATTGACGAGACCCTGAACGGTTTGCACCAGCGTCAGCGGGGGTCCGCCGAGCGCGGTATTGTCGTTGCGCAGCCACGAGCGCGCGACAGAGTCGTCGCCGCCGGTGATCGCATCGAGCGAGCGATAGAGGCGAACAAGAAGCACCGACAGTTCAAACGGCTTTTCGTTCGGGGCGAGCATGTAGCGGCCGGTCCCCATGCGCGATATCGTGGCCTCCGACAGCCCGATGATGCTGCCGACGGTCTTGTTCGACAGACCCAGCCGCTCGGCCGCGCGCAACGTCGCCTTGGTGACTGTCGGCCCCTGTTCGATCGCGGTTTTTGCCGGTTGGCGCTTGTGCATGGCTGGCTCTTTCTGTAGCATGATTTATATATAATAATTTCCTGTGAAAGACAAGCCGATGGCTGAAACAACGTCCGTGAATGCCCTCGCGGCGCTATGGCGGCAGGCGGGCCATCGGAACGGGGCGCTGGAAGCCGTCACGCTGACCGGTGCCGAGCCGGCTTTGCCGTCATCCTTCGCTGTCGGCACCGCCGCTCAAACCACTATCGCGGCGTCCGCGCTGGCGGCCGCCGAGCTGTGGCGGTCGCGCACGGGGCGGCAGCAACACGTTGCGGTCGATATGCGCGATGCCGCAATCGAGTTTCGCAGCGAGCGCTACATGCGCCTCGACGGCAAGCCGCCCGAGGAATTGTGGGACAAGATCGCCGGGCTCTATCGTTGCGGCGACGGACGCTTCGTGCGGCTGCACACGAACTTTCCGCATCACCGCGATGGCGTGCTGAAGCTGCTCGGCTGCGACTACACGCGTGAAGCGGTGAAGGCCGCGCTGAACGGCTGGGAGGGAGAACAATTCGAGACGGCGGCTGCCGAAGCCGGATTGGTCGTCACGATGACGCGCTCATTCGCCGAATGGGACGCGCACCCGCAGGGCCGCGCGGTCGCGGGGCTGCCGACGTTCACGATCGAGAAAATCGGCGAGGCACCGCCGGTGCCGCTGTCGCCCGGCGACCGGCCGCTGTCCGGCGTGCGCGTCCTCGACCTCACCCGTGTGATCGCCGGTCCGGTATGCGGACGCACGCTCGCCGTGCACGGCGCCGATGTGCTCCTGGTCACGGCAGCGCATCTGCCGCAGATGATGCCGCTGGTGATGGACAGCGGCCGCGGCAAGCTCTCGACCTTCATCGATCTGCGCGACGCGACCGGGCGCGACACACTCGCGAGCCTCGTGCGCGATGCCGACATTTTCGTCCAGGGCTATCGGCCGGGTGCGGTGAAGGGAAGCGGTTTTGGCCCCGACGAGGCCGCGCGATTGCGCCCCGGCATCGTCTATGTGTCGCTCTGCGCCTACGGCCACCAAGGCCCGTGGGCGAACCGGCGCGGCTTCGACTCGCTGGTGCAGAACGCCAACGGCATCAACGATGCCGAAGCGCTGGCCGCCGGCGCGAAGCACCCGAAGCCGCTGCCCTGCCAGGCACTCGACCACGCGGCGGGCTACCTGATGGCGTTCGGCGCCATGACGGCACTGGCGCGGCGCGCGACGCAAGGCGGAAGCTGGCACGCGCGCGTGTCGCTCGCACAGACCGGTCACTGGATCCGAAACCTCGGGCGCATCGACGGTCTGGCGTGTCCCGATCCCGGTTCCGAGGCCGTGCAGGATCGGCTCGACGAAAACGATTCAGGCTTCGGCCGTCTCACCACCGTGCGCCATGCCGCCACGATGTCGGAAACGCCGCCGCACTGGGCGCGGCCCTCGGTGCCGCTTGGGACGCATCCAGCGGAATGGACGGACTAACTCAGATTGTCATCCCGGCCAAGCGAGCGAAGCGAGCGCGAGCCGGGACCCATCGTGCAACAAACGACTGACGGCGGTTTATGGGTCCCGGGTCTCCCTTCGGTCGCCCGGGATGACACTGAGTGTGTCGCTCGGCCGCAGCCCACCCACCTCAATCCCGTTCCAGTTTCGCAACGTCGGCCGCACGAATCGTTCGAGCGCCGCGCGTTCTTCGCCGGACAGCGGCAGGAAGCGCGCGATCATCGCCGCCATCGCAACTTCGGCCGCGCGTGTTGCGCCATCGTCGCATTTGAGCGCAACACCGATGCCCTGCTCGGGTAGCGCGCCGCAAAACACGCCTTCGGCACCAGTCTTGACCAGCACGCGTGCGCCGAAGCGCTTCATGATCTCGGTACAGAAGCGCCCGGTGCCGGCCACGTAGTAAGGCTGCGCCGCGCAGGCCGCGCGCAGGCGCACGGCTGCTTTCGCACGCTCGGGCGCCAAGCTCCTCCCCGTTGCAAACTTTGCGAAGGCATGCGCCAGCGCCGTCAACGGCACGCCCCAAGTCGGGATCGAGCAGCCGTCGATGCCGCAGACATCCGCGCCGAGGCCCACGCGGGTGAGATCTTCGACCGCGGCGCGCACCTCGCGCTGCACGACATGCTCCGCCGCAACATAGCCGCGATGATCCACACCCGCCGCACACGCGACGCACACAAAGCCCGCATGCTTGCCGGAGCAATTGTTATGCAGCGCCGACGGCGCGCCGCCGGACCGCGCGAGCCCCTGGCTCGAGGGCTGGTGGCTCGGCCAATGAACGCCACATTCGAGCGCGCCAAGATCGAGCCCGGCGCGCGCGAGCATGCGCGCCGCCACCTCGACATGCGCCGGCTCGCCGCCGTGACTGGCGCAAGCGAGCGCCAGTTCCTCGTCACCGAAGCCATAGCGGTCCGCGGCGCCGCTCTCGATCAGCGCCAGCGCCTGGATCGGCTTCACGGCCGAGCGCGGGTAGACCGGCCGCATCACATCGCCGAGCGACAGCACGGCCGCGCCGTCCGCGTCGACCACGGCAACCGCGCCGCGATGGCGGCTTTCGGTCAGCGCCCCACGCACCACTTCGACCAGAACGGGATTACGCATTTGTCATGTTATCCGATCGCTTGCCGCCTGCCCTTGCCACAGTCCCGGCGGAAACCATTTATACTCATCGATACCATGGACCAGCCGCCCCGCCGTTCACGCCGCAAACTCATCATGCTCACCATTCTCGCATTGTTTCTGCTGCCGGTCGCGGCGCGCGCGGCGTTGTTCGCCTATGAGAACGGGCCGCGCTCCTGGCGCGACGCCGACTGGTCGAGCACCGGGACGCTGCCGGCCGCCGCCGCGCACCCGGCGGCGCGCGTGCTGGTGATGACCGGCCAGACCGGCGGCTGGAAGGGCGCGGTCGCGGTGCACAGCTGGATCGTGCTCAAGCGCGAGAACGCGCGCAGCTGGACCCGCTATGACGTGGTCGGCTGGGGCAATCCGGTGCGCACCAACGGCTGGGCGCCGGACGGACGCTGGTACGGCAACCAGCCGACGGTGCTGGCCGACATCAGCGGCGCGCAGGCCGCCGCGCTCATCCCACGCATCGAGGAGACGGTGAAGGGCTACGCGTTCGCCAACTCGGGCGACTACCGCATCTGGCCGGGTCCGAACAGCAACACGTTCGTCGCGACCGTGCTGCGCGCCGTGCCGGAGCTCGGCGTGACGATGCCGCCGAACGCGATCGGGCGCGATTATCGGCCTTATCCGTATGTGGGCCTGAGCGACAGCGGTACCGGCGTCGAGGCGAGCCTGTGGGGCGTGCTCGGCGTCAAGCTCGGCTGGGTCGAGGGGATCGAGGTGAACGTGCTCGGCCTCGTCGCGGGGCTAGACCTGCGCCACCCGGCGGTGAAGCTGCCGGCGTTCGGGCGGATCGGGTTCGAGGCGCCCGCCGTGCGCAGCGCCAACGCCGGATCATGAGGCGGCGGGCATCCGCCGCTGCACCAGCCGGAGGAAGCCGGCGAGCACGAGACAGCAGAGCAGCATCCCGACCGCGAACAGAAGCGACGCCGTGATCGATCCGGTCCAATCGCGCAATAGCCCCGCGAACGCGATCAGCACCGGCATGCCGCCGAAATACCAGAGAAAGTAGACCCCGAAGCCTGGCCCGCGCGCGCGCGGATTGATCACCTCGGCGGCAAGCGAGCCGACAACCGGCGTCGCGATCGAGAACACGATCCCGAACAGCGTGAACAAGAGGAATGGATAGGGGACGAACGGGATCAGCGCGCCGAGCACGATGCTGGCCGCGAGCCCGCTCACCATCACGATGTTCGGTGCCCGATAGTGCGTCGCCAGATAGCCCCCGAGCGGCAGGGCGAAGATGCACATCCACGACATCAGGCTGACGACAGCGCTCGCGCCCGCAATCGAAGCGCCGCGTTCGATCAGGTGAGCCGGCCCGAAGCTGAGCATCACCAGATAGGCGCCGTTCAGGAACATCCAGATGATGCCCGCTAGGCACGCGATCTTGATGTCCGACCAGGTCAGTGTGTGTGGTTCTTCGGCGACCGACGCCCGATGATCGGAGGGACTGTGGTAGAACGCAGCCATCAGAAGCAGCGCCAGCGCAACGAGCGTCGCGCTTGAACCGAATACGAATTGCCAGGATTGAACTTCCGCGAGCCAGCTCTGTGTCGCCTGACCGGCCGCGATCCCGACCGGCCAGCCGACGATGAAGATCGCATTGCCGAGGAACAGTTCCTTGTCGGCGAACCAATCGGTCAGCATTTTCGACATCAGGACAATCAGGATCGCGCCGCCGACGCCGGCCAGAACATGGCCGAACAGGACCGTGTAGTAGGACTGCGCCTGGCACGCGACGACGCCGCCGATGACCATCAGCGCCATCCCGAACGTCACGACGGATTTGTCGCCGAAGCGCCGGCCGAGAAACCCGCTCGGCAGCGAGATCGCGATCCCGGGCAGGATGAAGCCGCCGACCAGCAGCCCGACTTGAGTGTAGCCGATGCCGAAATCGTGGATCAGGAAGGGGGCAACCGATCCGGCCGACTGGAACTGGTATCCGAGCGCAAATCGGGCTGCGAACAGCACCGCAAGGATGAACCAACGGCTTTCGAGCATGAAGTTCCCTTGGCGTGCGTCCGGATAGGCGCACGGTCACCGTCCCCAACAACGTGAGGGTGAAGACTCGGCCCCTGCCTATTGGTTAATGGGCCGTTGACCGTGGGGCAAGCCAACATCCCCCATTTTCATTTACCGCATAGATAGATTGTTCATCCAAAGTCACCGTGCGCTGGCGGAGCCAGTGCTGCTTTTCCGGGCCTTTGCGCCCCACGTGGGTGAGTTTTGATGACATCCATAAGTCTGTCTTCCGGAGCCGTCGAACGGCCGATCGCGGTCCCGCCCGACATCTACATCCCTTTGGTTGATTCCCTCTACAAGGATGGCCGCACGCTGCTGACCGGCACGATCTTCGTCGTCGGGTCGATCCTCACCACGTTCTGGAAGACCGGCGAGCCGCTGTTCCTCGTCTGCGCGCTCGCGGTCGTTGCGGTCGCCTGCGTGCGCGGCCTCGTCATGCGCGCCTACGCGCGCGTCCGCACGACCGTAAAGAGCAACGCAATCGCGCGGCGCTGGGAGAAGCGCTACGTCGCGGGCGCAGCGTCCTCGGTCGGCCTGCTCGGAATCTGGTGCTACATCGCGTTCTCCAGGACCAGCGATCCCTTCGCGCATCTCATCAGCTTTTCGATGACCATCGCCTACGTGGTCGGGATCTTCGGCCGCAACTTCGGCAATTCGCGTTCGGTCATCATCCAGATCATGTGCGCGTGGGTCCCGATCACGGCCGCGCTGCTGCTGCACGGCGACATCTACCACTGGATCTTCGCCGGCCTGCTCGGGCCGTTTTTCCTCGCCGTGAAGTTCATCGCCGAGCGCTTGCGGCTGACCTTGCTCGACGCCGTGGTCGCATCGCGCGACATGGCGTTGCTGGCAAAGCGGTTCGATACGGCGCTCAACAACATGCCGCACGGCCTGTGCATGTTCGATGCCGAGCGCCGCATCGTCGTGGCCAACAAGCGGTTGAGCGAGCATCTCGGCTTGCCGGTGGAAAGCGAACTGAAAGGGTTGAGTCCGGAGCGGCTGGTGACGCTCGCTGTCGAAACCGGGCTGATCCCGAACGATCAGGCCGAGCGGCTGGTTGGCGATCTCAATGCCCGCCTTTCGGGCGCCGAGACCCATGCTTTCGCGGTCGACCTGCACAACAGCAGAACGCTCGAATTCACCGTGCAGCCGATGGAGAACGGCGGAATGGTGCTGCTGGGCGAGGACATCACCGAGCGCAAGATCGCGCAGGCCAGGATCAATCATCTCGCGCGGTTCGACTCGCTGACCGGCTTGCCGAACCGGACGATCCTGCGCAGCCGCATGGACAACGCACTCGCGGAGTGCACCTCCGAGCAAATGTGCGCGGTGCACTTCATCGACCTCGACCAGTTCAAGCAGGTCAACGATACGCTGGGGCATTCGCGCGGCGATCTGCTGCTGGTGGCGGTCGCGGAGCGGTTGCGCAAGGTCGTGCGCGAGACCGATGTCATCGCGCGCTTCGGCGGTGACGAGTTCGTGGTGTTGCAGTATCCCGTGACGTCGCTCGACCAGGCGTCCGCGCTCGCCCAGCGCATGCTGGAAGGCCTCAAGGGAAACTACGAGATCGACGGCCACGAAGTCGCCGTCAGCGCCAGCATCGGGCTCGCCATCGCAAGCGCCACGGATACCGATGCGGATCAACTCCTGAAAAACTCCGACATGGCGCTGTACCGCGCGAAGGCGGAAAACCGCGGGACCTGGCGCTGGTTCGAGGCCGAGATGGAAGCGCGCGCGCAAGCGCGCCGCAGCCTCGAACTCGACCTGCGTACCGCGCTCGAAGCCGAGGCCTTCGATCTTTATTACCAGCCGATCTTCGACATCCGCACCCGGCGCATCCTCTCCTGCGAGGCTCTGCTGCGCTGGCACCATCACGAACGCGGCATGGTGTCGCCGGGAGAGTTCATCTCGGTTGCGGAGGAGATGGGCATTATCGTCGAAATCGGACAGCAGGTGTTGCGCAAGGCCTGCCTCGAATGCCGCCGCTGGCCGGGCGATACGCGCGTCGCCGTCAACCTTTCGCCCATCCAGTTCAGCCGGTCGAATGTTCCAGCGACCATCCGCCAGACGCTGGCGGCCACCGGTCTTGCGGCGGATCGCCTGCACGTCGAGATCACCGAATCGACCCTGCTGCAGGACACGCGCAAGACACGGGCCGCGCTGCGCCAGCTCGAAACGATCGGTGTGCAGGTCTCGCTCGACGACTTCGGTACGGGGTATTCGAGTCTGAGCTATCTGCACAGCTTCCCGCTGCACAAGGTCAAGATCGACCAGTCCTTCGTGCAGGATCTCAATAACGCGCGCCGGGTGACGCTGCTGCGTGGTGTGGCGCGACTGAGCGCGGAACTGGGGCTGCGCGTCACGGTCGAAGGCGTAGAAACCGAAGAACAGCTCGCATTGATCGCGGGCGAAACGAGCGTCGACGAGGTGCAGGGCTATCTGCTCGGCAGGCCCCTGCCCGCCGCCGATGTCCGCGAGCTGTTGAACGCGATGAATCCGGCGTCGGCCGCGATGGAACAAGTGGCCTGAGCTCGCCCGATCGTGCGCAGGCGACGTAGCGGGTAACGCCTGCGCGCAGGTATTTTTATTTTCTAGTATAGATTGTTAGGTGGTAGACCGGACTGCAGACGATCGCAGGTCGTTTCCAGGTGTTGCGCGATCGCGGCTAAGGATCGCCGCAGCCCGCAAATCAACACACGTCAGGAACTCGCAAGCCATCGTGGTTCTTGACCGCATGCCCTCGCCGCCATTCGGACGATCCCAGCCTAATCGCACAGTGACGATACGTAAGCTCCCTCGGCGGTTCGCCTCAAAGGTTCCGGCCGAGTTAACCTTAACGGACCGCTAAGGTTGTAAACCCGTTAAGGAAGTGTTAATCCATTTCTCACGGTGCGATAGTGAGGAGGGGTGAGTATGGGTGCCGCGGCGGTTGCGCTGTCTCCTGTCGAGTCCCGTTTCGCTCCACGGCCCGAACCTCAAAACAATTTTTCCAATCGCGTCGCGGAGTTGCTGGACCGGCTCGACTGCCGGCTTGCGGAAACACCCGAAGAGCGCGAGTCGATCTTCCGCCTGCGCTACGAGTGCTACCTGCGCGAAGGCGCGATCTCTCCCAACGCGTCGGAGACCTTCTCCGACCGCTACGACGACTCGCCGAACGCCCGCATCTTCGGCCTCTATCTCGACGGCGAGCTTGCGAGCTCGATCCGCATCCACGTCACTTCGCCGGAGCATTCCGACTTTCCGAGCTACCACGTGTTCGAGGATCTGCTCGAACCCGAGCTGAGCGCAGGCCAGGTGATCGTCGACCCGACGCGCTTCGTGACCAACAAGACGCTGTCCCAACTCAATCCCGGCCTGCCCTACGCGACGCTGCGTCTGTGCTGGCTCGCGGCCGAGCACTTCAAAGCCGAGCATTTCCTCGTCGCGATCCGCACCGAGCATCAGGCGTTCTACAAGCGCACGTTCCGCCACCACCTGATCTGCGATGCGCGCCCCTACCCGTTGCTCGCCAAGCCGATCAGCCTGATGACGGTGGACGTCGCACACGTCTCCGAGCAGGTCTACCGGCGCTATCCGTTCTTCCGCTCGACATTCTTCGAGCGGCGCATGCTGTTCGAACGGAGCCTTTGGATGCCCGCCCAATCCGTGCCGCGGGCCGCGACCGTGCTGTCGATCGATCACTACCGGGCGGCGCAGTAACCCGCCCCATCGACACCGCCGCGCGAAACAAACGATCACTCACGCGAATGTCATCCCGGCCGAAGCTCGCTTAGCGGGCGAGAGCCGGGACCCATGCTGCAAAATTCGCTATCCTGTGGGATATGGGTCCCGGATAGCCGCTTTGCGGCTTCCGGGATGACAGCCGGTGAGATCATGAAGGACTCGTGGCCCCTGCTCGACAAGATTCCGTTCCCCGCCATCCAGCGCGGGCGGCTGGAAACCCTGCAGGTCAATGTCGGCTATCGCTGCAATCAGTCGTGCGTGCATTGCCACGTCAATGCCGGGCCGAACCGCACCGAGGAAATGGACGCCGCGACCGCCGATCTGGTGGTCGCGTTCCTGGAACGGCGGCGCATCTCGACACTCGACATCACCGGCGGCGCGCCCGAGCTGAACGCAAACTTCCGCCGCATGGTGAGCGCCGCGCGCGACATGGCGGTGAAGGTGATCGACCGCCATAACCTGACCGTGCAGGAGCAGCCGGGGCAGGAAGACCTCGCGGAATTCCTTGCCGCCAACCAGGTCGAGATCGTCGCCTCGATGCCCTGCTATTTGCAGGATAATGTCGACAACCAGCGCGGCAAGGGCGTCTATGACGGCTCGGTGCGCGGCTTGAAGCGCCTCAACGCGCTCGGCTACGGCCGCGAGGGATCCGGGTTGACGCTCAACCTCGTCTACAATCCGCTCGGCCCCTCGCTGCCGCCGCCGCAGCTTGAGCTTGAGGCCGACTACAAGCGCGTGCTCGGTGAACGGTTCGGCATCGTGTTCAACAGCCTGTTCACGCTCGCCAACATGCCGATCCAGCGCTTCGGTGCGATCCTGTTGTCGCGGGGCGAGTTCGACGGCTATCTGCACACGCTGCAACACGCGCATCGCGACGACAATCTTGCCGGCGTGATGTGCCGCACCCTGCTCTCGGTGGATTATCGCGGCTACGTCTATGATTGCGACTTCAACCAGATGCTCGATCTGCCGCTCACGCACGGCGGCTACGAGCGCGTGCATCTCCATGATTTGCTCGACGAGGACATCACGGGCAATCCGATCCGCGTCGCCGGCCACTGCTTCGGCTGCACCGCCGGGCAGGGCTCGAGCTGCGGCGGCGCGCTGAAGGAAGCGGCGGAGTGACGGCACGGCCGTCGCTCTCCATTATTCTCCCGGTTCTCGACGAAGCTGCGAATATTGTCGCGGCGCTGGAGGCATTGGCACCGCTGCATTCCCGCGGAGCGGAGATCATCATTGCCGATGGTGGGAGCCGCGACGCGACGACCGCACTCGCTCGGCCTCTCGCCGACCGCGTTCTTGTCAGCGCGCGCGGGCGCGCCACACAGATGAATGCCGGGGCCGGGGCGGCGCGCGGCGGCGTGCTCTTGTTCCTGCATGCCGACACGCGGCCGCCCGCGGATGCCGACCGGCTGATCCTTGAAGGTCTGGCGCAATCGCGGCGCGCCTGGGGGCGCTTCGATGTGACGATCGAGGGCGAACACCCGCTGTTCCCCGTCATCGCATGGTTCATGAATACCCGCTCGCACCTCACCGGCATCGCGACGGGCGATCAGGCGATATTCGTCACGCGCGCCGCGTTCGACGCGGCCGGCGGATTTCCCGAGATCGCCCTGATGGAAGACATTGCGTTCGCACGCCACCTCAAGCGCGTGTCGCATCCGCTCTGCCTGCGTGCGCGCGTGACCACGTCAGGCCGGCGCTGGGAGACGCGCGGGGTGCTGCGCACGGTCTTTCTGATGTGGCGCTTGCGGCTTGCGTATTTTTTCGGAGCGGATCCGCAGGAGCTTGCGCGGCGGTACGGCTAAACCCGTCCCTCCAGCGCGCGCATGAAGATGGTACGCGCCGCGCGGCGGTCGAACTTGACGGGGTTGCCGCCCGCGGTCGGGTCCTCCGGCGCCATTTTCACGATCTGGTCGACCTTGTCGTCGCCCACCTTGAGGCCCGCGAGCGTGTGCGGAATGCCGAGTTGTTCGCGCAGCTCCAGTACGAAATCCATGAAGGCGCGAAAATTCGGCCGCAAGCCGATATAGGCGGCGAGCCGCTTCACCTTGTCGTCGATGGCCTTGCGATTGAAGGCGAGCACGTAAGGAACGAACACCGCGTTGGTCAGCCCATGATGCGTGTTGTAGAGCGAGCCGACCGGATGCGAGAGCGCGTGGATGCCGCCGAGGCCCTTCTGGAACGCCGTCGCGCCAGCCGCGGCCGCCGCCATCATGTGGGCGCGCGCCTCGATGTTGGTCCCGTCTTTGTAGGCTGTGACGAGGTTTTCCTTCACCAGCCGCACGCATTCGGCCGCGACCCCGTCGGCGAACGCGTGATAGGACGGCACGCACAACGCTTCAAGGCCGTGCGAGAACGCATCCATGCCGGTGCCGGCCGTGATGTGCGGCGGCATGCCGACGGTCAGCTCAGGATCGCAGATCGTCACCCTCGGCAGCATCAATGGATGAAAGATGATCTTCTTGGTGTGGGTCTTTTCATTTGTCACGACCGCCGCGCGGCCGACCTCCGAGCCCGTGCCGGCCGTGGTCGGCACCGCGACGACGGGCGCGATCGCGTTCGCGTCCGCGCGCGTCCACCAGTCCCCGACATCCTCGAAGTCGAACACGGAACGCGTCTGGCCATGCATAAGCGCGATCAGCTTGCCGGCATCGAGCGCAGAGCCGCCGCCGAACCCCACCACGCCGTCATGGCCGCCGGCCTTGTAGGCCGCCACACCTTGCGCGACGTTGGCCTCGACCGGATTGGGCTGGACGTCGGCGAACATTTTCGCCGGAACGCCGGCGGCGGCGAGCGTCTGCAGCGCGGCCTGCGTCATCGGCATTTTGGCGACCACCGGATCGGTGACGAACAGCGGGTTTGAGAACTTCGCGGCCTTCACGGCCTCGCCGAGTTCGCTCGCACGCCCGGCGCCGAAGCGCACCGTGGTCGGGTAATTCCAGTTGCCGCGCAGGTCCATCGTCTTCCTTTCTGTCATTCCGGCCGAGCGAAGCGAGAGCCGGAATCCATAACTACGGACCGCGCGACTCTTGAACCGTTCGTGGTTATGGGTCCCGGATCTCGGCTTGCAGCCTCGCCCGGGATGACCACCGCGTTAAATTTCCCTCAAATGATAGCTCTTCGGCCTTGTGAGCGATTCGTAGCCCACGCGCGAGAGCGTCGCGCCGCGCCCGGTGTCCTTCACGCCGGTCCACGCGAGGCCCGGATCGAGATAATCGCAGCGATTCATGTAGACGGTGCCGGTCTCGATCTCGGCGCCGATGCGTTCGGCGGCGTCCATGTCACGCGTCCAGATGGAAGCCGTGAGACCATAAGGAGAATCGTTCATCAGGCGGATCGCCTCGGCATCGTCCTTCACCTTCATGATGCCGACGACGGGCCCGAACGTCTCGTCCATCATCACCTTCATCGAATGATCGACGTTCACCAGCGCCTGCGGCGCGACGTAAGTCGAGCCATCCCGGTCGCGCGCGAAGGCCGTGGTGTCGATCAGCGCTTTCGCACCCTTGTGCAGCGCCTCGCCGATGTGATCGCGCACCGTTGCGGCGAGGCGCGGCTGCGCCATGGGCCCAAGCGTCGTCTTCTGGTCGAGCGGATCGTCGAGCACGTATTGCTTGGTCAGATCCACGAAGCCCGCGACGAACTTGTCGTAGACATCGGCGTGCACGTAGACGCGCTCGATGCCGCAGCAGCACTGGCCCGAGTTGAAGTACGCGCCGTCGACCACGTTCTCGACCGCGTGCGCGAGGTCCACGTCGGAGCGCACATAGGCCGGGTCCTTGCCGCCAAGCTCAAGACCGACGCCCGCGAAGGTGCCGGCCGCCGCGCGCTCGATCTGCTTTCCGGCCGCGACCGAGCCGGTGAAACACACTTGATCGATTGCGCCCGAGCCGATCAGCTTTGTGGTGTCGTCGTGGCTCAGTGTTAGCGTGCGGAACAGGCCCCTAGGCAATCCCGCGCGATCCATCGCGGCCTGGAAGCGGTCGCCGACCAGCAGCGTCTGCGCGGCGTGCTTGAGCAGCACCGCATTGCCGGCCATCAGCGCAGGCACGACGGAGTTCACCGCCGTCAGATAGGGGTAGTTCCATGGCGCCACCGTGAGCACGACGCCGACCGGCTCGCGCGCGATGTAGCGTTTGAAGCCGGGCTTGGCCTCGGGAACGATGTTCGCGAGGGCCGTCTCGGCCAACGCGATCATCGCGCGCGCGCGCTCCTCGAAGCCGCCGAGCTCGTTGCCGCCGTAGCGAACGGGCCGCCCCATTTGCCATGCCAGTTCCGGCGCGACTTCGCTGCGCATCGCCAGCATGGCGTCGACGGCCTTGCCGACAATCTTCCCGCGCTCCGCCACGGACACGCGTTTCCATTCCGCTTGCGCCTTCCGCGCAGCCGCGACCGCGGCCTCGATCTCGGCCGTGGACGATGATGCGCGCCGCACCACTTCGCGGCCATCGACGGGAGAAATGCAGACGATGTCGGGCATGAGGCTCCGGTCTTGCTTCACCCTCCCCTGGAGGGGGAGGGTCGGCGCCGAAGGCGCCGGGGTGGGGTGAATAGACCGGCGGGGCGCAGAAAGTCACCCCCACCCGGACCGCTTCGCGGTCCGACCTCCCCCCTCCAGGGGGAGGTAAAGAAAGCTCAATATCTCTCAAACCCGCGCATCAGCTCCCAATCCGTGATCCGCCGGTCATACTCGAACTGCTCCCACTTCGCGGTGTGTACATAATGGTCGATCACCTCGCCGCCGAGGGCCGCGCGCAGCATTTTCGACTTGTCCAGCGCCTCGGTCGCCTCGCGCAAGGTCTTCGGCACTTCGGGCAGCTTCGCGCCATGATAGGCATCGCCCGAAAACGGCTTGTCGAGCACGAGCTTCTCCTCGATCCCCGCAAGCCCCACCGCGATCAGTGCCGCGAACGCCAGATACGGATTGAGGTCCGCGCCGCCGATGCGGCACTCGATGCGGATCGCCTTGCCGCCCTCCCCGCACAGCCGGAATCCCGCGGTGCGATTGTCGCGGCTCCACACCGCCTTGGTCGGCGCGAAAGTGCCGACCTGGAAGCGCTTGTACGAGTTGATATACGGCGCGAGAAACCAGGTGATGTCGCTCGCGTACTTGAGTTGCCCCGCCACGAACGCGCGCATCAGCGGCGACATCGTGAACTCGGCTTTGGCGTCGTAGAACAGCGGCGTCTTGCCGGCCGCGTCCCACAGCGAGACGTGCACATGCGACGATGAACCCGCGAGGCCATAATTCCATTTCGACATGAAGGTGACGGCCTTGCCTTGGCTGTGCGCGATCTCCTTCACGCCGTTCTTCAGGATCGCGTGATTGTCGGCCATGTCGAGCGCGTCGGAGTAGCGGACGTTGATCTCCTCCTGTCCCGGCCCCCACTCGCCTTTCGAGTTCTCCACCGGAATGCCCGCGCCCTGCAGGCCGCGGCGGATGGCGCGCATCACGCCTTCCTCCTTGGTGGTCTGCAGGATGTGGTAGTCCTCGATGTAATAACCCGCGGTCTTCGGCTCGTGATAGCGCTTGGCGTGGATCGCCTCGTAGCTCTCGTCAAACAGATAGAACTCAAGCTCCGAGGCGCAGTAGGCGCGCATCTTCTGCTTCTTCAGGCGCGCAACTTGAGCCTTCAACATCGCGCGCGGCGAATGCGGCACGTCATGGTGATGGTGATCGAGCACGTCGGCCAGCACCAGCGCGGTGCCGTCGAGCCACGGCAGGCGGCGCAAGGTCGTCATGTCGGGCTTCATGACGAAATCGCCATAGCCCTTGTCCCAACTTGCCGCCGCATAGCCCGGCACCGGCTCCATGTCGATGTCGTCAGCCAGCAGGTAGTTGCAGCCGTGCGTCTCCTCGTGCGCGCCGTCGACGAAGAACTCCGCCTGGAAGCGCTTGCCGACGAGGCGGCCCTGCATGTCGACCATGGCGACGATTACGGTGTCGATCGTGCCGGCCGCGACGGCCTTCTTCAGGTCGTTGAAACTGAGATTTCCCGGCATTGTGTTCCCCGAATCCGGATCAGATGCTTACACGCTTTTCCATGAAAACACTCAGCGGGTCCGGCGCATAGTCGCCGAAAGGCCCGCGCTCGGCAAAGCCGGCGCGCCGATAGAGCGCGAGCGCGTCGGTGTTGTGGATGCCGGTTTCCAGCCGCAGAAGAGATAGTCCCGCGGTGCGCGCGATGCCCTCCAGTTCGGATAGCACTCGCGCTCCGATCCCGCGCCCGCGCTGATCCGGGCGGACAACCATGCGTTTGATCTCGCCCCAGCCGCGCGGATCGCGTAAAATCGCGCCGCAGCCGATCACCTCGCGCGAGTCACGCACGACCAAAAACGTCACCGCCGGATCCGACAGCGCCGCCATATCGAGGAAATGATTGCTCTCCGCCGGATAAAGCGAGGTCATCAGCGTGTCGAGCGCCGCGATCAGCCGCACCACGTCGGGCTGATCGGGCGGCTCGGGCCGGATCGTGAACGTGTCGTTCATTTCCCCGCCGCCACGCCGGCGATGGATTCGTCGATGATATCGAGCGCGCGGCCCATCTCGGCCTCGGTCGTGGTCAGCGGCGGCGTCAGGGTCAGCACGTTGCCGAACGTGGTCTTGAACGACAGCCCCTTCTCCAGCGCGCGATACATCACGGCCTCGGCGGCGGCCTTGGCCGGAGCCTTGCTGACGCGTGACGTCACCAGTTCGATACCGAGCAGGAAACCCAAGCCCCGCACGTCGCCGATCAGGGCGTGCTTCGACTTCATGTCGTGCATGCGGGCGAGCGCGGAGGCGCCGACCCTGGCGGCATTCTCGACCAGCTCTTCGTCCTCGATGATCTGGATGGTGGCGAGCGCCGCGCGCGCCGTCACGGGATTTTTCTCGTGCGTGTAATGACCGAACGCATAGTCCGCCCCGACATCGAGCTCGGGGCGCGCGATCACGGCGGCAATCGGCAGGATGCCGCCGCCGAGCGCCTTGCCGAGTACGGCCAGGTCCGGCACCACGCCCTCGTGCTGGCAGGCGAACATCTTGCCGGTCTTGCCGAGGCCGGTCGGGATCTCGTCGAAGATCAGCAGCGTGCCGTGGCGATCGCAGGCCTTGCGCACGCGCCGCCAGAAACCGGGCGGCGGAATGTGCGGCACCGCGCGCATCGGTTCGGCGATGAAGGCCGCGACGTCGCCCTCGCGCTCGAGTACATATTCGATCATGCGGGCGCAGGCGTCCGCGCTGGCGCCGATGGTCGAGGTGCCGTAGGGACAGCGGTACGCCGCGTAAGGCGCGACGTGCTCGGCACCCGGCATCAGCGGCCCGATGCCGCCGGAGCGGAACAACGCCTCGCCGCCCACGGCGGCAGCGCCGAAGCCCGCGCCATGGAACGCATCCCAGAACGACAACGTCTTGTACCGCTTGGTCGCGGCGCGCGCGAGCTTGATGGCGACCTCGATCGCGTCCGACCCGCCGGTGGTGAACAGCACCTTGGAGAGATTGCCCGGCGCGATCTCGGCAAGCTTGGCGGCAAGCGCGACCGCCGGCCCGTTGGTGTAGCGGCGCGGCGCGAACGGCAGCGCGTCCATCTGCTCGGCGATCGCGCGCTTCAGGCGCGGATGGCCATAGCCGATGTGATGCACGTTGTTGCCGTGGAAATCCATATAGCGCCGCCCGGCCGTGTCCTCGATCCAGATGCCGTCCGCCTTCACGATGGCATTGAGGCAGGGCGTCGAGAGCGACTGGCGCAGGAAGTATTTCTCGTCCTCGGCGAGCAGCGTCTGCGCCTCGGCGTCGAGGTTCTTCTCGGCCCACGCGCGCCGCTGCGGCGACAGGTTGGTGTCGCTTTCGGATTCGGAAGGTTGCGCGCTCATCGCCGCCGCCAGGCCTGCAGGCGCGTGAACAGGAAGCGGTCGAGCAGGATCTGCAGGAGCTTTGCGCCGAGCGCCGTGAACACGATCATGGTCGCCATGCCGGCGGCGGCGGCCGAGGCGCCCATTTCGTCCATGTGGACGATCGCGATCGCGGCAAGCTTGGTGTCCGGCCCGTAGAGGAAGATCACGGCGGAGACCGTCGTCAGCGCGTTGACGAAAATATACACCGCGATGTCGAGGATCGAGGGCCAGCAGATCGGCACGGTAACACGATAGAACGTGCGCCAGAACGGAACCTTGAGTGAGGCGGAAACGGACTCGAACTCCGGATCGATCTGCTTCAGCGCGGTGAGCGAGGTGATGTGCGCGACCGTGTAGAAATGCGCAACCGAATTGATCACCAGCACGGCGAGCGTGCCGTAGAGAAAGCCGAGCGGATTCCATTTGGCATTGACGAAGAACACGTAGCCCAGCCCGAGCACGAGACCCGGTACCGCCATGGGGAGCATCGCGAGCAGATGCGCGATCATGCGCCCGCCGGGCAGCACTTTCGTCTTCTCGACGAAGTACGCGCCCGTGAATACGATCGCGGTGCCGAACACCGCCGCGCAGCCCGCCATCACGACCGAGGTAAAATAGGGCGACCAGCCGCCCGGATCGAAATTGGCAAAGTCGTAGTTCTTCAAGGTCGGCGTCAGGTTGTAGGGCCAGTAGGTGATGAACGACGCCCAGACGGCGGTCCCGAGCACACCGACCAGGATCGCGCCAATCACGAGGCAATAGACCATCAGCGCGATATCACGGGCACGGTTGAGTTTCGGCTCCAGCGGCACGGCTCGCGCCGAGAGCAACGCAACCTGGCGGCGCTGCACCATGCGGTCGATCACGAAGGCGAGCACGGCGGGCGCCAGCAGCACCATGCCGACCACCGCGCCCATCTCGAAGTTCTGCTGGCCGACGACCTGCTTGTAGGCGTCGGTCGCCAGCACATTGAACTGCCCGCCGATCACCTTGGCGATGCCGAAGTCGGTGACCACCAGCGTGAACACCACGAAGGCCGCATTGATCAGGCCGAACTTCGCGCCAGGCAACGTCACGGTGCGGAAGATGCGCGACTTCTTGGTGCCGAGCGCGTCGGCCACTTCGTAGAGCCGCGCGTCGGCGAGCGCGAGCGCGGTGACCGCGATGATGAGCGCATGCGGGAAGCAGTAGAACACCTGCGCGACGATGATGCCGTTCGCCCCATAGATCGAACTGCCGAACATGAAGCCCTTGAGCAGGCCCTGATTGCCGAACAAGTAGATCAGCGAGATCGCGGAGAGCAGCGAGGGCGCGAACAGCGGCAGCATCGCGGCCGCATAGAACAGCCCCTTGAAGCGCATGCGGCTGCGGGTGAGCGCATACGCGTAGACGAAGGCAAGCGGGATCACGAGCACGGTGGTGACGACCGCGACCCAGACGCTGTTGAAGATCGAGTTGAACAGGCTCGGCGTCGAGAAATAGCGAATGTAATTGGCGAGCCCGACAAACTCGCCGTTCTGGTTCTGGAAACTCTTCGACAGCAGCGCCCACAGCGGCAGCGCGATCGAGAGCACCAGCCACGCCACCAGCAAGATGACGCCGAGGCGCGCAACCCAGGCTTCGCGCGAAACCTTTTGCGCGATCACCGGTACCGAAGTGGCGGTGGTGACGCTCACGAACCCTACCCCTTCGCGAACACGCGCAGCGAATCCGGCGGCAGCGCGATGGTGAGCTTCTGCCCCTCGGCAACGGCAAGATCGCGCATCAGGTTGGCGGAAAAGTCGGCGAGGATCGCGACATTCGGCATGGCCTCGGGCTTGAGCTGCGCGCGGCAGAACGATCCGAGAAAATCGAGCGACGTCACATGCGTGGCGAACTGATTCGGCGTCGCGCCGTCGATGTTGCGCACGCGGATTTCCTCCGGGCGCAGCCCGATGCGCACGGACGAGCCGTTGTTGAACCGGCCGGCCTCCGGACAGGCCAGCTCGATCGTGCCGAAGCGCAGCGCGGTCGGCCCCGACACCTGCGCGTCCAGAAACGTCATGGTCCCGACGAAATCGGCGACGAACGGCGTCGCGGGGTTGCGATAGATGTCCTCCGGCGTGCCGACCTGTTCGATCACGCCCTGGTTCATCACCACGATGCGGTCGGCCATCGCGAGCGCTTCTTCCTGGTCGTGCGTCACCATGATGGTGGTCACGCCGAGCCGGCGCTGGAGCTGCTTGATCTCGTCGCGCAGGCGCAGCCGCACGCGCGCATCGAGCGCCGAGAGCGGCTCGTCGAGCAGCAACAGCCCGGGCGAGGTCGCGAGCGCGCGCGCAAGCGCAACGCGCTGCTGCTGCCCGCCGGAGAGCTGCACCGGATATTTTTGGCCCTGCTCGGGCAGGCCGACCAGCGCGAGCAGCTCGGCGACGCGCGCGTCCATCTCCGCCTTGCCGGCGCGGCGGTTGACCAGGCCGTATCCGACGTTCGCCGCGACGGTGAGATTGGGAAACAGCGCGTAGGACTGGAACACGATGCCGAAGTCGCGCGCGGCGGGCGGCAGGTGCGACACATCGCGGCCGGCGATCTCGATCATCCCCTCGTCCTGCGGGTCGAGGCCGGCAATCGCGCGCAGCAGCGTGGTCTTGCCGCAGCCCGAGGGACCGAGGAAGCACACGAACTCGCCTTGCATCACGTCGAGATCGATTTCCCTCAGCGCCGTGAAGGCGCCGAAGCGCTTCTCGAGGTCGCGGATGCTTAGGAATGGAGATCCCGAACTGTTACGCGCTTCCGCCTTTTGGAGGACCACCTGACTCATCGCCCCCTCACGCTTTCACAGCTGTCATCCCGGACGGCGAGCGCAGCGCGCCGATCCGGGACCCATAAACCACCATATTTGGTGCGTGCGGAAGATGGGTCCCGGGTCTCGCTACGCTCGCGCGGGATGACATTTGAGCTTAGTTCTTCGGCGCGGCCTTGCTCTCATAGCGCTTCGACCACTCGGCGAGGATGCGGTCGCGATTCTCCGCCATCCAGGCGAAGTCGTTCTTCACCATCGCCTGCTCGGCGGTCGGCGGATAGTTCGGCGGCGTGTTCTTCACGCTCGGCTCGGCAACGATCGCGTAATATTTCGAGTAAAGCTCGCTCGCGCCCTTGCTCGCGCCCCAGTCGGCAACTTTCTTGGCGAGTTCAAGGTTTTTCGTGCCCTTGACGATCGACGTCGCCTCGAGCTCCCAGCCGGCGCCCTCCTTCGGCAGCACGATGTCGATCGGCGCGCCCTGGCTCTTCTCGCGCGCGCCGCGCATGTCGAACCCGATGCCGGCCATCCGCTCGCCCTTCGCGGCCTGCACGCAGGGCGCCGAGCCCGAATGCGTATAGACCGCGATGTTGTCGTGCAGCTTGTCCATGAAGTCCCAGGCGGCCTTCTCGCCCATGATCTGCATCCAGGCCGCGATGGTGAGATAGCCGGTGCCGGAGGAGGCCGGGTGCGGCATGATGATCTTGCCCTTGTACTCGGGCTTCGCGATGTCGAGCCACGAGGTCGGCGTCGCGACGTTGTTCTTCTTGCCCTCAACCGTGTTGAAGCACAGCACCGAGAGATATGCGTCCATCCCGGTCCACGTGTAAGGCGGCGTGGAGTCACGGAACAGCGGCTTCAAGCCGGACGCACCCTTCGGCTCATAGGTTTCGAGCAGACCCTGTTTCTCGAACAGGATCAGGCTGGTGACGGCGAGGCCGAATACGATGTCGGCACGCGGGTTGTCTTTCTCGGCGAGAAAACGCGCCGTGATGACGCCTGTGGAGTCACGCACCCAGACGATTTCCACGTCCGGCACCGCGGCTTCGATCGCCTGCTTGAACGGACCGAGCTGGTCGTTCTCGATGGCCGTATAGAGCGTGACCTTGGTCCTCTGCGCCGACGCGGGCGCCGCCGCGAGCATGGCGGCAAGAGCGGCCGCCCCCAGAATTGCGAGACTGCGTTTGAACATACTGTTCTCCCCTTGCTCAAAAAGGCCTTTTCGAAAACCTACCCCGGACGCATGCTTCAGGCAGATGACATCTGCATGAATTCCGGGGCCAGCTTACCCAGTTTCATGGCGCGTCCGCCAGCACCGGCGGCTGCGATTTGACCCCCGAAAGCGCGTAATACGCCGCATAAGCCTTGATCGCGGCATCGCACAGCCCTTCAAGGTTGTAGCGCCGCCCGGCAAAGCGGCTGAGCGCAAACCCTTCAAGATCCATGCCGGGATCGCCGTGCGCGATCCAGTTGGCTACCGCGAAGCCCGCCCCCGCCGAAGCCGCAATTCCGGAGGTAAAGCCGCAGGCGACGAAGAGGTTTTCGATGCCGTCCGCCAACCCGATCACCGGCTCGCCGTCGGCCGAGACCGGAATCGGACCGTTGATCACGGTGCGGATGCCGACTTCGTTCAGCACCGGAATGCGCTCTGCGGCGGGACCGGCGATGACCGAAAGCCGGTCGAGATTTTGCCCAAACAGCTCCTGGCCGAAATCCATCGGCAGCTTGCCGAGCCCGTTCACCGCGATGGTGCCCTGCTCCCATCCCCCGATCGCGAGCGCACCGGGTTCGGACTTCAGATAGAAGTTCAGGTTCGGATCGCGCAGCGTCGGCAGCTTGTCGGGGATGAGCGGGGATTTCTCGGTCACCAGATACTGATGCTCGAGCACTGTGACCGGCAGTTCGATTCCCGCCATCTCGCCGACATGCCGCGCCCACAGGCCCGCGGCGTTGACGGCGACCTCGCAGGCGACCGCGCCCTGATCGGTGACGACATGCGTGATCCGGCCGCCAGCCTGCCGGAAGCCCGTGACCATCGCGCCTTCGACGATCTTCACGCCGCCCTGCCGCGCGCCCTTGGCGTAAGCCATCGTCAGCGAATAGGGATCGACATAACCATCGGACGCGATCCAGGTCGCGCCGCGCACGCCCTTCAGATCGACCAGCGGAAACTTGTCTTTGATCTCACTTGGTCCAATCAATTCGACATCGAGATCGCAGGACGCTTTCGCCGCCGCCGCATTGCGTTTCAGTTCGTCCCAGCGCGCATCGCTGCTCGCGAGCCGGATCGAGCCGACCTTGTTGAAGCCGACATCCTGACCGGTCTCCGCGCCGATGCTGGCGCAAAGCCTCGCCGAATATTGCATCAGCCGCGTGAGATTGATCCTTGAGCGGAGCTGCCCGACGAGACCGGCGGCGTGCCATGTGCTGCCGGCGGTGAGCGCCTTCTTCTCCAGCAGCAGCACATCGCGCTCGCCAAGCTTTGCCAGATGGTAGGCGGTCGAGCAGCCGATGGCGCCTCCGCCGATGATGACGATGCGGGCGGCGGCGGGAAGCTTCACGCCCGCGCCCCAACGGTCTTCAGGCGTGTGCGCGGCCCGCCGAGCGCGCCGAGGTACCAGTCGACGAAATGCTGCACGTTCGTTTCGCGCACGGTCGAATACGGGCCGGGCTCGTAACGCGGCGACAGGATGCCGGCCTGATTGGCCTCGCAAATCTCCCAGTCCTGCTCCGAGGTGCGCTGCCAGAACGGCATCAGCTTTTCGAGCGTGTAGTCTTTGCCCTCGACCGCGTCCCTGTGCACGAACCAGGTGACGTCGGCTTGGCAGGTGGTGGCGTCGATCGGCGTGAGGCGGGTTGCGACTGCATGATCGTCGCTCGCGTGCTGCCAGAAATTCGGGAAGATCGTCGAACGCAGCGTTCCCGCGCTCCATTCGTTGCGCGCGCGGAACGTGCCCATCAGCGGCGCGACCGGCTGGCCGTCGAGGCTCTGCGTTTGCCAACCCTCCATCAACGGCGTGCGCGCCGCCCGCCAGTACGCACCGGTCATCTCGGAGGACGCCATCGCGTCGCCGAGCCCCATGCGGGCGAAGCGCTCGCTTGCGATCCTTTCCGCCCGCTCGACCTCGGGCAAGGTCTGGGCTGAGAATCGCGCGGTGTCGTAGGTGCCCTGCACGTATTCGGGATGCGCGGTGTTGCAGTGATAGCACTCGCGGTTGTTCTCGAAGATCAGCTTCCAGTTGGCCTTCACGGTGTAGCGGACGCCTTTCGCCAGCTTCGCGTCCGCAAGTCCCTGATGCTTCATCTTCTCAGCCACTTCCGCGGCGACGCGGTCGAAGCTCACCGGATCTTCGCCGAGCGCGACGAACAGAAGTCCCGCGACATCTTTCAGCGGCACCGGATGCAGGCCGAGCTTCGATGGATGCACGCCGAACTCGCGCTCGGTCGCGGTCTTCAGGCGGCCATCGAGATCGTAGGTCCAGGCGTGATATGGGCACACGAACGCGCGCGCATGCCCCCGCTCCTCGCGGCAAACGCGCGCGCCGCGATGCCGGCAGGTGTTGTGAAATGCACGAAGCTCGCCGTCCTTGCCCCGCGCGAGGATCACCGAGTCAAAGCCGATCGCCCAGGTCATCCAGTCGCCGGGCTGCGGGATCAGGCAGGCGTGTCCGGCGTAGAGCCAGTGACGGCGCCAGATGCGGTCCATGTCGGCGTTGTGGATTTCGGGCGAGGTGTAGAACGGCCGCGTGAGCGGCCCGGCGCCGCGATAGGCGCCGCACAGTGCCGCGATGCGCTCGGGGTCGTAGTGGTAGACGGCGTCGGTCATCGCACCACCTCCAATGTCACCCCGGCCGAGCGCAGCGAGAGCCGGGGCCCATCTTTCCACGGCGCTCGGAGCGCAATGGGTCCCGGCTCGCGCGGCCTGCGGCCGCTTGGCCGGGATGACAGCTCAGTTTGGCCACGGCAGCGAATAGGTCTTCACATTGGTGAAGCTCTTCATCGCCTCGACCACGCCTTCCTTGTACCCAAGCCCCGAATCCTTGATGCCGCCGAACGGCGACATCTCGATGCGATAGCCCGGCACTTCCCACACGTTCACGGTGCCGACATCGAGCTCGTTGACGAAGCGCGTGATGTAGTCGAGCCGGTTGGTGCAGACGCCGGACGAGAGCCCGTAGGCGGTGGAATTCGAAATGCGGATCACCTGCGCGATGTCGTCGGGGCAGCGGATGATCGGGATCACCGGCCCGAACGTCTCCTCGCGCACCAGTTCGCAATCATACGGCACGTGATCGACCACGGTCGGCGGATAGAGCGCGCCCTGCCGGTTGTTGCCGTGCAGCAGCTTCGCGCCCTTCTCCACCGCATCGACGACGCGGCGCTCGAAGGATTTCGCCGCGCCCTCGTGGATCACGGTGCCGACATCGGTCGCGGGGTCCATCGGGTCGCCGGCTTTCAGTTTCTTGGCCTTTTCGAGCACCAGCCTGGAGAATTCGTCCGCGACTTTCTCGACCACCAGAATGCGTTTCACCGCCGTGCAGCGCTGGCCGGAATTTTTCGTGGCACCCGTGACAGCGAGCTCCGCCGCCTTGTCGAGGTCGGCATCCTCCATGACGATCAGCGGGTCATTGCCGCCAAGCTCCAGCACGATGCGGCGATAGCCCGCCTTGTCGGCGATGTATTTGCCGACCTTCACCGAGCCCGTGAACGTGATCAGGTCGCAATCCGGGTCCGTGATCATGGCGTCGCCCATGGTGGACGGATTGCCGGTGACCACCGAAAGCATCTCGGGCGGCAGCCCCGCCTCGTACAGCACGTCGGCAAGCGCCAGCGCGGTGAGCGGCGTCAACTCGGTGGGTTTGAGCACCACGCGGTTATTGGTGGCGATCGCGGGCGCGATCTTGTGCGACACCATGTTGAGCGGATGATTGAACGGCGTGATCGCCGAGATGACGCCGCCCAGCGGATAGCGCGTGGTGAAGATCTTGCGCTGCTTGCCCTGCGGAGAGATATCGCACGCATAGGTCTCGCCGTCGTCCTTGATGCATAGCTGTCCGGCGAACGAATAGACGTCGTAGGCGCGGCCCGCCTCATAGAGCGAGTCCTTCCAGCACAGCCCGGACTCCGCCGTGATAATTTTCGCGAACTCTTCCTTGCGGGCGGCGAGCAGTTCTGCGGTGCGCAGCAGAATCTGCTGGCGCTCGTAGCGCGTGAGCTTCGGCTTGAAGGCTTTCGCTTTTGCGAAGGCCTCGCGCACATGCTCGGGCCGCGCGGCCGGCACCGTGCCGACCACCGCGCCATTGTAGGGATTGAGCACATCGATGCGCTGGTCGATCTCGACGCGCTTTCCGGCGATACGCATCGCCTCGTGGCGCACGGCGGGAACCGGTTTGGTTTGGATGTTCATGGCAAGATCTCACTCCGCGTGTCCCGCACGCGGTGCAGCGCGCAGCGGTGCACCGCAGATGCGGGACCCCGGTTGCTTGCTTCACATAAAGGAACCGGGGTCCCGGGTCTGCAGCGCATCACAAACGTGCTGCGCTGCGCCCGGGACACATCCGTGTCAATGTTCATGCCGCGACCCTGTTCAGCGCTACGTCGAAAATATCGAAATTGCGCAAGCTGTGCCCCGGCGGCAGCGTCACGGCGCGATTGGCGATCATCGGCACCACCTGCTCGGTCAGCCCGCCATGCGAGCGCAGCGGCTCGGTGAGGCCTGAGAGATCGTGCCGCTCGCGCGACGTGCCGAGCACCTTGTGGATGGTCGAGATCACCACGATGTCGCCGATGCGATCGCCCGGAAGCTCGTAGCGTGCGCAGGCCTCGGCGCGGCTGAGCGCCACATCGACGCCCTCGACCGGCCGCAGCCGGCCGAGGATCGCGTCGACGTCGGACGGAGCCGGCAAATAGACGGTCGCGAACGATCCGAGCGCGCCATGATGCGCCACGTACGGATCGGTGATCGGCAGGATGACGCGCGCGGCGCCTGCGCCGAGCCACTCGTCGAACAGCGTCTGCAGATAGAGCACGTCCGGCTCGCCGTTCTGCAGATGCTTGTCGTTCATGCCATGGTCGGCGGTCATCACCAGCACCGCGCCCGCCGCGTCGAGCTCGCCGACATAGCGGTCCATCATGGCGTAGAACGCATTCGCGAACTCCGAGCCGGGCGCGGCCTTGTGCTGCACGTAGTCGGTGGTCGAGAGATACATCAGGTCCGGCCGCTCCTTCTTCAGGATCGAGACGCCCGCGGCAAAAACGAATTCCGACAGGTCGGCCGAATACACCTCGGGCAACGGCTTGCCGATGCGCCGAAGTACATCGCCGATGCCGTTGTCCTTCACGGTCGCCTGGTCGGCCTTCTCGGACGAGAACGCGATGGCGCGCCCGGAGCCCATGTCGAGGCCGTGGCCGAGCAGCGCACGCAGCTTGTCCTTGGCGGTGACCACCGCAACCTTGGCGCCGGCGTCGTGGAACGCCCGCATGATGGTCGGCGCGCGCAGGAAGCTCGCGTCGTTCATCATCACTTCCTTGCCCTGCGCGGGATCGAAGAAATAATTACCCGCGATGCCGTGCACGGCGGGCGGACGGCCGGTGATGATCGAGATGTTATTCGGATTGGTGAAGCTCGGCATCGCGGAGAGCGCGGTCAGGTTCGCGGTCTGCATCAGCCGGGCGAAATTCGGCGCCAGCCCGGCGTCGATCGCGCGCTCGATGTAGCCCGGCTCCGAGCCGTCGATGCACACGGCGACGGTCGGCGTTTTCGGGAAACGGTAGTCGCGGCCGTTGACCGAAACCGTGGGGGTGCGCTGGATGTTCATGCCGCCGCCCTCAGTGACTTCACGCCCATCTCGTCCAGAATATCGCGGATCGCCGCCAGCGCGCCACGCATGTGATCGGGATAGAGCCGGCCGATGCAGCCGATGCGGAATGAATCCGCCACGGTCAGCTTGCCGGGGTAGATCACATAGCCGCGCTCCTTGAGCGCATCGTAGAACGCCTGGAAGCGGAACGCCGGATCGGCCGGCATGCGGAACGTGACGATGATCGGCGCCTGCAGGTTGTTGCCGAGCAACGTCTCGAAGCCGAGCGCGCGCATGCCATCGATCAGCACGCGGCAATTCTCGGCGTAACGCTTGCCGCGCCCCGGCTGCCCGCCCTCGGCGAAGAACTCCATCAGCGCCTGATGGAACGACACGATGACATGAATCGGCGGCGTGAAGCGGTACTGCCCGGTCTTCTCGAAATTGCGCCACTGGTCGTGCAGGTCGAGCACCAGCGTGGTGGCGTTGCCGGCGGTCGCCTCCAGCGCGGCGCGGCGCGCGATCACGAAGCCGAGGCCGGGCACGCCCTCGATGCACTTGTTGGATGAGGCCGCGATCGCGTCGACGCCCAGTACACTCGCGTCTATCGCGAGTGCCCCGAACGCGCTCATCGAATCGAGCAGGAAGCTTTTCTTGTACTTTCGCGCCAGCGCGCCGACGTCCACGATCGGATTGAGGATGCCGGACGTGGTCTCACAATGCACCACGAAGATGTGCGTGATCGTGGCATCTGCTTTCAGCAGATGCTCCACAGCGCCGAGATCGGGCGGCGTGTCCTCGGGCGTCTCGTGCACCGTCACCTTGCGCCGCGCGATATCGAGAATTTTTTTGGCGCGATGCCCGTAGGCGCCGTTGATCAGCAGCAGCATGTGGCCGTCCGGCGGAACGAACGTGGTCAGCATTGCTTCGACCGCGAAGGTCCCCGAGCCCTGCATCGGGACCGTGACATAGCCGGCGCCGTTCACGATCTCGGGCAGCCGCGCCAGCACCTCGGCATTGATCTTGAGGAACGTGGCGTCGCGCGAGCCCCAGTCGTGCATCATCACTTCCTTGACGCGCTTGCCCGTGGTCAGCGGACCGGGGGTCAGCAGCAGCGGATCGCCGGTGTCGGAGGCGGCGGGGGCCGGCTTGGCGGGCATGTTGGAGGAGCCTTCCTGTGAGATTTACCACATAATATCACAAATTCGGTCAAATATACCACATGAATCGCGCCGCCGAAAGGGACCCCAACTCCGCTGTCATCCCGGCCGAGCAAAGCGAGAGCCGGGATCCATCGGCCCGCAAGCGCAAACCGAGAAATGGGTCCCGGATAGCCGCTTCGCGGCTTCCGGGAGGACAGTGAAGTCAATATCGTGCCGCCCTCACTTTCCCGGAGCACCAAAAAAATGGCCGCCAGCGACTACGAGGTCCTCGACGAGCGTTTCCGCAATTGCGTCAACCGCACCTCGCATGTGGAGCGGCTGTGGACCGGCGCGCGCTGGACCGAGGGGCCGGTTTATTTCCCGGCCGGGCGCTACACGTTGTTCTCCGACATTCCGAACGACCGCATCATGCGCTACGACGAGACCGACGGCTCGGTCTCGGTGTTCCGCACGCCCGCCGGCTATGCCAACGGCCACACCGTCGACCGGCAGGGCCGGCTCGTCTCGTGCGAGCACGGCGGCCGGCGCGTCTCGCGCACCGAGATCGACGGGCGCGTCACGGTCATCGCCGACAACTACCAGGGCAAGAAGCTCAACTCGCCGAACGACGTGGTGGTGAAGTCCGACGACTCGATCTGGTTCACCGATCCGCCCTACGGCATTTTGTCGGACTACGAGGGCCACAAGGCCGCCCAGGAGGTCGGCAACAACGTCTATCGCGTCGACGGCAAGACCGGCGACATCAAAATCGTCGCCGACGATTTCATTAGGCCCAACGGGCTCGCGTTCTCGCCGGACGAGAAAAAGCTCTACATCGTCGACTCCGCTGGCGGGCGCACCAAGGGGCAGCCGAAGCACATCCGCGTGTTCGACGTCGGCGAAGGCGGCAAGCTCTCGGGCGGCGCGGAGTTCGCCGACTGCACGGCGGGGCGCTTCGACGGCATGCGCTTCGACGCGGACGGGCGGCTGTGGGCCGCGACCGACGACGGCGTGCACTGCCTCGACACCGACGGCACGCTGATCGGCAAGGTGAAAATCCCGGAGATCTGCTCCAACGTCGTGTTCGGCGGGCCGAAGCGCAACATGCTCTATGTCACGGCGACGAATTCGCTGTACGGCGTGATGGTGCACGTGAACGGGCATAGGACGTTTTGAATTTGCCGCCATCCTTCGAGACGCCATGCTTCGCATGGCTCCTCAGGATGAGGTTTGGAGTTTGCTGACGCTACCACATACACAGACCTCATCCTGAGGAGCGAGCGCAGCGAGCGTCTCGAAGGATGGCGTCAGGCGCAGACCGATCACAAGGAAATCAAATCATGCCCCTCGACACCGCCGCCGCCGTCTCGCGCCTCATGCGCTTCCTCGCCATCGAAGGCGTCACCGGCCAGGAGGCTGCGATCGGGCGCGAGATCGCGGCGGCGCTGAAAGAAGCCGGCGTGCCGGCGAGTGCGATCTTCCTCGACGACGCCAACACGCGCATCCCGCTGCCGACGCAGACCGGCAACCTCATCGTCCACCTGCCCGGCAACGGTACCCTGCACAACCAGCCGCCGCTGATGTTCATGACGCACATGGACACCGTGCCGCTGTGCGCCGGCGCGCAGCCGAAGCTCCAGGGCCGCAAGATCGTCAACAGCGCGAAGACCGCACTCGGCGGCGACAACCGCACCGGCTGCGGCGTGCTGGTCACGCTCGCGGCCGAGCTTGCCAAACAGAAGCTCGATCATCCGCCGCTCACGCTCCTCTTCTGCGTGCGCGAGGAAAGCGGGCTGTACGGCGCGCGCCACGTCGATCCCGCCGATCTCGGTCACCCCAAGATGGCGTTCAACTATGACGGTGGCTCCGCCTCCAACGTGATCGTGGGCGCGGTGGGCGCCGACCGCTGGGAGGTCGAGATCTTCGGCCGTGCCTCGCATGCGGGCGTCGCGCCGGAGCGCGGCATCAGTTCGACGATGATCCTCGCGCTCGCGCTCGCCGACCTGAAGAAGGGCGGCTGGTTCGGCAAGGTGGTGAAAGGCAAGAAGCAGGGCACCAGCAATGTCGGGCCGGTGACCGGCGGCGAAGGCCGGCCCGCCGGCGACGCCACCAATGTGGTGACCGATTACGTGCATGTGCGCGGCGAAAGCCGCAGTCACGACGCGAGGTTCTTCCATGAGATCACCGCCGCCTACAAGGCGGCGTTCGAGAAGGCCGCGAAGGCCGTGAAGAACAGCGAGGGCAAATCCGGGCGCGTCAAGTTCAAGACGCAGACCGACTATCACCCGTTCCGCATGAAGGACTCAGCTCCGGTGGTGCAGCGCGCCGCGGCCGCGGTCGCGGCGGGCGGAGGTGTGCCCACCATCCGCACGGCGAACGGCGGGCTCGACGCCAACTGGATGGTGCGTCACGGCATCCCGACCGTCACCTTCGGGGCCGGCCAGAACGAGGTGCACACCATCGACGAGTGGATCAATCTCGATGAGTACGAGCGGGCGTGTGAGCTGGCGGTGCGGCTGGCGACGATGGGGTGAACTGGGCGGTCTGCTATGTGATCTCGAGGGTTGTCTATCGGGAAATGGCGCGTTTGGCCCGATCAAAAGGTCGGGCACTTAAGATCGTTCAACCGCAAGGACATTTCAGCCATTAGCAGAATCAAGTCACCGAGCCCCAGTTCTCCATTTTCAAACGGGTCCCGATCATTGTCTGCTGCGGAGTATGTCCGGATACCCCAGGACACTGTTTCATTCTTGTTCCGGATGCGAATGTTGTTGTGGCTTATTGCGTCCCTGACAATCGATGCGAAGCATAATTCAGTTGGCCATCTGTAACGATCTTTGTGGATGTTCTGGTGCATCCAGTTTTTGTGCCGTTCAAAGAACTCGACAAAGTGGGGGAAGAGGAGAGCCCGGGCAGCACTGCTAAGCTTTCCCGGATCTGGTGCGTTAGTACCATCCGCGATTTCAAGATGGAAGGATGGCGGTTCTTCATAGATCCATTGCTGGAAGGCAAGCGTTGAGCACGGTAGTTTGACCAACAAGAATGGCTTCGCTAGGCAGACAAAAGGAGCTTGGCCCTTTGTAGGAGCCGCCACACCACAAACGGTGGCGGCCGAGATTGCGATGGCCGACGTCACAAATACGATGCTGTGTAAGCTGGCGAACAGTCGGTCACCCGGCTTCAAGATAAAGATGCAAGGTCCTTCGATCATGTGTCGTCCATGGAGCAAGCGTAGGGCGGGCAAAGCGAAGCGTGCCCGCCATCATCAAATGCGCGCAGTGCGAAATTTCTAGAGGTAGTTGGAGCTCTTGCGCCAAGCGATGACATCGAAATGAACAGGATGAATCCGCTCCTTTTTTGCAATTCGCTTGACCGCGTCCTGATATTCTTTGTTGGTTTGGCCATCTACGGAAATCACTGTTTTCCATCTCGGCAAAGATACCTTGCTCGGACCAAGATTTCTTGTCACCCGAATTAGCTCTTTGGCTACGTGACTATCGAGCGGCACTTCCAGTGCTCCCTCAATCCGGCCAAGCCGATACGTCTTACGGAGATGAACGTTGTACGTGGCGTCGCGCAGAAAAATGTTGAGGAACTTGCGTGCGGCACCCCAATGCTTGGCCCCCTCCGGCAAAGCTCGGACCAACCGAAGAGTTAGATTGTCAAGCAGTCGAGTGTAGTTTTTCCCGCTAGAACCGACGTGTTTGAGGTCAACTTTGGACAAGAATTCTCTTGCAGCTCTAACTGTGCCCTTCGGTCCCATTTTTCGCGCAGCCGATGGCGTTACGGCGGCGCTGGCTATCCGCTGCTGCAGTATTTTTGAAAACTGCTTGTGATTCATTCGACTCTTCGTCAGCACCAAAGGTGGGCAAGCGCTTTGCCCCCGCGTGGGCTTCGCTTCCGCTCAGCCCACCCTACAGCCTACGCGCCCGCGCGCCTCGAAATGAACACATTCCAGTATATTGACTATATCCTCCTCTTCTGCCATATAGTCCTTACCCTGTCCCATCCAAGGGAAGTCTCGCGAACGTCACGAGGCTGGGACAGGGGGCGGTGGCCGGATGTCGGGGTGCAAAGACGTACACCCCGCGCCCTGCAGCCGAAGCCGTACGGTCCCGGCGCGCCAGCCGCGCGTCACGGGGCATTGGGTGGCTGCACCCGAAGGCGATGCCCATCGCCGGCGTGCAGCCGAAGGCCCTACAGCGGTGGATAGGCCCCGACTTGGGCCTGAAAGGTCAGTCCACCGGGGGTCGTGCGGAGCAGGCTTCAAACATCGCGCGCGGGACGCCGGAGAGTTGGCGGACTTGCGGAGTTACCGAAGGCGCCTGAGCGCCGCGAGGCGATCAGGCCCGCGGGTCCGTCGAGGACCCGGCGTCCCGCGCGCTCCCTCTCCTTTTCGGGCGCGCTCCTTTCAAAACTCGGACGCACAACGCGCCGCGAGAACGCGGGCGGCTGTCCGCTTTCTTTCCCCTCTCCCGCTTGCGGGAGAGGGTGGGCGATCCGAACGCAGTGAGGATCGGCCGGGAGAGGGCTCTTCGAAAATGGACGACAATGCAGACTTCCCTCTCCCGCCTTCGCTCGGCTATCGCCTCCGCTCAGGCACCCTCTCCCGCAAGCGGGAGAGGGGAAGCAAGCGGGCGGCACCACGTGCGCGCCACTTACCAAATCAGGCAAACTCCCTTTCAAATCCACATTTTCGGTCTATTGTCGCAAAACTGTCATGCGCCGCGCGCCTTGAGTCGGCGCGAGAAGGAGTGTTGAGCCGATAATGTCCGGCACCGAGCTGTTCGCCACGTTCCTCGGCAGTGTCGCGCTCCTGTTGTGGGGCGTGCGCATGGTGCGCACCGGCATGACGCGCGCGTTCGGCTCGCAGCTCCGCCGCGCGATCTCGACCTACGCGCGCACGCGCATCGGCGGCTTCATCGCCGGCGTCGGCATCACGGGAATTCTGCAAAGCTCGACCGCGACCACCATGCTGCTCGCCTCGTTTGCGGCGCGCGGCCTGATCGCGCTGCCGATCGCGCTCGCCGTGGTGCTCGGCGCCGATGTCGGTTCGGCCATCGTCGCGCAGGTGTTTTCGCTCGATGTGAAATGGCTGTGGACCGTGCTGGTCGCGCTCGGCGTGCTGGTGTTCATGCCGACGGAAGCCGACCGCGCGCGCGGCGTCGCGCGCATCTTCATCGGGCTCGGCCTCATGCTGCTCGCGCTCGTGCACATCGGGCTCGCGGCGGCGCCGCTCAAGGACTCCGCGCTGTTCCGCTCGCTGCTGACCGGGCTCGCGGGCGAGCCGGTACTCGGTTTCCTCGCCGCGACCGCGGTCGCGTGGCTGGTGCATTCGAGCCTGTCGGTCGTACTGCTGGTGATGGCGCTTGCAGCCGCACAGGCGTTGCCTGTGCCGCTGGCCTTGGCGCTCGTCCTCGGCGCGAACGTCGGCGGCGCGCTGGCGCCGTACCTCACGCTCTCCAGCCTTGCGCCGGCCGGGCGCCGCGTGCCGCTCGGCAATCTGATCATGCGCGCCGCGGTCGCGCTCCCTGTCCTCTTTTTGGTCACGCCGATCGCCGCGTGGCTGGCCATGATCGAGCCCGATCCGGGGCGCATCGCGATCAACTTCCATACCGCGTTCAATCTGGCGGTCGCCGCCGTGTTCCTGCCCGCGGTCGCGCTGGTTGCGACGCTTGCGGCGCGGCTGCTTCCGGACCTGCCGCAAACCGCCACGTCGAACGAGCCGAAGCACCTCGATCCGACCGTGCTCGACACGCCCTCGGAGGCGCTCGGTTGCGCCATGCGCGAGACGCTGCACATGGGCGACCGCGTCGCCGACATGCTGCGCCAGGCGCTGGTCGCGTTCGAGAAGTCCGATCAGAAATTCGTGAAGGAAGTGGAGAAATCCGACAACGTCGTCGATGCGCTGCACGAAGCGATCAAGCTCTACATGGTCAAGCTCTCGAAGGCCGAGATGACCGACGAGGAAAGCCAGCGCTATGTCGAGATCATCACCTTCACGACAAACCTCGAGCACGTCGGCGACATCATCGACAAGAACCTGATGGAATTGGCCACCAAGAAGATCAAGAACCGCTACGCGTTCTCCGCCGAAGGCCTCGACGAGATCCGCCATTTCCATGCGCGCGTGATGGACAATATGCGGCTTGCCTTCAACGTGTTCGCGACGCGCGACGTCACGATGGCGCGCCGCCTGCTCGCCGAAAAGGCGATGACGCGCACCGCGGAGCTGGCGGCAGCCGACAGCCATTTTGGGCGGCTGCGCGAGGGCCGGCTGGAATCGCTCGAGACCAGCGCGATCCATCTCGACGTGATGCGCGATTTGAAGCGCATCAACGGGCATCTGACCTCGGTCGCCTATCCGATCCTGGAGGTCGCGGGCGAGTTGCGCGACAGCCGCCTGCGCGAGCGCGAGGCGGGCGCCGAGCCGGTGCCGAACGGCAAGCCGGTGGTGTCGTAGGGCGATCCCGGGCGGCTTGACCTAGCGCGGCGGCGCAATCGAGAGCGGCGCGTTTTGCTGTGTCGGCCGGCGTGGGGCTGATTTCTTCTGTGCTGCCGGGGGCGTTTCAGTCTGCACCGGCGGGACCGCCGTCTCCGCGGCGGGCGCTGCGGCCTCCTGCGCGGGCGCAGCGGGGCGATCCTTCGCGGCGGGTGCCGGCGTCGCGCGCTGCGGCGGTTCCTCGGTCATGATGCTCACGGGCGGGATCGAAGCGGCCGAGGGCAGCTCATATTTGTCAGGTATCGGGGCGCGGGTTAACCCGCTCGGCGTTATCGTGGATGCCGGCGCGCTCACGGAGGATCCGGCGGTCTGCGGTGCGGCCGGTTGCGGTGCTGACCACGCAGCGGTGTAACGCGCTACGTTGGCGTCGAAGGTCCTGTTACGGATGTTGTCCGCAAGCCGCGCCGGATCGGCGAACAGCGAAAGGGCCTCGCAGCGCTGCACCGTGCAGCCGTCGCGCCGCACCAGAATGTCGGCGGCGAGCCCGAACGGGTCCTCCTGCAGCGAGCGTTCCAGCGCCACGACCGCATCATCGAACTGCGGCGTGCGCGGCCCGCTGTAGTGGCGCGCTGCCTTCATCGCATCGAGCCGGGAGGCGGTGTAGATGCCGGCGGATGAGATCGCTCCCGGCGAGGCGAACAGCGATTGCGCGCAGGACGCTTGCAGCGCTTCGGCGCCGCGTTCGAGGCAGGCGAGTGGGCCGCTCGCGATCGCCTGAGTGCGCAACGCGGCGATGCGCTCTTCGATCGCGCGGCGCTGTTCGACCATGCCAAGGTAGACCGCGAGCCAAGCCGCGCTGCCGACGAACGCGGCGAGCGCAATAAATCCAAACGTGAAGCGCACGCCGCGCCGCCCATAAGGCCCGACCGCGAGCGCGACGACGAGCGCTAGCGCCGCGACCGCTAGGCCGGCGAGGAGTATCAGCAGGTGGTACGAAATTTCAGGCAATCCGCGCCTCAGTACACGAGCCCCGCCGGCATCTAGCCGTCCGGCGGCCGTTTCGGCAAATCCGATGACCCTACATTCGGGGCAAATCATGACCGCGGCGCGTAACGGTGCGGAACTTCGCCCCGATGCGTCACTGCAACCGGATCAGCGCGATCCCAAGCACGATCAGCATCGCGGCGGCGATACGCAGCGGCCGCAAAGGCTCTTTGAGAAAGACGACCGCGATCGCAGTACCGAACAGCACGCTGGTCTCGCGCAGCGCCGCCACAAGCGCGATCGGCGCGACGGTCATGGCCCAGATCACGATCCAATAGGCGACAAGCGACAGCACGCCGCCGATCAAGCCGCTTTTCCAGAAGCGCGCCATCGCGGGGATCGAGCTGGTGCCGCGCCACGCGATCGCGATGGCGGTGATGAACGCACCGTCGATCACGAACAGCCACAGCGCATAGCCGTGCGCGTTGCCGGCGGTGCGCGCCCCGATGCCGTCGACCAGCGAGTAGCAGCAGATCGTCACCGCGGTGAACAGCGCAAAGCCGACGGCGCGGCGATTGAGGTGCGCGAGATCGCTGCCGCCGCGCATCGAGAGCAGAAACACGCCGCTGGTCAATCCGATAATGCCGGCCCAACCGATGAGGCTGAAGTTCTCGCCGACCAGAAGCGCGCCGCCGGCAGCCGTCATCAGCGGCGCGGTGCCGCGCGCGATCGGGTAGACCTGCCCCATGTCGCCGGAGCGGTAGGCGCCCGCGAGCCCGATGTAGTAGCCGACGTGCGTGATCACCGAGGCGATCAGCCACGGCCAGGCGGCGAGCGGCGGCACCGGCACGAAGAACAGCAACGGCAACGAAACGATCCCAGCCAGCGCCGCGATCAGCACGATGGCGAGGAACGGATCGAGTCTGATTTTGATCAGCGCGTTCCACGACGCATGGAACGCGGCGGCGACCAAAACGATACCGAAAACGAACGGGTCCATCCTTGCGGCTTAACCCTTCAGCTTCGCGTTGGCCGGATCGTACGGCGCCTTGAGGCTCGCACGCACGGGAACGCGCTCGCCCGCGATGTCGATCTCGAAGCGTGCGGCAAGCCAGGCATCGTCGACGCGCGCGCCGGCGGTCGCCGCATAGCCGAGCGCCACAATGCCGCCGACGGTGTGACCGTAGGCCGCCGACGTCACTTCGCCCACCGGTTCGCCCTTACGCAGGATGAGTTCGCCGCCATGCGCGATCGGCGTGTCAGGCGAGAGCGCGACGAAGCTCAGCAGCCGGCGCGCGGGTGGCTTGCCTTTCGCGGCGAGCAGCGCGTCGCGGCCGATGAAGTCGCCCTTGCCGAGTTTGACGGCGAAGCTCAAGCCAGCCTCGAACGGGTTATAGTCCGGCGTCAATTCGCGGCCCCATGCGCGATAGCCTTTCTCCAGCCGCAGGGATTCAAGTGCGTAGTAGCCGGCATTGCGCACGCCGAGGTCGCGCCCGGCCTCCATCAGGGCGTCATAGACGCCGCCGGCGTACTCGGTCGGGACATAGAGCTCGCAACCGAGTTCGCCGACATAAGTGCGGCGCGAAGCCCACACGTTTGGGCTGCCAATGGTGATCTCGCGGATCGCACCGAATGGAAACGCCGCATCATCGAGCGGCGCCTTGGTGACTCGCGACAGGAGATCGCGTGCGCGCGGTCCCATCACCGCGATCACCGCGTAGGCTCCGGTCACCTCGGTCAGCTTCGCGTCCGCGCCCTTCGGCAGATGCCGCCTGATCCAGTCGGCGTCCCGTGTCGTCTGCGCCGTGCCGGTGACCAGCAGGAAGCGGTCGGCGGCCAGACGCGCGACGGTGAGATCGCTCTCGTACGTGCCGCGCGCATTGAGCAGGCCGGTATAGACGGTGGTGCCCGCCGGCACAGCGACATCGTTGGCGCAAAGATACTGCAGCGCGGCTTCGGCATCGCGCCCCTGCACCAGGAACTTCGAGAACGACGTGAGATCGGTGATCGTCACCGCGTCGCGCGTCGCCTTGTGCTCGGCGGCCGCGTAGGGGAACCAGTTCTGCCGCTCCCAGGAGTAGTCGATGCGTGCGTCGGCGCGCGTGGGCGCAAAGAAATTCGGCCGCTCCCAGCCCATCTTGGAGCCGAACAGCGCGTGCTGCGCAGCGAGCCGGCCGTACAGCGGAGATTTGCGCAGCGGCCGCGCTGACATCAGCTCGCGGTTCGGCCACGGCATCATGTAATGCAGGCCGAGCACTTCGCTCACGCGCTCCTTCAGGAAGCTGTCGTTGTCGTGGAAGCGCGCGAAGCGGCGAATGTCGACCGGCCACAGGTCGAGCGTGGGCTCGCCCTGCACGATCCATTCGGCGAGCGCGCGCCCTGCCCCGCCGCCCGACGCGATGCCGATCGAGTTGAAGCCCGCCGCGACAAAGAAATTTTTCAGCTCCGGCGCCTCGCCCATGATGAAATTGTTGTCGGGTGTAAAACTCTCCGGCCCGTTCATGAAGGTCTTGATCTCGGCGGTCTCGAGCGCGGGAAGGCGAATGAGCGCGTTCTCCATCAGGATCTGGAACTGATCCCAGTCGTCCGGGAGCATGCCGAACTCGAAGTTTTCCGGAATACCGTCCATGGCCCAGGGCTTGGCGACCGGCTCGAAGCCGCCCATCAGCAGGCCGCCGACCTCTTCCTTCACGTAGATGTAGCCGTCCGGATCGCGCAACACCGGCAGGTCCGGATGCACGCCGTCGATGCGGCCGGTGACGATGTACATGTGCTCGGCCGAATGCAGCGGGACCGTCACGCCCGCCATGCGGCCGAGTTGCTTGGCCCATTGGCCCGCGCAATTGATGACCACTTCGGCCTTGATGTCGCCGCGCGCGGTGGCGACGCCGGTCGCCACGCCGTTCTTCTGATGGATCGCGGTGACGCGCGTCTGCTCGACGATGCGCGCTCCGCCCATGCGCGCGCCACGCGCGAGCGCCTGCGTCACGTCGGCGGGATTGACTTTGGCGTCCTCCGGCAGCCACAGCGCGCCGAGCAAATCGTCGGTGCGCATCACCGGATACTTGCGGGCGGCTTCCTCGATGGAGACGATCTCGCACGCCACGCCCTGCGCACGCGCCGCCGACGCGATGCGCCGGAACAGCGTGACGCGCTCCGGCGTACGCGCCACCAGGATCGAGCCGCATTGCTTCCAGCCGGTCGCCTGCCCGGTCTCGGCTTCGAGTTTCTGGTAGAGCTCCGCCGAGTACTGCACCAGCCGCGTCATGTTCTGGTGTGCGCGTAACTGCCCGACCAGTCCCGCCGCATGCCAGGTGGTGCCGCAGGTCAGCCGGCCCTGCTCCAGCAGCACCACGTCCCGCCAGCCGAGCTTGGTCAGATGGTAGGCAACCGAGCAGCCGACCACGCCGCCGCCGATGACGACCGCGCGGGCGCTGTCGGGAAAAGTGAGCGAGGTCATTCGAGAGGCAGGCTCAAAATGATGTCGTCTGCCAGCTATAGCAACATAATCTCACAAATTACCAACTTTATTTTGCGACAATGATATCCCAGCCGAGGCCGGCCCAGATGGCCGCGAGCGCCCGGTCCGGCAGGCGGTCGACGATGACGCCCGCGCACTTGTCCATATTGGGCACCCGGAACGGCGTGCGGCGGGTGAATTTGGTCTGGTCCGCCAGCAGATAGGCGCGGCCGGCCAGGATCATTTTTCCGCGCGTTTCGGCGTTGGTGATCGAGTAGTCGGTCATCCCGCCATCCTCGGCGAAGCCGCCGACGCCGATGAATGCGATGTCCGCGCGCACGCTGTCGATGCCGGTCGCCGCGCCGGTACCGAATGTCGCCTCGTCGTTGCTGTCGATCTCGCCGCCGAGCATGATGACGCGATTACCCGAGACGCGGCAGAGCGTCACCGCATGATTGAGCGAGTTGGTGAAGATCGTCAGGCCCGGGCGGCCAACCAGTTCCTGCGTCAGCGCCGCGGTCGTGGTGCCGGAATCGATCAGCACGGAGCCCGCATCCGCCACCATGCGGGCCGCCTCGCGCGCGATCGCGGTCTTGCCTTCGGCGTTCTCCTCGCCGCGTTGCGCGATCGACGGCTCCATCATGCCGCGCCGCGCCGCGCCGCCATGGACCACGTCGAGATGACCGTTGTCGGCGAGCAGTTTCAGATCGCGCCGGATGGTTTCGTGCGAGACGCCGAAGATACCCGCAAGTTCGCCGACGCTGACCGAACCGGCTGCGCGCAGACGCTGCACGATCTCGTTATGGCGGCGAACCGCGAGCGGCCGAACCATGGTTGCCCCGCAAATCAGATTCGCCAATTTGAAGGGAGGCGGCGGGGAATAACAAGGCCTGCGGAGCGATTTGCAAACAGCAGTTCCGCCGTAACGCCTGGTTCTGCATCGTGAAAAGCGCCTAGCGTGGCCGCGTGTGGCGCTCGGCCAAGCCGCGGTCGTAGTCGAGCACGGCCTGCAGCAGCACCTGCGCGCCGGCCGCGCACTGTTCCCTCGAGGTGAATTCCGCCTCGTTGTGGCTGATGCCATCGCGGCACGGGACGAAAATCATCGCGGTCGGGGCGACGCGAGAAACATATGCCGCGTCGTGGCCGGCGCCGGAAATAATCTCCTGCGCCGAATAGCCGCTCAGCGCCGCGGCGCGGCGGACCGAGGCGACGCATTCGGCGTCGAAGCGGACCGGCGGCTGGTCCCAGATCCGCGCCGACGTCACGGCGAGACCGAGCGGATCGCAGATTTCGCGCAGGGAACTTGTGTACTCGGCTTCGAGCCGGTCGAGCACGGCCGCCTCCGGGTGCCGCAGGTCGACGCAGAAGAACACTTCGCCCGGCACCACGTTGCGTGAATTCGGCCGCACCTCCATCAGGCCGACGGCGCCAAGCCCGGACGGTGCGTGGGCTTGCGCGATCGCCTCGATGCGGTCGACCAGGCGCGCGGCCCCAAGCAAAGCATTCTTGCGCAGCCGCATCGGAGTAGCGCCAGTGTGAGCGGACTCGCCCGTCACGGTCACCTCGTACCAGCGCATACCCTGCACGCCGGTGACGATGCCGATGTCTTTCGTTTCGGCTTCGAGGATCGGCCCCTGCTCGATATGCAGTTCGAAGAAGGCCGAGAGCGGATGCTGCCCGCACGCCTCCGATCCGCGATAGCCGATGGTATCGAGCGCCGCGCCAAACGTCGTGCCCGCGCGATCCTCGCGCGACATCGCCCAATCGTGGGTGAACGCGCCCGCGAACACACCCGAGGCGACCATCGCGGGGGCGAAGCGCGAGCCCTCCTCGTTGGTCCAGTTGATGACCTCGATCGGCGCGAACGTCTCATAGCCCGCCTGCACCAGGGTGCGCAGCGCTTCAAGAGCGCCGAGCACGCCAAGCACGCCGTCGAACTTGCCGCCGGTCGGCTGGGTGTCGAGATGGCTGCCCATCGCGATCGGCGCAATGTCATTTCGCTGTCCCGGACGGCGCGCGAACATCGCGCCCATGTCGTCGACCGTCACGACGCAGCCGAGCGCCTCGCAACGCGCGCGAAACCAGTCGCGTACTTGCCGGTCGAGATCGGTCAGCGTGAGGCGGCAGATGCCGCCCTTGGACGTGCCGCCGATCGCGGCGGTCTCCATCAACTCGCCCCAGAGCCGCTCGGCATCGATCACGAGGTTTTGCATCATCCATCCCCGCGATCAGCGATCACATCAGGCGGCGTTGTCGCGATAGGACGCGCCGGGCCAAAGCTTCGGGGCGGCGCGCAGATATTGCTTCGGCCGCGCGACGTCGGCGCCAAGCTCCTTCGCGGCGATCCAGGCCCAGTGCGGGTCTTCCAGCATGGCGCGGCCGAGCGCGACCATGTCGGCCTTGCCGCCAGCGACAATCTCCTCGGCTTGCTTTGGCGTCGCGATCAGGCCGACGACGCTCGTCGCGATGCCGGTCTCGCGCTTGATCTGCTCGGCGATCGGTACGTTGTAGCCGGGCGTGGTCGGTGTGCGTACCTCCGAGGTGACGCCGCCCGAAGACACGTCGACGAAGTCGAGGCCGCTGTCCTTCATGGCGCTGACCCATTTCACCGCGTCGTCGGCGGTCAGGCCCCCATCTATCCAGTCGACCGCCGAGATGCGCGCGCCGAGCGGATAATCCTTCGGCACGACGGCGCGGATCGCGCGCACCACCTCGAGTGAAAACTTCATGCGGCCGTTGAGATCGCCGCCATACGCGTCGTTGCGCCGATTCGAGATCGGAGAGGTGAACGCATGGATCAGATAGCCATGCGCCATGTGCAGCTGGATCGTGTCGAACCCGACGCGTAGCGCGCGCTTCGCGCCGTCGACATAGGCATCGCGCACAATCGCGATGTCTTCCTCGGTCATCTGGCGCGGGGGGGGCCAGTTGGGGCCGAATGGAATCGCGGACGGCCCGATCGTCTCCCATGGATCCTGGCCGGGCTTGAGCCCCTGCCCGCCGTCCCACGGCGGTGCCGACGATGCCTTGCGTCCCGCGTGAGCGATCTGGATGCCGAACTTCGCGGTGCCGATGCGCTTGCAATGCGCGATGACGCGCGCGAACGCCGCCTCGCAATCGTCCGAATATATGCCGACGCAGCCATGCGTGATGCGGCCGCGCCGCTCCACATCGGTCATCTCGACAAAGACGAGCCCCGCGCCGGAATTCGCCAGCATGCCGAGATGCGTCATGTGCCAGTCGCCGATCACGCCATCGGCGGCGCTGTACTGGCACATCGGCGCGACGTTGATGCGGTTGGCAAGCTCAAGGCCATTGATCTTGTACGGCGAGAAAAGCGCGCTGGTCATGAATGATGCTCGATGGTGGGAAAGCCAGGGAAGGAAGCGCGTTATAGATGGCTGCGAGGCCCGTTCAAGTCAATCGCGCGACCGCCAGCGCCAGCGTCTGCGCGCGCGGGACGAGGGAATCGACCACGAGATATTCTTCCGGCGTGTGCGCCCTGCCGCCGACCGGACCGACCGCGCAGATCGTCGCCGTGCCAACCCCCGACGTGAAGCCGGAATCCGCGCAGCCGCCGGCGAATTCGCCTTCGATCTTGAGATCGACGTCTCTCGCGCACGACGCGTAGTGGTCGAACAGCCGCCTGTTCTCAGGGCCTTCGACCAGCGGCTTGAACTCGCCCTTGATCTCAAGCGTCGCGCTGGTTCCCAGCACCTGGGCTACCTCGACGATGCGTGTGATTTTCGCCATCGCGTCCTCGCGATCGGGCGGCGTGACGTAACGCAGATCGATCTCGCACGTCGCCCACGGCGCGACGGTGTTGACGGTTTGCCCGCCCGAGACGAGCCCGACATTGACGGTCGTGCCCTTGGTGAGATCCGTGATGGCGTGCAGCGCGGTGATCTTGCGCGCCAGTTCCTCGATCGCCGAGATGCCCTCGCTGAAGTTGCCGCCGGAGTGCGCGGCCTTGCCGGTAATCTCCATTTTCATGAACACGCCACCCTTGCGGCCGGTCACCACGTTGCCGCTCGGCCGCCCCGGCTCGGAGTTGAACACCGCGCGGGCGCGCCGCGCCTCCGCCTCGATGATCGGGCGGCAGGCGGGCGAGCCGATCTCCTCGTCCGAGGTGAACAGGCCGACCAGCGGGGCAGGCGCGCCGCCGAATTTCTGGAATGCCGCGAGCACGAACGCATTCATCACCAGCCCGGCCTTCATGTCGGCCACGCCGGGGCCGTAGGCGTTGCCGTTCTCGATACGGAACGGGCGGCGGGTCGGCTCGCCCTTGGGAAACACGGTGTCGCGATGGCCCATCAGCATGATCGCTGAGTTCGACGGACCTCCGACCGTCGCGCGCAGCGCATCGCCGAATTTCTCGTTCGCGATCGTCTCGCAGGCGATGTTCTGTTCCTCGAGAAATTTGCGTAAGCGCGCGCCGACCGCGTCAACGCCCGCCTTGTCATACGAGCCGCCGTCGATGTTCACGATCTCCTCGAGCAGCGAGAGCATCGCGCCCTTCTGGCCGCCCAGCCATTCGACCACAGCCTTCTCGCCCTGCGCGCCAGACGTCATGAACAGCTCCTGAATGGTTCGACTTTGCCGATACATATGACGGGAATTTCATGTTGTGGCGAGAGCGAAGCGCCTTCATTCCGCCCCAGGATGGATTGAGAATTTTGCATGGGAGCGAGGCAGTTCGCGGCGCGATTGCCGCTTCGGAGGATATCCATGCTCAAGCCAGTTTTGTGCGCGGCCGCGCTTGCCGCCGTCGTTGCATTTCCCGCCATGGCGCAGCCATCTCCGCAAGGCGACACGCCTTCGGCGGGACCCGCCGCTCCCGGCCCGCAGTCCGAGCGTGACGGCCGTGGAGGCGGCTGGCGCGGATATCCGGAAGGCCGCTATTCGGACGAAAATGGCCCGGGCCGGCGCTGGCGCCGAGGGGACGAGGGGCGGCGCGATGGCGACGATGGTCCGCGCCGCTGGCATGAACGCCGCTTCGGCGGGCCGCGCGAGGGCATGATGCCGCCGATGATGGAGCACGGTGTGATGCTGCGGCCGTTCGGGATGGCCCATGTCTGCGGGCCGGACGGCGGGCGGATGGGCGAAATGATGATGGAGCGCGTCGAACGCGCGACGCAGCCGACGTCCGAGCAGCGCGCCGGCTTCGACAAGCTCAAGGAAGCGACCGGCAAGGCCGGCGAGATCATGCGCGGCGCATGCACGACGGAGCGGCCGGTGACGCCAACCGGACGGCTCGCGGCAGCCGAGAAGCGTCTCGCCGCGATGCTCGAAGCCGTTCGCACCGTGCGGCCCGCGATGGATGCCTACTACAGCTCGCTGACCGACGAACAGAAAGCGCGGCTCACGCTCGCGCAGCCGCATATGGGGCGCGGCGGCATGGGCGAGCGCTGGCGCGAACGGATGCACAGATGGCGCGAGCGCACCGATCTCGGGACGCCGCGCGGCGACCGCACGCCGAATGATCAGAAGCCGGGCGAGCCGGAGAGGCTGTAGCGGCTAGCGCTCTTTGGGATCGAGCGCGTCGCGCAGCCCGTCGCCGACCAGATTGAATGACAGCACGGTCACGAAAATCGCGAGTCCCGGCCAGATCGCCATCCAGGATGCGGTGGTCAGGAAGCGCTGCGCCGAGTTGAGCATCGAGCCCCATGAGGGCGCGGGCGGCTGCTGTCCCAATCCGAGGAAGGACAGCGCGGCCTCCGCAATGATGGCGATGGCAATCGACAGCGTTCCCTGCACCAGCAGCGCGGGCAAGATGTTCGGCAGGATGTGGAACAGCGCGATGCGCCAGCGCGGATTGCCGATGGCGCGCGCGGCCTCGACGTAATCTTCCACCTTCACGGCCATCACCTGCCCGCGCGTCAGGCGGATGAATATGGGAGTTGTGGTGACGCCGATGGCGATCATGGCGTTGGTGAGACTGGGGCCGAGGAACGCCGCGAGTGCGATCGCCAGAATGAGGAACGGCACGGCCAGCATCGCGTCGGTGATACGCGACAGCAGCGCATCGACCCAGCCGCCGAGATAGCCCGAGATCAGCCCGAGCGGGACGCCGACCGAAACCGCAATCGCCACCGAGATCACACCCGCGAGCAGCGAGGCACGCGCACCGTAGATCACGCGCGCCAGCACGTCGCGGCCGACATCGTCGGTGCCGAGCCAGTGCAGCGCGGACGGCGCCTTGCGCACCGAGGTCCAGCTTTGCGCCGCCGGATCGAATGGCGAGATCAATGGCGCAAAGATTGCGACAAAAACGAACAATGCGATCACGATCAGGCCGACCACCGCGCCCTTGCGGCGCTTGAGGCGGCGCAGCGCACGCCGCATCGGGCTCTCGATGGTCTCGTCGGCGCGCCGTTCGAGCAAGGCGCTATCGTAGGGAACGTCCGCCATCATCCCCTCAGCCGCGGATTGACCAGAACGTAGAGCATGTCGGCGATCAGGTTGAGCGTGATGTAGATCGTGGCCGTGACCAGCACGACGCCCTGCACCACCGCGTAGTCGCGGTTGAATACCGCATCGATGATCAGCTTGCCGAAGCCCGGAATCGTGAAGATCTGCTCGGTCAGCACCGCGCCAGACAGCAACGTGCCGAGATCGAGCGCGCCGATGGTAATGACCGGTATCAGCGCATTGCGCATCGCGTGCTTGAGGATGACCGAGCGCTCAAGTAGCCCCTTGGCGCGCGCAGTGCGCACATAGTCGCTGTTCAGCGCCTCCAGCATGGAGCTACGGGTGTGTCGCATCAGCACGGCGGCGAGCGCATTGCCGAGCACGAAGGCGGGCATGATGGTGGTGGCGAGACTTTGCCGCCAATCCTCGGTGAGCGGCACGTAGCCCGAGGGCGGCAGCCAGCCGAGCTGCACCGAGAACAGGAAGATCAGCATGATGCCGAGCCAGAAGTTCGGCGTCGAAAGCCCCCATAGCGCAAACACGTTGGCGGCGTAATCCCAGGCCGTGTCCTTGTAGACCGCCGAAATGACGCCGGCGGTGATCCCGATCGAGAGCGCGATCACAATCGCCATCGCGGCGAGCTGCATGGTCACGGGGAGCTTTTGCAGGACGAGATCGAGCACCTTCTGCTTGTTGCGCATCGACTCGCCGAGATCGCCGGAGAGCACGCCCTTGACCCAGAACACGTATTGCACCGGGATCGGCTGATCGAGGCGGTACTGTTTGCGGATCTGCTCGATCACGGCCGGATCGCGGTCCTCGCCGGCCATGATCAGCGCCGGATCTCCGGGGAGCAATTGCTGCAGCGAGAAGATCAGCACCGACACGAAGAAGAGTGTCGGGATGAGCTGCAGGATGCGCTTGGCGAGGAAGGTGAGCATCTAGTCCGCGCTCAAAGATCGTAGGGCGGGCAAAGGCGCAACGCGCCGTGCCCGCCATATTGCTTCGCGGCGGGCACGCTTCGCTTTGCCCGCCCTATGGCAGTCATTTGATTTTGAGCCCCACCACGCGCACCAGTCCGTCCGGCACCGGCTTGAATCCCTCGACCCTGGTCGTATGCGCGACCAGTACCTTGCGGTGATAGAGATAGAGGATCGGGATTTCGGTATTTACGATTTTGGCCGCAACCTCATAGATCGCCGTGCGCTTGGCGGGATCGGAGGTCAGCCGCGCGTCGTCGAGTGCCTTGTCGACGTCCGGGCTGGAAATGCCGCTGTTGTTCTGCGGCGCCTTGGTCTTGAAGAAAATGAAGGAATTGCCGTCCGGATCGGTGCGCCCGCTCCAGCCGATCAGGTAGGCCTGATACTCGCCCTGCTCTCCCTGCTTGAGCGAGGTCGCGAATTCGGTGACGCGGATCTTCATGTCGATGCCGGCTTCCGCCGCCATCGCCTGCACCACCTCGGAGACAGCCTTGTTCTCGGCGCCCTGCGGCACCATGAAATCGACCGAGACCGGACCGGTGACGCCCGCTTCCTTGATCAGCGCCTTGGCCTTGGCGACGTCGCGCTTCGGGATCGGGAGACTCTTCTGATAGTAGGAGTGCTCGGGATTGATCCACTGATTGCCCGGGACGAATTCGCCGTTGAATACGACCTGATTGATGGCATCGCGATCGAGCGACAATTCGAGCGCCTGGCGCACCTTGGCGGACTGGCCCAGGGGTCCCTTCGATTTCTCCCCGTTGGCAATGTTCAGCGTAATGCCGACATAGCCGAGCTCGAGCGCGGTCGAGAGCTTGAGCCTTGAATCCGCGCGCACTTCCTTGATGTCGGTCGCGTTCAGCCGCTCGATCAGGTCAAGGCCGCCGGACTTGAGGTTCGCGAGGCGCACCGTCGAATCCACGATCGGCAGATAGGTGATGCGGTCGATATGGACGTTATCCTTGTTCCAGTAGTCGGCGAATTTCTCGACCACGATGCGGTCCTGCTGCACGCGCTCGACGAACTTGTAGGGTCCCGCGCACACCGGCTTGAGGCCGAACCTGTCGCCGGCCTCCTTGGCGGCCTTCGGCGACACCATCATGCCGGCGCGGTCGGTGAGCTGGGCGATCAGCGGCGAGAACGGCGCTTTCAGGTGCAGCTTGATGGTGAGCGGATCGGCGACTTCGATGGAGTCGAGCGCGGCAAGCTCCGGCTTGCGGAACGAGCCCTGCATGTTGAGGTGGCGCTCCAGCGAGAACTTCGCGGCCTCGGCGTCGAGCCTCTCGCCGTCGTGGAATTTGACGTTCGGGCGCAGCTTGATCGTCACCAGCTTGCCGTCCTCCGACGTCTCGGACGACAGCGCGAGCTGCGGCACGACGTTGAGCTTCTCGTCGATGTCGAACAGCTTGTCGCAGATCGACGCGAACACGATGCGCCCCACATAGGTGCGCGCAAGCGTCGGATCGAGCACGTCAGGGTCCTCGGCGAGCCCGATGCGCAGCGCGGATTGGGCCGCGGCCGTTCCGCAACTGAGAGCAACGAGCGCGGCAGCCGCCGCAAGGCGCATGGCTTTCATGGTGATCTCCCCTCACTGACCGGCTGGGCGGGCGCTTTGGCGCGCCCTTGCCCAACTGTACCAACACCGGATTCCGCATGCACGTCCATTGGGCGGGCAAATGCCTCGATAAGTCGCGTATAGGCCGGCGAGCGGCCGACATCGGGCGGCGTTGCCGTGACGGCAGGAAGCTCCGGCCAGCGGTGACAGGCGGTCGCATGGGCGCCGTCGGCGATCAGCGCGGGCCGCTCGACCCGGCAGCGCTCGATTGCGTGCGGACAGCGCAGGTGCAGATGGCATCCGGGCGGCGGGTTGATCGGGCTCGGCACGTCGCCCGGCAGGATGGTGCGGTCGCGCCGCGCGCGCGGTCGCGGCACCGGGATCGCGGACAACAGCGCCTGCGTGTAAGGGTGACGCGGGTTGGCGAACAGTTGGTCGGTCGGCGCGGTCTCGACGATGCGCCCGAGATACATGACGGCGACGTCGTCCGCGATGTGCTTCACCACCGCGAGATCGTGCGAGATGAAGATGTAGGCTAACCCTAAGCGCTGCTGCAGGTCGCGCAGCAGGTTGAGCACCTGCGAACGGATCGACACATCGAGCGCCGAGACCGGCTCGTCGCACACGATCAGCTTCGGCTCGACCGCGAGTGCGCGCGCGATCACGATGCGCTGGCGCTGCCCGCCAGAGAACTCGTGCGGATAGCGCGGCGCAAAGCGCGGCTCGAGGCCGACCAGTTCCATGACCAGCGCGACGCGTTCGCGCCGCTGCGCCGAAGGCACGATGTCGTGCAGCGCGATCGGCTCGGCCAGAATGTCGCCGACCGTCATGCGCGGGTTGAGCGACGCATACGGATCTTGAAACACGAGTTGCGCCTGGCGGCGGTAGGCGCGCGTGTCGGCTTCGCTGAGCGCAAACACGTCCTGGCCGTCGAACCGCATGCCGCCGGCCGTGGGTTCGATCAGCCGCAGCACCAGCCGTCCGACCGTCGACTTGCCCGAGCCGGACTCGCCGACCAGCGCCAGTGTCTTGCCCGCCTCGACCGTGAAGCTCACGCCGTCGACGGCGTGTACATGCGCGGTGGGGCGCCCGAACACCGTACGGCGCGCAACGAAGCGCTTCACCAGCCCCTCGGCTTCGACGAGCGCGGTCACTTCCCTCTCCCCGCTTGCGGGGAGAGGGTGGCGGGGACCGAAGGTCCGAGCCGGGTGAGGGGG
>JAXDNY010000061.1:0-4704 GCA_034669145.1 Hyphomicrobiales bacterium
ACGACGACTGGATGGCGGGACGCGGGCGCGATCCGGGTTAGTCAAACACCGCTCGTTCCCGCGATGGTGGGGACTTAGAAGCAAGGGCTGGATGCCCGCTTGCGCGGGCATGAGCGGAGATGCGTTACGCCGCCTGCTTCTGCCGCTTCGGCGCGAAGCGCGAATAGAAGCTTTCGCCCTTACCGGCCATTTCGATCAGCTGCTTGTTGGGCTTGAAGCGTTCGCCGTATTTCTGCGCCAGCTTCTCGCACAGCGCGACGAATTTCTTCGTGCCCATCATGTCGATGTAGCTCAAGGTGCCGCCGGAGTACGGCGCATAGCCGAAGCCGAGGATCGAGCCGACATCGGCCTCGCGCACGTCGGTGAGCACGCCTTCCTCGAAGCAGCGCGCCGTCTCGAGCGCCTGGATCGCCAGCAGGCGATCCTTCAGCTCCTGCACGTCGAGCGTCTCGGGATCGAGATGGGTCGGCTGCAGGCTCGACAGCTCCGGCCACAGCCGCTTCGGGCCGGTCTGCGGGTAATCGTAGAAGCCCTTGGCGTTCTTGCGCCCGTAGCGGCCGCGCTTCTCGACCATTTCTTCGAGTAGCGACTTCTGCCGCGGATCGATCGCCTTGGCGCCGAGGTCGGCTTCGGTGGCTTTCAAAATCTTCCACGCGAGATCGACCGCGACCTCGTCGTTGAGCGACAGCGGCCCGACCGGCATGCCGGCCATGCGCCCGACATTCTCGATCATCGCGGCGGGCACACCTTCGGTCAGCATCAGGTGGCCTTCGCGGATATAGGTGCCGACCACGCGCGAGGTGTAGAAGCCACGTGAGTCGTTCACCACGATCGGCGTCTTGCGAATCGCGCGCACGTAATCGAGCGCGACCGCGAGCGCGGGATCTTCCGTCTTCTCACCCATGATGATCTCGACCAGCATCATCTTGTCGACCGGCGAGAAGAAGTGCACGCCGATGAAGTTTTTCGGGTCCTTCGACTGCTCGGCGAGCGAGGTGATCGGCAAGGTCGAGGTGTTGGAGCCGAACACGACCTTGTCGCCGACCACCGCCTGCGCCTTCGCGGTCGCCTCGGCCTTCACCTTGCGGTCCTCGAACACCGCCTCGATGATCATGTCGACGCCCTTGAGCGCGTTGTAGTCGGGTGTCGGCGTGATGCGCGCGAGCAGCTTGTCGGCATCTTCCTGCTTGGCGCGGCCGCGCTTGATCTGTCCCGCCATCAAATTCGCCGAATAGGCCTTGCCCTTGTCGGCGGCGTCCTGATCGCGGTCGATCAGCACCACGTCGAGCCCGGCCTGCGCCGAGACGTAGGCGATGCCCGCGCCCATCAGGCCGGCGCCGAGCACGCCGATCTTCTTCAGCGTCGTCGGCGCAATGTTCGCCGGGCGGCGCGCGCCCTTGTTGAGCTCCTGCATCGAGACGAACAGCGAGCGGATCATCGCGGCGGCCTCGGGCGAGCGCACGATTTTCGCGAAGTAACGCGACTCAATGCGCAGCGCCGTGTCGAACGGCACCTGCAGGCCTTCGTAGACGCAGCTCATGATCGCGCGCGCGGCCGGGTAGTTGTCCTGCGTCTCCTTGCGGTAGAGCGCGTTCGCGGCCGGGAACGTCATCATGCCCATCTTCGACCACACCGGGCCGCCGGGCAGTTTGAAGCCGTCGACGTCCCACGGCTGCTTCGACTTCGGCGAGGTCTTGATCCAGGTCTTCGCCGCGCTCACGAGGTCGGCGGCCGGCACGATGTTGTCGACCAGCTTCGACGTCTTGGCGCGATCGAGCCGGATCTGGTCGCCCTTGAGCAGGAATTGCAGCGCATCCGCCGTCGCCATCATGCGTGTGATGCGCTGCGTGCCGCCGGCGCCGGGGAACAGTCCCACCTTGATCTCGGGCAGGCCGAGCCGCGTCTTCGGATTGTCTGCCGCGATGCGGTGGTGGCAGGCGAGCGCGAGCTCAAAGCAGCCGCCCATCGCGGTGCCGTTGAGCGCCGCGACCCACGGCTTGCCGCTCGTCTCCAGCCGCCGGTAAACCTGAGAGAGCTTGCGGCTCTTCTCGAACACCAGCGCGGCGGCGGCTTCCTCGCCCTTTGCTTTCAGCGTCGTCTCGTAATCCTGGCGCTGCTTTTCCAGCATGGTGAGATCGGCGCCGCCGCCAAACGTATCCTTGCCCGAGGTGATCACCGCGCCCTTGATCGCCGCATCGGCGGCGACTTTTTCGACAAGGGCCTCCAGTTCGTCGATCACCGAGAAGTCGATCACGTTCATCGACTTGCCGGGCATGTCCCAGGTGATCAGCGCGATGCCGTCGGCATCCACGTCGAGCTTGAAATTGGCCATTGCGGTATCTCCTTTGAAAACTTGTGCGGCCTAGTAGGGCTCGCCGTTGAGGTGCAGGACGCGGATGGCCGTGCCATCGCGTTCGAATTTCAGGTCGGAACCCGGGTAGTGCGAGCGCTCACTCGCCGCGCGCGTTCCGACTTCGAGCAGCAGCACGTCGGCGTTCGAACGGTTCACGATGCAGTGGCCGTTCGGCGTATTCGCCTTCCAGCCCGCGCAGTCCCCGGCTTTCAGCGTCACCTCGCCATCGCCCTCGATCAGCACGCACTCGCCTTGCAGAATGTAGACGAACTCATCCTCCTGCTCGTGCCAGTGCAGGATCGATGTCGCTGCGCCCGGCTCCAGCTTGGTCAGGTTCACGCCGAACTGCGAGAGCCCGACCGCATTGCCGAGCGCGATCTTGTGACGCCCCGCGCACGCCGGCTTGAAGGCCGGCGGATAGTTCGGCGAGCCGATCCGGGTTTCGAGTTTGCTGATGTCGATTTTGGCCATTGTCTCTCCCCCGTGTCCCGCACGCACTGCAGCGCGCTAGCGGTGCGCTCGGGACACACGGCGTTACACCCGCTCGATAATCGTCGCCGTGCCCATCCCCGCCCCGATGCACAGCGTCACCAGCGCGGTATTGAGATTGCGCCGCTCCAGTTCGTCGAGCACGGTGCCGAAGATCATCGCGCCGGTCGCGCCGAGCGGATGGCCCATGGCGATCGCGCCACCCGCGACGTTGATCTTGTCGTGCGGAATGTTCAGCGCCTGCATGTAGCGCAGCACGACCGAGGCGAACGCCTCGTTCAGCTCGAATAGATCGATATCCTCGACCTTCATGCCGGCTTTCTTGAGCACCTTGAGCGTCACGTCGATCGGGCCGGTGAGCATGATGGCGGGCTCCGAGCCGATGTTGGCGAACGCCCGAATGCGCGCGCGCGGTTTCTTGCCGATCTTCCCGCCCGCCTCCTTGTTGCCGATCAGCACGGCGGCCGCGCCGTCGACGATGCCGGACGAATTGCCGGCGTGATGCACATGCGTCACGGTTTCCAATTCGGGATAGGCCTGCATCGCGACCGCGTCGAAGCCGTACATCTCGCCCATCTGCACGAACGAGGGCTGCAACTGGCCGAGCGACTGCATCGTCGTCGTCGGGCGCATGTGCTCGTCCTTGTCGAGGATCGTGATGCCGTTGATGTCCTTCACGGCGATCACGGAGTTCTTGAAGTTGCCGGCATCCCAAGACGCCTTGGAACGCTTCTGGCTCTCGACCGCGTAGGCGTCGACGTCGTCGCGCGAGAAGCCGTATTTCGTCGCGATCACGTCGGCCGAGATGCCCTGCGGCAAGAAATAGGTCGGGATCGCGATCGCCGGGTCCATCGGCCACGCGCCACCGCTGGCGCCCATGCCGACGCGGCTCATCGATTCGACGCCGCCGCCGATGGTCATATCGTGCTGGCCGGACATCACCTGCGCGGAGGCGAAGTTGATCGCGTCAAGGCCGGAGGCGCAGAAGCGGTTGATCTGCACGCCCGCGACCGTGTTGCCGTAGCCGGCGGTCAGCGCCGCTGCGCGCGCGATGTCGCCGCCCGCTTCGCCGACCGGATCGACGCAGCCGAGCACCACGTCGTCGACGAGGGTTGTGTCGAGCTTGTTGCGATCCTTGATCGCTCCGAGCGCCTGTGTGGCGAGATTGAGCGCGGTCACCTCATGCAGCGAGCCGTCGGACTTGCCCTTTCCGCGCGGCGTGCGCACGGCGTCGTAAATGAATGCATCGGTCATTGTATTCCTCCATCTCTGTTGTCATCCCGGGGCGAGCGAAGCGAGACCCGGGATCCATAATCACCGCCTGTGGTTATGGGTCCCGGCTCGCGCCCTGCGGGCTTGGCCGGGACGACAGTTGAACTACAAACTCCTCGCGATCAGCAGCTTCATGATCTCGTTGGTGCCGGCGTAGATGCGCTGCACGCGGGCGTCGCGGTACATGCGCGAGATCGGATATTCGTCCATATAGCCATAGCCGCCGAACAGTTGAAGGCAGCGGTCGACGATCTTGTTCTGCAGGTCGGTGAGCCAGTATTTCGCCATCGAGGCCGTGACCGTATCGAGCTCATGCCGGAGGTGGCGCTCGACGCAGTGGTCGTGGAAAACGCGCCCAATGGTCGCCTCGCTCTTGCACTCGGCGAGCTCGAACTGGGTGTTCTGGAATTCGATGATCGCCTTGCCGAAGGCTTTCCGTTCCTTGACGTAATCGATGGTCAGCCGCAGCGCGCGCTCAATCATGCCGATCGCCGCCGTGCAGACGATCAGCCGCTCCTGCGGCAGGTCGCGCATCAGCTGGACGAAGCCCTGGCCCTCTTCGGTGCCGAGCAGGCCTTCGGCCGGCAGCT
>JAXDNY010000062.1:0-3306 GCA_034669145.1 Hyphomicrobiales bacterium
CGACTGTCCGATCCGAACTTCCGCTTCTGGCCGAGAGCTGACCGGCAGCTTTCGGCTGCGGAAATGTGGAAGCGGACCTTTCCAGCTTTCTTATCCAAATCAGCAAGCTGATCATGAGTAGAGGGCCTGGCCGCCGATGTCCGCTTAGCCCCCGTCGAGCAGAGGCCATTCTGGAAAACGACTCCTCGCAGTCCGCATGCGGCCGGGAGCAGCACTCTGATCTTAGCGGGCTAGGGTGCTGGCCTAGTCTGACCTTTATTTAATGCCAACGACCATCGAGTCGGGACCCGTGAGCGGCTCCACGCGCGTTTCCGCAAACCCCGCCTCCTTGAGCCAGCCAGTGCAGTCAGCACCGGTGAAGTCGAATCCCTCGCGTGTCTCGATTAACATGTTCAGGCTCATCAATAGCCCGAATGCATTGCGCTGGCGCTCATCGTCGATGATCGGGTCGTAGACGATCAGCGCTCCGCCAAACGGGAGTGCCGCATAAGCTTTGCGGATGAGCAAACGTTTCTTCTCTAGTCCCCAGTCGTGCAGAATGTGTCCCATGATCAGTACGTCGGCGGACGGCATCGGCGCAGCGAAGAAATCGCCCGCGTGGAACGATAACCGCCTCTCAAGACCCGATTGTGCCACATAGGCCTCAAAATGCGGCTGCACCACCGGGAGATCGAATCCGACACCGGTCAGGTGCGGGTGAGCGTGAGCGAGCGCGACCGCGAACCCGCCCTGCGCCGTGCCAATGTCAGCGAAGGTGTTGTAATCGGCCCAAGGAAATTTGTTCGCGATCGCACGCCCGGCGCCGAGGCTCAGGCCCGTCATTGCCTTAAGAAAGTTCCCTAGAATCGCGGGGTTCTGGTAGATTTCGTCGAACAGGTCGCGGCCCTGCCTCACCTCGTTCTGTGGTTCGCCGGTGCGCAAAGCTTCCGTGAGCGCACCCCAAAACGGATAGAGCCGCGCATTCGCCATTTCGAGTATCCCGCCGATGTAGGTTGCCTTACGTCGGTCGAGAAACAGCATGCCCGCCGCCGTGTTGGCGTAGAGACCATCCTTGCGTTCGAGCTGCCCGAGCGCGACTAGTGCGTCGAGAAAGTCGCGGACGCTGCGGGGATTTAGGCTAAGGCGCGTGGTTATCGCATCTGCGTTCAGCGGACCGTCGGCGAGCAGCGTGAACAGACCGAGTTCGATCGCGCTCAGCAGCGTCTTCGAGCCCCAGAACGCAAAACCGAGCTGCATAATAGCGTCAGGTGTCACTTCGGCCTGTGGCTTCAGGGCTTTCGGCAGAATCGCTTCGTTCATAGCGCATCTCCCAATGATCGGGTATGGAGCGGCGTCAAGTTACCTGCAACGCGCCTCTCCGGCATGGACGCGGGATTGATTTTTCATGCTCTTTCCATTGACATGGCCCTGACACCTCGAAAAGAGACGGGCAGAGGGCGGGCATCGTGCGCCTCCAGTTCGAACAATGCGTGGTAGACACAGAGCGCCGCGAGCTCAGCCGCGGTGAATTACCCGTGCCAGTACAGCCGCAGGTGTTCGACCTTCTGGTCTATCTGATCGAGAACCGCGCGCGTGTGGTCAGCAAGAACGATCTGCTCGATGCGGTCTGGAATGGCCGGATCGTGTCGGAATCTACATTAATCAGCCGGATCAACGCGGCGCGCCGAGCAATTGGCGATGATGGCGATCAGCAGCGTCTCATTCGGACCATTTCGCGCAAAGGTGTGCGCTTTATCGGCGAAGTGCACAAACGTAGCGTCATCCACGGGGTGTCCGCACTAGCGCAGCCAGATGCGCCGAATGGGGTGCTTGCACTTCCGGACCGTCCCTCGATCGCAATTCTTCCTTTCACCAACATGTCGAACGATCCTGAGCAGGAATTTTTTGCCGATGGGATCACCGAGGACCTGACGACGGCGTTTAGCCGTATCCGGCAGTTCTTCGTAATCGCGCGCAATGCGACGCTGCGGTACAAGCACACGCGGCCTGATGTGCGCGAGATCACTTCGATACTCGGAGTCCGATATGTCGTCGAGGGCAGTGTCCAAAAACTCGAAGAGCGCGTGCGAATTTCAGCTCAGCTCCTGGATGGCGTCACCGGGTGTCATATTTGGGCCGAGCGTTTCGACCGCGAAGTCGGCGATATCTTCGCCATCCAGGACGAGATCGCGCTCGGCATCGTGGGGCAGATAGAACCCGAGCTTGGCCGTGCGGAATACGAGCGAAGCAAAACGGCGGCCCCGGAAAATCTTACGGCGTGGGAGCTGTTTCATCGTGGGATGGCGCTGATCGCAAACCGAAGCCAGGAGGAGAATGTTCAAGCGCGGCGCCTGCTCGAACGATCGTTGACTTTCGATAATGGTTTTGCGCCCGCCCATGCGGCGATAGCGTGGAGTCAGGCGGAAGACCTCTTCTTTTGTTTCGCACAGCACGAGCCGAATGAAATCCTCGACCGTGCCCGGCGCGCCGTGGCGCTTGACGGCCGCGATGCACTGTCACATTTGGCGCTCGCCTGGGCGCTGACGTTCACTCGTCAGCCGGAGGCGGCTATCCACGCGATAAAGCGCGCAATCGAACTCAATCCGAGCTTTGCACACGCTCACGCGATCCTCGGGCGACTCCTGATCCAGTCCGGCCGCTGCCACGAGGGCATAGATCAGGCCGAACGCGCGATCCGCCTGAGTCCGTTTGCACCGAGCGCGCGACAATATCTCAACGTTCTCTCGGTGGGTCATTTTTATCTTGGCGAAGACGCCAAAGCGATCGAGCTTGCGCGTCAGGCGGTCCAAGCGTTTGATACGTGGGTGCCGCGGATGATCATAACTTCCGCGCTAGGTCACCTCGGCGATGGTGCGAGCGCCGAACAAGAGCGCCTCGAGGTGGAAAAGCGTCGCTCGCGCTTTTCGATAAGCCAGGTACGGCGAGACTATTTAGTTTTCAACCAGCGTTGTCTCAACAGATTGTTGGCCGGTCTGCGTAAAGCAGGCGTTCCTGAACATCACTGACCAAGCCGGTGTGCTGTGCACGCCCGGAAGGTCAGTCCGGCCCCATTTAGCAAGCCGAACAAATGACCGCTTCAGGGTCGATCCGCTCCGTGCCTGAATGATGGGTATGGGCGCCAAGCGGACATTGACCTAAGGTGCGCTTTTGAGGCTCAAACAAATTCGTGTCCGGCCTCTCTTCCTTACACACTCAACCCCAACTCACTTCATGGCGGATCACAAAGGGGCTTAATGCCGCTTGCACTTGCTGAGCAATCGCTTCACGGTGGCTTTCGGACGCGCCTGCTATAGCGATTTTCGCGAA
>JAXDNY010000063.1:0-15218 GCA_034669145.1 Hyphomicrobiales bacterium
TGGAGCGGGCGAAGGGATTCGAACCCTCGACCCCGACCTTGGCAAGGTCGTGCTCTACCCCTGAGCTACACCCGCATCCGTTAGTCCCGGCGGCTGGGTGGCCGCTGGCGCGCCCCGTATGCCAAAATGGGGCCGGGATTGCAACAACGCCCCAAAGCCCCCGCAAGCACGCCGCCATACTTGCCAGCGCTTGCAAAACCGCTCATCCAATTCGCGAAAATGAGTCTCAATTGTGCGCGCAGTTCCCATGCCGGCTTCTCCCGACGATCTGTTTGCCTTCCTCGACAGCCTCGGGATCGCGCACACGACCGTGACGCATCCGCCGCTGTTCACCGTCGAGCAGAGCCAGGCGCTGCGCGGCATGATCCCCGGCGGGCACACCAAGAACCTGTTCCTCAAGGACAAGCGCGACACGGTCTATCTGGTGGTCGCCCCCGAGGACGCGCGCGTCGATCTCAAATCGCTGCACCACAAGCTCGGCGCCAGCCGCTTTTCGTTCGGCTCCGCCGCTCTGCTGGAGGAATTGCTCGGCGTCACGCCCGGCGCCGTCACGGCCTTCGGGGCGATCAATGACAAGCAAGCGCGCGTCAACGTGGTGCTCGACGCGAGGCTGATGGAGCACGCGGTGATCAACTGCCATCCGCTGGTCAACACCATGACCACCTCGATCGCGCGCGAGGGTCTGGTCAAATTCCTGGAGGCGACCGGTCACACGCCGCGGATCGAGCGGGTCGCGGACGGCCCGGCTGACGGCAACGCGAACCGATTGCATTCGGACGCGCCCTGACCCATGTAGACGGGGGATTTTTTCAGGTTCCGGGGCCGCTTTGAGCCCGGGCACCGTCCAGGGAACTTAAACCATGACGCTGCAAGACATCGCGGGGGCGGCGCCGGGAGCGGCCGACGGCCTCATCAAGGACACCACCACCCAGGCCTTCATGAAGGACGTGATCGAGGAGTCGAAGCGCCAGCCGGTGCTGGTCGACTTCTGGGCCGAGTGGTGCGGACCGTGCAAGCAGCTCACCCCCGTGCTGGAAAAGGCCGTGACGGCCGCCAAGGGCAAGATCAAGCTCGCCAAGATGGACATCGACAAGCACCCGGCGATTCCGGGGCAGATGGGCATCCAGTCGATCCCGGCGGTGATCGCGTTCGTCAACGGGCAGCCGGTCGATGGTTTCATGGGGGCGCTGCCCGAGAGCCAGGTGAAGGACTTCATTGCCCGCGTCACCAAGGACAAGCTCGGCGGCGAAGCGCAGGACCTTCTGAAGACCGCCGACGAGGCCCTCGCGGCGGGCGACGCCGAGGATGCCGCCGCGCTCTATTCCGAGGTGCTGCGTGAAGATCCCGCCAACGTGCCGGCCCTCGCGGGTCTCGCGCGCGCCCAAGTGACAATCGGCGAACTCGATCAGGCAAAGCAGACGCTCGCGCTCATCCCCGAAGCCAAGCGCAACGAGGCCGCCGTGGCGGCCGCGCACTCCGCACTTGAGGTCGCCGAGCAGGCGAAGTCGGTCGGCCCGGTCGGCGAGCTTGAGCAGAAGGTCGCCGCGAACCCGCTCGACCATCAGGCGCGCTTCGATCTCGCGGTCGCGCTCAACGCCGCCGGCAAGCGGCAGGAAGCGGCGGACCATCTGCTGGAGATCGTCAAGCGCGACCGCAAATGGAACGAGGACGGCGCGCGCAAGCAGCTCGTACAGTTTTTCGAGGCGTGGGGCCCGACCGACGAGGCGACGGTCAACGGGCGGCGCAAGCTGAGTTCGATTTTGTTCGCATGATGCACCCTCATGCTGAGGAGCGCGCGTCAGCGCGCGTCTCGAAGCACCGTACCAAAATCGTCCTTCGAGACGGCGGCTTCGCCGCCTCCTCAGGATGAGGCCGGAGCGAGGAGGCCACCAATGCCGATGAATGCGGCCTATCGCGCGCCGGGCGAGCTGCCCGCCGTGATCCCGGTGTTCCCGCTGCCCGGCGCACTGCTGCTGCCGCGCGGGCAGATGCCGCTCAACATTTTCGAGCCGCGCTATCTCGCCATGGTCGACGACACGCTTGCCGACCGCCATCGCCTGATCGGCATGATCCAGCCCGACACCGCGCATCCGGGGCCGGGCGAGAAGCCCAACCTCTACAAGATCGGTTGCGCCGGCCGCATCACCCAGCTCGCCGAGACCGGCGACGGGCGCTACCTCATCGAGCTGACCGGCGTCGCGCGCTTCCGCATCGTGGACGAGCCTTCGGTGCTGACGCCGTATCGGCAGTGCAAGGTGGACTATCATCCGTTCGCCGACGACCTCGTGGCGCGCAAGGGCGAGGACGCGGTCGACCGCGACGCCCTGCTCAAGGCGCTCGCGGGTTTCCTGAAAGCCAACAAGCTCAACGCCGACTGGGAAGGTATCGAGAAGGCGCCGAACGAGGCGCTGGTCAACGCGCTCGCGATGATGTCGCCCTACGGCCCGGCCGAGAAACAGGCGATGCTGGAAGCCGCGGACCTTCGAACGCGTGCCGAGATCCTCGTCGCGCTCACCGAGATCGAACTCGCCAAGAGCGACAACGACGGCGAGACGAAATTGCAATAGCTTTGAGGCGCGCCAAGACGTGCTATCGTGCGCGCAACATCACCGGAACCCATCATGACCACCGAACGTCCCGCCAGCAGCGTCGATCCGAAATTGCTCGAAATCCTCGTGTGCCCGCTCACCAAGGGCCCGCTCGAATATGACCGCGAGAAGCAAGAGCTGATCTCGCGCTCCGCCAAGCTCGCCTATCCGATCCGCGACGGCATTCCGATCATGCTGCCCGAAGAGGCGCGCAAGCTGGATTGAGGCATGGCTGTCATCGCCCGCAAAGGCGGGCGATCCAGTAGCCGCCGGACAAAATGTCGGGCACAAATATCCGCCAAACACGGGTACGTCATTTACTGGATGCCCCGCCTTCGCGGGGCATGACGCGTGCGGCGAACGGGAGAGAAAACGTCATGCTCAAAATGTGGGGGCGCAATACCTCGTCCAACGTGCAGAAGGCGATGTGGGCGGTCGGCGAATTGAAGCTGCCGTGCGAGCGCATCGATGTCGGCGGCGCCTTCGGCAAGACCAAGGAGCCGTTCTATCTCGCCATGAACCCGAATTCGCTGGTACCGACGCTGGAGGAAGAGGACGGCTTCTCGCTGTGGGAATCGAACTCGGTCGTGCGCTATCTCGCCGGCAAGCATGGCGGGCTGGAGCCGCAAGATCCGAAGGTGCGTGCGAAAGCGCATCAGTGGATGGACTGGCAGCTTTCCGTGATGGGTCCGGCGATCACGCCGGTGTTCTGGGGCCTGATCCGCACGCCGCCGGAGAAACGCGATCCGGCAGCCATCGACGCCGGCAAGGAGAAGACGACGGCGGCGTGCCGGATCCTCGATGAACAGCTCGGCAAAACGCGGTTCGTCGCGGGCGACGATTTCTCCTACGGCGACATTCCGGTCGGCGTGATGGCGCGCCGCTACATGGAGCTGGTGCCGGAGCGGCCGAAGCTTGCGAACCTCGAGCGCTGGTACGGCGAGATCGCCAAGCGCGCGCCTTTCCAGGAGCACTGCGGCGGCATTCCGCTGACATGAGCAATAAGGAAGGCCGCGTCCTCGGCCTTGTCGGCGGGCTCGGGCCGAACGCCACGGTCTATTACTACAACGGCCTCATCGCGGCGCATAAGGCGCAAGGCCGCGTCGCCCGCATGCTCATCGCGCATGCGGATGTCGATCATGGCCGCCCGCTTGCGGAAGCCGGCAAACTCGACGAACTGGCCCGCTATCTCAACGGCTTCATCGAGCAGACGGCTGCGGGCGGCGCCGAGATGGCGGCGATCGTCGCGATCACGCCGCACATTTGCACCGCACAACTTCTACCGCTCTTGCGCATTCCGCTGATCGACATGGTGTCGGTGGTCGCGGACGAAGTCAGCGCACGCGGGCTCAAGCGCGTGGCATTGCTCGGCACGCGCTCGACTGTCGAGTCAAGAATGTTCGGCCGCCTCGGCGTCGATGTCGTGATGCCGACACGGGGTGAAATCGACTTCATCCACAACGCCTATCTCGATGTCGTCTACGACCGCTCGACGCCCGCCGGCATCGATCGGTTGCGTGAACTCGCACGAACGCTGATCCGGCGCGACGGCGCCGAGGCCGTGCTGCTCGCCGGCACCGATCTCTCGATGGCGATGAATGAGGACAACGCCGGCTTTCCGACGCTCGACTGCGCCGGCGTGCACATCGCGGCGATCACGCGGCGATTGCTTGGTTAGCGGCTGCTACCCCAAGGCCGCCGTGACGTGTGGCGGATGTGGACTATCCTCACTCGGTCCTCCAGAACGCGGTAGAAGATCTTGTATGGATAGTGGATCAACGGAAACACGCGCATTCCCGGCCGCTCAATGACCTTCGGCGCGGCTTCGGGATGTTCGGCGATATGACCAATGACATCGCGGACACGCTTCTCAAGTGCCGCAGCGACCATGTCACCAAAGCGCATCCGGCTGTCGGCAGAAACCTTGCGAAGATCAGCGACCGCGCGGTTGGTGTATTCGATCTTCATGCACGGCGGAATGTCTCGAACGCTGCTTCAACGTCATGGTCGCTGGCAATGCCGCTGCGTTCAGCCTCGTCAAGTGACTGAAGCTCTTCAGGCGTGGCGCGATACTCGCCGCGGTGCCGAATTTCGATTTGCTCCAGCACCTCGGCAAGCTCGGCCTGGTCCGATTCGGACCAGCTTTCGACACCTGCCAGCAGCTCTTTCAATCTCGCATTCATAACGGATGGCTTACCACATTTGAGCACCGGAAACGATCCCACTAGAGCGCCTCTCCGCGCAGCAGCTTCGGCACCTCGCCCGTCACGCCCGCGGCTTCGCGGATGAAGAACGATTTCAGCGCCGGCATGCGGTCGACCAGGCCGAGGCCCACATCGCGCATCAGCCGCAGCACGTCCGACTCGTTGGAGAACAGCCGGTTGAGCCCGTCGGTCGCGACGCCCATCGCCATGGTGTCGAAGCGGCGCCAGCGCTGATAACGGTCGAGAACCTCGGCGCCGCCGATATCGAGCCCGAGCCGCGCCGCATCGACGATCGCCTCGGCCAGCGCCGCCACATCGCGGAGCCCCATGTTGAGGCCCTGGCCTGCGATCGGATGGATCACATGCGCGGCGTCGCCGACGAGCGCGATGCGATCCGCCACGAACGAGCGCGCGATGAACAGCCCGAGCGGATAGGCGCGTTTTGCGCCGACGACACCGATGTCGCCGAGATGCAGCCCGAAGCGCCGCTCCAGCTCAGTGTGGAATTCATCATCCGGCAGCGCGATGATGCGCGCGGCTTCGGCGTCGGTCTCGGTCCACACCAGCGAGGAGCGATTGCCCAAAGAAGCATTGCTTTTCAGCGGCAGAATCGCGAACGGACCGGCGGGCAGGAAATGCTCCTCGGCACGGCCGTTGTGCGCGCGCTCGTGCGCCACCGTGGTGACGATCGCGGACTGGCCGTACGACCAGCCGTGCGTCGCGATGCCGGCCTGTTCGCGCACGCCGGAACGCGCGCCGTCGGCGGCGACCAGCAGCGAGGCCGAGACGGCATTGCCGCCGAGCGACACCGCGATGCGCCCGCCATGATGTTCGAAACCCGTCACCGCGGTCGCGCGCAGCTCGATCCCCTCGTGGCGCGCCGTCGCTGCGAGCGCGGCGTTGAGCGGCGCATTCTCGATCATGTGGGCGAACGGCTGCCCCGGCTCGACCTCGCCCGCAAACGTCAGGAACACCGGACGCACCGCGTGCTCCAGTTTCGAGTCTGTCACCACCATGTCAAGGATCGGCTGCGCCTCGCCCGCCACCGCATCCCACACGCCGAGCGTCTCGAACATGCGCCGCGCCGCGGCTGCGATCGCGGAGGCGCGCAAGTCCGGCTTGGCGTTCGCCGCGAATGCCGGATCGGCCACGACGACCCGGAACGAGGAGCCAAGCCCCTGCCGCAAGGCCAACGCCAGCGCGAGCCCGGCAAAGCCGCCGCCGGCGATCACCACATCGGCCCGCTCAATCGCTGGTTCGTCCGGCATCGCCCGCACGCAATTGGGAACATCCACGGGGGACAATAGTTCATGTAGGCTGCCCATGGGGCGCAAATTCGGGGTGCCGTTTTTTCAAAACAAATGCCGGGGCCGTTTCGCGGAGACGCGAATTCTTACGCGTGCATCCGGTCGAAGGGAGGAGGCAGATGCGAATTCCGTTCACGATCATGACTTTGGCGGCCGTGCTGGTGCTCGGCGCCTGCTCGAAGGGTCCCGAAGGGCCGCAGGGTCCGCAGGGCGTTGCCGGGCCGCAGGGCGCCAAGGGTGAAGTCGGCGCGAAGGGCGATACCGGACCCGCGGGTCCGGTCGGCCCGAAAGGTGATCCCGGCCCGACCGGCGCTGCGGGCGCAAAGGGCGACACTGGGCCGGCGGGCGAACGCGGTGCAGCCGGCGCTCAGGGCGAACGCGGGCCGCAAGGCGTGGCCGGCGCCAAGGGCGATCCGGGAGCACAAGGCCCGGTCGGACCGCAGGGCAACCGTGGCGACAAAGGCGACAAGGGTGACGCGGGCACGGCGCTGCGCGTGCTCCTCTCCGGCAATACGATCGCCGAATGCGGCGGCGATGAAGTCATGATCAGCGCGCTGTGCGTTGGCGGCGCGGTACTCGTGACGGTCAATGAAAACGGCGCAACCTGCGGCACCGACCCGAACGCCAACGTCAAGGCGCGGCTCGTCTGCGCCAAGAAATAGTATCGCTTGATACGTGTCAGACCGGCCCCCTTCGCGGGGCCGGTTTTGTTTTCGGTGCCTCGCCTTGACTTTCCTCGACCGGCAGCGTGTTTCTCAACTCCCCGCCACGCTGCCGAGAGCCCAATGTCCGCTGCCGTCCAAACCATGCTCGACGTGCTCAACATCGAGCAGCTTGAGGTGAACCTGTTTCGCGGCCGCAGCCCCCAGGATCGCTGGCAGCGCGTGTTCGGCGGGCAGGTGATCGGACAGGCGCTGGTCGCGGCGTCCCGCACCGTCGAGGGCCGCCAGCCGCATTCGCTGCACGCCTATTTTCTGATCGGTGGCGACCCGAAGGTGCCGATCATCTACGAGGTCGACCGCATCCGCGACGGCAAGAGTTTTACGACGCGGCGCGTGGTGGCGATTCAGCACGGCCAGGCGATCTTCACCCTGATGGTGTCGTTTCATAACGACGAGGATGGCCTCACCCATCAGGCGCCGATGCCCGACGTGCCGCCGCCGGAAAAGCTGACAAGCGAAGCCGAGATCAAAGCGAAATTTCTCGCAACCATGCCGGAAGCGGTGCAGCGCTATTACAAAAGCGAGCGCCCGATCGAGCTACGCCCGGTCGAGTACGGCCGCTACCTCGGCAAGAAAATCGAAAGCGGCAAGTTCAACGTGTGGATCAAGGCGACCGGCAAGCTGCCCGACGATCCCGCGATCCACCAGTGCGTGCTCGCCTATGCCTCCGACATGTCGCTGCTCGACACTGCCCTGGTGCCGCACGGCCGCAGCCTGTTCGAGAAGGAGTTCATGGGCGCGAGCCTCGATCATGCGCTCTGGTTTCACCGTCCGTTCCGTGCCGACGACTGGCTGCTCTACGCGCAGGAAACCCCGACCATGATCGGCTCGCGCGGCTTTGCGCGCGGGCTGATCTTCCGCCGCGACGGTGCGCTGGTGGCGAGCGTCGCGCAGGAGGGGCTGGTGCGGCTGCGGCGGAAGGAAGGTTGAACCCGCCTGTTTGGCTTCACCGAATGCGCCAAGCGTAGAAGCCGCACCGTCGCCACGAGCGGCTCGTTAATCAACCCGCGGCCCGGCACGGCGATCTCCCTCCGCAGTGACGTAACTGGACCGGCCCTTGCTGCTTGGGGTTCTGGTCGCGGCAGAGCGCCCCATCTCAAGGCGCCAATGTTCCGTTTCGGCACACCAGTGCCGCAATCGGGAACGCCGCCGCGCACCGGGAGCGCGGCATGTTGCGTTGGGCGTTTGTGCTGGGTTTTTTGGCGGGATCGGCGGCGGACGCCAGAGAGCTTCGCAGCAGCTTCCAGGTCGGGCTCACCATAACGGGCCCCACGCGCGTTTCGGTCGCGCCCCCGCAGGCGACAGTCCGTCGGGCATCCGTTCCGCTGCCACGGCCGCGCCCCGCAGGCAACTCGGTGGTCACTGCCTCCGATACTTCGACCCTTTCATCGCAATGATCTGCCGGAAACCGAAACGGCGGTCGCGGCCAGCCGGAGGGTGGTGTAACGACGCGTCAAGGTAAATCAAGTCTGGCTCGTAATGGTGAATGAGTCGAAAGCAATTGGCCTGAACAATAAGTAAATATGCAAAAGTAAATGCAAAGTAACGTGCGTAGGTAAACAGCATATTGTCTAAGTCATTACGAATCTAGTCTACATTGATTATTCAATATATCGATCCGTACCATTTCGTTTATTGTATTATTTAACGTGGTTCGGACCCCGAGTCAGTAATTGTCCCCTCAGAAAAGCCCAACGCAAAACGCGTTGAAAAACTCGGGGACGTCAAATGTCGAATATCCACTGTCGCTCCGCCTGCATGCTCACGCGCCCGCTGCCTGTAACGGCAACCACGGTGGCGATCACGGCGAAGCACTAAGCGTCCCGCGCACATCGCGCTGCGGAAGCAAGCCGTGTTGCGGCCCCGCATATCATCGGGAAGAGGGTGGCATTGCGCCGCTCTCCTGTTCGCGTTTGTGTTTTCCTGCACCGCCATGCCGGCGCGCGCGGAAGACGCCGGCCGGGCGATGCAGCTCGAGGTGATCCTCAACGGCACGCCGACCAAGCTGATCGGCGCGTTCACCATGCTGGAGGGCAATCGTCTCGCCGCGACGCGCCAGGAGCTGCTGGAGCTCGGGCTCAACCCGCGCGGCTATGCATCGCCCGGCGATCTCGTCGTCCTCGACCAGGTGTTCGGCCTTTCCCACAAATACGACGAGACGACGCAGCGCATCCTGATCACCGCGCCGGAAGAACAGCTCGCGGTCAAGGAGTACAATCTGCGTACGGCGGCGGAGCTGACGCCGGCGCAGTCCGACTGGGGCGGCATCGTCAACTACAACTTCTTTGCCTCCGGCGTGAGCAACGTCGATGGCCGGCCGATTGCGATCAACGGCGTTCCCCTTGCGATCAACGGCATCCCGACGAAGTTCACCGGCGCTCCAATGGCGTTCAATGGCGCCTCGGCAACGTTCGATGCGCGCGTGTTCACGCCGTTCGGCACCATCAGCCAGTCCGCGATCCTGCGCACCGCTTCGCTGACCGATCGTTTCGACGCGCTGCGGCTCAACACGACGCTCACCTACTCCGATCCCGAGACAATGATGTCGTATCGCGCCGGCGACGTGATCACCGGTGGTTTTGCCTGGACCCGCCCGATCCGCATCGGCGGCGCGCAGATGCAGCGCAATTTCGGTCTGCGTCCGGACCTTGTCACCGTGCCGCTCCCCGCAGCACGCGGCAGCGCGGCCGTGCCATCGACCGCCGACATCTACATCAACAACGTCAAGACCTTCTCGCAGGACGTCAACACCGGGCCGTATCTGTTGAGCAACCTGCCGGCGATCACCGGCAGCGGAACGGCGCGCGTGATCCTGCGCGACTCCGCCGGCCACACCACCGAGAGCGTACTGCCGTTCTACGTGTCGGCGAACCTGCTCGCACCCGGCATGTTCGACTACTCGGTCGAGGCAGGTCTGCCGCGCCTGTCCTACGGCACGACCGGCGACAGCTATCTCGGCACGCCGCTCGCTTCGGCCAGCGCGCGCTACGGGGCGTTCGACTGGCTCACCATCATGGGGCACGCCGAAGGCGGAGCGGGCCTCATGAACGGCAGCCTCGGAGCCGTCATCCGGACCGGCTCGCTGGGTGTCGCGACGGTCGCGGGTGCGGCGAGCCGCGCCGGCACGGGCACCGGCTTTCAGAGCTACGCCGCGTATGAAACGAAGCTGTTCGGCGTCAGCATCAACGCCAGCTCGCAGATGACGTTCGGCACCTACAACGATCTGGCGTCGGTCACGGCACGATTGGACAAGAGCATCTCCGCCGACCCTTATGACATCGGCGGCTTGATCGACATCTCCACCTCGGTGCAGAAGGCTGCCAACAGCAAGGCGCTGTTCACCAGCGCGCAGCCGCCAAAGATGCTCAATCGCATTTCGTTCGGCGTGCCGCTTCCATTCTATAGCGTGAACCTGAGCGCCGGCTTCACCCAGACACGCGACGCAGCCGACGTGCGTTCGGACATCGCCAACGTCACCGTGTCGTTCCCGGTCGGCCGGGCCTCGTTCTTCGCCACGGCGTTTTCCACGGTCAGTGGCGAGAAGAACCGGGGATTCCTGGCGGGCATGTCCGTGCCTCTCGGAGACGTCACGACCTCGCTCTCGGTGTCGGGCGGAACGGAGGGGTTGAGCATCAACGCCGATGCCGTCAAACCGCTCGAGCAAAAGCCGGGCAGCTGGGGATGGCGCGTGCGCGACAGCGAAGGCGTCGGCGCGCAGCGCTCCGCCGCGGTTTCCTACCGCTCCTCGTTCGCGCGCACCGAGGCGGGCGTGAGCCAAGGCTCGAACGGCGTGGTGGCGACGGCGGAAGTCGAGGGCGCGGTCGCCACGATGGGCGGCGGCGTGTTCTTCGCCAACCGCATCGACGATGCATTCGCCGTGGTGGAGACCGGCGTGCCGGATGTCGAGGTGTTCCACGAGAACCGGCCGGCCGGAATGACCAATTCAAGCGGGCGTGCGCTGATCCCGGGGCTGCGGTCGTACCAGCGCAACAAGATTGCGATCGACACGACCAAGCTTCCGGTCGACGCCGACATCTCGACGACCGAAGGCTACGTCACACCGGCGGATCGCTCGGGTGTGCGTCTGAATTTCGCGGTGCGCACCGACGTCAAGCCGGCGATCGTGGTCTTTAAGGGTGCGGACGGCCAGCCGTTGGCTGCCGGCGCACGCGGGCAGATCGAAGGCGGCGAGGACTTCATCGTCGGCTATGACGGGCGCGCCTACATCAAGAATCTCAGCGCCGAAAACAAGGTCACCATCGCGATGGTCGATCGCGAATGCCGTGCTTCGTTCAACTACGAGGCGCGTGCCAACGAGCAGGTGGTGATTTCCGGCGTCACCTGCCAATAGGCGGGCGGAGCACGGCGGCTCAGAGCACGATCCCGAAAAGCATGTCCTCGACCCCGATCGGGGATGGGAACCGGTTTTCGGATAAGATCATGCTCAAAAAGACTAGAGCGCGACTCCTACTCAACCAAGAACGATAGCGCTCTAGTGCCCCGAACCCGAAGTTCGCACACAACGCGCGGCAAATACGCTTGCGAACTTCGGGTTCAAAAGGGACACTAGAGTCATAAGGTTGCTAGTGTCCCTTTGATTCCGAAGTTCGCATCCGAGTGTGCAGCAAGCGCTGGCGAACTTCGGAATCGGGACACTAGTATCCGACGGTGACGACGACGGAGTCGGTGTAGGTGCCGGGAGCCGGAGTTGTTTGCCCGGCGACGCGCCCATAGACGGTTTGAGTTTGCGTCACACCCGTTCCCGTGCCGGACGCCGTGTCGGTGCCGATCGTGCTGCCCCACGGCAGCGTACGCGCCGCGTCCCGATAGAGCCCGTAGGTGAGGTTGGTGCTGGAAAAGCTCATCTTGCGCTGGGTCGGATCGGTCGCGCCTGAATTCCCGCCGTTCAGGCTGATGGTGTACGGCAGGCTTGGGCTGCACTGGATCGAGAGCGTGCCCTGCGCATCTGTCGTGCCGCTCAGAATTCCCGACGACCCGAAATTCACGCTGGTCGCATTGACGTTGCAGCTGCTCAGGACCGTCGCTGTCGCTGAGAAGGATGTGCTTGCCGTGAGACCGCCGGTTGGACAGGACGATATGCTCCTGTTGGCATATCGGATGAACGGATTGGCCGTGAAGGTCGCCGTATATGAGCCGGCCGAAATCGTCTGCTGAGACGCAAAGAAGCGGCCGTAGACCGTCACGTTGGTTGTGCTGCCCCTCGCGACATCCAGCTGCACGCCGGCGCTGTCGAAACCCGTCTCCCAGGATCCCCACAGCGTGGTACGGGCCGAATTCGAATAGAGATCGTAGCGCGCGGTGCTGCCGCCGGGCCCGGTCATCTTGCGGCTCGTGGCGTCGCTCGCGGAGCCGGCGCCGATGCTGATGCACAGGCGCTGACCGGTGTTTTGTCCGCCCGAACAGGTAATCGTCATCGTCGCGGTTATGTCGACCGCCGAACCGAGCAGGGTGTTGACGTTGCCGAACACCATACTCCCCATACTGACGGAGCACGTTTGCGCAAAGGAAGCGGAAGAAACAGTCAACAATACTACGATCATACAGGTAGTACGGATGATCTTGCGCAAATAGAAATCGCACATGTGACAGTATGGAACCTCAGAAAACCCAGAAACGTATTACAGAACCCTCATTGGTTAATCTTTCATTAAGAAGTTACGTAGAGTTGTTGTTCCGCGTGTGAGTGCCCCTAGGGAAGCATCATGGAGTTTGACAAGAAGTTTCGCGGCTGCGCCGCCGCGCTCGCGGCGCTTTTGCTGCTTGCTTTGGGGAACCCGCTCTACGCCGCGACAGCGACGACGACCATGACGGTGCAGATGACGATCACCGCCACCTGCCTGGTCAACAGTGCCTCGACGCTCAACTTCGGCACCCAGGGCGTTCTGTCCACCAACGTGGACCAGACCTCGACCGTCCAGGTCACCTGCACCAACACGACGCCGTACAATATCGGCCTCAATGCCGGCACGGGAACGGGCGCGACCGTCGCCACCCGCAAGATGACCAGCGGCGCCAATACTGTCAATTACACGCTCTACAGCAACAGCACCCGCACCACCGTGTGGGGCAACACGGTTGGCACCGATACCGTCGCAGCGACCGGAAACGGCGCCGCGCAGAGCTATACGGTCTATGGCCGCGTTCCCCCACAGGCCGCACCGGCGCCCGGCACCTATACCGACACGATCACCGTCACGGTGACCTACTAGGAGGCTTTTATGCAATCCGGCGTGAAATTTCGCCACTACGCCGCCGCGCTCGCAGCGCCTTTCCTGATTGCTTTCGGGAACCCGCTCTACGCTGCGACAGCGACATCGACCATGACGGTGCAGATGACGATCACCGCCACCTGCTTGGTCAACAGCGCTTCGGCGCTCAACTTCGGCACCCAAGGCGTTCTGTCCACCAACGTGGACCAGACCTCGACCATCCAGGTCACCTGCACCAACACGACGCCGTACAATATCGGGCTTGATGCCGGCACGGGAACGGGCGCGACCGTCGCCACCCGCAAGATGACCAGCGGCGCCAATACCGTCAATTACACGCTCTACAGCAACAGCACCCGCACCACCGTGTGGGGCAATACGGTTGGAACCGATACCGTCGCGGCGACCGGGAACGGCGCCGCGCAGAGCTACACGGTCTATGGCCGCGTCCCCCCGCAGGCCGCGCCGGCGCCCGGCACCTATACCGACACGATCACCGTCACCGTCACCTACTGACCTGAGGGCCGCGCCGCCGACCGGAGTTGACGTTGCTGAATGCAATGGTGCTCGGTCCGCCCCGCAGGTTGCGCTGGGGCACTTGAAGAATCATGACAGCAAAGCTGCGGTCATGCGGTAGTGTGATGATCAGGCACAAATAGAGATTGCGCATGGCGCCAGTATGGAACTGCAAAGGGCCAAAAATCCATTACGGGACGGCGATTGTTTAATCGTTAATTAAGAGATTCCATACAGTTGTACCCTACCAAATTCCTATGGGGGTGCTGCATGCAATCCAATGCAAGGGCTTGGCGCGGGTACGGGGCCGCGCTGGCAGCCTGTTTCGTGATTCCCTGGACGGGCACATCACACGCTGCGAGCACAACCTCGACTTTCGCGGTCCAGGCAACGATCGCGGCGACCTGTACGATCAACAGCGCCTCGACGCTGAACTTCGGCACGCTGGGCGTGCTGGCCAGCAACACCGACCAGACCTCGACCATTCAAGTCGCGTGCACCAACACGACGCCCTACAACATCGGGCTTGATGTCGGCACCGGCTCAGGCGCGACGGTCGCAGTCCGCAAGCTGACCAGCGGCGGCGCCACGGTCAATTACTCGCTCTACAGCGACAGCGGCCGCACCACGGTGTGGGGCACGACGATCGGGACCGATACGGTCGCCGCCACCGGCAGCGGCTCGGCGCAGAGCTACACGGTCTACGGCCGCATCCCCGCGCAGACCACGCCGGCGCCCGGCAACTACGCCGACACGATCACCGTCACCGTGACCTACTGAATCTTGAGCGAGGAAACGTCCATGCGATCAATTTCTACCGCTCTGTTTGCGTCGGCTCTTGCGTTTGCGGCTTGCGTGCCGGCCGGCGCCGGGTCCCTTCAGGTCGAGCCCGTGCTGGTCGATATCACCGCGCCAGGCGCGGCATCGACCGTGACCGTGCGCAACGAAGGCACGGACCCGATCAATGCGCAGATCCGGGTGTTCAAGTGGTCCATCGTGAACGGGAAGGAGCAGCTCAATCCGACCGACGACGTCGTGGCGAGCCCGCCATCCGTTACGCTCACGCCCAAAGGTCAGTACGTCGTCCGCATCGTCCGGACGTCGAAGCAGCCGGTGGTCGGCGAGGAAAGCTATCGCCTGCTCGTCGATCAGTTGCCCGACTTGTCTCAGCAGCGCAACGGCGCGGTCAATCTGATGGTGCGTTATTCCATTCCGGTCTTCTTCGGCGCCGCCAACCGGAAAATCCCGACGGTGGCATGGTCGGTCGCGCCGAACGGCGACAAGATCACCCTGACGGCTCGTAACAGCGGCGAGCGGCGGCTGCGCATCTCGGCGCTCAGCTTGCGCGACGCCAGTGGAAAGAGCCTGTCGTTCGGGAACGGTCTCGCCGGCTACGCCCTCGGCCAGTCGGCCGTGAGCTGGACGGTTCCGCGCCGCGATTTCGCGACCAACGGCTCGATTTCGGTCACGGGGCAAAGCGACGGCGGCCCGATTCAAGCCGTAGCGTCGGTTGCCAGCCGTTAGGCTAGTGTGGCGGTTCAGAAGTCCGCATCATTCTCGCAGCGAGTCCGCAATGCGGACTTCTGAACCAAAGCCACACTAGATCAATAGGTTGCTAGTGTCCTTTCGATTCCGAAGTTCGCATGGAGCC
>JAXDNY010000064.1:0-7204 GCA_034669145.1 Hyphomicrobiales bacterium
GGCCTCGGCCACCCAGTTGGTGCCGAACGAGACCTTGTCGAGTTGCTGCGCTTTTGCCGGAGCGGCGGCGAGCGCGAGGCCAAGTGCGGTGAACGCGCGGCGCGTCAAAGGCATGATCGAGTTCCACTGGGTTGAGATTTGTGCGGACGATACTCGGTCGTCATCACCCGCGAAAGCGGGTGATCCAGTAAACATTGACGGAAATTTGTGCCACTCATCGATGTCTGCGGTTACTGGATGCCCGCCTGCGCGGGCATGACGGCGGAGAGTTTCGTGACCGATTGGCTTTCCCTTACGACGGAAGAATTTGGCGGCACGCGCATCGCCGTGCTGCCGGTCGCGGCGGTGGAGCAGCACGGCCCGCACCTGCCGGTCGGCGTCGATACCTATATCGCCGAGGCCTATCTGGCGCGCGTGCGTGCCCTGTTGCCAGACGACTCAAGCATCGTGTTTCTGCCGGTGCAGGCGGTCGGCGCCTCCGACGAGCATCGGGCTTTTCGCGGCACGCTCACGCTCTCGCCGCAAACCGCGCTGCGCGCATTCATCGAGATCGGCGACAGCATTTCGCGCGCTGGTATTCGCAAACTGGTCATCGTCAACAGCCACGGCGGCAACATCGCGCTGATCGACCTTGCGGCGCGGCAGTTGCGCGTGCGGCACAATATGCTGGCGGTGCACGCCTCGTGGGGCCGCTTCGGCTACCCGGGCCCGTTCACCGAGGCCGAGCTCACCCACGGCATCCACGGCGGCGACATCGAGACGTCGATCATGCTCGCCGCCTATCCGGAGCTGGTGCGGCGCGACAGAATCGCGAATTTCACTCCCGCCACTATCGCGATGGAGCGCGACTACAAATACCTGCGCGCCGACTTTCCGGCGGGCTTCGGCTGGATGACGCAGGACTTGCATGCATCGGGCGCGGTCGGCGATGCCTCGCTCGCCACGGCGGAAAAAGGTGAGGCGGCGCTGCAGCACGGTGCGCGGTCATTCGTCGCGCTGCTGCGGGACGTGGAAAAATTCGACCTTGAACGCCTTGCCGCCGGTCCTCTCGGATGACCCTCCGGCTAGAATGACCGCGACTCACATGCCGGGAGGGGTGACATGTCTGCAGTCGATACGGGCGAATCCGCAGCCGACAAGGAGAGGCGCGAAGACAAGCGTTTAAACAACCTCGTCGCCGTCACCGTGGTGATCCTCACGGTGTTCATGGCGATCTCGAAGACCAAGGACGACAACATCAATCAGGCGATGCAGAAGGCGAAGGCCGATTCCGTCGATGCCTGGGCCGAATACCAGTTCGCGCGCGTCAAGCTGCACGTCGACGAGAACGGGCTCAATCAGCTCCGCCTGCTGGAGACCACCGGCCAGATCGACAAGCCGCTCGCCGCCAAGCAGGCGGCCGAATACCAGGCCGACATCAAGAAATACGAGGACCGCTCCAAGGAAACACGCGCCAAGGCCGAGCGGCTCGAGGCCGAGTACGAGCGGCTGAACTTCCGCGACGACCAGTTCGACATGTCCGACGTATTCCTGTCGATCGCGGTCGCGGTGTCGGCCGTTGCGGCATTGGTAGATAGTTTCGCGCTGCTCTACTTCGCGTGGGGGAGCGGTGCGATCGGGATGTTTTTCGGCATCGCGGGCTTTGCCAATCTCGGCTTTCGGCCGGAATGGCTGGCGAGTTTGCTGGGGACGTAGGCTGGTCATTGCCGGGCCGACGCCTAGTGTCGTGACCCGGCAATCCATCCCATTGAAATGGCTCACCTTTCATGGATGTGCGGGTCAAGCCCGTGCCTGACGAAGTGGACATCGCTCCGTTGTGATAATATAACATTTCCCATGGAGCCGCATCACCACCACCATCCGGGTCACACGCACCCGCCGGCGACGGTTTCACCGTCGATCCTGCGCCTCTCGGCGCTGGAACGGATCGCCGGCGTGACGCTGCTGATCGCCGCGCTGTGGGCCGCGGTTGCCTGGGCGATGTGGTCATGAGCGCAGCGCTGGAATTCCGCAATCTCACGCTCGGCTATGATCGTCATCCGGCGGTGCATCACCTGCATGGGCCGATTCGCTCGGGCGCCCTGATCGCGGTGGTCGGCCCGAACGGCGCCGGCAAATCGACGCTGTTCAAGGGCATCGTCGGGATGCTCAAGCCGCTTAGCGGAGGCATCGACCTGTGCGGCTTGCGCGCGCGCGACATCGCGTATCTGCCGCAGGTCGCCGACATCGACCGCACGTTCCCGATCAGCGTCTACGACATGGTGGCGATGGGGCTGTGGCGCGACGCCGGCCTGTTCGGCAGCATCGGTAGAGCTGAGCGCGAGAAGGTGCGCGCCGCGATGTCGGCCGTGGGCTTGAGCGGTTTCGAGGAGCGGCCGATCGGCACGCTCTCGGGCGGGCAGATGCAGCGCACATTGTTCGCGCGGCTGCTGTTGCAGGACGGGCGCGTGATCGTGCTCGACGAGCCGTTCAACGCGATCGACGCCAAGACCGCCGCCGACCTGTGCGATCTCGTCATGCGCTGGCATGCCGAGAAGCGCACCGTGATCGCGGCGCTGCACGATCTCGATCTCGTCAAGTCGATGTTCCCCGAGGCGCTGCTGCTCGCGCGCGAGCCGGTGGCGTGGGGCAAGACCGCGGATGTGCTGACGGCGGAGAATCTGCTCAAGGCGCGGCGCATGTGCGAGGCGTTCGACGAGCACGCCGAGGCGTGCGCGGCGTGATCTACGACACCTTCATCTCCCCCTTCGTCGAATTCGCCTTCATGCGCCGTGCGCTGGTCGGCGCGCTCGCGCTCGCGCTCGGGGCGGGACCGGTTGGTGTGTTCCTGATGCTGCGCCGCATGAGCCTGGTCGGCGACGCGATGGCGCACGCGATCCTGCCCGGCGCGGCGATCGGCTTCCTGCTCTCCGGCCTCTCGCTGTTCGCCATGACGGCGGGCGGGCTGATCGCCGGCTTCGTGATTGCGGTCGGGGCCGGCGTCGTGGCGCGTGTCACGGAGCTGAAGGAAGACGCTTCGCTCGCGGCGTTCTTCCTCATTTCGCTCGCGGTCGGCGTTACTATCGTGTCGCTCAAGGGCACCAATGTCGACCTGCTGCATTTCCTTTTCGGCAGCGTGCTCGCGCTCGACGACCAGACGCTGCTGCTGATCGCCGGCATCACGACGATCTCGACCCTTGTGCTCGCCGTGATCTACCGGCCGCTGGTTCTCGAATGCGTCGATCCGGGCTTCCTGCGCTCGGTCAGCCGCGCGGGCGGGCCGGCGCATATCGCATTTCTGGCGCTGGTCGTGATGAACCTGGTCGGCGGCTTCCACGCCCTCGGCACCTTGCTCGCGGTCGGCATCATGATGCTGCCGGCCGTGATTGCGCGCTTCTGGGCGCGCGACGTCACCGCGATGATCCTGATCGCGGTCGTGAGCGGCGCCGTGTCGGGCTACGCGGGCCTGTTGCTCTCGTTCCATGCCGGTGCGCCGTCCGGCCCCGCCATCATCCTGGTCGCGGGCGTGCTCTATGCCGTCTCGGTGCTGTTCGGCCGAGTCGGCGGCGTGCTGCGCCAGATGTTCCCCGGACGCCATCTCGAAGCCTGAGGCTGCCATGTTTCCACGCATTGCACTCGCTGTTCTGCTTGCCGCGCTGGCAACGCCTTCGGTGGCGCAAGAGAAGCTGAAGGTCGTCGCGACCTTCTCGATCCTCAGCGATTTCGTGAAGAACGTCGGCGGCGACCGGGTCGACGTGCAGTCGCTGGTCGGGCCGAACGGCGACGCGCACGTCTATCAGCCGACGCCAGGCGATGCGAAAACGATCGCGGATGCCAAGGTGGTGTTTGTCAACGGCCTCGGCTTCGAAGGCTGGATCGCCCGGCTGATCAAGGCGTCGGCCAGCAAGGCCGCGATGGTGACCGCCACCAAGGGCGTGAAGCCGCGCAAGGCCGAGGACGATCACGGGCACGGCGATGCCGATCCGCATGCCTGGCAGTCGGTCGCGAATGCGAAGATCTACGTCGCCAATATCCGCGACGGGCTCTCCGCCGCGGACCCGGCGGGCAAAAGCACCTATGAGGCGAATGCCGCCGCCTATCTCGCCAAGCTCGACACGCTCGACGCTGAGGTGAAGGCGGAGGTCGCCAAGATCCCCGCCGACCGGCGCAAGATCATCACCACGCACGATGCGTTCGGCTATTTCGCGGCGGCCTATGGGGTGGCCTTCATCGCGCCGCAGGGCGTCTCGACCGAGTCCGAAGTCTCCGCCCGGGACGTCGCGAAGATCATCACGCAGATCAGGAAGCAGAAAATCCCGGCGGTGTTCCTGGAGAACGTGACCGACGACCGGATGCTCAAGCGCATCGGCGCCGAGAGCGGCGCGCGCATCGGCGGCACGCTCTATTCCGACGCGTTGACCGACGAGAAAGGCCCGGCGCCCACCTACATCGACATGATGCGCCACAATGTGAAGCAATTGAGCGCGGCACTGATGAGCTGAGGGTCATTCCGGGGCGGCGCGCAGCGCCGAGCCCGGAATCCATAACCACAGGCCTCACGATCCTCGCGTTGACGGAGAGAGCCGTGGTTATGGATCCCGCGTCTCGCTTCGCTCGCCCGGGATGACAATTGGGCTGGATTGCCTATATCTGTGCCCTACGGAGTGCACAGATGCCCGAAACGAATGAGAAAATCCCCGTCACGGTACTGACCGGCTATCTCGGCGCCGGCAAGACCACGCTGCTCAACCGCATCCTGTCGGAGCCGCACGGCAAGAAATACGCCGTGATCGTCAATGAATTCGGCGAGATCGGCATCGACAACGACCTGATCGTCGGCGCGGACGAGGAAGTGTTCGAGATGAACAACGGCTGCATTTGCTGCACCGTGCGCGGCGACCTGATCCGCATCATCGACGGGCTGATGCGGCGCAAGGGCAAGTTCGACGCGATCATCGTGGAAACCACGGGCCTCGCCGATCCGGCGCCGGTGGCGCAGACCTTCTTCGTCGACGAGAACGTCGGTGCCAAGACGAGACTCGATGCGGTCGTGACGGTCGCGGACGCCAAATGGCTGCGCGACCGGTTGCGCGACGCGCCGGAGGCGAAGAACCAGATCGCGTTCGCCGACGTGATCTTGATCAACAAGACCGATCTGGTGACGGAGGCGGAGCTACGCGAGGTCGAGGCGCGCATCCGCGGCCTCAATCCCTACGCCAAGCTGCACCGGACGCAGCGCGCGCAAATCCCGCTTCACGAAGTGCTGGGGCGCAACGCATTCGATCTCGAACGCATTCTCGATATCGAGCCGGAATTCCTCCATGCGGACGATCATGGTCACGATCATCATCACGACCACGATCATGCTCACGGGCACGACCACCCGCATTCGCATGGCGGGCTGAAGCATTATCACGACGAAGAGATGCAATCGATTTCGATGTCGACCGATCAGCCGCTCGATCCCGACAAGTTCTTTCCGTTCATCCAGAATCTCACCCAGGCCGAGGGCCCGAACATCCTGCGCTCCAAGGGCATCCTCTCGCTGAAGGACGATCCGCAGCGCTTCGTGTTCCAGGGCGTGCACATGATGCTCGACGGCGATCACCAGCGCGAATGGAAGGACGGCGAGAAGCGCCAAAGCCGCATCGTGTTCATCGGGCGCAATCTGCCCGAAGAGAAGATCCGCAAGGGCTTCGAGAGTTGCGTGGCCTGATGCGCTCCCGTGACTGACACGCGCGGCCCAATCCCTTCCGTCGTCGATCGCACCAAGCCCATCGCGGCTGGCGGGCCGGTCGTGGCGGCGCATTTCCTCCGCGAGCGCGCGGTGTTCGCGCTCGGTGAAGAGGCGTTGCTGTTCGTCGCCCCGGACGGTGCCGAGCAGCGCGTGGCGGTCCATGCCGGCGGCATCCTCGCGGTCGCCTCCGACGGCACCCGCATCCTCACCGGTGGTGATGACGGCAAGGCCGTGGCGACGAACGCCAGGGGTGAGAGCGAGACGCTCGCAACCGACGCCAAGCATCGCTGGATCGACCGCGTCGCGCTCGGGCCGGATGGCGCCATCGCGTGGTCGGCCGGCAAGCAGGCGTTCATGCGCAACGCCAAGGGCGAGATCAAATCGCTCGACCTGCCGTCGAGCGCCGGAGGCCTCACGTTCTCGCCGAAGGGCCTGCGTGTCGCGGTCGCGCATTACGGCGGCGTGACGCTGTGGTTTCCGAATGCGGTAGCCGCGCCCGAAACGTTCGCCTGGAAGGGCTCGCATCTCGACGTGATGTTCTCGCCGGACGGGCGCTTCCTCGTGACCGCCATGCAGGAGGCGATGTTGCACGGCTGGCGCCTCGCCGACGCCAAGGACATGCGCATGTCGGGCTATTCGGCCAAGGTACGCTCGATGGCCTGGACGGCGGGCGGCAAATGGCTCGCGACCTCGGGCTCCGAGCAGCTGATCCTGTGGCCTTTCGCCAGCAAGGACGGCCCGATGGGCAAGCAGCCGCAGATGCTCGCGCCCTACGACAAGCGCGCCGTCGCGGTCGCCTGCCACCCCAAGCAGGAGATCGTTGCGGTCGGCTTCGAGGATGGGCTGGTGATGCTGTGCCGGATGGAAGACGGCGCGGAAATTTTGGCGAAGAAGCCGGGCGCGGCTCCGGTGTCGGCACTGGCGTGGGGCGAGGAGGGCGCGAAGCTCGCGTTCGGCACCGAAGACGGCGAGGCGGGAGTGGTGGACCTGGCGTGAGGCTTAGGCTTCCCAATTTTCCCAGCGCAGATCGGGTACGCGCGAAAATTCGCGGATGTTAGCAGTCACCAGCAGCGCATTATGGCGCAGCGCCTGGGCCACAATCAGAACATCGTAGGTGCCGATCGGCGTGCCCTTTCGCTTCAAGTCGAAGCGGATTCCGCCAGCTACTCGCGCATCGTCTTCGTCGAAAGGCAGAACCTCAAAATCGGTCAGGAAGTCCTGGAGGCCTTTCGTATTGGCTTCGATGCGATCACTGTTCGCAGCGCCAAAGCACAACTCGAAAGCAACGATACTTGGCACCACAGCAATGTCGCCATCAGCGAGAGCGCGCGCGAGTCGCTCCCGGACCCGCGGGCTGCGAGCAGTCATGATCGCAATGCAACAGTTGGTGTCGAGGAGAATCATCAATCGAAGCTGTCGCGCTCCGGATAGGGAGGCTGCGGCTCTCGCTCCGGAAAGTCCACGCCGTAGCTATCCAGCTTGGCAAAC
>JAXDNY010000065.1:0-3315 GCA_034669145.1 Hyphomicrobiales bacterium
CGACATCGCGGTCCTCGGTATTGCGCCAGAACTGCCAGTATTCGAACGGCGGCAGCAAATTTTCGTCGAGCCACACCGCGCCGGCAGCGGTCTTCCCCATCTTCGCGCCGGACGCGGTGGTGATCAGTGGCGCTGTCAGCGCGTAAAGCTGGGGCGTACCCATGCGGCGGCCGAGATCGATGCCGGTGACGATGTTGCCCCATTGGTCGGAGCCGCCCATCTGCAGCACGCAGCCGAAGCGTTTGTTGAGCTCAACGAAGTCATAGGCCTGCAGACACATGTAATTGAATTCGATGAAGGACATTTCGTGCTCGCGTTCGATCCGCGTGCGCACCGAATCCATTGCCAGCATGCGATTTATGGAGAAATGCCGGCCGACATCGCGCAGGAACTCGATGTAGTTGAGCCTCGTCAGCCATTCCGCATTGTCCGGCATAATCGCGTCGGTCTTGCCGTCGCCGAAGGTGAGGAACTTGGCGAAGACCTTGCGAATACCGGCTTTGTTCGCTTCGATCGTGTCGATTGGCAGGAGCTGCCGGCTTTCATCCTTGCCCGAGGGATCGCCGACGCGCGTGGTGCCGCCGCCCATAAGCGCGATCGGTTTGCCGCCCGCCTTCTGCAGCCAGTGCAGCATCATGATGACGAGCAACGAACCAACATGCAGCGAGGGCGCCGTGCAGTCGAAACCGATGTAGCCGACGAGATCGCCGGAACGTGCTTTTGCATCGAGCCTATCGAGGTCCGAGCACTGATGCAGATAGCCGCGCTCGATCATGACGCGCATGAAATCGGATTTCGGCTGAAAATCTGCGGACATCGCCTGCCTCTTGGAGGCGCCTCCTTTAAGAGCTAGCCTCCCGCGAGGCAACACGCCGCGCCGAGTCGCGGCAGGCGAGGCGCAATGCGGCTCTTTCGAGCGATCGGATTGATGAGCGGCACGTCGATGGATGGTGTCGACGTCGCGCTCATCGAAACGGATGGCGAGAGCGAAGTGCGCTTGGGTCCGTTTCTCTGCCGGCCCTATTCCGATGACGATCGCGTGCTGCTTAGGCGTGCGCTGGAGGATGCGCGGCGGATCGCGGATCGCGGCGAACGACCCGGCGTTTTGGCGCACGCCGAGCGCATCGTCACGGAGCGGCACTTGGAAGCAGTCGAGGCTTTCCTCGATGCCAACAAGATCGATCGCGGCACGATCGATATCATCGGCTTCCACGGCCAAACTGTCCTGCATCGGCCCGAAAGCCATCTCACCGTGCAGATCGGCGACGGCCATGAGTTGGCCCGCCGGCTCGGCGTCCCCGTCGCCTTCGATTTCCGCGCTCCGGATGTGGCGGCAGGGGGTCATGGCGCACCGCTGGTGCCGGTCTTTCACCGCGCGCTTGCGGAGGCAGCAGGGCTCGAGTTGCCGGCCGTCATCCTCAATTTGGGCGGTGTCGCCAATCTGACCTATCTCGCCGAACGCGACGCCGATCCGCTCGCCTGGGACACCGGGCCCGGCAATGCGCTTCTCGACGACTGGATATTCAAGCGTACCGGCGCAGCGATGGATGAGGGTGGCCGGATTGCTGCGTCCGGCAAGCCGGATGAAGCCGCGCTGCGCCAATTGCTGGCACATCCTTACTTCGACTTGCCGCCGCCAAAATCCCTCGATCGCAATGCGTTCTCGCGGGCTGGGATCGAGTCACTGGCGCTCGCCGACGCCGCGGCTACCCTCGTCGCCTTCACCGCAGAGACCATCGCTTACGCCCTCCGGCAACTGCCCTCCAGACCGAAACGCCTCATCGCCGCGGGCGGGGGAACGCGCAACCCCGTTATCATGGCAGAAATATCGCGCCGCACCGGACTCGCTGTCGAACCCGCCGAAAGTCTCGGCTGGTCAGCCGACGCGATGGAAGCGCAGGCCTTCGCCTACTTGGCGGTGCGCTCGCGCGCCGGCCTGCCACTCACCTTCCCGACGACGACAGGCGTACCGCGCCCGATGACGGGCGGGAGGTTGGCGGAAGCTGCCTGAACCCTAATCCCGCCCGATTTGCTCGACACGCGCGGCGACCGCGATTTTCGGCGGGTTGCCGAGCCGCTTGTCAAGATAGGTGCCGACCTGCGCGATTAGGGGCTCGACCTTGTTCTCGAAGAAGTGGTTGGCGCCCGGCACGACCGCGTGCTCGATCGCGATGCCCTTCTGAGTCTTCAGCTTCTCGATGAGTCCCATGACTTCCTTGATTGGCGCGACGCGGTCCTGATCGCCATGCACGAACAGGCCGGACGACGGGCAGGGCGCGAGGAAGGAGAAATCGAACCGGTTCGCCGGCGGCGCAATCGAAATAAACCCCTCGATCTCCGGGCGGCGCATCAGGAGCTGCATGCCGATCCACGAGCCGAAGGAGACGCCCGCTATCCAGCAGGTGCGCGCCTCGGGGTTGATTGACTGCACCCAATCGAGCGCGGCGGCCGCGTCCGAGAGTTCGCCCGCGCCATGGTCGAACATGCCCTGGCTTCGCCCCACGCCACGGAAATTGAAGCGCAGAACGGAGAAGCCACGCTCCGCGAAAAGATAGTACAGATGGTAGACGATCTGGTTGTTCATCGTGCCGCCGAACTGCGGATGCGGATGCAGGATGATGGCGATTGGAGCGCCGCGCTGTTTCGAGGCGTGGAACCGGCCTTCGAGACGGCCGGCGGGACCGGTGAAGATGACTTCGGGCATAGAGACTCCATGGCGCGACAGAGATCGTCTCTGACGGCGGCGACGAAGAGGTTTGCCTTCCCTTGACTCGACAGGGTCGGAACCTCAGAATCCGGTTAGAACAATTCCAGCTGCTTGGAATCATTCTAAGCGTGCGGCTGCAGATAGGTTGCGGCGGCGCCTTCTAACATAAGCGGTCCGCGGTTTTGCAAGGATTTTGCAGGCGCTCGGCCGTCGGACAGACCCGCCCCGGATGTCAAACGCGCGTACATATCTCGACTTCAATGCGACCGCGCCGCTGCGGCCGGAAGCGCGCGCGGCAATGCTTGGGGCGCTCGAGTGCGTCGGCAACGCCTCCTCTGTGCATGGCGAGGGTAGGGCGGCCCGGGCGCTGATCGAGGCGGCGCGGCGGGATGTTGCGGCCCTGGGCGGCGTGCCGGCAGGCGGGGTGGTGTTCACCTCCGGCGGGACGGAGGCGGCAAATCTGGTGCTGACGCCATCGTTGCGGATCGGCAGCGATAGGCAGGATTTCGATTTGCTGCTGGCGTCGGGGGGCGAGCATCCCTGTGTCCTGGGGGGACACCGGTTTCCGGCGGAGCAGGTCCTCGTGCTGCCGGTGGAGGCGAGCGGCC
>JAXDNY010000066.1:0-10020 GCA_034669145.1 Hyphomicrobiales bacterium
GCACCAGGTCCTTCACCACCGGCTGGTGCGGCAGCGGATAGATCGTGATCGTGTCCTTCTTCACCTCGTCCATGCCGCGCGTGCAGGCGAGCGTATTGGTGCCGTCGATGTTCATCGCGCAGGAGCCACACACGCCCTCGCGGCAGGAGCGGCGGAAGGTCAGCGTCGGATCGATCTTGTTCTTGATGTAGATCAGCGCGTCGAGAATCATCGGCCCGCAATCGTTGGTGTCGACATAATAGGTGTCGATGCGCGGATTCTCGCCGTCCTCCGGATTCCAGCGATAGATGCGATATTGCCGCGTCGCGGTGGCGCCCGCAGGCGCCGGCCACGACTTGCCTTCGGTCGGCTTGGAGTTTTTCGGGAGCGTGAGTTCGACCATGTGGCTTTCTCAGTAAACGCGAGCCTTCGGCTCGATGTACGCGATGTCGTTCGTCATCGTGTAGGTGTGCACCGGGCGGTAGTCGATCGTCACCTTGCCGGTTGCGTCGTCGAACCAGGCGAGCGTGTGCTTCATCCAGTTCACGTCGTCGCGATCGGGATGGTCCTCGCGCGCATGCGCGCCGCGGCTTTCGGTGCGGTTGCGCGCTGAATCCATCGTGACCACCGCCTGCGCGATCAGGTTGTCGAACTCCAGCGTCTCGATCAGGTCGGTGTTCCAGATCAGCGAGCGGTCGGTGACGCGCACGTCCGGGATGCCGCCGAACACGTCGTGGATCAGCTTGTGGCCTTCCTCGAGAACCTCGCCGGTGCGGAACACCGCGCAGTTGGTCTGCATCACCTTCTGCATCTTCAGCCGCAGCTCGGCGGTCGGCGCCGAGCCTGCGGCGTTGCGGAACTTGTCGAGTCGCGCGAGCGGCCGTTCGGCCGAATTGCTCGGCAGGTCGGGTTGCTTGTCGCCCGCCACCAGCTTTTCGGCGCAGCGCCGCGCCGCGGCGCGGCCGAATACCACCAGATCGATCAGCGAGTTCGAGCCGAGCCGATTGGCGCCATGCACCGATACGCAGGCCGCTTCGCCGAGCGCCATCAGGCCGGGCACCACGCGATCGGGATCGCCGTTCTTCTTGGTCAGCACCTCGCCGTGATAGTTCGTCGGGATGCCGCCCATGTTGTAGTGCACGGTCGGCAGCACCGGGATCGGCTCCTTGGTGAGATCGACGCCGGCGAAGATGCGCGCCGTTTCCGAGATGCCGGGCAGGCGCTCGTGCAGCACCTTGGGATCGAGATGATCGAGGTGGAGATGGAGATGATCCTTCTCCTTGCCGACACCGCGGCCTTCGCGGATTTCGATCGTCATGGCGCGTGAGACGACGTCGCGCGAGGCAAGATCCTTGGCGGAGGGCGCATAGCGCTCCATGAAGCGCTCGCCTTCGGAGTTCGTCAGGTAGCCGCCTTCGCCGCGCGAGCCTTCGGTGATCAGGCAGCCGGCCGGATAGATGCCGGTCGGATGGAACTGGACGAACTCCATGTCTTCGAGCGGCAGGCCGGCGCGCAACACCATGGCGTTGCCGTCGCCCGTGCAGATATGCGCCGAGGTGCAGGAGAAGTACGCGCGGCCGTAGCCGCCGGTCGCGAGAATCGTCTGCTGCGCGCGGAAGCGATGGATCTTGCCGTCGTCGAGATTGAGCGCGATCACGCCGCAGCAGCGGCCCTCGTCGTCCATGATCAGGTCGATCGCGAAATACTCGATGAAGAACTCGGAGGAATGCTTGAGCGCCTGCCCGTACATGGTGTGCAGCATGGCGTGGCCGGTGCGGTCGGCGGCCGCGCAGGTGCGCTGCGCGGTGCCCTTGCCGTAATGCGTGGTCATGCCGCCGAACGGGCGCTGATAGATCTTGCCGTCTTCCTCGCGGCGCGAGAACGGCAGGCCCCAGTGCTCAAGCTCGTACACGGCGTCGGGCGCGTTGCGGCACATGTATTCGATGGTGTCCTGGTCGCCGAGCCAGTCCGCGCCCTTGACGGTGTCGTACATGTGCCAGCGCCAGTCGTCCTCGCCCATGTTGCCGAGCGCGGCGGCGATGCCGCCTTGCGCGGCGACCGTATGAGACCGTGTGGGAAACACCTTGGTGATGCAGGCGGTGCGCAGGCCCGCCTCGGCGCAACCGACGACGGCGCGCAATCCCGCGCCACCGGCGCCGACGACCACCACGTCGTAGGTGTGATCCTCGATCGGGTAGGCGAGGCCGTTCACCGCGGGCGCGCCGTTGGATTTGCCGTTGGTCGCCATGGCCTAGACTCCAAAGGACAATTTCAGGATCGCGTAGACCGCCGCGAGACCGACGGCGACCGCGAAGAAGATGTTCGCGATCACCGCCGCGAACTTCCATTTCTCGTCATGCACGTAGTCCTCGATGATCACCTGCATGCCGAGCTTCATGTGGTAGGTGATCGAGCCGATGAACAGCAGCATCACGATCGCGACCAGCGGGCTCCCGAGGATCTGCACCACCGCGGCGTGACTGCGGCCGAGCAGTGACACCAAAATCAGCACGAAGGCGATGACGAGCGGGACGTTGGCGATCGCGGTCAGGCGCTGATGCCAGAAATGTCCGGTGCCGGATTTGGCCGAGCCGAGCGCGCGCACGCGCCCGAGCGGAGTGCGGAACTGGGTGCCGCTCATTGCCCGCCTCCCATCACGGCGTAGCCGACGACCCACAGAACGATCGTCAACACGATCGAGCCGGCGAGGTTGGCGCGCACCAGCCATTCGCGTTCGCTCGGGCCGAAGCCGTGGCCGGTATCCCAGATGAAGTGCCGGATGCCGCCCAGCATATGGTGGATCAGCGCCCAAGTGTAGCCGAACAGGATGAGCCGGCCGACCGCGGTACTCATGAACCACTGCACGCGGCCATACGCGTTGGGGCCGGAGGCCGCCGCGGTCAGCCACCAGGTGAGCAGCAGCGTGCCGAAGTAGAGCGCCGCGCCCGTGATGCGATGCACGATCGACATCATCATCGTCAGCATCGGCTTGTAGATCGACAGATGCGGAGAAAGCGGCCGCTGAACGGGAACGCGGGTGTCGGCCATTGAGGTTGTCCGTTACGTAAATTCGCGGGCGCGAAACTCGGGAGGCCGTTGGTAACGAAACTCCGGAAGCCCCGCAATCGACGCCGTATCCTTGTCCGACGCAATCTTGCGTGAGTCCTTTACTTCGTGCATGACGAAGAATATTCCTTCGTAATGCCCAAAACCATGGGCAATTGGCGTAGTCAGACTTCGCCAAACGCGAAGGATTGGTATACCAAGGTGCGCTTCGACCTCGTCGATCTCAGCCTGTTTCGCCATGTCGTTGAGGCGGGCAGCATCACGCATGGCGCGGAACGCGCGCATCTTGCGCTCGCCGCAGCGAGTACGCGAATCCGCCAGATGGAAGAGGCGCTTGGCGCTGCGCTCTTAACGCGCGGACGGGCCGGCGTGACGCCGACGCAGGCGGGACGCACGCTGCTCCAGCATGCGCGCACGATCTTGGCGCAGTCCGAACGGCTGCGCGAGGACCTCGGCGCCTATGCGGGCGGGCAGGCCGGTCAGGTACGCGTGTTGTCCAACACCAACGCGCTCACCGAATTTCTGCCCGACACGCTGAGCTCGTTCCTGGCGACGCATCCGCATGTCAGCGTCGATCTTGAGGAAAGACTCTCCGATGAGATCGTCGGCCTGATCGCCGAAGGGGTCGCCGACATCGGCATCGTGGCGGGCACGGTCGACGCGGGGCGGCTCACGACTTATCCGTTCCGCACCGACCGCTTCGTGCTGGTGGTCGCGCGCGATCATCCGCTGGCGCGCCGCAGCAAGGTCAGCTTCGCCGACACGCTCGATCACGATTTCGTCGGGCTCGACCGCGCGAGCGCGCTGCAGCGCTTCCTCGCCGACAAGGCGAGCCGCGTCGGCCGCCCGCTCAAGCTGCGGGTGCAACTGCGCAGCTTCGATGCGGTCTGCCGGCTGGTCGAGCGCAATGTCGGCGTCGGCATCGTGCCGGAGACGACGGTGCGCTGGGCCGCGAAGGCGATGGAGATCAAGGCGGTCGCGCTCACCGACCCCTGGGCGTTGCGCGACCTCTCGATCTGCGTGCGCGACTACAAGGCGCTGCCGCCCTACGCCCGGCAACTGGTGGATCACATGCGGGAGGAGCGGCGGGAGATTACGTAAGACTCTTCCTTCTTAAGTGTCTTAAGTGTTGCGTTTAGTCGAAAATACGTATAATCCAGATTATCCGTATGAGGTATCATGGCCAAGACGACCGCACTGGAGTTTCAGCGCAATCTCGGTGACTTCCAGCACCGGGCGCAGCGCGAGCCGGTCGAAATCACCCGGCACGGACGGCGCGAACTCGTGCTGATGTCGGCGGATCATTACGACTGGCTGACCGCCGCGGCCAAGCGGACCCACCGTACGGCGGATGCTGCAGACGTTGTCGTAGACGCAGTGGCGCGCGCCGAGATGGACGTAGAGCACGCGCCTCTCGATAGGCTATTGAAATAGCCGTTGTGGCCTTACCCGAGCCGAAACCGGGGCTCGTCATCCGCTACGATTATCTATGGACGCGGGAAGTATCCGCTGGGCGTGACCAAGGAAAGGATCGTCCGGCTTGTCTGGTTGCCGCCAGCGACTCTACCAGAACGCCGCGTTTCGTCGTGATCCTCCCGATCACGCATACGCCGCCCGATTCCGATGTCGTCGCGGTTGAGATTCCGCCCAAGGTTCGCCGTGCGATCGGCCTCGACGATGCGCCAAGCTGGGTCATTGTTTCGGAGCACAATGTCGACGAATGGCCGAACGGAGGCTCGCGTCGATTCCGGGCCGCCCCGGCGTATTCAGTTACGGTTTCATCCCACCGGGTCTGTTCGAGCAAATCAAAGAGAAGTTTCTCGCGCTGGCGAAGCGCGGACGCAGCGCGCGCGTCCGGCGCTAAGGACTACCGCGGCATCAGCACCCAGTAATCCAAATCAAGGATCACGGCCGGATGGTCGGCGCCGTCCTGCTTCAGCGGGAAATCCGCGCAGGGCTGGTCCTTCGTGGCGACCGTGCGCAGGCGCAGCGCGCCGACATCCGAGCGGCGCGGAAGCTCGGCCTTGGCCAGCACCTCCGACCACGCAAACACCGTCGCGCCGGCAAACAGCGGCGCGACGTGGCGCCCGCCATTGATCGCCGTGACGTGGAACGCGTTCGCGAGCCCGTTGAACGACAGTGCGCGCGCGAGCGAAATCACGTGCCCGCCATAGATCAGCCGGCGGCCGAAACGGTCCTTGCTCTGCGTGAACTGGTTGAAGTGGACGCGCGCGGTGTTCTGGTAAAGCCGCGTCGCCATCTGGTGCTCGGCTTCCTCGACCGTCATGCCGTCCTGGTGATCGATCTTTTCGCCGACCTGATAGTCGCCGAAGCGATGCGGCGAGCCGGCGAGCGCGAAGTCGTAACCGCGCACGACCATCATGGAGCAGGCTTCGCCGAGCGCATCCGGTTCGACTGTCCTGGGAAGGTCCGGCACGAGATCGCCCGGCGAAGGCGCCGCCTCGCCGCGTTTGCGCACCATCACCCAGCGCACGTATTCGAGCACCTTGGTGCCGTCCTGCTTGAAGCCCGATGAGCGCACATAGACCACGCCGGTCTTGCGGCTGGAGTTCTCCTTCAGGCCGATGACTTCCGAAGATGCGTCGAGCGTGTCGCCCGGATAGACCGCACGCAGGAAGCGGCAGTCCGCATAGCCGAGATTGGCGACCGCATTGAGCGAGATGTCCGGCACGGTCTTGCCGAACACGATGTGGAACACGAGCAGGTCGTCGACGGGGGAGTTCGGGTAGCCGATCGCGTAGGCGAACGGGTCGGAGGATTGCGGCGCGAAACGCGCGCCGAACAGCGCGTTGTAGAGCGCGACATCGCCGGCGGTCACGGTGCGCGGCGTCGCGTGCCGGATCGTCTGGCCGAGGCGGAAGTCCTCGAAGAAATTGCCGGGCGTGGTTTTGGTCATGGCGTCTCTGTCATCTGGCAAGTCCGGCAGACGAGACTAGCACACACGCTTGCCATGTCCCGCGGTGCCCGATAGCAATCCGCGCGACCTGTAAACGCGAGGACACCCATGCCCACCTACAATCTCCTTCTCATCCCCGGCGACGGGATCGGCCCCGAAGTCATGGCCGAGGTGAAGAAGCTGATCGGCTGGATGAACGCGCACGGCATGGGCACGTTCGAGACCGAGGACGCGCTGTGCGGCGGCTGTGCGTATGACGCCCATGGCGTCGCCGTCACGGACGAGACCGTCGGGCGTGCGAAGGCTGCGGACGCGGTGATCTTCGGGTCGGTCGGCGGGCCGAAGTGGGACAAGGTGCCGTACGAGCATCGCCCGGAAGCGGGCCTCCTGCGGTTGCGCAAGGACCTCCAGCTTTACGCCAATCTGCGCCCCGCCGTGACCTATCCGGCGCTCGCGGATGCCTCGTCGCTCAAGCGTGAGCTGGTCGAGGGGCTCGACATCATGATCCTGCGCGAGCTGACCGGCGGGGTTTATTTCGGCGAGCCGAAGACCATCACGGATCTCGGCAACGGGCAGAAGCGCGCCGTCGATACGCAGGTCTACTATACCTACGAGATCGAGCGCATCGCGCGCGTCGCCTTCGAGCTGGCGCGCAAGCGGCGCAACAAGGTCACCTCGATGGAAAAGCGCAACGTGATGAAGACCGGCGTACTGTGGAACGAGGTGGTCTCCCAGGTGCATGCGCGCGAGTTCAAGGACGTGCAGCTCGATCACGTACTGGCGGATGCGGGCGGCATGCAGCTCGTGCGCAATCCCAAACAGTTCGACGTGATCGTCACCGACAACCTGTTCGGCGATATGCTCTCAGATGTTGCCGCGATGCTGACCGGCTCGCTCGGCATGCTGGCGTCGGCTTCGCTCGGCGAGGCCGATCCGAAAACGAAAAAGCGCAAGGCGCTGTACGAGCCGGTGCACGGCTCGGCGCCCGACATCGCCGGCAAGGGCGTGGCGAACCCGATCGCCATGATCGCGTCGTTCGCGATGGCGCTGCGTTATTCGTTCGGGATGATCAAGGAAGCGGATTTGATCGAGCAGGCGATTGCGGCCGCGCTCGCCAAAGGCCTGCGCACCGCCGACATCGCGGCGCCGGGCGACAAGACGGTAGGCACCGCCCAGATGGGCGATGCGATCATTGCCGAAATGGAGAAGCTTGCGGCTTAAACGTCAGCGCGCCGGATCGCTCAGTACGCCCAAGGGTTATAGCCCGGCAGCCAGCCCTGCAGCGGCAGCGGCGAACGATACTGCTGGGTCGGATCCCACGAGGCGTAGGCTGAACCGCTCATGTAGGTTGGCGGATTGGCATAATCCATGAACTTGCGCTCTCCGGGCAGCACCTCGGTGCCGCCGTCGAGATAACTGCGCGGCTTTACAGTGATGCGGGTGCGCGCGCGGCCGTTTTCGTCGATGATGGTGATGCGCTCGGTTTGGTCGCGGTAGACGCGCCGCTGCGCCTCGGCGGGACTCGCCAGCGCGCCGAGCGTGACGGCGGCGACGGATAAGGCGACGACAGATACCAGACGCATTGGATGACCTCTTCGACTAGCTCAACGGGCGAGCTTGCCGCGCGTTCCTTAAATAGTTCCCCACAATAGCGGACTCAATGCGGCCGGGCCGTCACTCTTTTGCAACAGCGCAGGGGCAAATTTGCCATTTGTGGCAAGCGCTTGCGCCAAAATGGAAGCGCGGGGCGATTTGCCCCGGCGCTGTCGGCGCGTTGCGCGGCCGATCAAGTCAGCTTGAATTCGAGGTCGCCCAGCTTCTCGATCGAGGTGACGAGCTTGTCGCCGGCCTTGAGCCAGACCTGCTTGTCCTTCGGATAGCCGGAAATGACGCCTTCCGGCGTGCCGGTGAAGATCATGTCGCCCGGCTTGAGCGTGAAGTAGCGCGACGCGTAGGAGACGAGCTGCTTGCAGTTGAATACCATGTCGGACGTGTTGGACGACTGGCGCACCTCGCCGTTCACGCGCTGCTCGATCTTCAGGTTGTCGCCGTCGGCGAGATCGGCGGTGACCAGCCACGGACCGACCGGTGCGGAGCCGTCGAGCGACTTGCCTAGCATCCACTGCGTCGAGCGGGATTGCAGGTCGCGCGCCGTGAAGTCGTTGCCGGTGGCGTAGCCGAAGATCACGCCCGGCGCATCGGCCTCGCTGATGTTGCGCGCGGTCTTGCCGATCACAATCACGAGCTCGGCCTCATAGTCAAAGCGCGTCGCGTCTTCCTCCGACACGCCGATCACGCCGCCATGATGGTTGAGCGCCGTGTTGAACTTGTTGAACAGGATCGGCGCCTTCGGCACCGGATTGTTGGTTTCGGCGGCGTGCTTGCGGTAGTTCAGACCGACGCAAATGATCTTTTCCGGATGCGTCACGCAGGGGCCGAACGCCGCCTTGTCGGCTGCGACGAAGTGACTGTCCTTTGCTTTCTCGACGAGACGCTTGAGACCCGCGAGATCGCCCTTGCCGGCGAAGACATCGGTGATGGTGACCGGCGCGCCTTCCTTCAGGTCCTGCTCGGCGGCCGCGACATCGAGAATGCCGCGGTCGGTACGCACGCCGAGTCCGTGGCCGTTCTGCCGCCGCAACGTCGCGAACACGAAGCCGCGCGGCATCGTCTGAGGTCCGACCGCCGCTTTCTGCGCGAGCGGTGCGGTGCTGGTGAAGGGCACGCCGGCTGCCGCCATGCCGAGCGCCGCCGTCTTGAGGAACGTTCTGCGGTCCTGCGTCATCATCGCCTCCCTGAAGAATTTTTCCGGATCGTTCGCCAAAGGCGCAATCCCTGAAGGGAGCGTATGACCCAGCCGAGATGGGAGCAAGCCAACACCCATGCGATTCGACGAGGGCAGCTATTGCTTGAACTCGACGATGACCTTTATGTCGCCCTTGCGGTGATCGAACGCTTCGGCAAAGCGCGCAAGCGGCACGCGCCGCGTGATCAGCCGTGAGAGCCAAGCGCAATCTGCCTTGGCGAGGGCTTCGGCCGCCATCCGATAGTGGCGCAGGTTCGCGTTCACGGTGCCGAACACCGCGCCGTTGTTCAGCACCAGGTTGCGATTGAACAGCCCGATGTCGAAATCGGTGCGGCGCGAAGCACCGACACCCGTGAGGCAGATCAGTGCGTCCGGCGCGACCTGCGGCAGCAACGTGGCGATCACCGACGGTACGCCGGTGCATTCGATCACAACGTCGGCTGCGAGCTTGCCGAGTTCTTCCACCGAGTCGCAGTGATAGGTCGCGCCAAGCGCGGTGGTGATCTCCGGCTTCGGCCCGGTCTTGTTGTGGTCGTAGACATGCACGTCGAGCCCGCGCTGTTTGCCGAGCAGCGCGGCGAGCAGGCCGATCGGTCCCGCGCCGGTGACCAGCACGCGGCGCGGCGGCGCCTCGGCAAGACGCCATAGACGACGCACATGATCCCACGCTTTCGCGACGACGCTGGTTGGCTCCATCAGCACGGCGAGAATGCCGAGCGCGGGATCGGCCTTTACGGCGAATTGCGGATCGATGCGCCAGCGCTCCGCGCCGAAGCCGTTCAGCCCCTTGATGCCATGCTCGGTGTATTGCCCGTTGCGGCACATGTCCCAGTGGCCGGCTGCGCAAGCCGGGCAGGGGACCGGATCGCGCTGCCGCACAATGCCCACGATGGGGTCGCCTTGTTTGAAGCCGCACTCCGGCGGCGCTTCGCGCACGCGGCCAAGCGACTCGTGTCCAAGGATCAGCCGCTCGCGTCCGTCCGGCGCCTCGCCGTAGTCGCCCGCGATGATCTCGCGATCCGTGCCGCAGACGCCGAGCGCGACCGCGTCGATCAGGACGCTGCCGTTCCCGGGGACCGGCTCGTCAACGTCTCTTAATTCAACGGAATTCGGATTTTGCGGGTGAACGGTAATTGCGCGCAAGGTGAATGCCTTGGGAAGTCAGCCGCCCGAGGGAAAGACGCGCGCGTGCGCTAATAGTTCCGCCTGTGCGGTTGGGCGCGCTCTTGTCCGAAACCGGTCTCCGGTTGTC
>JAXDNY010000067.1:0-7790 GCA_034669145.1 Hyphomicrobiales bacterium
GCTGCTGGTCCTCCGCCTTGCGGAAGTAGGGCAGTACGTCGGCATGGCTCCAGCCGGCATTGCCGAGCTGGCGCCAGCGGTCGTAGTCCTCGGCCTGCCCGCGCACATACATCAGCCCGTTGATCGACGACGAGCCGCCCAGCACTTTGCCGCGCGGCTGGATGACGCGCCGCCCGTGACATTCCGGCTCCGGCTCGGTCTCGTACAGCCAGTTCACCGTCGGATTGGTGAAATGCTTCCCGTAGCCGAGCGGAATGTGCAGCCAGATACTGCGGTCCTCGCCGCCTGCTTCGAGCAGCAGCACGGTGTGACGACCGTCGGCGGTGAGGCGATTGGCCAGCACGCAGCCGGCACTGCCGGCACCGACGATGACGAAATCGAAATCGCTCATGCGGCTTTCGCGGCCGGCTTGGCACCCGCGTCCGCCAGAATCATGTCGGAGGCTTTCTCGCCGATCATCACGCAGGCCGCATTGGTGTTACCGGACACGACCGTCGGCATGATCGACGCATCGGCGACACGCAAACCCGCAAAGCCATGCACGCGCAGCCGCTCGTCGACCACCGCGGTGACATCGGAGCCCATGCGGCAGGTGGAGGTCGGGTGGAACACGGTCGTGCCCTTGGCCCGCGCGAAGTCGAGCAACTCCGCGTCGCTCGCGACCTTCGGACCGGGCGTCAGCTCTGCGTCGATGGTGCGGCGGATCGCCGGCTGGCCCATCACGCGGCGCAAGAGCTGCATGCCCGCCACCATGCAATCGCGATCCGCCTGCGCCGTCATGTAGCGCGGCTGGATCGCGGGCGCCTGGCTCGGATCGGCCGATTTGATGCGCACGAAGCCGCGGCTCTCGGGGCGAAGCTGGCACACCGAGGCGAGGAAGCCCGGCCAGGGATGCAGCTTCTGCCCGACCGCGTCGGCCGAGAACAGGATGAAATGGAATTGCACGTCGGGCGTCGCCATCGCCGGATCGGTCTTGAAGAAGCCGCCCGCATAGCCTGCGCCGATGGTGAGGAAACCCTTGCGCAGCAGGCCATAGCGCAGACCCGCCACGACGCGGCCTGTTATGCTGCCCATCATGTCGTTGATGGTGTTGCGCGTGGTGCAGCGATAGTTGAAGCGCGCCTGATAATGGTCCTGCAGGTCCGCGCCGACGCCCTTCATGTCGGCGATCACGTCTATCCCATGCTGTTGCAGCAGATCGGCGGGACCGACGCCGGACAGCTGCAACAGCTGCGGCGAATTGAACGCGCCGCCCGACACGATCACCTCGGCGTTGGCGCGCGCCATGTGCGTCGCGCCGTCCTTGCGGTATTCGACGCCCACCGCGCGGCGCCCCTCGAACAGGATGCGCGTCGTCAGCGCGTTCGAGATCACCGCGAGATTGTGCCGCTTGCGCGCCGGCTTGAGATAGCCGCGCGCCGTGGACCAGCGCCGCCCGTTGCGCGTGGTGAGCTGGAAATAACCCGCGCCTTCCTGGGATGCGCCGTTGAAGTCGTCGGTGCGCGGCAGGCCCGCCTGCTCGCACGCCTCGATAAAGGCCTCGCACAGCGGGTGCCCTTCGCTCACATCGGACACTGACAGCGGCCCGCCGGCGCCGTGCAGCTCATCCGCGCCGCGCTGCTGATCCTCCGAGCGGCGGAAATACGGCAGCACGTCCTCGAAGCTCCAGCCCGCGTTGCCGAGCTGGCGCCAGTGGTTGAAGTCCTCCGCCTGCCCGCGGATGTAGAGGAGCCCGTTGATCGACGAGGAGCCGCCGAGCACCTTGCCGCGCGGCTGGATGATCTGGCGGCCGTTGAGCGCGGGCTCGGGCTCGGAATTGTACAGCCAGTTGTGCTTGGCGTCGGCGAACAGCCTGGCGTAGCCGATCGGCACGTGGATCCAGATGTTGCGATCCTCGCCGCCGGCTTCGAGCAGCAGCACGCGATGGCGCCCGCTCGCGGTGAGCCGGTTGGCCAGCACGCAGCCCGCCGAACCCGCGCCGACGACGATGTAGTCGAACGAACCTTGCACGGCGCGCTTCCTCTTATTGTTCTGGGATCCTCTTCGCCGCATGGAACAACATCAGGGCGAGGACACACAAGAGCATCACCCCGGCAGCGAAAAGGGTGGGCGCCGCGAAGCTGCCCGAAACGTCGCGCGCGAGCCCGGCGCCGGCCGGCACCAGCGCCATCAGGGCATAATAGACGGTGTAGTAGACGCCCATGCCGCTCGCTCGGCTCTTGGCCCGCAGCGTCTGCGCGGGCAGCGCCATGATCAGCCCCGGCACCGCGCCGGGCACAACCAACAGCACACCGAGCGGGACCAGCGGTGCCGCGGCGAACGGCAGAGCCGCGAGCGCCAGCGCGGAAACGATGAAAGCCGTGTGCATCATCAGGTTCGGCCGCCTAAGGCGTTCCGCCACGATGCTCCAGAGCGGAATGGCCGGGATAAACGACCACCCGAGCAGGCTCGTGATGAGGCTCGCGTCAGCAATGCTGAAGCCGCGCTGCGTGAAAATCTCCGGCGCGAAGCTCACCAGCACGATGTACGACGAATTGAGGAAGCCCCAGACAAGCCCCGCGGCTGAGACGGTGAGCCATTCGCGCCGCGTGAGATCGAGGGAGAACCGCGCGAGGGGCTCGGCTGGCATGTCCGGTGGATCGCGATAGAGCAGCAGCACCAGCGCGAACGACACAAGGCACGCGAGCGCGCCGAGATGCATCACGAGCGCATAGCCCTGCGTCGCGGCGAGCGGGCCGAACACCATGAGGGCAACCGCAAGGCCGAACGGCCAGCTCGAGACGAAGATCCCCATCGCGGTAACGATCTCGCGGCCAGCGAACCAGTCGGCGATCATCTTGGTGATCATCACGTTGAACAGCACTGCCCCGGTGCCTGAGATCAGCCGACCCGCCACCATTGGCCAATACGCATGGCTGAGCCCCATCACGGCGCCGCCGATCGCCATCAGGAGAAGCCCGATGAGCACGACGCGCTTCGCGCCGAATCGCTGACCGAGCACACCGCCCGGCAGCGCAATTACCACGCCGGGAAGCATGTAGAGCCCAATCAATATCCCGATTGAGGCGAAGTCGATCGCGAGCGCCTCGATCAGGAAAGGGCCGGTGGACGCCACTGTCTGGAACTGCAGAGCCATCACGGTGCGCGCGAGAAACAGCACGGCCAGCATCAGCCAGCGATTTTGGATGACCGCCATCAATTGCCCCGCAAGGCGGGCCAGTCGCGGCAACGCCCGGCCGGATACTAGCCGGGGCTTGACCGCGATGGCGAGGGACGAGGAAGGCGCATCACTCCACCTTCAAATTGAGCTTGCGGATCAGCGCGCCCCACTTCGCCTCCTCCTTGTCGATGTCGGCGGCGTATTCGTCCGGGGTCGAGGTCAAGGGATCGCCACCCTCGGTATGGATGCGCTGCTTCACCTCGTCGGCGTCCACCAGCTTGCGCAATTCGGCATTGAGCCTGTCGACGATCGGGCGCGGCGTGCCGGCGGGCGCCAGAACGCCGTAATGGAGCACCGAAACAAAGCCCGGCAGGCCGGATTCCTCTGCGGTCGGTACATCGGGCAGCAGGCTGAAGCGCGTCGGGCTCAGCACCGCCATGGTGCGCAGTGTGCCGGCCTGAATGTTACCGAGCGCAGGCGGCAGCACGCCGAACGCGACCGGCACATGGCCGCCGAGCAGATCGTTCATCACGCCCGCGGTTCCCTTGTACGGCACGATCTGCGCATCGACGCCGGTCAGCGACTTGAACAGCTCGGCCGAGAGATACCCGCCGGTGCCGACCGCCGATGTGCCGATGTTGTATTTGCCGGGATTGGCTTTCATCAGCGCGATCATCTCGCCGACGGTTTTCGCCGGGAACGACGGATGCGCGATCAGCACGACCGGCATCGAGGCCACGAGCCCGATCGCGGTGAAATCCTTGCGCGGGTCGAAGCCCGAATTGGCATAGAGCGTGGGATTGATCGAGATCGAGCCGGTGTGGCCGAGGAACAGCGTGTAGCCGTCGGGCGGGCTCTTGATCAGCGCGCGCGTGCCGACGAGTCCGGAGCCGCCGCCGCGATTGTCGACCACCACCTGCTGGCCAAGTGCCGCGGACAACTTGTCCGCCACGATGCGCGCCATGGCGTCGACGCCGCCGCCCGGCGGATAGGGCACGATCAGCGTTACGGTGCGGGTGGGGTAGTCCTGGGCGTGCGCGAAGCTCGCAACCAATGCGAACATAAGTGCCAAAAGAACTTTCATTGATCGTTCCTCGTTCACCAAACCTCATCCTGAGGAGCGCGAAGCGCGTCTCGAAGGATGCCGCAAACTCCCCGTGCACGCCCCCGCCCTTCGAGACGCCATGCTTCGCATGGCTCCTCAGGGTGAGGGCTACTACTCCACCTTCGCGCCGGACATCTTCACGATCGCCGACCATTTCGTTTCCTCACGATCGATGTCGGCGGCGTATTCGGCCGGTGTTCCCGACAGCGGCTCGGCACCGTCAGCCAGAATGCGCGCACGCACGTCGCTCTCGGCAAGCGCGGCCTTGAGCGCAACGCTGAGCTTGTCGATGATCGGCTGCGGCGTGCCGGCCGGCGCCACGATGCCGTAATGCAGCACGGCCTCGTAGCCGGGCAACGCCGCCTCGGCGACCGTCGGCAGATCGGGAAAGATCGGCGAACGCGCCGGCCCGGTCACGGCGAGCGCACGCACCTTGCCCTCGCGCACCAGCGCGATCGCGGGCGGCAGCGAGGAGAGATAGATCGCCACGTGCCCGCCGAGCAGGTCGGTGAGCGCCGGGCTCGATCCCTTGTAGGGAATGTGCGTGAGCTTGATGCCGGCCATCTGGGCGAGCAGCTCGGAACCGAGATGAATGCCGCTGCCTGAGCCGGCCGACGCGTAGTTCAGCCGGCCGGGCTCGCGCTTGCCTAGCGCGATCAGCTCCGCAATCGATTTCGCCTCGATGCCGGGATGCACCAGCACCACGAGCGCACTGGTGGCGATCAGCCCGACCGGTGCGAAGTCCCGCCGCGGGTCGTAGCCGACATTCGGGTAGAGCGTCGGATTGATCGCCAGCGTGCCGGTGCCGCCGAGGCCGAGCGTATAACCGTCGGGCGCGGCCTTCGCGACCTGGCGCGTCGCGATCGAGCCGCCGGCGCCGCCCTTGTTCTCGATCACGATCTGCTGGCCGAGCGACCTGCTCATCTTCTCGGCGACGATGCGCGCCATCACGTCGTTGCCGCCGCCCGCCGCATAAGGCACCACCAGCGTGATCGGCCGCGTCGGATAATCTTGCGCGGCGGCAGCGCCCGAGAGCGCAAACCAAACCACGACGGCCAGCCGGGCGATGCGCGTCACCAAATCCTCCGCGAAAATTTCCGCCAGCATAAACCAAAAACGAAACCGCCGGCCTCATGACGAGAACCGGCGGATTTTTGGAAAAATGCGATCCTGTTCCGCGGCCGCGCCGCGGCGCCGATAATCGCCGAGACTCGGTGCCTACAAGGCTTGGAGCCTAGTGTACGCTTGCGCTTTCGTGGTGCTTCAAGCGGGCGATTTCGTCCTTCACATGCAGCTTGCGGCGTTTCAGTTCTGCGATCGTCGCGTCGTCGACCGAGGGGTGCGCCAGGGCATCAGCGAGTTCCGTTTCGAGTGCCTGGTGCTTTTTTTCCAGTTCCGCAAGATGCGCTTGCATGGACATCGAGGAAGCCTCCTTTGTGAGATTCCTGACTTAAGCATTTTGCCAGAAGCGCCAAGGCAAGTCGACGGCCGTTTCGTTGTGCGATGCGTCAAATCCCCGCAATTCGCACGCCAAACCGGCACCCGCCGCCTTGATGCCCGGCCGGTAACGCGCGATACTTGTTAAGGTTTCGGCGTTGCCGGTGCGCGCCGGGGCGGCTTCTTAACCGTTGCGGCACATGACCCCAGAGGAAGAACGCGAGCTCCGCGCGCAACTGGCGCGCCTGCTGCAGGAGCACCGCGATCTGGATGCCGCCATCGAGGCCCTCCAGGTGTCCCCGGGCTCCGATCTGTTGCAGGTCCAGCGGCTCAAAAAGCGCAAGTTGCACCTGCGCGACCGGATCACGTTCCTCGAGGACCAGCTCACGCCGGACATCATTGCGTGAAGGATTTCGTCCCGTCCGCAGATACTTGATTGGTAACATATACGGTACTATATAGCCGTGGCCATCGCCGAGTATCTGGATGCCAAGGGGACCAGCCCATTCGCCGGCTGGTTCGATGACCTCGATGCGCAGGCCGCCGCCAAAGTGACCGTCGCGTTGCAACGGATCAGGCAAGGGAATCTTTCAAACGTGAAAGGTGTCGGTGCTGGCGTTCTCGAATATCGCATCGATTTCGGACCGGGCTATCGAGTCTATTCTGGCAAAGACGGAGAACACATCGTCGTGCTGCTCGGAGGCGGGACCAAGCGACGCCAGGAGCGCGACATCAAACTGGCGCAGGCACGGTGGGCCGATTACCGCCGCCGCAAGAAAGGGACTTAAGGATGCCGCTGACCAGAGATTTCAAAACAACCGTAAAGGCACGCGCCGAGCGCGATCCGGCCTTTCGCGAAGCATTGCTGACCGAGGCGGTCGAACTACTGCTGTCCGGGGAAATCGAAACCGGAAAGGCGATCCTGCGCGACTACATCAACGCTACGGTGGGCTTCGACCGGCTTGCGAAAGAGACCGGCACGCCACCGAAGAGCCTGATGCGCATGCTGGGGCCGAAAGGAAATCCGCGCGCCAGCAATCTGCTGACCGTCATCAGTGCGCTGCAGCAGGTTTCGGGCCTTCACCTCGAAGTGGCGGCTGCCCGATAGCCCTTCCGCTCGGCCTTGCGGGCATACATCGCGTGATCGGCCTTGGCGGTGACGGCGGCAAGCTCGTCCGCAGGCCCCAGCATCGCAAAGCCGATCGAGGCGCCGACGGCGAGCGCTTGGCCCTCCCACTCGATCCCCGCCTCGCCGATGGCGGCTTCCAGCGCCCACGCCTTGGCGGTCGCATCGCCTTCGTTCAGATTCCACAGGATGAGGCCGAATTCGTCGCCGCCGAGCCGCGCGACCGTGTCGGAGGCGCGCACCGAGCGCGTCAGCAGGGCGGCGACCGCCTTGAGCACGGCGTCGCCCGCCGCATGGCCGTGCTGGTCGTTGACCGGCTTGAAGCCGTCGAGATCGATGTAGAACAGCGCCGCGCGCGTACCGTAGCGCTTCACGTAGGCGAGCGAGCGCTTGAGCTCGCGATCGAAGCCGCGCCGGTTGAAGATCCCGGTGACCGCGTCGACGACCGCGGTCGCCTCAAGCTCCTTCACCTTGGCGCGGGCGGCGCTGAGTTCGGCCGCAAGGCGCTGCACTTCGCCAAGCAGCACGGCGAGCTCGGACGGGACGTTGCGCGACGGCTGGGCGATGCGCGGCTCGGCGTCGTCGCGAACAGCCCGGCCGGGCGTCACGCGCACCCGCGCGGGCGCGCGAACCACGCTTGTCCTGGCCGGGCTCCCCTTCGCCATCGTCCCCAACCGCTGAAAATCCGCCGCACGATGAGCCGACAAGGTTAACGAGGCGTATCCGCTTGCCTCGGCCAAGCGCGTTCCCCTATATGGCGCCTTCGTTTCGGCCGGTGCGGGACAAGAGGGCGTGGATGGCGGCCAAACCCGTCGCGATCATCATGGGCAGCCAATCCGACTGGCCGACCATGCGGCACGCCGCCGAGACGCTCGAGGCGCTCGGCGTGGCGTACGACAAGCGCATCGTTTCGGCGCACCGCACGCCCGACCGGCTCTATTCGTTTGCGCGCGGCGCCAAGG
>JAXDNY010000068.1:0-3475 GCA_034669145.1 Hyphomicrobiales bacterium
GCTGGCAAGCCCGACGAAAGCCGTCGCGTTCGCGCGCGGCCGCGGGAACAGCTTCAGCACCGCCGCAGTGATGATGCCAAGCGTGCCCTCCGCCCCCACGAAGAGGTGCTTCAGATCGTAGCCGGTATTGTCCTTCTTGAGCTTCAATAGATTCGACATGATGCGTCCGTCGGCGAGCACGACTTCGAGCCCGAGCACGAGATCGCGCGCATTGCCGTAGGCAAGCACCGCGGTGCCGCCGGCATTGGTCGACAGATTGCCGCCGATCGTGCAGGAGCCCTCGGACGCTAGGGATAATGGGAAGAGTCGGTCAACGCGCTCCGCCTCCTCCTGCGCGCGCAGAAGCGTGACACCGGCCTCAACGGTCATCGTGTTGGACGAGGGGTCGACCTCGCGGATCGCAGCGAGGCGCGCCAGCGACAGCACGATCTCGTCGCCGCTCTCGTGCGGGATCTGGCCGCCGACGAGCCCGGTATTGCCGCCCTGCGGCACGATGTTCGTGTTCGTCTCGTCACAAAGTCCGACGAGGCGCGACACCTCGTCGACGCTGCCCGGCCGCACCACGCAGAGCGCCCGGCCGTGAAAGAGGCCGCGATCCTCGACGAGGTAGCGCTCCATGTCGGCGGACTCGGCGATGACATGCCGCGCGCCGACGACCTCGGCGAAGCGCGACAGCAGCGAGGGCTTGTCCAGCATGCCGACGATTCTAGTGGATTGGGGGGCAAGTCCAAAGCCTGCGGATATGCGCCGTCCGGGCGTATAATTGCTGCGATCCCGGCGCCGGCGCGCCGCCGCCACATTGACGCGGCCGACCGTGCCGGCCAGCTGAAGGGCCGTCCGCTCCTCCTTCAGCCCTCTCACCTCACTCGATTGCGACGATCTCCGCCTCGCCGTGCATCACCTCCACGGTGTCGCCGACGCTCTTGCCGAGAAGCGCGGTCGCGATCGGCGCGACATAGGGCACCATTCCCTTCGCCGGGTCGGCCTGGTCCTCGCCGACGATGCGGAAGGTCCGGCGCTTGCCGTCCGCAGTTTCCACGGTGACTCGGTGACCAAAGCGCACTTCGCTGTGATCGGCGATGGGCTCGACCACCTCCGCGTTCGAGCGCCGCGACGTCCAGTAGCGCAATTCGCGTCCGGCGCTCGCGACATGCGCCTTGTCCTCGGCGGCCTGTGCTTTCTTGAGTTCGTCGGCCCAGTGCTCGATCTCGTTCTCGATCTGGATCAGACCCTCCGGCGTCACCAGATTGCGCGCCGTGCTGACCGGCCGGTCGGGCATGTCGACGATCGCGGCTTCTTCGCGGTCGAGTTCGCGTTGAAAGGCGCTGCTCATTGTTCTTGTCCTTCAAGGTGAGCGCGGGGGAAGCGGACGCGCGCGATTTCCCCTCCCCTCGGGATCGCGTGGCTGCCTAAGCGGCAACGCCTGGTCGGCTGAGCGGTTCCGGCGGCTCAGCCGAGCTCGACCACAACCCGGCCGCGAATTTTGCCCGCGAGAATGTCGCCCGCCGTGTCGATCACCTTATCGAACTGGATCGTGTGGGTAATGCGCTTCAGCTTGTCCCTGTCGAGATCGTGGGCGAGCCGCTCCCAGGCTTGGCGGCGGAGCGGCTGCGGGCACATCACGCTGTCGATGCCCAAGAGCGACACGCCACGCAGGATGAACGGCGCGACCGAGGCCGGCAGGTCCATGCCCTGGGCAAGGCCGCAGGCGGCGATCCCGCCGCCATACTTGGTCTGCGCAAGGAGGTTCGCCAGCGTATGCGAGCCGACGCTGTCGATTCCCGCCGCCCAGCGCTCCTTGCCGAGCGGCCGGCCGGGGCCGGAGAGTTCGGCCCGGTCGATGATCTCGGCGGCGCCGAGGTCCTTGAGGTAGGCGGCTTCGTCGGCGCGGCCCGTCGAGGCGATGACATGCCAACCGAGCTTGGACAGCAGCGCGATGGCCACGGAGCCGACGCCGCCGGCCGCCCCAGTGACGACCGCCGGGCCGCGGCCGGGCGCGAGGCCGTGACGCTCCAGCGCGAGCACCGCCAGCATCGCTGTATAGCCTGCGGTGCCGATCGCCATGGCCTCGGCGGCCGAGAGGCCCTTCGGCAGCGGCACGAGCCAATCACCTTTGACCCGCGCCTTCTCAGCGTAGCCGCCGAGATGGGTCTCGCCGAGCCCCCAGCCGTTGAGAACAACAGAATCGCCCGGCTTGTAATCGGGATGCGAGGAGGCCTCAACGGTGCCGGCGAAATCGATGCCGGGAATCATTGGAAAGCGCCGCACGACCGGCGACTTGCCGGTAATCGCCAGCCCATCCTTATAGTTGACGGTCGAGTGCGAGACGGCGACGGTGACGTCGCCGTCCATCAGGTCCTTCTCATCGAAATCCGCGTAGTCTGCGCGCGTGCCGGAGTCGGTCTTGTCGATGCGGATGGCTTTGAATGTGCTCACGCGGGCGTCCTCGTGGTTTGCGGACGCACAAAATCGCGCGCGAGGCGCTTCGAGGCAAGCGCGCCGCGATTTTGGGCTTGGCGGCGCTCTGCAGTGCGGCCATCATCGAGGCCCGCTGCAGAGGTTCTCATGAAAACGCTGCTCGCCCTCGTCTTTGCTTTCATTCCCTCGCTCGCTTTCGGTCATGTCGGCGTCGGCGAACCCGACGGCATCGCGCGCGGCTTCATGCATCCCGTCGGCGGCGTCGATCACGTGCTGGCGATGGTTGCTGTCGGCCTCCTTGCCGCGCATCTCGGCGGACGCGCGCTATGGCTCGTGCCGCTGTCATTTGTGGCAATGATGGCGTTCGGCGGGGCGCTCGGCATGGCGGGAGTCGCGCTGCCTTACGTTGAGGTCGGCATCGGCCTTTCCGTCGTGGTACTCGGTGGGGCCCTAGCGCTCGTGGCCAATCCGCCGGTCGCAGTCGCGATGGCGCTCGTTGGCTTCTTTGCGATCTTCCACGGCCATGCACACGGCACCGAGATGCCGGGCACCGCCTCAGGACTTGCTTACGCCGGCGGCTTCATCGTTGCGACCCTCGTGCTCCACGCAACCGGCATTGGCACCGGTCTTCTCATCGGGCGGGAGCGGCGCATTACGCAAGTTACCGGAAGTGCGATGGCGCTCGGCGGCGTCGCCATCCTTGGTGGGCTGATCTGAGCGCGGCGTCAGCCGAGATTGGCTAATCCGGGAAACGTGTCGAGCAGCCAATAAGACGCGCGCTGCACGCCGCCGGTCATGAACGCGATTCCGGTGACGACAAGCAGCACGCCGACGACCCGCTCGACTTTGCCGAAATGCGCGCGAAAGCGCTGCATGAAGCGCAGGAACGGCGCCATCGCCAGCGCCGCGAGGACGAAGGGAATGCCCAACCCCGCGGAATAGACCGCAAGCAACGCCGCGCCGCGCGCGACCGTATCTTCCGTTCCGGCAAGCGCGAGGATCGCCGCCAAGATCGGTCCGATGCATGGTGTCCAGCCGAAAGCGAAGGCGAGGCCCA
>JAXDNY010000069.1:0-27388 GCA_034669145.1 Hyphomicrobiales bacterium
GACTACTGCGTGGGAATGCCCGCGGCCTTGACCAGCGCGACGTTCGCCTCGATGTCGTCGCGGATGAATTTCGCAAACTCCGGCTGAGGAAGCGGCAGCGGCTCGACGCCGAGGGTCGCAAGCCGCGCCTTCACGGCGTCAGTTTGCAGCGCCTTCGCGGTTTCCTGATGCAGCTTGGCGACGATGTCGGGCGGCGTCTTCGCCGGCAGGTACATGCCGGTGTAGAAGGCATACACCGACTCCGCCGGCAGACCGCTCTCGATCGTCGTCGGCACATCGGGCAACAGCCCGATACGCTTGTGCGCGCTGACCGCGAGCGCAACGAGCGTGCCCTCGCGGATTTGCGGCACGGTCGTCGATGTGAGCTGCACGCTGAAGTCGGAGCGCCCGGCGATCACGTCGGTCACGGCCTCGGAGGCGCCCTTGAATGGAATGTGCTGGGCCGTAAAGCCGGCGCTCGCGCGCAGGCGTTCGGCGCCGAAATGCGATGCCGATCCGACACCCGCGGTCGAATAGTTGAGCGAGCCGGGCTTGCCCTTGCCGGCCGCGATCAGGTCGCCGAGCGTCCTGTATCCCTTGGCGGGCGCACCGACGATCACAAGCGGCTGCTGGCCGAGCGCGATCACCGGAACGAAATCATTCAGCGAGTCATAGGGGAGCTTGGAATAGAGCGCATGCGCGCTCGCGAACGCGCCATAGATCAACATCGTGTAGCCGTCGGGCGCAGCCTTCGCGACCATGTTGGCGCCGATCGTTCCGCCCGCGCCGGGGCGGTTCTCGACGATGACGTTCTGTCCGAGCTGCTTGCCGACCTGATCCATCACGACGCGCGCGACGATGTCGCTCGCGCTCCCCGCTCCGAGCGGCACGATCACGGTGATGTTGCGCGCCGGCCAGTCCTGCGCCGTCGCGGCGCTCGGGATGGTGAGACACAGGCCAGCGATCAGAAGCGCAAGATCAAGCACGCGGCGCATGCGGTCGGTCATCGGGCGATCCTCCGGATTTTCCGTATTCTCCGTCATGTTCGAGGTTCCAGCAACGCGGTCAAATCACGCGCTTGATCGTCCACGCCGCCAAATGCACCTCGATATCGTTTGCATCGAACGCCGGGCCTGCGAACGCCCCGATGCCGTCCGCGGGTTCGCCGGCGGAGGGCGCAGCGGGCTTGCCAACCGCCGCGTCGTAAAGGTCCGGCCGCCACACGGCCTTTGCGAGCTCAAGCATCGCGCGCGAGAGCGGCGCCTGCCCCCAGCGCACCATCTGCGCATAGAGCCAGGCCGCCTGCACGGGATCGGGGCGCGCCGCGCCGGCGCGGCCGACCAGCAGATAGCGCGGATCGGTTCGATAATCGCCGTCGGGAGAGACTTTCAGCCGCCCGTCGAGCGTGCGGCGGATCACCTCCGGTGCCACACCGATGCGATTTGGCGCCGCGAGCAATGCCGCCACTTCGTCGCGGTTGTTGACGTCCTCGACGAAATCCGCCGCGCGGGCGTGGGCGCGCACCAGCCGCGCGAGCACATCCGGATTTTCCTCGGCCCAGCGCTGGCGCACGGCGAGCAGTTTCTCGGCGGCGCGGGAGAGAATCTCCGAAACGAAATGCAGGATGTGGCCGATGCCGAGATCGACCGCGACCGAATTCCAAGGCGCGCCGACGCAGAACGCATCGACGTGCCCGTTCGCCAGGCTCTCCACCATGTAGGGCGGCGGCAGCACGACAAGCCGCACGTCCTCGTCCGGATCGACGCCGCCCGCCGCCATCCAGAAGCGCAGGTGATAGTTGTGCGTGGAGAACGGGAACGTCATCCCGAAGGTGAGCGGCTCTTCGCCTTGCGCCTTGCGGCGCGCCACCACGCGGGCGAGCGCGCGCGCCGACACCATGGGATCGCGGATGTCGCCCTCGGCCGCATCGCGCAGCGCCGCATGCAGCGCGGGCGACACCGTGATGGCGTTGCCGTTCACGCCGAGGCCGAACGGCGCGACGATCGGCACCTTGATGTGGCCAAGCCCCAGGCTCGACGCGATCGCGACCGGCGCGATCAGATGCGCGGCGTCGAACAGCCCGATGTTGAGCTTGTCGCGCACGTTCGACCACGACACCTCGCGCACCAGCTCGACGTCGAGGCCTTCCGCCGCGCAAAATCCCTTGTCGACCGCGATCAGCAGCGCGGTCGCGTCGGCAAGTGGAATGAATCCGATGCGCAGCCGGTCGGTCATTTGAACAGCTCCGCCGCCATGACGACGGATTGCGCCACCTCGGCGATCTTGCGGTTCTCGTTCATCGCGGTCTTGCGCAAGAGCGCATAGGCCTCCTCCTCGGTGAGCTTCTTCATCTTCATCAGGATGCCCTTGGCGCGATCGATCACCTTGCGGTCTTCGAGCGCGCTTTTGGCGCGGTCGAGTTCGCCCTGCAGCCGCGAGAAGGCGTTGAAGCGCGAGACGCACAGATCGAGGATGGTCTTGATGCGCTCCTTCTGCAGGTTGCCGACAATGTAGGCCGACACGCCGGCATCGACCGAGGCCTGGATCGACGTCGTATCGCTCTGGTCGACGAACATCGCGATCGGGCGCTTCACGGCGCGGCTCACCTGGAACATCTGCTCCAGTTCGTCGCGGCTCGGGTTTTCCAGATCGATCAGGATGACGTCGGGATCGAGCGCATAGACGCGTGCGAGCAGGCCCGTGCGCTCGGTGATGTGCGTGACATTGGTGTGCCCGGCCTCGCGCAGCCCATCCTGCAGGATGGCGGCGCGGATCGGATTCTCGTCGACAATGGCGATCTTGAGCGAGGCATCCATCAGGTCACGCGGCCGGGCCCGGCGATCCTAACGGGGATTGTGCAGTGCGGTAAAGGCCGGGAGGCGGAGTGAAATTGAAATAAGGAGTACCTGCCTTATCCGGCTCTGCGCCGCCGGGGCGGGCCGCGATCGGGCACGAAGCGCGGGTTTTCGGCGCAGTAGCCGCCGGCACCGCTGCGCGTCGCCATGCAGGCTGCGAAGGATGGATAGCCGCAATTGGTGTAGCCGATATCGTAAAGACAGAACGGACCCTGCCGGTCGAAGCCAAAGGTCCAGCCGCCGAGCAATGTTGCGGCCGAAAGCGCGCCAACGATTGCGAGGATCCGGGTCATCATTTTGGGCCTCATGTTGCGGCGCCGCCGCGCCCTCATGAGCACGGCTTTGTGGCACGGGCAAGGGTCAGCGTTTGCGCCGGGCCGGATTGTCATTGGCGCCGATCGTGCGCGCACTGCGCCGGAGCGCATCCTTCAGGTCGACCGGCCGGCCGTGCTTCGCGAGCAGATCCGCGAAGGCCTCGTCGGCAACCTCCTGGAAGGATTTCATGCTGTCGCGTGAATAGAGATCGAGCGCCATCCAGGTGGCGCGGTCGAACGCGACGCGCTTGCCGACTCCCGGCCGCGCATTCGATTCTGCTGGGCGCTTTGCCATGGCGATGCCGTTACCGGAACGGCGGAGCGGGTTCAAGCTCAGGGCTTCAGGCCGTTGATCTTCGCAACGAAGGCGCGGACCTCAGGCATGATCTCGGGCAAGAGTGCGCGGACCTGTTCGGGCGACATGCCGGGGCGAACGCGCGGGTGATAGAGAATGTTCAGGATGTACTGATCGTAGACGCCGAAGAACCCCATCTGTACCGCGTCATTGAACATGGTCCACGGCACCTTGTCGGTGTCGTTGATGGGACCGAGCGATTGCAGCAGCTCCTCATAGATGCAGTCGAAAAAAATGAAATCGCCCCGGTCGGCGACCACGAACACGTCCGAATGCACGATGCGCAGCTCGGCATCCTTGCGGAAGCCCGACAGGCACTGCGGCTCGAGCGATTTCTGAATCCTGCGCGCGCGGTCCTTGCCGAAAGCGGTGCGCAAGGCGGGCGCGAGGTCGCGTTCGTTCAACAGCCGCACCACCACGTTCGCGGCCTCCCGGTCTGGCGTGACCGCGATGTCGAGATGCTGAACGCGCGTCTTGATGTCGGCGACCACGCTGGCTACTTGCGCGCCGCGGTCGGGCTTGGCGCGGTTCTCGACGAACACGCGCACCGGAACGACATACCGGCGGATGCCGTCGACACGGCCCGCAATGCGCATCTCGGCGCCGAACGTGGTCCTAAAGAAGCCGTCGAAAATTTGCGCGTCGGTGAATGTCTTGCGTTCGGCGGCGCGCCGCTTGGCGATCTCAGGGTGTTCGGCGTGCGCCGATGGCGCCGCGAGGCAGGCGGATCCGATCAATGCGGCGCCCAGGAAAGCTCGCGCGCGCCGTAACCCGATCACGTCGCGGAGGTCAGCCGCGAGGAGCGCGCCTGCAGCGCGCGAATGCGATCAGCAAGGCTGCCCTTGCCGTCTTCGCCATTGGTGTTCGCGGGCTGCACGATCACGGGCTTGCCGGAGCCGTTCGTGCCCGGCGCATGCTCGGGCGCGGCGAGAATCGTGTCGATGGTGGAACCGGGGCCTTCCAGCACGGAGGTGAGGCGCGCGACTTCCGCCGCAACGTCATTGATGCGCTCGCGCAAAAGCGCGTTCTCGACCCGCTCGGAAGCCCATGTGGCGTCCGCCTCACGCTTTATCGCGGACAACTCGCGCTGCAGCTTGGCGCGGTCTTCGCGCGCGCGCTCCAACTGGCTCTCGGCAAGCGTCTTCTCGGCGCGCAGCGCCTCGGTGGCGGTGCCATGGCGCCGCTCGATGGTGCCGAGTTCCTGGCGCAGATCAGCCTCGATGCGCCGCGCGGAATCGACATCGACGCGCAACTGGTCGCGCTCGCGTTCGCGGTCGGCGAGCACGCGCGCCTGCTCGGTCAGCCGCATCTCCATGTCGGCGATGCGGCGGCCCATGATTTCGGCCTCGGTGGTCTGGGTTGCGAGCTGGCGCTCGAGCTGGGCCACGCGCGTGCCGAGTTTTTCCACGGTGCCGCGCTCGTCGGCGAGCTCCTTGGTGGATTTTTCGGACGCTTCCTTTTCGCGCCCGTAGCGTTGCTCGGTGTCCTTGACCTGCCGTCCGAGGTCGGTGACCTGATCCTTGAGGTTATCGATCTGCGTCTTGAGCGCGACGATTTCCACGCGCTGTCCGTCGGAGGTCGCCGACGTCTCGGAAAGTTGCGCGGTTGCCTTGACGAGCTCGGCCTCCTTGTCGGCCAGCGTGCGTTCGGTCTCGCGCAGCGAGTTGACCTTGACCTCAAGCTCGTCCTCGGTCGCGCGCAGCTGATCCTTGATGCCGCGGTCGCGCGCTTCGAGCGCGAAGATGGTCGCGGCCTTCTCGCCAAGCTCGATCTTGAGCCGGTTGATGACGTCGTTCTTCTTGCCGAGTTCGGCGAGCTGGCCGGTGCTCTTGTTCTTGAGCTGATCGACGCTCATTTCGAGCCGGCGCGTCGACATCGCAAATTCGGCGCGCAATTGGTCCTTGTCGGCCTGGATTTCCGCCATCGAGAGCGGGGTCGCGGCTTCGAGCCGGCGCACGGTGAGGCGCACCGCGCGCCCATGGACGAACGGCACGATGATCAGTCCGATGAGGCTCGCGGCCAGAAAGCCGAGCCCGAAGAACATGATCGGTTCGATCATGAAAACGCCTCCGATCCCGTCCGCTCGGGATCACTTGCACAATGCCATGCGCCATCACGCAATTCCAGCGCGCGCGGGGATTAACCTAAATCGCGGAACGGGTCAGCTTCATGAAGAGTGAGCCAACGGCTCATCAGATGGAATATTGAATTTGTTCCACACGTCGATGCGCTGGCCGCAAGCGTATTATTCAAACTCTTGTCTTGTATCTCGCGCATTTTGGGCTACATTGTAGCTCACAAGAGGGATCATCATGGCGGCAAATTCAGTTGTTCGCGCGCGCATCGATGCGCGCGTCAAGGATGAGGCCGCGGCTGTCCTCGAAACGATCGGCTTGACGGTGTCCGATGCAGTCCGCCTGATGCTGGTGCGTGTCGCGGCCGAAAAGGCGCTGCCGTTCGAGCCGCTGGTCCCGAACGCCAGAACCGTCAAGGCAATGAAAGCGGCACGGCGCGGCGAACTCGTTACGGCGGGGCGTCCGGCGAATCTACTGAGCCGCCTGAATGCGGACGATTAGATATACCAGCCAGTTCAAGCGCGACTACAAGCGGGAGAAATCCGGAAAATCACGGCACCACGCGAAGAATGTCGACGACTCCTTGATGGAGGTGGTGCATTTGCTCGCAGCCGACACGCCGCTACCCGCGAGTAAGCGCGATCATCGACTCGGGGGCGAGTGGAGCGATCACCGCGATTGTCATGTCCGACCCGACCTCGTTCTGATCTACCGCAAGCCGGACGCCGCGAATCTGGATTTGGTCCGCTTGGGTTCACACAGCGAACTGGGCCTTTAGGCTTGGCAGCAGATCAGAACGGGTTCCAGGTCGCCTGCGGCGTGAACTTCAGATAGCCGACATTCGCGCCGAGTCGCAGGCCCACGCCCGAGCGGATCGGCACCACCACGATGCTGCCCGAGGTGAGCGCCGTCATGCCGACGCCCCCGACCAGATAGGCGGAGCCGTCGACACCGCCGAAGCGCTGATAGATCGCGCGCGTCGAAGGCAGGCTGTACACCAGCATCATGGTGCGCGCGCCTTCGCCGCCGACATCCCACCCGAGCGTCGGGCCCTGCCAGTAAACTTTCAGGTCGCCCGCGTTCTTGGTGTAGAGCGCGCCCTCGCCGTAACGCAGGCCGCCGATGAAGGCGCCGCCGCCTTCCTGTCCGAGGATGTAGCCGTTCGGCTGACCCCAGGTCGAGAAGGCGCGTTCCACCACGCTTGCAAGTCCGCGCGACACGCCGCCGAACAAGCGATGGCCAGCATCGAGGATTTCATTCGACGAATAGCGCTCGGGCGCTTGGGCGCGCGCGGACGCGATCGGCAGGCCGATCAGCAGAGCGAGAAGAAGGTAGCGGACGGCGCGCATGGGAGCTCCATCAAAGAGGGCGGCTCGGCTTAACGCGTTGCACACGACGGACAACGCATAGTGGCGGAACCAGCCCCGAATCGGGCGACATTTGGCAGGAACTATGACGGCAGCGCGACCGCCAAGGAAGCAGTACCTGTATTTCGGCGTACTGCCGCTGCTGCTGGGTCTTGCACTGGCCGGGCTCAGCCCCCCGGCATCGCGTGCCGTGACCACCGAGCGGGTCGTGGTCGACCGGCATACCGGGCTTGCCCTCTATGGCGTCGATCCGGTGGGGTACTTCACCGACGGCAAGCCCGTGCCCGGTTTGGCCGACTTCGAATACGGCTATGCGGGTGCGATCTGGCGCTTCCACAATGAGGGCAACCGGGCGGCTTTCGCCGCTAACCCCGACGTCTACATGCCGCGCTACGGCGGCTATGACCCGGTCGGCATTTCGCGCGGACTTGCGACGCCGGGCTTTCCGGCGCTTTGGGTGGTGTTCGACCAGCGGCTCTATCTTTTCTATACGGCCGAGGCGCGGGCCGCCTTCGTCGCCAATCCGGCCTCGGTGATCGCGTCGGCGTCGGCGCGCTGGGGCACGGTCAAGAGCGAACTGGTCGAGTAGACGGTCAGGCGCCGAACTTCCGGGCCGCCGCAGCGTCACCCCAGGCGGTGAAGCCCTCAACCCGAAATCCGACATGCCAGCGGCCGTAACGGACGGGACGGCCATCCGGCCCGACCACGACCCCGCCGGCTGCCACCACAACGGCGTGGCCTGCCGCCACATCCCATTCGGACGTCGGGGCGAGGCGGGGGTAGACATCGATCGCACCTTCGGCGAGCCGGGAGAACTTCAGAGCTGAGCCGTATGACACCTGCTTCACCGGCGCGACGCGCTGGAGGAAGGATGCGCTGACGGCGTCGAAGTGGCTGCGGCTGACCGCCGCTACCGGTTCGTCATCGGGCCACGGCCGAGTGTGTATCGCGGTCGCGCGGGGTGTCTTGCCCGCCTTGCCGCCCGCCGAGAAACGCAACCGCTCCGCGCCATAGTCGGTCGCGCCACGCCAGATCAGGCCGAGCGCCGGCGCCGCGACGACGCCAACCACCGGGGTGCCGTCACGCACCAGCGCAATATTCACAGTGTATTCGAGCCGGCCGGCGATGAACTCCGCCGTGCCGTCGAGCGGATCGACCAGCAGGAATTCCGCGGGGGCGTCGCCGCCCTGCCAGTCGCAACGCGCTTCTTCCGAGACCACAGGGGTTCCCGGCACGAGGCGCGTCAGTCCGTCAAGGATCACCCTCTGCGCGGCGTCGTCGGCCAGCGTAACAGCCGAATCGTCGGCCTTGCGGCGTACGTCGGCTTTGCGGAAATCGATGGCCAGAATCGCCGCCGACGCCTCGATGGCGATCCCGGTCAAAAGGTCGGCCAGCCGCGCGTCGGCGGTCTTTTGCCTCTCCGCCCGCTGCTGCACCTGGGTTCCCCGCCGCGCTGCCGCCGAGTCGCCATTGGCAGGCGCTTCGGCTGCGGTGTATCACCGCGCCAACTTGATTCAACCGCTGAGTCGCAAGATAGCGGCGCGGCCTGTCCCTGAGCGGAGATGCAAACCATGGCGGCCGTGACCCTCGAAGGCCTCGATCTTGCGGCGCTGCTGTGCTCGCGGGTCTGCCACGACCTGATCAGCCCGGTCGGAGCGGTGGTGAACGGCATCGAGGTTATGGAGGACGACGCCGACGAGCAGACCAAGGCTTTCGCGATCGAATTGATCAAGAAGAGCGCCACCACGGCCTCCGCCCGGCTGCAGTTCTGCCGGATCGCGTTCGGGGCGGCGGGCTCGGCCGGCGCGGCGATCGATCTCGGCGATGCCGAGGGGGTCGCGCGCGGCATGCTGGAGGACGAGAAGACCAAGCTCACCTGGAACCTGCCGCGGGTTCTCTTGCCCAAGAACCGGGTCAAGCTGCTGCTCAACCTGCTGCTGCTTGCGGGCGGGACGATCCCGCGCGGCGGCAGTCTTGCGATCGCGCCGGTCGGCGAGGGGGACGCCATGGGCTTCAAGGTGACCGCCTCCGGCCTGAATGCCCGGATTCCCCCGGCGGTCCCGGCCTTGGTCGCGGGCGAAACCGGCGGCAACGCGGTCGATGCCCATGCGATCCAGCCATTCTTTACCGGGCTGCTGGCGCGCACCTGCGGGATGGGCATAACGCTTGCGCCGGAGGGCGGCGCGATTGTGCTGACCGCTCGCTAGCGCGCCGGAACAGACTCAATTGTCTGCAAATACAGCGGATTTCCCGCGTCCGCCGTGCTGCGCGCAGCGTTATTTTTCCCTTATCGGACACGCTTACCGCAACCAATCCTTAAGCGCTTTTGCAACACACTGACCCGGTTCCCGAAAGGCAGCGGCCGGACCGGCCATGCCTGGCGACGAAGGTCATTGCCCGATGGACGACCTGCTGCGCGAGTTCCTGACCGAGACGAACGAGAGCCTCGACACGGTCGACGTCGAACTCGTTCGCTTCGAGCAGGAGCCCAACAACGCGAAAATTCTCGATAATATTTTCCGCCTCGTCCACACCATCAAGGGGACCTGCGGCTTCCTCGGGCTGCCGCGGCTGGAAGCGCTGGCGCACGCCGCCGAGACGCTGATGGGTAAATTCCGCGACGGGATGCCGGTGACCGGCGATGCCGTCACGCTGATCCTGACGACCATCGACCGGCTGAAGGAAGTGCTCAACGGGCTCGAGCAGACCGAAGCCGAGCCCGAAGGCGACGACAAAGACCTGATCGGCGAACTGGAGCGGATGGCGATCGCCGGCACCGTGCCGTCCGCGAAGGACGAGCCGAAGCCCGTCAAGCAGGCGGTCGGCACGCTGATCGAACAGACGCTGGAGCGTCCGCTGCGCCCGGGCGAGGTTTCGCTCGACGAGCTGGAACGCGCGTTCCGCGAAACCGAAATGGAAATGCCGGCGATCGTCGAGAAGCCGAAGGCTGAAGCGCCCAAGGCTGAATCGGTCAAGCCTGAAACGAAGGCCGAAAAGCCGAAGCCCGCGAAGGCCGACCGCAAGAGCTTTGGCGAGGACGAGGAAAAACAGGATTCCAAGGTCGCCAACCAGTCGATCCGCGTGAACGTCGACACGCTGGAATCGCTGATGACCATGGTTTCGGAGCTGGTGCTCACGCGCAATCAGCTCCTGGAGATCGCGCGCCGCCACGAGGACTCCGAGTTCAAGGTCCCGCTGCAGCGTCTCTCGAACGTCACGGCCGAGCTGCAGGAAGGCGTCATGAAGACGCGCATGCAGCCGATCGGCAATGCCTGGCAGAAGCTGCCGCGGATCATCCGCGACCTCGCCGGCGAGCTCAACAAGGAGATCGAGCTCGAGATGCACGGCGCCGACACCGAGCTCGACCGCCAGGTGCTCGACCTCATCAAGGATCCGCTCACCCACATGGTGCGCAACTCGGCGGATCACGGCCTCGAGACGACCGAGCAGCGCCGCGCCGCCAAGAAGCCCGAAAAGGGCACCATCCGCCTCTCCGCCTATCACGAGGGTGGGCACATCATCATCGATATTTCGGACGACGGGCGCGGGCTGAATACCGCGCGCATCAGGCAGAAGGCGGTCGAGAACGGCCTCGCGACCGAGTCCGAAATCGAGAAGATGACCGAGGCGCAGGTCCACAAGTTCATCTTCGCGGCCGGCTTCTCGACCGCGGCGGCAGTGACCAGCGTGTCCGGCCGCGGCGTCGGCATGGACGTGGTGCGCAACAACATCGACCAGATCGGCGGCACGATCGACGTGAAGTCGGTGCCGGGCGAGGGTTCAAGCTTCACCATCAAGATTCCGCTCACGCTCGCGATCGTCTCCGCGCTGATCGTGGAGGCCGGGGGCGACCGCTTCGCGATCCCGCAGCTCGCCGTCGTCGAGCTCGTCCGCGCGCAGAGCAATTCGGAGCATCGCATCGAGCGCATCAAGGACGCGCCGGTCTTGCGGCTGCGCAACAAGCTTCTTCCCCTGATCCATCTCAAGAAGCTGTTGAAGATGGAAGGTGCCGAGGAGAGCGAGCCGGAGAACGGATTCATCGTCGTCACGCAGGTCGGCAACCAGACCTTCGGCATCGTGGTCGACGGCGTGTTCCACACCGAAGAAATCGTCGTCAAGCCGATGTCGACCAAGCTGCGCGACATCGCGATGTTTTCGGGCAATACAATTCTGGGCGACGGCTCGGTGATCATGATCATCGATCCGAACGGCATCGCGCAGACGGTCGGCTCGGCTGGAACGCGCGCCGAAGAGACCGAAGCCGCCCAGAGCGCTCAGGTCGAGAAGACGGTCTCGCTGCTGGTATTCCGCGCGGGTTCGAACCAGCCCAAGGCCGTGCCGCTATCGCTGGTCACGCGGCTGGAAGAAATCGACTGCCGCAAGATCGAGCTCTCCAACGGCCGCCACATGGTGCAGTACCGCGGGCAGCTCATGCCGCTCATCCGCGTCAGCGACGAGGTGCGCGTGCGCGGCGAAGGTACGCAGCCGCTGCTGGTGTTCTCCGACTCGGGCCGCTCGATGGGCCTCGTGGTCGACGAGATCGTCGACATCGTGGAAGACCGGCTCGATATCCAGGTCGGCAGCGACACGCCCGGCTTCATCGGCTCTGCGGTGATCAAGGGCCAGGCGACCGAGATCATCGACATCGGCCACTTCCTGCCGCTCGCGTTCGAGGATTGGTTCCGGCGCAAGGAAATGGGCGCCCAGGCGCTGACGCGCACACTGTTGTTCGTCGATGACTCGGCGTTCTTCCGCAACATGCTGGTGCCGGTGCTCAAAGCCGCCGGTTACGATGTCGTCGCGGTCGGCGCGGCCGCAGAGGCGCTTGCCCTGATCAAGAAGGGGCAAAAGTTCGACGCGATCATCTCCGACATCGAGATGCCGGGCATGAACGGCTTCGAACTTGCCGAAGCGATCCGTGCCGACGCCCGCAGTGCTCACGTTCCGATCATCGCGCTGTCCTCGATCACGTCGCCGGCCACGATCGAGCGCGGCCGTCAGGCCGGCTTCCACGATTTCGTCGCCAAATTCGACCGTCAGGGCCTGATCGCGGCGCTGAAGGAAACGACCGTCGAGTTCTCCGAGGCGGCCTGAGGGCGAGAGCATGAGCAACGACAACACCGCCGCCGAGCACCTCGTCGAATACGTCACCGTGATGATCGGCGGCCAGCTGTTCGGCCTGCCGATCTCGCGCGTGCAGGACGTCTTCATGCCCGACCGCATCACGCGCGTGCCGCTGTCGGCACCCGAGATCGCGGGCGTCCTTAATCTGCGCGGCCGCATCGTCACCGTGATCGACATGCGCCGCCGGCTCGGCCTGCCGCCGCGCACCGGCGACAAGCCGATGATGGCGGTCGGCATCGAGCTCAAGGGCGAGTCCTATGGGCTGCTGATCGATACGGTCGGCGAAGTGATGAAGCTCGGCGAAACGACGCTCGAGCCGAACCCGGTCAATCTCGACGCGCGGCTGGCGCGCGTCTCGGGCGGCGTTCACCGCCTCGACGGCCAGTTGATGGTTATTCTCGATGTCGAGCACGTGCTGAATACGTCGGCGGAACCGCTGGCGGCTTAAGGTTGGACTACGACAGCGGACGCTAAAAGCGCGCCGCTGAGCTCAGGAAGGTGGATACCCATGAAGACCTGTTTGGTGGTCGACGATTCAAGCGTCATCCGGAAGGTGGCGCGGCGGATTCTCGAAGGCCTCGACTTCAAGATCACGGAAGCCGAGGACGGTCAGCAAGCCCTCGAGCAGTGCCGCAGCGCATTGCCGGACGCGGTCCTGCTCGACTGGAACATGCCGGTGATGGACGGCTACGACTTCCTCAAGGCGATGCGCCGTCTTCCCGGCGGCGACGTGCCCAAGGTGGTGTTCTGCACCACCGAGAATGACGTCGCGCACATCGCGCGCGCGCTGAGTGCCGGTGCGAACGAATACATCATGAAGCCGTTCGACAAGGAAATCGTCGAAGCCAAGTTCCAGGAAGTCGGACTGATCTGAACGGCCTCCGCCGTACGTCCTCTGCGTATCTGTAGCGTCCGCGTAACCGAGTATCGTGTATGAGCGTCGCCGCCATCGTTGCGCCCGCCGCGCCCGTTTCGGCACCGGATGCAATTCGCGTTATGATTGTCGATGACGCGGTCGTGGTGCGCGGGCTGGTCTCGCGCTGGATCGACGCCGAGCCCGACCTCAAGGTTGTCGCGTCGCTGCGCACCGGCCGCGAGGCGGTCGACCAGCTGCTGCGGCACAATCCGGATGTCGTTTTGCTCGACATCGAGATGCCCGAACTCGACGGCATCGAAGCGCTGCCGTTGCTGCTTGAGAAGAAGCGCGACCTGATCGTCATCATGGCGTCCACCCTCACGCGCCGCAATGCGGAGGTGAGCCTGAGAGCGCTGTCGCTCGGCGCTGCCGACTACATCCCGAAGCCTGCCACCAATCGTGAAGTCACCACCTCGGCGAGCTTTAGGCGCGACCTGATCGAGAAAGTCCGCCAGCTCGGCGCGCGGCGCAAGCGCGCCTTTGTGGGCAAGCCTGCGGCGATTCCAATCGCGCCGGTGCGACCGCGTGTGGTGCCCATCCCATCGGGCGCCGTTCCTGCTCCGGCGATCGGGCACGGGACGGACATCAAGCTGCGGTCGTTCTCGCTCATGCCGCCGCGCGTGCTGCTGATCGGCTCGTCCACCGGCGGCCCGCAGGCCCTGACCGGATTGGTAGGCGAGATCGCCGCGGTGCTCGAACGTGCGCCGGTGCTGATCACGCAGCACATGCCGCCGACCTTTACCACCATTATGGCCGAGCATCTCGCGCGGGCCGGCCACTGCGCGGCGCATGAGGCGGAAGACGGCGAGACGATCGTGCCCGGCACGATCTATCTCGCACCCGGCGGCCGACACATGTCGGTCACACGCCGCGACGGCCAGCCGGCGATCGCGCTCAGCGATGGACCGCTGGTGAATTTCTGCCGCCCCGCGGTCGATCCGCTGTTTTCGAGCGCCGCGCAGGTTTGGACCAGCGGCGTGATGGCGGTGATCCTCACCGGCATGGGATCGGACGGAACCCACGGCGCGGAGGACGTGGCGGCGGCCGGCGGCAGCGTGATCGCGCAGGACGAGGCCTCGAGCGTGGTGTGGGGCATGCCGGGCGCGGCGGCGAACGCCGGCGTCTGTTCGGCGGTGCTGCCGCTCGACCAAATTGCGCCGAAGCTGGTGCGGCTATTCCGGGGAGAACGGCCGTGACCCCGCTCGACTACGACTATCTGCGCAAGCTCCTCAAGGAGCGCTCCGGCCTGATGCTGTCGGCCGACAAGCAGTATCTGGTGGAAAGCCGGTTGACCCCGCTCGTGCGCAAGGCCGGATTGGCATCGCTCGGCGAACTGGTGGCGAAGATCAGAAGCAACAACGAGCGCCTGATCGTCGATGTGGTCGAAGCGATGACCACCAACGAGTCGTTTTTCTATCGCGACAAGATCCCGTTCGATCATTTCCGCGACGCGATCGTGCCGGGCCTGACGGCGGCGCGCGCCAGGCAACGGCGGCTGCGCATCTGGTGCGCGGCGGCCTCCACGGGCCAGGAGCCTTACTCGCTCGCCATGTGCCTGAAGGAATCGAAGGAGCGGCTTGGCGGCTGGCGCGTCGAAATTCTCGGCACCGACATCTCCACGGAGGTTTTGGAAAAGGCCAAATCCGGCGTCTACAGCCAGTTCGAAGTGCAGCGCGGCCTGCCGATCCAGATGCTGGTGAAATATTTCAGCCAGGTCGGCGATACCTGGCAGATCGCGCCGGACATCCGCGCGATGGTGCAATACCGCCCGCTCAATCTGCTGGCGGACTTTGCGCACCTCGGCCGCTTCGACGTGATCTTCTGCCGCAACGTGCTGATCTATTTCGATCAGGAAACCAAGATCGGCGTGCTCAACCGCATCGCCAGGCTCATCGAGCCGGATGGGTATCTGGTGCTCGGCTCGGCCGAAACCGTGGTCGGCCTCACCGATGCGTTCAAGCCGGTCGCCGACAAGCGCGGCCTCTATGCGCCGAACAAGGATTCGATGAAGCCGGTGAGCGGCGTTGCACCGTTTGCTCCCATGCGCCCGCTTGCCGTGATCGGAGCGCGCTGAGCTTTCACTTCAGGCTTTTCAGCGCAGGCTGACCGCGCTCCAGCGCCGCCAGCCGGTCGAGCCCGCGTGCATCCGCGAGCAGTGCCATCAGTTCGGCGCGCGTGAGCACGGCCTCGGCCTGCTGCAGGGTCGTGCAATCGTCGAGCCTGGCGAGCGCGACCACACGCGCGACATCGATCTCGCCGGGTTTGCGCGATGGCGCCTGCGGCAGCATCGCCCGATGTGCGGCAAGCAAGGCCGGGTCGGCAAACAGCCGTTCGAGCGCGCTGCGCCGGTCGCCGCTGGAAAATTCCGCGGCCAGCGCATTGGCGCGCTGAAGGATCTCGGGCGGGCGGGATTCCTCCGGCGTGAGCAGCAGCTTCATTCGCCGCAGCCCGCGCCCGGTTGCCGAATTCGCGGTCCATTGCGCCAGCGGCACCGCAAGGATCAAGCCGAGGATGACTGGCGTCATCCAGGCGAACAGCGAAACCGACACGCCATAGGCGGCGAGCGCCAGCAGCAATCCGAACGCCGTGTGCCAGGCGTAGCGGCGCATTACGGCGCGCAAGGGCAGGCTGCCGTCGTCGCGCCGCTGTGCCTGCCAGCCGCTGTCGCGTCCGCTCAGGATCGCCATCACGGAGGACGATTGGATGAGCATCATGACCGGGGCGATCAGGCCCGAGATCAGCGTCTCGAACAGCATGCTGATGAACGCCCGGATGGCGCCGCCGAATCCTTTGCGCGCCGCGCCGTCGGTGAGCATTGCCAGATAGCCGATCAGCTTCGGCGCGAGCAGCAAACTCATGGTGCCGGCGAACACCCAAGCCGCGCGCACCGGGTCCTGCGCCGGCCATTGCGGATAGAGCGTGAAGGTTTTCGGGAAATATTCCGGCCGGATGAACTGCGCCTGCAACGAAATCAAAATGCCGGTGATCAGAAAGAACAGCCACAGCGGCGCCGCGACGTAAGCGCCGATGCCGGTCGCCAGATGCAGCCGCGTCACCCAATGCAGTCCGCGCGCCGGCAGCACGCCCATGTGTTGCAGATTGCCCTGGCACCAGCGGCGGTCGCGCGCGGCGTATTCGGTCAGCGAGGGCGGCGATTCCTCGTACGAGCCGCTAAGCGCGGGCGTCATGTGGATCGCCCAGCCGCCGCGCCGCATCAGCGCCGCCTCGACGAAATCATGGCTGAGAATATGTCCGCCGATCGGGCGCGGACCGCTCAGCGTGGGCAGTCCGGCGCATTCGGCGAATGCGCGCGTGCGGATAATGGCGTTGTGGCCCCAGTAATTGCCGTCGGGGCCGTGCCACCAGGCAAGCCCGTGCGCGATCAGCGGCCCATAGAGCTTTCCGGCGAACTGCTGCACGCGCGCGAACGGTGTGGCGGCATTGACCATCACGGGGAAGGTCTGGATCAGGCCGACGCGCGGATGCTGTTCCATCGCGGCGACGAGGCGCGCAATCGTGTCGCCGGTCATGAGCGAGTCGGCGTCGAGCACGATCATGTGCTCGTAATGGCCGCCGAAGCGTTGCAGCCATTCGGCGATGTTGCCGGCCTTCTTCGAGATGTTGTTCGGACGATGCCGGTAATAGAGGCGCGCGTCTCGCCCGAGGCGCTCGCGCAATGCGAGGAACGCCGCTTCCTCGGCAAGGAAGATATCCGGATCGGTGGTGTCGCTGAGGATGAAGACGTCGAAGCAGGACAACGCGCCGGTCGCCGCGACCGACTCGGTGACCGCCTGCACGCGCGAGAACACGCGGTCGGGGTCCTCGTTGTAGGTCGGAAGCAGCAGCGCGGTGCGCGCCGCGATCGCGGGCAGGGGCGCGGCCGGATCAATGCCGAGCGATTGGGTCTTCCGCGTCAACAGCGCGATGACGCCGCCGAGCGTCGAGGCAAACGACAGCGCGACCCAGGCGAACAGAATGACGAACAGCGCGAGGATCACGGTTTCCAGCGTCGTCAGCCCGCCGACCGCCAGCACCAGATACATCTCGTAGGCGGCGAGAACGCTCAAGCCCAGCGCGGTGCCGAACACGAAGGCGCGGCGCGCCGCGATCGAGCCCTGCGCGAACGGCAGCGGTGCAGCACGTGCGCTCTCCCGCAGCGACTGCACCGGCATGTCGAGCGGCGCCTCGGCGGGCAGATACGGCGCGCGCTGTTCGGCGAGCGGCGCAACCAGCCTTACGGCGTCCATCGATCCATCCAGACTTCCGAGAGCGGCTCTTCGCCGCGGAAGAGTTGCGCGCGCAACTCGACGCTCTTCTCAGCCCCCGGCAGCAATTCGAAGTGAAGCCGCGTTCCGCCGATCTCGGGATTGGGCTGTGCGACGACGTTGCGCACCTTCACCTTGTCGGACGAGACTGTGCCCTTGATCTCGGCCGGCGGGATGGTTTTGAGATTCTCGCCGGCAAAATCGACGACAATCAGCCGGGAGTCTTCCGGGCCGGCTCCGATGCGGGTCGCAACCACATGGGCGAGCGGGAGCGGCTTGGGCAGCCGGGCGCCCCAATGGATGCGGTAGGTGTAGACATATTCGCTCTTCGCGCGGGTCGGCGCGCGCGGGCGCCAGAACGCCACGATGTTGTCGTTGATCTCGGTGCTGGTCGGAATCTCGACCAGGTGGACCGCGCCTTCGCCCCAGTCGCCGATCGGCTCGATGAAGGCGCTCGGGCGGCGCTCGTAGCGCGCCTCCAGGTCCTCGTAGGCGCGGAACTCGCGCTGGCGCTGCATCAGGCCGAAGCCGCGCGGATTGTTGTCGACGAAGGCCGAGACCTGAAGGTCGGCTGGGTTGTTGAGCGGACGCCAGAGCTGTTCGCCGCGCCCGTTCTGGATCGAGAGGCCGTCGGAGTCGTGCACTTCGGGGCGGAAGTCGTCGACGCCGCCGCGATCGTTGGCGCCGAAGAAATACATGCTGGTCAGTGTCGCGAGGCCGATCTGCTCGATCTGTACGCGCGGAAACAGCGCCGCCTCGATGTCGTAGATCGTGGTCTCGCCCGGGCGGATGGTGAAGCGGTAGGCGGCCGCCGCGCTTTCCGAGTCGAGCAGCGCATGAACGACCAGCGAGTTTGCGCCCTTGGCGGGCCGCTCCACCCAGAAGGCGCGGAAGTTGGGAAACTCCTCGCCCTTCGGGTCGGCGGTGTTGAGCGAAAGCCCGCGCGCCGAGAGGCCGTAGCTCAGCCCCTTGGCGACCGCGCGGAAGTAGCTCGCGCCGAGAAACACGCCGATTTCGTCGAAGTAATCCGGCCGGTTGATCGGCCCATGAATGCGGAAGCCCGCGAAACCCAGATTGGTCTTGATGTCGGGGATCGGGCTGTCGCCGAAGGAGAACATCGCTGGCGAATAGACGATCGGGCTGGCGACGCCCTCCTTCACCTCGAAAATGTCGACGCGGTTCGCGTAGTAGAAACCACGGTGGAAGAACTGCAGCTGGAACGGCAGACCCTCGTTGCGCCACAGCGCCTGGTCGGGCTGGAAGCGGATCATGCGGTAGCGGTCGTAGGTCAGATCCTTCAATTGATCCGGCAGCTTGTTGTCCGGCGCCTTGTAGGGCTTCTGGGCCAGCTCGCGCGCAAAGGCGCGCACTGAGGCGGCCTCGAACGGCACGCCTTTCTCCTGCGCCAGCGCCTGCGACATCATGGCGTCATAGAGCGGCCGGCCGGCGAACGGCAGCATCAGACCGGCAGCAAGAAGATCGCGGCGGCGCAATGGGTTACCTCTGTCGGGTCAAGATAAGCACGGGTCGTTCGGGTGGGCGCGCCCCGCCCTGACGATGATTCGCCGAACCGAGCGATAACGAGGCCATGGCGGCAGAGTTCCATGCCGGTTATTGCGCCGCACCACAAGCCGACGCGGAGGCGATGCAGGCCGGTTTCGGGCAATTGTGTGGGCGGAGCCGGAATGAAAAGATGGCCGCGAGGATCGCGCGATTTGCCGCAGGTGCGGCTAGAAAAGGCAGGGAGCACGTCCATGCGGCTCGGCGATCGCAGTTCCGGATTTGCGTGCACCGAGGCGACCCAGCGGAGCTGCACCTGCGGAATTTCGCGCCGGCATGTCATCGCCTCGATGGCGGCGTTTGCGGCGAGCGCCGTTGCGCGACCGGTCGCGCGCGCCCAGTCGCCGACGGCGCCACGGATTGTCGATACGCATCACCATTTCTTTCCGCCGCCCTATCTCGAACCGCTTGCGGCATGGAATGACGAAGCCGGAGTGCCCGGCCAGACGCCGATCCAGCGCGCCTGGACGGTGGCGCGCGCGATCGACGACATGGACCGCAACAATGTGGCGACCGCCGTGCTCTCGATTTCGACGCCCGGCATCTGGTTCGGCGAAGCCGAGGCCGCGCGCAAGATGTCGCGCATCTGCAACGAGTACGGCGCCGAGATGGTGCGCGCACATCCCGGCCGGTTCGGCCTGTTCGCCTGCGTGCCGATGCCGGATGTCGAGGGTACGTTGCGCGAGATCGAGTATGCCTTCGATGTGCTCAAGGCCGACGGCATCGGCCTCATGACCAGCTACGGCGACAAATGGCCGGGCGACCCGATGTTTGCGCCGGTGTTCGCAGAACTGAACCGGCGCAAGACGATCGCTTATTTTCATCCGCTGGCGCCGAACTGTTGCGCCGGCATGCTGATCCCGGGCGTCACCGGATCGCCGGTCGAATACATGTTCGACACCACGCGCGCCGTGGTGAGCCTGCTGGTCAACGGCACGCTCGCCAAGATGAAGGACCTGCGCTTCCTGTTCTCCCATGCGGGAGGGACCATCCCGATGGTCGCGGGCCGCATCGCCAACGCGCTCAGGGGGCGCAAGGACATCGCCGAGATCGCGCCGGAAGGAATCGATGCGGAGTTGAAGAAACTGCACTACGACACGGCGAACTCGTTCTATCCACCGACCATCGCGGCGCTGACCAGCTATGTGCCGGATACGCAAATCCTGTTCGGGACCGACTTTCCCTACCTGACAATCGGCCAGAATCTGGATGGGTTGCGCAAGCTTGGGCTCGGCGCCGCGCAGATGGCGGCGATCACGCGCGACAATGCGGTGCGGCTGTTGCCGAGATTGCAGGGCTGAGCGGCGCAAAACAAAAACCCCGCCATTTCCGGCGGGGTTGAAGTCTTGGGAGGAGAGAGCCTTAAGGGCTCGACGCAAGCTCGTGTCAGGCGGGAATGCGCTCTTCCACCTCGGTCGGCTCGCGCAGCACGTAGCCGCGGCCCCAGACCGTCTCGATGTAGTTCTTTCCCTGCGAGGCGTTCGCGAGCTTCTTGCGCAGCTTGCAGATGAACACGTCGATGATTTTGAGTTCGGGCTCGTCCATGCCGCCGTAGAGATGATTGAGGAACATCTCCTTGGTGAGCGTCGTGCCCTTGCGGAGCGAAAGGAGCTCCAGCATCTGGTATTCCTTGCCGGTCAGGTGCACGCGCGCGGCGTTCACCTCGACGGTCTTGGTGTCGAGATTGACGACCAGATCGCCGGTCTGGATGACGGACTGGGCATGACCCTTGGAGCGGCGCACGATCGCGTGGATGCGCGCGACAAGTTCGTCCTTGTGGAACGGCTTGGTCATGTAGTCGTCGGCGCCGAAGCCGAGACCCTTGACCTTGTCCTCGATGCCGGCGAGGCCGGAGAGGATCAGGATCGGCGTCTTGATCTTGGAGACCCGCAGCGTCCGCAAAACCTCATAGCCCGACATGTCGGGCAGGTTCAGGTCTAAGAGGATGATGTCGTAGTCGTAGAGCTTGCCGAGATCGACGCCCTCTTCTCCGAGATCCGTCGTGTAGACGTTGAAACTCTCGGATTTCAGCATCAACTCGATCGATTGCGCGGTCGCGCTATCGTCTTCAATCAGCAGAACGCGCATGCCAGTCCCCTTCACGCCCTCTGGGCTCAGGTCGGCAGGCCACTAGGGCCCATCAAAACGCCTCGGGACAATCGATTCGGCACGCTACCGGCCAATGGTTAACAAAACCTGATTCTCCTGTGCAAGCATTTACTGGGCGGAAACGATAGAATCGCCGTAATATGCTGGCACTGAGTGGTTTTCTTAGCCCTAGCCTGCTCACGCTCCACTTTAAGAGTCGGTGGTAACCGACTCCCGCGACTCGCCCCTCCGTCCTGGCAAAGCGAGACGCCCGTGTCCCAAGGACGGTGAGGCAATCATTAACGAGACGGGTAAATGCCAAGTTAAGGAAACCGCGGTATCGCGTGGACGGAAAGGGGATCGATGAAAGCACTGGCCGAGCAGATCGCCGAACTCGACGAGGTCGAGACTTACGGGCGCGTGGTCGGGGTGCGCGGCCTGATGGTGGAGGTCGCGGGGCCGATCCATGCGATGTCGGTCGGCTCGCGCGTCATCGTCGAGACCGGCAAGGAGCGCGCGATCCCGTGCGAGGTCGTGGGCTTCACCGGGCCGAACGCGCTGTTGATGCCGTTCGCGCCGCTGGAAGGTGTGCGGCGCGGCTGCCGCGCTCTCGTGACGTCGGTCGCGGCCGCGACACGGCCCTCGGCCGGCTGGCTCGGCCGCGTGGTCAACGCCATGGGGGAGCCGATCGACGGCAAGGGCCCGTTGCCGCTCGGGCCCTCGCCCTATCCGTTCCGCAATCCGCCGCCGCCCGCGCATGCGCGCCGCCGCGTCGGCGCTCCGCTCGATCTCGGCGTGCGCGCGCTTAATACCTTCCTCACCTGTTGCCGTGGCCAGCGCCTGGGCGTGTTCTCAGGGAGCGGCGTCGGCAAGTCGGTGCTGCTGTCGATGCTGGCGCGCAACGTCCAGGCCGATGTCTCGGTGATTGGGCTCGTCGGCGAGCGCGGCCGCGAGGTGCAGGAGTTCCTCCAGGACGATCTCGGCGAAGCAGGTCTCGCACGCTCGGTGGTGGTGGTGTCCACATCCGACGAGCCCGCGCTGATGCGCCGCCAGGCCGCTTACCTCACGCTTGCGATCGCCGAATATTTCCGCGACGAGCATAAAGACGTGCTGGTGCTGATGGATTCGGTGACCCGGTTTGCCATGGCGCAGCGCGAGATCGGTCTCTCGGCGGGCGAACCGCCGACCGCGAAGGGCTACACGCCGACCGTGTTCACCGAACTGCCGCGCCTGCTCGAGCGCGCCGGCCCTGGCACCAACGCCGGCACCATCACGGGCATCTTCACGGTGCTGGTCGACGGCGACGATCACAACGAGCCGGTCGCGGACGCGGTGCGCTCCATCCTCGACGGCCACATCGTGATGGAGCGCGCGATTGCCGAGCGCGGGCGCTATCCGGCGATCAATATTCTCAAGTCCGTCTCGCGCACCATGCCGCGGGCGGCCGATCCCGCCTACCTGCCGGTGATCAACCGGGCGCGGCAGATCATGGCGACCTACGCGGACATGGAGGAACTGATCCGGCTCGGTGCCTACCGGGCGGGCTCGAGCGCCGAGGTGGACGAGGCGATCAGCCTGCACCAGCCGCTGGAGGCGTTCCTGGCGCAAGGTAAGGAAGAATCAACACCTCTTACCGAAGCGTATATGCGGCTCACGGAAATCATCGGCCGTGCAGAAACCGAAAACTAACGTTGTGCTGCCACATTTGACCTCGGGAAGACCGGGCGAGGCGTGTGCCTGCCGCGTCCGGATGAGGCTTCTGGGGAGTACGAGTCGATGAAGTCGCGTGAGACGCTCATTCGCTTGAGGAAATTCCAGGTCGACGAGAAACGGCGCCGGGTAGCGCAGATCGAAAGCATGGTGGCGGATTTCGACCGCATGGCCACCGACCTCGACCGCGAGATCGAAACCGAACAGACACGCGCCGGCATCCACGATCCGACGCATTTCGCCTATCCGACCTACGCCAAGGCGGCGATCGGACGGCGCGACAATCTCAAGCGCTCGGCCGACGAACTCAAAGGCCAACTCGAAGACGCCCGCATGGCGCTCGCCGAAGCCTTTGAGGAGCTCAAGAAAGTCGAGCTGCTCGACGAACGCGATCAGGCGCGCGAGCGCGTCGCCGACAATGCCCGCGAGCAGGCCGAACTCGACCGCATCGGCGCGATGCGCCCGGCCGCGATGCGAATCTAGAAATTCAGTTGTCGATCGTTGCGAGAGGCCTGCGTCCCGGAATGGCGCAGGCCTCTCCGCGTATTTTATGCCGCGACCGCACATTGCGTGACCGCGCCGGCCACTCTTTCCCTCAGGTTGTGCCAACGCTACGCTCCAACACCGATGAGTGGGGGGAGCGATGGACGAGGTATTGATCAACAAGACGACGACCGGGGATCAGGATCAGCCCTGCGTCGCTGGTTTTCGCGGCACGCAAGTTGTCGTCGTATGGGCCGATCGCGGCACCGGCAATATCACGGGTCGTTTGTTTGGCGTGAACGGGGTTCCAAGCGGCAACGAGTTCGCCGTGAACTTTCCGGGGAAGCCCGGCACGAAGCGGCAATTGCCGGCGGTCGTTGAAACCGGCCAAGGCTTTGCGGTTGCGTGGTTCGAACAGTTACCCGGCGGCCAACCGCAGGTGAAGCTTCGCCCCTTCGATCAGGACTCGCTGTCGGGGCTGGAAAGCCAGGTCAGCAGCGCGGAGGTCGAGCCACTGATACGGCCGGCGATGGCGCGCCTCGCCGACGGTGGCTTCGTCCTGGTCTGGGCCGACAAGCGCGCAGACCAGCGCATCCGTGCGCAGCGTTTTGGATTTGAGGGAACGAAAAGCGGGCCCGAGTTTCGCGCCAACACCGTTCCCGGACTGCACCGTGTCCCCATGGTCGCGGCGTTGACCAACGGCAATATCGTCATCGGATGGCGCGCGCGGATTGCCGGCCCGCTTCACCTTCGCTTGCAGGTATTCAATGCAAAAGGGCCGGTGGGCAACGAGCAGATACCAAACATCGAAATAACGGAAGCCGCCATGGCGGCGCTCGACTCCGGCCGATTTGTCATTGCGCATATTCGAAGCGCAGGTGACGGCGAGCCCGGCTTCGACACCACGGTTGCGCAAGCGAGCCTGTTCGAAGCGAACGGTGCGTTCTCGAACCTGCGGTTTCCCGCCACAAGCGGACGAATCCTGTCCTCGTGGCCGACACTCGCGCCGTTATCGGGCGGACGGTTTCTCCTCGGATGGACCGAGACCAACGTCGATAACGCCGCAGCAGGCACGAATGTGAAGGCAAGAATGTTCTCCAGCAAAGGCACGCTCGGCAAAGTCATCCAGGTCAACACCTTGACCGGCGGCCAGCGCTTCAGCCTGTCCGCCGCCATCGCGTCCGCGCCCGCGGGCGACATTGTCTTCCCGGTCTGGGTGGACGACGGCAAGGCCGGCGCCGACAAATCGGGGCGGGCGATCGAAGGACGGGCGCTCCCGATCCCCGCCGCGGGCTTCTAGCGCGTATCGATACGGGTTGGGCGCGCCTGACAGCAACGGCCGCCGGTTGCATTCAGGCGGCGTCCCGGCCATCGTCCGGTCTGGGTAGGGGAATCTCGTCCGCGATGCTGACGCCTGCGGAACTCGTGTGGCTGATGGCTGCCGTCGCCAAGGGCGATCAGGCGGCATTTGAGCGTTTGTACGGGGCCACGCGGGCGAAACTGTATGGCGTGGTCCTGCGTATCTTGCGGCGAAGCGACCTCGCCGACGAGGTGATACAGGAGACCTACCTGAAAATCTGGCACAATGCCGGCAGTTTCGACCCGAAATTGGCAACTCCGATCACCTGGATGGTGGCGATCGCGCGCAATCGGGCGCTCGACGTGATCCGCAAGAAGGGCGAGACCTCGATCGAGGACGAGCCTGCCGCAATGGAAGCCGCCGGAGAGGAGCCCAACCCGCTGGCCCGGCGCGAGATGACCGAGGAGCTCAAGCGGCTGCTGGCCTGCCTCGGCCAGCTTGAGGAGGACCGGCGGCGTATGGTGCTGCTCGCCTACTATAGCGGCTGGAGCCGGGATCAGCTTGCGGTGCAATTCGACGCACCGGCGAATACGATCAAGACCTGGCTGCGGCGCAGCCTTTTGGAGATCCGGGAGTGCCTCGGATCATGACCATGGACGAAGACCGGGACGGGTTCGCGGCGGAATATGTGCTGGGCACGCTCGATGCCGAGGAGCGCGCGCAGGCCGATGCGCTCTTGCTGGTGGACCAGGACTTCGCCTCCAAGGTCCGGCAGTGGGAACGGCGGCTGGGCGAGCTCAATGTGCTGGTTGCGCCGATCGAGCCGCCCGCGCCGGCGTGGGAGCGGATCAAGGCGGGGCTCGCCGATGCGGGCCAGAGCGGGCACCTGCATTTGCCCGAAGTGGCCGCGCCGGCCATGCGGCAAGACGCGCCGAGCGCCGAGATCATCCATATGACGCACCGCATGCAGCGCTGGCGCGGTGCCAATATCATCACCGGCATGATGGCGGCATGCCTCATCGGCATCGTTCTCGTGCGCGAGTACCGTCCGGATGTGTTGCCGGCCGATCTGCGGCCCAACCGACCGGTCGTTGTGGTCGAGAAGCCGGTCGAGGTGGTGAGGGAGGTGGTGCGCGAAGTGGCCGCCGCGCAGCCGGCCCAGTTCGTCGCGGTATTCCAGAAGGACGAGCGGTCGCCCGAATTCGTGCTTACCATCGATATCGAGAAACGTACCCTGATGGTGCGCACCGTCGCGGCGCCACGGATGCCCGACCGTGACTATCAGATCTGGATTCAGCCGAGACCGGACATGCCGCCGGAGTCGCTCGGCCTCGTGAGCGCGGACGAGTTCACGGTGCGCCCGACGCTCGCCTCCTACGATCCGGGGGTCATCAATACCGCGACCTACGGGATTTCGCTTGAGCCCGTGGGCGGCTCACCGACCGGCCGGCCGACCAGCCCGGCGATGCACGCCAAGTTGTTGCAGGTCACCCCGCCGCAGAGGCCCTGAGGCCTGAGGCAGCCAAAAAAAAGAGCGCCAAAGGGCGCTCAAAAGAGTTTGCGGAGGTCACTCGCAAACTTCGGGTCTTACTGAACGGTGTTTCCATCGCGGGCGGTCACGGCGGCGGGCTTGCCGGCCTTGATCACCGGGCCATGGGCCTGGAGATTGGCGGAGGCGCCGTTATCGGTGACGCGAGCGGTGACCCCGACCAGGATCACGGCGATCGCTGCAACCAGCGAAACGGCCACGATCTTCAGGTGGGTCGTGCGATCTGCGGTAACGAGTGAATGGTTCATGGGATTCTCTCCCCCGGTCCTGTCCATTGGTCGTGCCGGCCGGGCGATCGGTTCAAAGCAGCAACGCAGATTCTCGCTTTAAGTTTCAATTGACTGTTGCATCCGCGCCGGCGGCGGTTCCAGCAGAAGCCGGCAACACGGTTTATCTTATTGATGAATATTGGTTCGCCGCCCCGAAACGCACGACAAACCTGGGTCACGACTGCGTGGCGGCGCAATCACACCTGATCGCGCGGGCGTGAACAACGGTAGCCTGGAACCTTTTTGGGGGCCGCGGGCTGGACGGCAGCCGCCGCCGCCCGGGTCTCAGGCGAGCATCTCGCGCACCAGCGGAATGACCTTGCGCCCATAGAGTTCGATGCTGCGCATCATCTTGGCATGTGACAGCGGGCCCGCGCTGTATTTCAGGTCGAAGCGGCTGACCCCGAGCGCCCTGACGGTTCCGGTTATCTTGCGCGCCACCGTCTCGGGCGATCCGACATAGAGCGAGCCGTGCTCGATCTCGCGCTCGAAATCGGTCCGGCTCATCGGCGGCCAGCCGCGCTCGGCGCCGATTTTGTCGCGCATCCGCTTGTAGTCCGCGAAGAGGTCTTCCCGGGCCTGCGCGTCGGTTTCGCCAACGAAGCCATGCGAATGCACCCCCACCGGCAGTTCTTTCTTGCCCAATTCCTTGAGCGCTCCGCGGTAGAGGTCGGCAAAGGGCACAAAGCGCTTCGGGTCGCCGCCAATGATCGCCAGCATCATGGGCATGCCGTAATGCGCCGCGCGCATGACGGATTCCGGCGTGCCGCCGACGCCGATCCAGGTCGTGAGCCGGCCGGATTCGGTCTTCGGATAGACGCCCTGGTTGGCAAGCGGTGGCCGCAGCTTGCCGCGCCAGGTGACCGGCTGCTCGGCGAGCACGGCAGCGAACAAATCGAGCTTCTCGTTGAACAGCTCCTCGTATTGTTTGAGGTCGAGCCCGAACAGGGGAAACGACTCGACGAAGGAGCCGCGCCCGAGGAAAACCTCCGCCCGTCCGTTCGACAGCGCGTCCAGAGTCGAAAACCGCTGAAACACACGGATGGGATCGTCCGACGACAGCACCGTCACGGCCGAGCCAAGCTTGATGCGTTTGGTGCGGCTTGCGATCGCCGCCAACACCACCTCCGGCGCCGAGACGGCAAAATCGGCGCGGTGATGCTCGCCGACGCCGATAAA
>JAXDNY010000070.1:0-6874 GCA_034669145.1 Hyphomicrobiales bacterium
TCACCCGCCCGCCGCCGCTTCGCTCGACGGTCGACCTCTCCCCGCAAGCGGGGGGGGGTAAAAAGTGCGTGTCAACGAGCGCGGTCACGCCACCAACCCTTCGAGCGGCGCGCGCAGGCAGCGCGACCAGCGCCCGCCCAAATCGACCACCGGCGGGGGCGCGGCGCGGCACGCTTCGAGCACGAACGGGCAACGGTCCGCGAAGCGGCAACCGACCGGCGGCGACGTCATATCCGGCAGCACGCCGTCGATGGTGGCGAGCCGCTCGGTGCGCCGATCGATCCGCGGGATCGAGGCGAGCAGGCCGACCGTGTAGGGATGCTCGGGCGACTCGAACAGCGCGTCGGCGGGCGCGCGCTCGACGATTTCGCCCGCATACATCACGGCGACCTCGTCGCACACCTCGGCCACTACGCCGAGATCGTGCGTGATCAGGATGATCGCGGCATCGCTGGTGTGTTTGAGTTCGCGCATCAAATCGAGGATCTGCGCCTGGATTGTCACGTCGAGCGCGGTCGTCGGCTCGTCGGCGATCAGCAGCTCGGGATCGCAGGCGAGCGCGATGGCGATCATGGCGCGTTGACGCATGCCGCCGGAAAGCTTGTGCGGATAATCGTCGATGCGCTCGGCAGGCGACGGGATGCCGGCGCGGCGAAGCAGCGCGAGCGTCTTGTCGCGCGCCTGCGCACCGGTCAGGCCGCGATGACGCACCAGCACCTCGGCGATCTGCTCTCCGATGGTGTAGCTCGGATTGAGCGAGGTCATCGGCTCCTGGAAAATCATCGCAAGGCGATCGCCGCGCAGATCGCGCAAGGTGCGATCCGGCAGATCGAGCAGCTTGATCCCGTCGAAGGTCACGGCGCCGGACACTTCGGCGTTCGCCTTCGGCAACAGCCCCATCACGGCGAGCGAGGTCACGCTCTTGCCGCAGCCAGATTCGCCGACCAGCCCAAGCGTCGAGCCGCGCGCGACCGACAGGTCGACGCCGTCGACCGCGACGGTGCGGCGGCCGCGGTCGCCATGAAACATCACGCGCAGGTTCTCGATCGCCAGCAAAGGCGCGGGGCTGGCGCCTTCCGCCATTACTTCGCCTCGGCGAGCGCGGCGGCGATGCCGGCGTCGATCACGCTGCGGTCGAGCTCGCCGTGCGGATTTTTCGAGTTCGGCAGGTATTTCGCGAAATGCACCCAGCGCTCGCGGCTGACTGTCTCCAGCCGCTCCAGCTCGGCCAGCGGGTCGGTGTGGTCATCGACGCGCAGGTCGAGGTCGGGCCACTCCTCCTCGCCGTAGATGATGAGCGCGGCCGATTGCTTGCCGCGCTTGTCGCCACCGGCAGCTTCGCCCGCCTTCATCGCGGCGATGAGGCGGCGCGGCAGCGGCAGCGCGGCGTTGGCAAGAAATGCCTTGGCGGTCTCGGCGATCACCGCAGGGCCGGCGAGCATGTTTCCCGCAACCGAGAAGTTTTCGCCCGAGGTGTGGCCGCACCAGTCGACGCAGGACTTTCCGGTATGCGCCGCGATGCGGCCGTGGCGGTCGATGAGGTGCACTTGGCGCTGATCGCGGCCTTCGTCGCCGGCCGTCAGCGTCTTGATGATCTCCTGCGGAGGCAAATCGTCCTCCAGGAAGCGCAACCCGCGTACGCCGTAGAACGGGTTGGACAGCGCCTGTGTGGCGACCGCGCCGACGCCGGCCTTGATATGCGGCACGCGGCAGCCGACCGCGAAGTTCTTGGTCGCGACCGCGATCGCGAAGGCGCCCGTCGTTGGATCGCGCGTGATGAGGGACCAAGTCATGGGGTCAATCCGCTCATTCCCGCGAAAGCGGGAATCCATCTTACTTTAGCGGAGGACATCATCATAAAGATCACGCCGCTCCGGATTCATTTTCTGAATTAATTCGATCTTCCAAGCGCGATTCCATTTCTTCATCGCACGCTCGCGCGCGAAGGCGGATTCCTGTGTTTCATGCTGCTCGTACCAAACGAGAATCTTAACCCCATACTCCTTCGTGAAGCCTGCCAACATGCCTTCACGACGCATCCAAACCCGGCGCACCAAGTCATCCGTCATTCCAATGTACAGCGTTCCGTTTTGCGGCTAGCGAGAATGTAAACGTAGAAGCTCACCGCGCTGCCCTATGGATCCCCGCTTTCGCGGGGATGAGCGGAAAAGTTTTTCATCGCCCCGCCGCGTAGCCCTGCATGCCGCGCGGATTGGCGGCGGCCTTGCGGCGCTTGCCGTCGCGCGAGGCCGCGGTGAGGCGCCCCTCGGACCAGTCCGGCCCGACTTCGAGCTTGTGCCCGCGCTTCTTCAGTTCCTCCTGCGTCGCCTTCGGCACCCGGCCTTCCACCACCAGCACGCCGGGGCGTGCGGTGCGCGGCCAGAACGAAGAAAGGAAATGCTCGGTGTGCCACGCGGGTGCGTCGATCGACTCCTGCAGGTTCATGCCGGCGTGCACATGGCGCAGGAAGAACTGCGTGATCCATTGGTCCTGCTGGTCGCCGCCCGGAGAGCCCCAGGCGAGGTACGGCTCGCCGTCGCGCAACGCCATGGTCGGGGTAAGCGTCGAGCGCGGCCGCTTGCCGGGCGCGAGCGAGGCCGGATGGCCCTCTTCGAGCCAGAACATCTGCGCACGCGTGCCGAGGCAGAAGCCGAGTTCGGGAATGACCGGCGAGGAATGCAGCCAGCCGCCCGACGGCGTGGACGAGATCATGTTGCCAGCCTTGTCGACGATGTCGAAGTGCACCGTGTCGCCGGGGATCGCGCCCAGTTTCTCGCGCTTCCTCGCCTGCATGGCGAGCGCGTCGGGCAGATCGTCCTCGTCGTGCGTCCACGGAATGTCGCCGACGGTCGGCTCGCCCGCGCCGGAGTTCGCGACCGCCGCACGCCCACCTTGGGCGAGGCGCAGCCCCATGGTCTTGCCGAAGCCCTCGATGCTGCCGGGGCGGATTTCCAGCGACGCCTGACCGGTGATGAGCTTCGCGCGCGCGTCGTTGTAGGCATCCGACAGCAACACATCGATCGGCACGTCGACGAACTTCGGATCGCCGTAGAACGTATCGCGGTCGGCGAATGCGAGCTTGGCGGCTTCGACCTGGAAATGGATGAAGTCCGGACCGGCCGGATCGAGCCCGTCGAAGCCGAAGCGCTTGCACAGCGCCAATTGCTGCAAGGTGACCAGCCCTTGCGTCCACGTGCTGGCCTTGAGCACCGTGTAGCGGCCGTAGTCGTAGGAGATCGGCGCCTCGACGGTCGCCTGCCACTTCGCCATGTCGTCGGCGGTGAGCACGCCGCGATGGCGGCGGCCGGAGGTGTCCATCACCTCCTGCGTGCGACAGAACTTGTCGATCGCTTCGGCGACGAAGCCCTGGCTCCACACTTTCCGCGCACGCTCGATCTCGGCCTCGCGGTCGCCGCCGTTGGCGGCCTCGCGCAGGATGCGCTCGTAGGTGTCCGCCATCGTCGGGTTGGTGAAATACGTGCCGGCCTTCGGCACCTTGCCGCCCGGCAGGTACACCGCCGCCGAACTCGGCCAGTGCTCCTTGAACATGTCCTTGACGGTGTCGATGGTGGCGCAGATGCGCTCGACCAGCGGATAGCCGTTGCGCGCGTATCCGATCGCGGGCGAGAGCACATCGGTGATGCGCATCGTGCCGTAGTCGCGCAGCAGGGTCATCCAGGTGTCGAATGTGCCGGGAATGCAGGCCGCCAGCAGGCCCGTGCCGGGCACGAGATCGAGGCCGAGTCTGTCGCGGTAATGCGCAATCGTGGCCCCGGCCGGCACACTGCCCTGCCCGCAAATCACCTCCGGCTTGCCGCGCCGCACGTCGTACAGGATCACCGGCACGTCGCCGCCCGGCCCATTGAGATGCGGCTCGACCACCTGCAGGGTGAATGCTGTCGCGCAGGCCGCATCGAACGCGTTGCCGCCGCGCTCCAGAATGCCCATGCCGACCGCGGTGGCGATCCAATGGGTCGAGGTGACGACCCCGAAGGTGCCTTCGATCTCGGGGCGGGTGGTGAACGGGTTGGGAGTGACGAAGTTCATGCGGGGTCCGGGGCTGGCGCGGAAAGAGGGTCGGAATTGACCACAGTTTGTTCCGCGGGCCAACCGCCTTCGGCCGGGGTCAGCCCCCCGGCCATCGCATGCAGGATCAACCGGCAGACAGCGTGCTTTAGGCCGCCCGTGCGTCTTCGCGACCTTCCGTCATCCGCTCGAGGATCTTGGCCCACGTCTCGACGTTCTGGATGACGTCGCGCATGCGCAGCAGAAATGCTTCCTCGGTGAAGTAGCGGCGCCAACGCTCGCTGCGATAAAGCTCGACGTAATGGCGGCGCCGGCGCTCGGCCAGCATATGCCACTTGCGCACCGTCTCGATCGACGTGTGAACCGACGTATCGCCCATCATGCGCGTCCGGCTCCCCAAGTGCGCAACGTCATTCGCACCAAGCGGGAACGCCCGGCACGCCACGGATACGCACACACGTACAGACTCAACCAGGAGCCGACGGACGCGATACTGAATGAGAAAACAGCCCCGCCGGCATCCTCACGCCACGGCCCGGTTCACACAACGGAAGAAATGCGGAAGGCCGGCCGGGCTGTGGACAAATGTCACGGTTTTTTTGTCACCGTTGCCGAATGGCATCGGTGCCCGGACTTCCAGCCGCAGCGGCTACAGCTTGATCCGCAGCAGATGGGCGATTTCGCCGACGATCCCGCGGCGGAACGCCAGCACGCAGACGACGAAGATCAAGCCCTGGATCACCGTCACCCACTGGTCGAGGGCGTTGAGGAAATTCTGCATCGCAATAATCACGAACGCGCCCACCACCGGGCCGAACACCGTGCCGAGCCCGCCCACCAGCGTCATCAGCACCACTTCACCCGACATCGGCCAGTCCACGTCGGTCAGCGAGGCGATCTGCAGCACGATCGCCTTGGTGGAGCCGGCGAGGCCCGCGAGCGTCGCCGAGAGCACGAAGGCGACCAGCTTGTAGCGGTCGGTCTTGTAGCCGAGCGAGATCGCACGCGGCTCGTTTTCGCGGATCGCCTTGAGGACCTCGCCGAACGGCGAATTGATGATGCGGCGGATGAACAGGAAGCCGGCCAGGAAGATCACCAGCACAACCGCATACATCGTCGTCTGATTGGAGAGGTCGAGGAAGCCGAACATCTTTCCACGCGGCACGGCCTGAATGCCGTCTTCGCCGCCGGTGAACTTCGCCTGCACGGCGAAGAAGTACATCATCTGCGCGAGCGCCAGCGTGATCATCGCGAAATAGATGCCCTGGCGGCGGATCGCGAGCGAGCCGGCCGCAATGCCGAGGGCGGCGGCGGTCAGCGTGCCGGTGAGGATCGCCAATTCGGGCGGAAAGCCCCACACCTTGGCGGAATGGGCCGAGAGATAGCTCGCCCAGCCGAAATAGAGCGCATGGCCGAAGGAGAGCAGGCCCACATAGCCGATCAGCAGGTTGAACGCGCAGGCGAACAGCGCAAAGCACAGTGCCTGCATCAGAAACAGCGGATAGACGAAAAACGGCGCGGCGATCAGGATCGCGACCATGAGGACGAACGCGATGGTTTCGCTGCGGCCTTCGGCCGAATGGGCGGACGCCGTGATGGATTCGGTTTCGGCGACGACGGCCATTACACGGCCCTTCCGAACAGCCCGGCTGGCCGCACCAGCAGCACCAGCGCCATGATGATGAAGATCACCGTGTTGGATGCTTCGGGGAAGAACACCTTGGTCAGTCCCTCGATGATGCCGAGCCCGAAGCCCGTGACGATCGCGCCCATGATCGAGCCCATGCCGCCGATCACCACCACGGCGAACACGACGATGATCAGCGAAGAGCCCATCTGCGGGCTGACATTGTAGATCGGCGCCGCCATCACGCCGGCGAGCGCGGCCAGCCCGACGCCGAAGCCGTAAGTGAGCGTGACCATGCGCGGCACGTTGATGCCGAAGGCACGCACCAGCGTCGGATTCTCGGTCGCGGCACGCAGGTTCGCGCCAAGCCGCGTGCGCTCGATCACGAACCAGGTCCCGAGGCAGATCGCGAGCGATGCCACCACGACCCAGCCGCGATAGATCGGCAGCCGCATGAAGCCGAGATCCCATCCGCCGACCAAAGCTTCGGGCATCGCGTAGGGCAAGCCGGCCGAGCCGTATCGGTAGCGCGCGAGGCCCTCGACGATAAGCGCGAGACCGAAGGTGAGCAGCAGCCCATACAGGTGATCGAGCTTGTAGAGCCATTGCAGCATGGTGCGCTCGATGATCACGCCGATGATGCCGACCAGGATCGGCGCGACGATCAGCGCGGTCCAGTAGCCCAGTCCCGTGTAGGTCAGGATCAGATAGGCGGTGAACGCGCCCATCATGTATTGGGCGCCGTGCGTGAAATTGATGATGTTGAGCATGCCGAAAATGACGGCGAGCCCAAGGCTGAGCAGCGCGTAGAACGAGCCGTTGATCAGCCCGATCAACAACTGGCTGAACAGCGCGTTGGAAGGAATGCCGAAGATTTCGAACATGGGGTTTCTCTTATCCCTCCCCCGCAGGGGGTGGGTGGATCCTCGCGAAGCGAGGAGCCGGGTGGGCAATTAAAGGCACCCCACCCGACCACGCGCTGTCGCTCGTGGTCACCCTCCCCGCTTCGCGGGGAGGGATAAGCAGAGTTAGCCGCTCACCAGCGCGCAGCCGCCGTCCTTGATCGGACGGAACGCTTCGGCCGCCGGGATCGTCGCCTTCACGTTGTAGAAGTCGCCCGGATGCTTGGAGTCCGCCGGAGCCTTCACTTCGAGCAGATAGGCGTCATGAATCTTGCGGCCGTCAGCGCGGATTGTGCCCTTGCCGAACAGCGGATCGTCG
>JAXDNY010000071.1:0-18539 GCA_034669145.1 Hyphomicrobiales bacterium
ACTTCCCACAGGATGTCGAACAGCTGCGGGTCCATCCGGGTCTGGTCGTCGTTGCGCCAGTCGCGCAGGAAGTAGTTGAGCTTCTTCAGCCCGTCCTCGTCGTAGCGGCCGTTGCGCTTGAAGGTGACGGTGATCGAATCGTCGCGGTGGGTGTGCTGCAGCGAGATGGTGCGGGTATCGCCGTTCGCCACCACGGTCTGCAGCGTGCTGGTGCTGACCATCAAGCCAAGCGCGGCGAGGCCGACGCACGGGACGGCACGCAGCGGACGAACGATCGATAAAGCCTGGCGCGCAAAGCGTCTCGGCACGTGGTATCCCGCGTAAACGTCGGCTCGAACTGAGCAGACCGCGGCGTGTCCCTACGCCGCGTGCGTTGTGGTTAGCGCAGTCTTGTCGGGATGGGTTAACGCGAGATTAGCGTCGCCCCGTCCCCCCTTAACGCATATGGCTAACGGGGGAGTGTGGCGAAAAATAGCCCAATTGTGCCAGAGCCTTCCGGCATGGTTAACAACTGGTCACCTAAGTTAACGCGTGGTGGTCCGGCTCACCCGGCGCTGGTTGGCCGGGACCGGCTGCTGCGGCCGGATCGGGTTCCCGAACAGCTGGTCGAAGAAGGATTGGCCGCCCGAATAGCCGCCGCCGGGATTGTTGTCCGCGCGAACGCCCGCCGGCAGCCGTACGGCCGGCCGGCTATGGTTCGGCTGGGTACGCTCGACGGCGACTTCCGCTACCCGGCGGTCCTCGCCCTTGAGGGCTACCAGCAGCCGCTGGTCGCGGCCGTAAAGGTCGTCGCGGATCACCAGCTTGCCGGACTCGTCCACAAAGGCGGTCTGGTAGGTGATGTGCACCGGGATCGGGGCCGGAAACTTGATGTCGATCTCGGAGTGCCCGTACATGCTCTTGATCTTGTCCCGGGTATAGTTCTGACCCGGCAGCGCGATCCCCAGCAGCACTTCGGCGTACTTGTCCGGCTCCTGCACCCGCATGCAGCCATGGCTGTAAGCGCGCTTGTCGTGCGCGAACAGGTGCTTGTCCGGCGTATCATGTTGATAAACCAGGAACTTGTTCGGGAAATTGAAGCGGATGCGGCCGAGCGCATTCCTTTCGCCCGGCGGCTGCGAGATGTGCACCGAGCCGTCGCGGTTCTGCGTCAGCTTGAGCCCCATGCGCTGCAGCACGGTCGGGTCCTGCTGCAGGGCCGGCAGGTATTCGTTGTAGATGATCGAGGGCGGCACGTTCCAGGTCGGGTTGACGGTGATGTATTTCATCGTCTCCGAGAGGAGCGGGGTCGGCGTGCCGGGCTTTCCGACCACCACGCGCGTCTGCCAGACCTGTGCGCCGTTGTTGTAAACGCGCAGCGAGAAGTCCGGAATGTTCAGCACGACGTGCGCCTTGCCGAGGTCGCGCGGCACCCAGCGCCAGCGCTCCATGTTGGCCATGATGATGTTGTCGTCACGGTCGTGACGCTTGCCGTTGAGCGCATCCACCGTCGCGTTGGTGAGCTGGCCGTTCGCGGTGAGGCCCTTGCCCTTCTGATAGTTGGTGACCGCGTCTGCCAGCGGCTTGTCGTAGAACAGGTCGTCCTTCACCGGGGCGAGGCCGAGCCGCGAGCGCAGCAGCGGCACGCGTTCGTCCTGCATCAGGATAGTCTGACCCTTCTTGTCGCTGACAAGCTTGAGCACCGGCCCGCCGGAAACCTTCTCAGGGCCCGCGTCGCCCTTGTGGCCGCGCACGTCCGCGAGCTTCTTGCGCAACGCCCGGTAGGCCGGCTGCGGCGGCTGGTAGCTGTCGAGCACCGCGGCGGCATCCTTGGCGTTGGCGAGCTTTGCCAGTACATCGACCGATTCCGGCGCCACCTGGTTGTAGGTGATGTCCGCGCTGACGCGCGAATAGTGCACGCGCCCGAGCGTTGCGTGACGCGCGTAGGTCAGCGCCGAGGCGGTGAGCCGCATCTCGGCATCCGCGAGCGCTGCTGCGTCGGCGCCGGCCTTGATCGTCGGCGTCGGATAATCGGCCGGATCCATCGCGTCGGCATCGGCGGAATTGAGATGCGCGATCGCCTGTTTGGCGCGCGCGCTCGGGTTCCCGTCCGCGATCCAGAGCGGCGCGTAGTCGCGCGCCGAATAGAACGCCTCGACGGCGGTGCGGTCGGTCTTGCGGTCGATATAGCGCGTCACTTTGCCGGAGATGAGATCGCGGATCGCGTCGCGCACGCCCTGGTCGGCGTGTGCAACGACCGGCGCAGGAGAAGGAGCAGCCGCAGGAGCCGCAACCGGCGCAGGAGGCGCAGGCGCAACCGAAGGAGCGGCGATGTCCTTGAAAGCCGGGGGCGGAAGGTCGGGCGGGTCGGGCAGGTTGATGACGCTGGCGGAGCCCGTGCTCTCGGTCACTGGGCCGCCGACGTCGGCCGCGGTCGGCGGCGGCACGTTGGCCGGCTCCGGCATCGGCACCAGCGCTTCGATGGCCTGCTGATCCGGCTGATTTTGCGCCCAAGCCGCTGGGGGCGAGAGGCTCAGGACCAGCGCGATGGCGGTTCCGGTCAGAATGGCGTCAAAAGGCCGGCCTTGCATGAAGAAAACCCTCGAATCCCCGCGGGAGGACGCGAAACATGACCCCAGAACCCACGCGGCCGGGGAAGCCGCGCTCTCTCCACCCTGGGGCCGACCTGACTCTAAACTTCTAACGAAATCAACTGCCGAGGCGGCCGCTGGTTCATCACATGCGCGTAATTCGGCGCCGGTGTCACTCCGTGGCCACGTTTTCGTCCGCATCCGCGGACTTCGCGGCCCCGAACCCGAGCTCGTCGAGCTTGCGGTAAAGCGTCGAGCGGCCGATGCGCAACCGCCGCGCGACTTCGGACATCTGGCCGCGATAGCGCGCGATCGCGAAGCGAATCACGTCGGCTTCGAGCTCTTCCAGCGGCCGCACATTGCCGGCCGCGTCGATAAGCGCAAGCGCGTCGGCACTCATCGGTGCGCTGGGCGCGTCGGCGTGCGGACTGGTGGCGGGCGCCTCGTCGAGAATCATCGGTGCTGCCGGGGTGCGCTCGCTGTGCTGCGGCACGTCGTCGGCCGCCGGTGCGATCGTTGGCGCCGCCATGCGCGCATGCAGAAGCTGCGGGAACTCGCCCGCGCCGATCTCGTCGCCGTCGGCGAGCACGACGGCGCGGAACACCGCGTTCTCGAGCTGGCGCACATTGCCGGGCCATGGGTGCGCGTTGAGCACGCTCAGGGCGTCGGCCGAAACCGCGCGAATGCGCTTGCCCTCTTCCGCTGCGAAACGCACGAGGAAGTGCCGCACGAGATCGGGAATATCCTCGGGGCGCTCGCGCAACGGCGGCACCGTGATCGGGAAAACATGCAGGCGATAGAACAGGTCCTCGCGGAAGCGGCCGGTCTTCACGTCCGCGATGAGATTGCGGTTGGTCGCCGAGATGATGCGCACATCGACCTTGACCGTTTTCTTTCCGCCGACCGGATCGACCTGGCCCTCCTGGATGGCGCGCAGCAATTTCACCTGCGCGGCGGGCGGCAACTCGCCGACTTCGTCGAGAAACAGCGTGCCGCCGGAGGCTTCGACGAACTTGCCGGTGTGCTTCTCGGTCGCGCCGGTGAACGCGCCCTTCTCGTGACCGAACAGGATGGACTCGACGAGGTTCTCAGGCATCGCGCCGCAGTTCACGGCGACGAACGGCCGGGCGCGGCGCTCGCCCGAACCATGAATGGCGCGCGCGATCAGCTCCTTGCCGACGCCGGACTCGCCTTCGATCAGCACCGGGATGAGCGACGCGGTTGCCTTCTCGGCGGTGCGCAGCACGGTCTGCATGCGCCCGTTGCGCGTGACGATGTCCTTGAAAGATAGGGTTCCGGTGCGGCTGCGCTTGAGGCGCTGGAATTCGGTTTCGAGCATGCTCGCTGCGAGCGCATTGCGCAACGACACCTGCAGCCGCTCGACGCCGACCGGCTTGACCACGAAGTCGACCGCACCAGCGCGCATCGCCGACACGACGGTGTCGATGCCGCCATGGGCGGTCTGCACGATCACCGGCGTGCTCAAGCCGGCATCGCGCATGCGCGCCAGCACGCCGTAGCCGTCGAGATCCGGCATCACCAGATCGAGCACCACGCAATCGATGCGCGCGCTCTCCGTGCCGGTGAGCAGCGCGACCGCCGCATCGCCGCCCTCGGCGATCATCACATCGTAGCCGAAGCGGCGCGCCATGTTTTCGAGCAGGCGGCGCTGCACGGGATCGTCGTCGACGATCAGGATGGTCTCGGGCATGGGGGCTCCGGTTGTGCCGATTTGGGGCGCACCATGGCGCAGCCGCCTTAATGTGCTGTTAAGCCTCAGCCCCGCCCGCGGCCCGGTTGAACCGCCCGGCGCCCCGACTATGTTCGCCCCGACCCTTGAGGAACCCAATGACAGCCGCCAGAAAAAAGTCTGCCGCAAAGCCTGCGAAATCCGCCGTGCGAAAGCCCACGAAAGCGCTGGTCGCAAACGGCAAGGCGCTCGGCGCGCTGCCGGAGTGGAACCTGGCCGATCTCTATCCGGCGATCGATGCGCCGGAGGTGAAGCGCGATCTCGACCGCGCGGATGCGGACTGCGTCGCGTTCGAGGAGGCCTACAAGGGTAAGCTCGCGGGCCTGACGGCGGACGGCAAGCTTGTTGAAGCCGTCAGGCGCTATGAGGCGCTCGACGACCTGCTCGGCCGGCTGATTTCGTTCGCGAGCCTGGTCTATGCCGGCAACACCAGCGATCCGGTGCGGGCGAAGTTCTACGGCGACATGCAGGAGCGCATTACGCAGGCCTCGCTGCACATGCTGTTCTTCACGCTCGAGCTCAATCGCGTGGACGACGCGGCGCTGGACAAGGCGATGGCCGATCCGGCGCTCGCGCATTACCGCCCGTGGATCGAGGACGTGCGCAAGGAGAAGCCGTATCAGCTCGAGGATCGGGTCGAGGAACTGTTCCACGAGAAGTCGGTCACCGGGGCAGGCGCCTGGAACCGGCTGTTCGACGAGACGATGGGCGCGCTCCGCTTCACGGTCGAAGGCAAGACGCTCGCGATCGAGCAGACCTTGAGCCTGATGCAGGACGCAAGCGAGCGCAAACGGCGCGCCGCATCCGACGCGCTCGCCAAGACATTTCGGGAAAACCTCCGCACGTTCGCGCTGATCACCAACACGCTCTCGAAGGACAAGGAAATTTCCGACCGCTGGCGCGGCTTCAAGGACATCGCGGATTCACGTCATCTGGCAAACCGCGTCGAGCCGGAAGTCGTCGAGGCGCTGGTGTCGGCGGTGCGCGCCGCCTATCCGCGGCTGTCGCATCGCTATTACAAACTCAAGGCCAAGTGGTTCGGCAAGAAGAGACTGCCGCACTGGGACCGCAACGCGCCGCTGCCCAAGGTCGAGAGCCGTGTGATCGGATGGGACGAGGCGAAGGATACGGTGCTGACCGCCTATGGGGCGTTCTCGCCGCGCATGGCGGACGTGGCCGAGCGCTTCTTCTCGCGCCACTGGATCGATGCGCCGGCGCGGCCTGGCAAGCAGGCCGGTGCGTTCTCGCATCCGACCGTGCCGTCGGCGCATCCGTATGTGCTGCTCAACTATCAGGGCAAGCCGCGCGACGTGATGACGCTCGCGCACGAGCTCGGACACGGCGTGCATCAGGTGCTCGCGGCGCCGAACGGCGCGCTGATGGCGCCGACGCCGCTGACGCTGGCCGAAACCGCGAGCGTGTTCGGCGAGATGCTCACGTTCCAGAAACTGCTCGCCGAAACCAAGGACGCAAAGCAGCGCCGCGCGATGCTCGCCGCGAAGGTCGAGGACATGATCAACACGGTGGTGCGGCAGATCGCGTTCTATACCTTCGAGCGCAAGGTGCACGGCGAGCGGCGCAACGGCGAACTCACCGCCGACAAACTCAACGAGATCTGGATGAGCGTGCAGGGCGAGAGCCTCGGGCCGGCGATCGAGCTCAAGCCCGGCTACGAGGTGTTCTGGTCCTACATCCCGCACTTCATCCATTCGCCGTTCTATGTGTACGCCTACGCATTCGGCGACTGCATGGTGAACTCGCTCTATGCGGTCTACGAAAAGGCGAACGAAGGTTTCGCCGAGCGCTATCTCGCGATGCTCGCCGCCGGCGGCACCAAGCATCATTCCGAATTGCTGAAACCCTTCGGGCTCGATGCGCGCGATCCGAGTTTCTGGCAGGGCGGCTTGAGCGTGATCGAGCGGCTGATCGGGGAGCTGGAGGGGATGGAAGGGAAGCGGTGAATGGATGAACCCCCGTCGCGATTGTGGTAGGTTTGTTCCATGACAATCACGTTGACGCTCACGCGCAAGCAGGAAGAAGCGCTACAAGCCCTCGTAACCACCGGGCGGTTTCCTACGGTTGAGGCGGCCATCAGCTTTGCGGTCGATCATTTTCACCGCCCGATCTAACGGACCTCTCGTGGGCCAAGCTCTACATGGACGAGGCGCGTGCGTCTCTTGAGCGCGGCGAAGGAATTCCGGCCGACCAAGTCTTTGCGGAGATCGACGCGCGGCTGAATCAGTGCGGCGTTTGATGGCCCGTGTTACGTTTTCGCCTGAAGCGCGGCGCGATCTCGCTGAGGTAGTTGATTTTCTTTTCGACTTTGCCAGCCCGCACACCGTTCTTGATTTTTTATAACGACCGGTCGGACAAGGTGAGGTGGAGATCCTCCGCATTCTTCACGGCAGCCGCGATATCACTGAGGACCTCATCCACGGCGGCCGGGCATGATGCCGCATGTCCTCTGGCGCGTCGCGGCGAACCATCCCGACGCGACACAAGCGTTATAACATTTGTTGAACGGGTGCCGTCCGTATGTTATACATTTTGTACAACAGCATGAGTGGACTATGAGCGACAAAACCGAAGGCATCCTGTTGCAGGTTCGCAAAATCGGCAATTCGATCGGCCTTATCTTGCCGAAGGAGCTTCTTGCCCGATTGAAATTGCAGGAGGGCGACACGCTGCACGTGGTCGAGCAGACGGAACGCGGGCTGAAACTCAGTCCCTACGATCCGAAGCACGCCAAGGCGATGGAGATCGCGCGGCGTTCGTTCCGGAAATATGCCGACACCTATAAGGCACTGGCGAAATGACCGAGCCGGAATGGCTCGAACTCGACATTGTCCTCGATTTCCATGCCGAGCAGCTGGCGCTGTTCGGAGGCGCCGATGGTATTCGCGACCTCGGTTTGCTGGAGTCGGCGCTGGCGCGACCGGTAAACAAGTTTGCCTATGGCGAAACCAGCCTCGCGGCTCTTGCGGCGGCGTACGGGTTTGGCATCGCGCAAAATCATCCGTTCATCGATGGCAACAAGCGCACGGCGCTGGCATCGCTCATTGTGTTCCTTGGCCTCAACGGGATCGAGTTCGATGCTCCGCAGGACCAAACGACCGCGATCGTGCTTAGTCTCGCCGCCGGCGAAATCACCGAGGATGTGTTCGCCCGATGGATCGCCGATCACATCCGTACACTTGAAGCACCTGGCATTCAGCCGTGACACGATTATCTGTCGGATTAGCATGCGTGGCTGATGGAAACTGACCGCGAGAAAAACCGCTTTTCGGCCCGCGCGGCGCGTTATGCCCGCGTCGGCACCAACGTGGGCGGGGTCGCGGCGAAGTTCGCGGCGAGCCGCTTGTTCGGGTTCGGGCTCGACCGCGGCAAGAACGCGACCGCTCTGGCCGCCGCGCTCGGCGGGCTGAAAGGCCCGATCATGAAGGTCGCCCAACTGATGGCGACCATTCCGGACCTGCTGCCGCCCGAATACGTCGAGGAACTGCAGAAGCTGCAGAGCGACGCGCCGCCGATGGGCTGGCCGTTCGTGAAGCGGCGCATGACGGCGGAGTTAGGCAGCACCTGGCTGGAGAAATTCGCCGAATTCGAGCACAGACCGGCGGCTGCTGCCTCGCTCGGCCAGGTGCATCGCGCGCGTTCGCTCGACGGCAAGCCGCTCGCCGCCAAGCTGCAGTATCCCGACATGCAGTCCGCCGTGGAGGCCGACCTGCAGCAGCTCGACTGGCTGTTCGCGATCCACCGCCGCATGGACCCGGTGATCGACACGAGCGAAATCGCCAAGGAGATCGCGGCGCGCGTGCGCGAGGAGCTCGATTACCGCCGCGAGGCGAAGCACGTCGCGCTCTATCGCGCGATGCTCAAGGGCACCGATCTCATCCGCGTGCCGGACGTGTGGCCGGAGCTGTCGACCGGACGCCTGCTCACGCTCGACTGGCTCGACGGAACCAAGCTGCTGGCGCACAAGAGCGCCCCGCTCGCTGAGCGCAACCGCATCGGGCAGGCGATGTTCACCGCGTGGTGGTTTCCGTTCAGCCGCTTCGGCGTGATCCACGGCGATCCGCATCTCGGCAATTACACGGTGTTCGAGGAAGGCGGCGCGCCGGGCGGCATCAACCTGCTCGACTATGGCTGCATCCGCATCTTCCCGCCGAAATTCGTCGGCGGCGTGGTCGATCTCTACAACGGGCTGCTGCACGACGACCGCGATCTGGTGGTGCACGCTTACGAGACCTGGGGCTTTGCGGGCCTGTCGCGCGAAACGATCGACATCCTCAACATCTGGGCCAAGTTCATCTACGGGCCGCTGCTGGAGGATCGCGAGCGCACCATCGCGGACGGCGTGAAGCCATCCGAATACGGCCGGCGCGAGGCCTTCCGCGTGCATCAGGGGCTGCGCAAGCAGGGCCGCGTGCGGATCCCGCGCGAGTTCGTCTTCATGGACCGCGCCGCGATCGGGCTCGGCGGCGTGTTCCTGCATCTCGACGCGCGGCTCAACTTCTACCAGCTGTTCAACGCGGCGATCGAGAAATTCTCCCTCGCCGAGGTCGCGAGGCGCCAGGCGGCCGCGCTGACAAAAGTTGGCCTGAGGGGAGAGAAATTGTCCTAAACGCGTGCCGATCGCCCGCGCTTTTCCGCCTTCCCGTTGCCCTCACCGGCCAATTACGCTAATCCCCGAACGACACGATTTTGACTGGAGAACGGACGATGGCCGACCACGGCGAGGTCGAATACGCAACGGCGGAGGGCAACGACTACGCCGAGCACGAGGGCACCTATCTGCTGTTTCTGACGCTGACCAAATGGATCGTGGGGTTCTGCGTGATCCTGCTGATCCTGATGGCTTATTTCCTCGTCTGATCCGGGCGGCCCCCGCCGCGGCGGGGTGACACAGGCGCCGTGGAGGCCTCATGAAGGTTGCGATCCCCGCCGAGACCGATTCCGAACCGCGCGTCGCCGCGACCCCCGATACCGTGAAGAAAATGAAAGCGCTCGGCGCCGATGTCGCGGTGCAGAGCGGTGCAGGCATTAAGTCGGGCGTGCTCGATGCCGACTACGAGGCGGCCGGCGCGACGATTGCGCCGGGCGCGGCCGAGGCCGTGAAGGACGCCGACGTGGTGTTCAAGGTGCGCCGCCCCACGCAAGCGGAAGTGGCGGACTACAAGTCCGGCGCGCTGGTGATGGCGATCATGGACCCGTACGGCAACGAGGCCGCGCTCGGCGCAATCGCGAAGGCCGGTGTCGTCGCGTTCGCGATGGAGTTGATGCCGCGCATCACGCGCGCGCAGGTGATGGACGTCCTCTCCTCGCAGGCCAATCTCGCGGGCTATCGCGCCGTGATCGACGCCTCGGCCGAGTTCGGCCGCGCCTTCCCGATGATGATGACGGCGGCCGGCACCGTGCCGGCGACGCGCGTGTTCGTGATGGGCGTCGGCGTCGCGGGCCTGCAGGCGATCGCGACCGCGCGGCGGCTCGGCGCCGTCGTGACGGCGACCGACGTGCGCCCCGCCACCAAGGAGCAGGTGGAAAGCCTCGGTGCGAAATTCCTCGCCGTGGAGGACGAGGAATTCAAGAACGCCCAGACCGCCGGCGGCTACGCCAAGGAAATGTCGAAGGAGTATCAGGCGAAGCAAGCCGCGCTCGTTGCCGAGCACCTCAAGAAGCAGGACGTGGTGATCACCACCGCGCTGATCCCGGGGCGCCCGGCGCCGCGGCTGATCTCTGCCGACATGGTCAAGTCGATGAAGCCGGGTTCGGTGCTGGTCGATCTCGCGGTCGAGCGCGGCGGCAATGTCGAGGGCGCGAAGGCCGACGAGGTCGTGGACACCGGCGGCGTGAAGATTATCGGCTACACCAACATGGCGGGCCGGCTCGCGGCGTCCGCGTCCGGCCTCTACGCCAAGAACCTGTACAACTTCCTCGACATTCTGGTGGACAAGAAGGCCAAGGCGCTCGCGGTCAACTGGGACGACGAGATCGTCAAGGCGACCGCGCTGACCAAGGACGGCGCCATCGTGCATCCGGGCTTCCAGCCGAAATCGGCTGCCTAACAAGGAACGACTTATGGCCACCGCAAACCCGCAGGAAGCAGCCCAGGCCGCGCAGACCGCCGCCGAAGTCGCGCGCCAGGCGGCCGAAGCCGCGCAGCAATATGCCGATCAGGCAGCCGCGCTCGCGGCTGCGACGGTGCATGCGGCGACCGGCGCGGCGATCGATCCATTCGTGTTCCGCCTCTCGATCTTCGTGATGGCGGTGTTCGTCGGCTATTACGTGGTGTGGTCGGTGACGCCCGCGCTGCACACGCCGCTGATGTCGGTGACCAACGCGATTTCCTCGGTGATCGTGGTCGGCGCGCTGCTTGCGGTCAGCGTCGAACTTGCACGCAACGATTCCGGGCCGATCTGGGCGCGCCTGCTCGGCTTCTTCGCCCTCATTCTCGCCGCGGTGAACATCTTCGGCGGCTTCCTGGTCACACAGCGCATGCTCGCGATGTACAAGAAGAAGACATGAGGAGCGCGGCATGAGCCCGAATACCGCGGCGCTCCTTTATCTGGTCGCCGGCGTTCTGTTCATTCTGGCGCTGCGCGGGCTGTCGAGCCCGGCAACGAGCCGGCAGGGCAATTTCTTCGGCATGACCGGCATGGCGATCGCGATCGTCGCGACGCTCGCGTCGCATCCGCCGGCAAGTTTCTTCTCCTGGGCTTTGGTGATCGTCGGGCTCGGCATCGGCGGCGGCGCCGGCGCGGTGATCGCGCGGCGCGTGCCAATGACCTCGATGCCGGAGCTGGTCGCGGCCTTCCACTCGCTGGTCGGCCTGGCGGCGGTGCTGGTGGCGGCCGCCGCGCTCTATGCGCCGCGCGCCTTCGACATCGGGATGCCCGGTGACATTCACAAGTCGAGCCTCGTCGAGATGTCGCTCGGCGTCGCGATCGGCGCCGTCACGTTCACCGGATCGATCATCGCGTTTCTCAAGCTCTCCGCGCGCATGAGCGGCGCGCCGATCATGCTCCCCGCTCGCCACGTCATCAATCTCGCGCTGTTCGCCGCGATCGTGCTGATCATCGTCTGGTTCGTGCGCAGCGAAAGTCACTTCGCGTTCTGGCTGCTCACGCTTGCGGCCTTTGCGTTCGGCGTGCTGCTCATCATCCCGATCGGCGGCGCCGATATGCCGGTCGTGATCTCGATGCTCAACTCGTATTCGGGCTGGGCGGCGGCCGGCATCGGTTTCACGCTCGGCAATTCGGCGCTGATCATCACCGGCGCGCTGGTCGGCTCCTCGGGCGCGATTCTCTCCTACATCATGTGCAACGCGATGAACCGGAACTTCTTTTCGGTCATCATGGGCGGCTTCGGCGGCGTGGTCGCGGGGCCGGCGGCGGGCGCCGAACAGCGGCCGGTGAAGCTCGGCTCGGCCGACGACGCGGCCTTCATCATAAAGAATTCCTCCAAGGTCATCATCGTGCCGGGCTACGGCATGGCGGTCGCGCAAGCCCAACACGCGCTTCGTGAAATGGCCGACAAGCTGAAAGCCGAGGGCGTCGAGGTCAAATATGCGATCCACCCCGTTGCGGGCCGCATGCCCGGCCACATGAACGTGCTGCTTGCCGAGGCGAACGTGCCCTACGACGAAGTGTTCGAGCTTGAGGACATCAATTCGGAGTTCGCGCAGGCCGACGTCGCCTTCGTGATCGGCGCGAACGACGTCACCAACCCAGCCGCCGAAGAGGACAAGACCTCGCCGATCTACGGCATGCCGGTGCTGCAGGTGTGGAAGGCCGGCACCGTGATGTTCATCAAGCGGTCTTTGGCGTCCGGTTATGCGGGCATCGACAATCCGCTGTTCTATCGCGACAACACCATGATGTTGCTCGGCGACGCGAAGAAGATGACCGAAGGAATTGTTAAGGCGTTGTAGCGACTGACAGTTCAAGCCACAATAACTTGCAACCGACCGTTCTATATGATCCGCTGTACCCTTTCATGGGAGGCGCAGCATGCCGATTTATTTTCGGCTTGGCAGCAATGCTCTTTCCGATGAGGAGCTGGACGGGCTTTCCCGAGATTTCGTCAAAGACGCGACGGGCGAGGGAATCGCAATAAGGCCTTCGCCGGAAGCAGCTGGAGAGCATGCGGGCACGCGAGGCGATCCGATTACGCTCGGAGCGCTCGCGTTGGCGGCCGTTACGAGCGGTTCAGTCGTTGCGCTGTTCAACCTTCTGAAATCCTATGTCGATCGGTCCGAAGAGTTGAATGTTGAGTTCACGCGCAAGAGCGGCACGCCGGTAAAGCTGAGTATGAAGAACGTCGGCTTGGATAAGTTCAAAGAGGTCATACAGCAATTCGAGAAGGAAGATGTCTAGGAGCCTCGCCATCCTCGTTGGGGTGAGCTCATTTGACGACCCGAGCTTCAAGCCGCTGCGTTTCTGCGAGAATGACGTGAATGAGCTCGGCCGCGTGCTGAGCACTCCGGATGTGGCCGAGTTTGAAGTCATCAAGCTGCACACACCGAATCGCGCCGAGATAGTGACTTCCCTGGAGCGCGGCGCCGCGCAGCTCCGACCCGAGGACAAGCTGTTATTTTATTTCGCCGGTCATGGAAAACGCTCGCCGGCCGGCAGATTATATTTGGTGGCCAAGGATACGCGGTCCGACGCCCTTCGTGGAACGGGTGTGCCGATCGAGCAAGTTTTGGAAATCATGCAGGAGTCGCACAGCTCGCAACGTGTTATGATTTTGGATTGTTGTCATAGCGGTGCAGTCGGTGACCAGTTCAGGGGCGAAATCAACGACGGCATGCAGGAGCTCGCGCGGACGCGCGGAACCTGCATCTTGGCCGCCTCGACAGGCATCCAATTGGCCGAGGAACGGGAGGCGGTATCCTCGGGGGGCAAGGGAAACGGCATTTTCACGCGACATCTGGTCGAGGGTCTGGAGTCGGGCTCGGCGGCCGTCAAGGACGCTGACTATGTCACCGTCGACAGTCTGTACGATTTTGCTTTCCAGCGAGTCGTGACGACTTCGAAGCAGACGCCCATGAAGTGGGTGATCGGGAGCGTGGGAAACATAGTCATAGCAAAATCGAGCTCAGGCGGGTGGCAAAGCCAAAAGGCGATCGTGCTGACTGAGTTCAACAATTTGCATGCCGGCAGGCTGATTACCGGAAGGCTGCTCGACCGGATTCAGAAGATAACAGGCAAGAACTGGAATCAGCTGAGTCCCGAGGAGCGTTTGTTCAGCGACAAGCTCCTCGCGTTCTCGCGCAAGACTATTACTCTGGACGAACTCCTCGACGATGAGAGCGAAAACAGGTCAAGAAGCTCAAGTTTGGAGACTCCAGAAAGCGAAAAAGCCGGCCGACCAGACGCCGAAACACCGGCTGCACCGAAACGTCTAATCGCCACTTTTTCGGAATTGCTGACACGGGAGCGGATCAATCGCGGGATTCATTTTTTCTTGTTGACTTCTTTGGGCCCAATCATCGCCTTGGTACTCATGACCTGGGCTGCGGTCCAATTCAATTTTACCAACAATACGACGCGCGTTCTCAGTGCGTGTATCGCAGCCTATTCAGTCATATTGACAATTCGAGCATTTCAAAGATTGCGAGCCCGCGAATCGATCTCAAAGTTCAATCTTTTCTTGCTTTTGGTATCGCTTTCCATTTCTCTCACTGTTGTCTGGGCCACATGATGCGAAGATGAGGGAAACGCTCATCAAGGCTATGTAATGCGCCCTTCACCACCGCTGTTTCTCGCCGTGTTTCTTGTGGCATCGACAACGAGCTTGTTTGCGCAAAGCCTCGCTTGCCTGGCTCCGCAAAAGCCTATGCTCGACATCGAACTGCTGCTCGGCCGCGGCAAGGCGAGTGACGCGCGCTGGCGGCAGTTTCTCGCGCGTGAACTGACGCCGCGATTTCCCGACGGGCTGACAGTATACGAGACTACCGGCCAGTGGCGCGATCCGGCGACGAAGGTCATCACACGCGAAAAGAGTCGCGTGCTGCGCATGATCGTTCCGGCCGATGCACCACGCGACAGGATCGAAGCGGTTGCCGCAGCGTACAAAAAGCAATTTGGCCAGAAGTCGGTCGGCATTGTGATGCGGCCGGCCTGCGTGTCGTTCTGACATGTCCACGCTGAAATGGATCGTGGTGTGGGTCGCGGCCGGCTATCTCGGCATCGCCGTGCTGATGTATTTCGCGCAGCGCTCGCTGATGTATTTTCCGGACCGTGCGCGCACGCCGCCGGCCGCAGCAGGTTTGCCGCAGGCGCAGGAAGTCACGCTCGACACCGCGGACGGCGAGCGGGTCATCGCCTGGCATGTGCCGCCGCGCGGCGACAAGCCGGTGGTCCTCTATTTTCACGGCAATGGCGGTGCGCTGAATCTGCGCGTCGATCGCTTCCAGCGGCTCGCGGCCGCAGGCTTCGGGCTTCTGGCGCTGAGCTATCGCGGCTATGGCGGCTCGACCGGCAAGCCGACCGAAGCCGGCCTGATCGAGGACGCGCGTGCGGCTTACGCCTATGCGGCCGAGCGCTACCCGGGACGGATCGTGGCCTGGGGCGAGTCGCTCGGCACCGGCGTCGCGGTCGCGCTCGCGGCTGAGAAGCCGGTCACGCATCTCATTCTGGACGCGCCGTACACCTCGACTGTCGATGTCGCGGCGAACCTCTACTGGTTTCTTCCCGTGCGGCTGCTGATGAAGGACCAGTTCCGCTCCGACGAGCGCATCAAACGGGTGACAGCGCCGGTGCTGATCCTGCACGGCGAAGCCGACACCATCATCCCGATTGTCTACGGCGAACGCCTGCTCGCGATGATCCCCGGCAAGAAGCAAATGGTGCGTTTCAAGGACGGCTGGCACGTCGATCTCGACCGCCACGGCGCGATGGATGCGGCGCTGAAATTTCTGGCCGAACCGTAGCACTCTGTGTCCCGCACGCGATGCAGCGCGCTTGCGGTGCATCGCAGATGCGGGACCCCGGTTGCTTCGAAATCAAGAAACCGGGGTCCCGGTTCAGCGGCGCATCATTTCATGCTGCGCCGCGCCCGGGACACGAAGAAATTTCAAAACGTCTGATACGTCTGCCCGGTCTTGCCGCCGACGCGGGCGAACCCCTTCTTGGCGGGGTCGTGCTCCTTGTTGATGTTGAGCGCCTTGGCGTAGGAGCCGGCCGCCTTCTCCTTGTCGCCGAGCCGCTCGTAAGCCAAGCCGCGGCTGGTCCATGCGTTGAGGCTCTGCGGCTCGATCTGCACGGCGCTGTCGAGATCGCTCGCCGCCTCCTTGGGCTCGCCCAGCGCCATCTGGCTCAAGCCGCGCGCGACGTAAGGCTCGGCCTGCTGCTGGATAAGCCCGATCGCGGTGGTGAAATCGTCGATCGCGAACTTGTGCTGCCCCTGCGCCTGATAGAGCAGCCCGCGATTGTAGTAGGCCTGCCCGTTGTTCGGGCTGATCTGGATCGCGCGGTTGTAATCGTTGAGCGCGTCGAGCGCGCGGCCCTGCGCCCGATAGACGAGGCCACGCCCGAGATAGGCCGCCGCATAGTTCTGGTCGAGCGAAAGCGTCTTGTTGTAGTCGGCGAGCGCGGCATCGAGGCGGTTTGCCTGACGGTGCACCTGCCCGCGATTGGCGTAGGCCTGCGCGTAATTCGCATCGAGCGCGATCGCGCGATCGAAATCCGCGAGCGCCTCCTGATTGCGGCCGGCGCGGCCGAGCACGCTGCCGCGCATGTTGTAGGCCTGCGCGTCGTTCGGATTGCGCTGCACGACTTCGGTGAGCGAGGCGATATTGGTCGGCGTCGCTGCCTGCGTGGTGTCCTGTTCGGGCGCCGATCCGGTCAGGTCGATGTTGCCGATGGTCGCGCCGCAGCCCGCAAGCGCGAAGGCCGCGGCAACGAGCGCGGCGCGCGAGATCGTCTGTGTGCGCGGGCAGATCATCGCCGCAGGATAGCGCGAAAAGCAAACGGCGCGGAGGGTGACCCCGCGCCGCAGAAATCGAGGCTTGCTGGGCTCAGCGCGGACCGCGGCTGAAACCTCCGCCGCCACCACCGCCGCCGCCGAACCCGCCGGGCCGCGCGCCGCCGGGACCGCCCGGTCCGCGTGCGCCGCCGGGGCCGCCCATCACGGGCTTCGGCTTGCCGGGGAGCAGGCCCTCGCGCTGCATTTTCTTGCGCGCGAGCTTGCGTGCGCGGCGGATCGCTTCCGCCCGTTCACGCGCCTTCTTCTCGGAGGGTTTTTCGTAATGGCCGCGAAGCTTCATTTCGCGGAAAATGCCCTCGCGCTGCATCTTCTTCTTGAGCGCCTTGAGGGCCTGATCGACGTTGTTGTCTCGGACGAGAACCTGCAAACGAATGTTCCTTCTAGCTCGTGGACAGAGCGGGCCTGGAATTGGGGTCCGGCAGATTGACCGCTCGGAGCGGACGAATCCATGCCGGGCCGGGCGGCATTAGCAGAACAGAGGGGGAAAGTCCACGGGGCCGCTATTTCGGGGCGGGCTCGCTGCGGCAGCTCTTGGAACGCCAGTCGTCCCAGAAGAACCCGCACGGCCCACAGCCGGCGAGCGTCACGCTCAAGGCCGCCAGAACCAGCAGTATTGCCGCACGCCGCGCCATACGCGAACTCCCGATCACGCAGTATTTATACGTCAAATCTGACGAAATCGCGAACAGACTATTCGGGGAACACCCGCGTCACGTGCCCCATCTTGCGGCCGGGGCGCACCGCGGTCTTGCCGTAAAGATGTACCGCGGCGCCCGGCGTTGCCAGCCACTTGGCGGCATCCTCGACCTCGTCGCCGAGCAGATTGATCATCTCGATGCGGCCGCGGCGGATGGGCAGCCCAAGCGGCAGGCCCGCCACGGCGCGGATGTGCTGCTCGAACTGCGATACCGACGCGCCGTCGATGGTCCAGTGGCCGGAATTGTGCACGCGCGGCGCGATCTCGTTGACCAGCACGGCGTGGCCGGCGCCGTCCTTGACCACAAACATCTCGACCGCCAGCACGCCGACGTAATCGAACGCTTGCGCGATCGTCTCGGCAATCCGCCGCGCCTCGGCGGCGACCGCCGGCGTGACATTCGCGGGAACGCGCGAGGTTTTCAGGATGTGGTCGGCGTGTTCGTTCTCGATCACGTCGAAGCATTCGATACGGCCGTCACGACCGCGCGCCGCCACCACCGAAATCTCGCGCTCGAACGGAACGTAGGCTTCGAGGATCTGCGCCTGGCAGCCAAGATCGTCGAACATTGCCGGATCGCCGCCGTTGCGGATCATCAGCTGGCCCTTGCCGTCGTAGCCGAAGCGCCGCGTCTTCAGCACGGCCGGCTGGCCCACCGCTTTGAGCGCGGCCGTGAGACCCTCCGGTGAATCCACCGCGGCGAAATTCGCGGTGCCGATGCCGAGGCTCTTCACGAATTCCTTTTCGGTGAGCCGGTCCTGCGTGATCGCCAGCACCTTCGGGTCGGGCAGCACCGGCTTGCGCGCCGAAAGAAACGTCGCGGTCTCGGCCGGCACGTTCTCGAACTCGTAGGTGACGACATCGACATCCGCGGCGAAGCGGTCGAGCGCCGCCATGTCGGCGTAGTCGGCTTCGGTCACGCGGCGCACGACATCGAACGCGGCCGAGCCCGGATCGGGGCACAGTACGTGACACTTGAATCCGAGCCGCGCGGCCGCCAGCGCCAGCATGCGGCCGAGTTGCCCGCCGCCGAGAATGCCGATGGTGGCATCGGGACCGAGCGGCCCACGCGGCGGGATCACGCCTTGTCCTCGGGCGTTTCCGCCACGGCGTCGGTCTGCTTCTTGCGCCAGGCTTCCAGCCGCTTGGAAAGCTTCGGATCGCTCAGCGCGAGCACGCTGGCGGCGAGCAGCGCCGCGTTGATGGCGCCGGACTTGCCGATCGCGAGCGTACCGACCGGCACGCCCGGCGGCATCTGCACGATGGAGTAGAGCGAGTCGACGCCCGACATCGCCTTGGATTCGACCGGCACGCCGAAGACCGGGAGTATCGTCATCGCGGCGGTCATGCCGGGCAAGTGCGCGGCGCCGCCGGCGCCTGCGATGATGACCTTGTGGCCGGCGGCCTTGGCGCCGCGCGCAAACGAATAGAGCCGGTCGGGCGTGCGGTGCGCCGAAACGATGCGCTTGTCGTACGCCACGCCGAGCGCCTCGAGCGTCTCGGCGGCGTGCCGCATGGTCGGCCAGTCGGA
>JAXDNY010000072.1:0-123872 GCA_034669145.1 Hyphomicrobiales bacterium
CACATGGACGATCCCGCTGATAACGCGGCGGTCGTCTGCCCGCTCGACGCCCCGCACATCCGTCGGAAGGTGCGGCTCGATCCGCTTCCACTGCTCATCGCTCAGCCAAAATAGATTCCTGCGCACGCTCCCGATCCCCTTCCATAAACGTATCCGGATCGTATTGTCAGCGCAGAAAATTTATTGAGTTCTGACCCTAGGCCGGCCTTTTCCCAATAGGCCAACTGTGAGCGGGGGATCGGACTGGGACATGGAGACCTCGTGAACTAGCTGACGTCGCGACAGCCGCCGCTTTAGCACGGAATCCACGCTAGGCCATTGCGGAAATTAGTTTGAAATAGGATTGGCATAGCGAGTAAAGCGGCGTATGTGCATCCGCATATCGAGATTGTTGCGCCGGATCACCCGCGTGGCGTGCAGCAGCATCTGCCAGCTCGACGCGATCAACATGACGCCACCGATGATGAGGGCGGCTGCCGCCACGCGGTGGAATGTACGCTTCTCCCGATAGAGAAACATTCCAATCAGAACGGCGAAGAGGATGCTGGTCTGGCGCAGCGCCGTCACGGCGCCGACCGGACCGCGGCTCAGCGCCCAGAGAAACACGGCAAATGACAGAACCCCGAGCAGGCCGGAGAGCAGCGTGCGCTGGCGCACCGCCGCGAGTTCGCCCCCCAGTGCCCTGCCGCGCAGCAAGAACATCAAAAGGACGAAGCTGCCGCTGTCGATGACGATCAGCCAAACGGTGAAGGAGAGCCAGTCTCTCGAGAGCGTGACTCCATAGGAATCCAGCACCGAGTAGCCCGCGACCATGGCGCCCGCGCCCGCGCCCGCGCCAGCCAGCAGCAACTTTCCCTGAAACTGCCGTACGGCCTCCAGGGCGAGCCAGCACACGCCCGTGGAAATGACGACCACGCCGGCGAGTTGGCCGTGCGACGGTACCTGACCCAGCGCCCATACGCCGATCGCCATCGTGACGATCGGCACCAGGCCCCGCGCCAGTGGATACGCGGCACCAAGGTCGCCATGCGTGTAGGCCTGCGCCAGGCTGAACCGATACCCCGAATGAAAGAATAGCGAGAGCACCAGCACCGGCCAGACCGCCGCCGGCGGGAGCGCTACAAACGGCAGGAACAATGCGGCGACGAGCGCCGCAACAAGGCTCATCCCGGTCAGGACGGTCAGTTGATCGTCAGATGATTTTACCAGCGCGTGCCACGATGCGTGCAGCGCCGCCGCAGACAACATCAAGACAATGGTCAGCGTATCCAGGAAAGCTCCTCAAGCGCTGGCGACCGCCAGGAAGACCCGGCCCTTAGCGGCATGTCGTGTGCATCCAGATCGCAAACCCGTCGTACGGTACGGTTCGCAACTCGGTCATGATCTGCGAGACGGGAAAAGCGTCCATCCCGGCTCCTTCCGCGAGCACCATGCGGCTCACCATCTCATCCGAAGCCGGAACCTCGTAATAGCGCCGCAGGATTTTCCCGCGCACGGGAAAGTCGAAGGTAAACTCGGTGAAATAGGTCACCTTGTCGAAATCGACTCCCAGCTCCTCGCGAAGCTCACGCCGCAATGCAGCTTCGGGAGATTCGCCGGCGTCCATCGCGCCGCCGAACAGCCCCCAGTGGCCGGGGAAGAAGATACCCGGAATGTCGTCGCGGAGCTGAAGCAGGTAGCGCCCATCCGGTCGCGTGATGATGCCGACCGCCGCGTCGGCTGGTTTGGGCATCTTTCCGAAGAGGTTATTCGTCACTGGCTCACCGTCTGGCCGCGCGCCTGTTTCATTTCGGCGCCGAACACCTCGTCGATGACATCAAAGGGATCGGGCGCACCTTCGCCGGTCAGCGTCGCCAGGCGCGAGGCATCGAGGGAGGACAAGAGCGTCATCTGTTCAGGCGGCATCCCGGCATCCACGCCGCGCTGGGACACGACGAGTTTCCGGTCTGCGCCGACGCGCCCGGCGACATGACGGGCGGCCTCGGCATACGCGATATCGCTTGCGGCGGACACCTGGAAGATACCCCCCTCGCCCTGCGTTGCGATTGCGCTGAGGCCGCGGATCGCGGCGGCGAGCGAGACCGGAGCCAAACCGAGGTCCGAAAATGCAGTCACGGATTCTCCGCGCGATAACGCCTCGATCCAGCGGATGAAGATCGGTTGCCGCGGCGCGAGCACCTTCGTGAGGCGGACGACGGAGGCTCCTTCGCCCAGCGCGAGGAACTCAGCCTCTGCTTCGGCCTTGAGACGCCCGTAGTCTGTCACCGGACGCGGCGGCTCGCTGGACAGCACCCGCGCGGCACGGCCGTCATAGACCGCGCTGGTGGACAACAGGATCGGACGTGTCCCCTGCGCTGCCAGCCGGCGTGCAAGCGCGGCCGGCGCAACAACATTGATCTGACGCGCAAGTCGCGGATTCGCCCGGCATTCCGCAAAGCGCACCATCGCGGCACAGAAAAAGGCGACGTCGGCGGAAGGCAGCCCCACGTCGCCCGGGTTCGGTTCGGCCAGGTCGAGCCGCTGGAGACCGCTCGCGGCTGCATCCGCGCGCCGGCTCGTTCCGTGCACCTGCCCTCCTTCGGCGCGGATTGCTTGAGCGAGTGCGCCGCCGATCAGGCCATCCATGCCGATGACGATCGCCTTCATGTCACCCGAAGCCTATGCGGCATTGGGACGATCGCCATCGAGCGAGATCGCCGCCATCGTACGGCGATCCGCGAGCCAGAGACCGCCGCCAATCAGGCTCACCGCCACGCCCAGCAATCCGAAAGCGAGGCTGGAGCCCAACGCCTGATGGATCGGTACGCCCAAAGTTCCGAATGCAATGACGGTGGCCCCCTCGCGCAGGCCCCACCCGGCGATGGAAATCGGGAGCATGGAAATCTCGAGGACTGCAGGCACAAGCAAGACGCAACCGATCGCCACAGGAGGCGCCACCCCCATCCCAAGCAGGATGATGCCGAAGACGATCATGTTGGCGACGGCGATGAGGCAGCTGATAAGCATCACCGCACCGAGCTGCCGATGCTGCGTCATGAAGTGCTTGCCAACGCTCGACGCCTCGACGACGAACGTCGCGAGGCGCCGGCTCGGAAGCTTTGCGCGGAGGCGGTGCAAGAAGCCGCCGCGTCCGCGGAGCGCCGCGAGGAGCAATATCGCGACGAAGCCGGCGATGCCCGCAACGGCAAGCAAGAGCAGACCCGCACGAACAGCCCCATCGTCGATTACGGATAGGAGCCAAGGCAAACTCAGAAGCAGGAACACGTGGTTCATGAGGATGCCGATGAGGCGGTCGAGGATGACTGCGGATGTAGCCTCAGTCAGCGGCAATCCCAGACGCCGGATCCGCCAGATACGAAGCGCGTCGCCTCCGAGAAATGACACGAACGTCTGGCTGAAGAACATTCCTTCAAGCGTAATGCGGAAGGAGTCTCTCAAACGGAATGTCGCGCCAAACCGCGCTACGACCATTGTCAGCCGTTTGGCGGCGACCATCGCCTGAGCCAGCATGACGAAGAAGGTCGCGACGGCGATCGGGACCGGTATCGTCGAAATTGTCCGGCCGACCGAACGGAAATCAAGCTGCGTCGCAATCAGTGCAAGTATCAGCACCGTGACGGCGACCTTCAGTCCGGTCCTGAGCCAGCTCGGCATGACCAATCCTAGAGGCTGTTAGCTATGGGTGTCATCGTGTTCACTGTACACGAGTCTCCCGATGCACCCGCGCCAACCCATTTGCGAGCGGCTCGAAGTGGAAATCCGGAAAGGCGCGATAGCAATCCGCGATATCGAAGAAGCGATGCAATAAATGCGGCCGCGGGCCGGGCCGCGGCACGGACTTCACCTCGGCGTGCGGCGTGAACTGCGCCGCGACGATGTTGGCGATGTCGTGAAACGACGTCGAAACGCCGGTCACGGCGTTGAGCGCGCCGCTGCTGCGATGAAACAGGATGAGCCTGGCAAGACGTGCGACGTCCTCGATGGCGATGTGGTCGCGCTTTTCCTCGCCTTCGCCGAAGATGGTGATCGGCTCACCCTTCGCGGCCTGCCGGCGAAAGCGGTTCGGGCCGTAGCCGGAATGCGGATCGCGCGCGCCATAGATCAGGGTCGGGCGCAGCGCCGCGAACGGGCCGCGATATTCGGAGCGGAACATCAGCTCGCGCGCCGCATGCATCATGCCGTGCGTGGTGGACGGCGCGACGGCGGATTTCTCGGTGACCGGATTGGCATCGTCCGCATAGACCGCGTCAGAAGAAATATAGAGGAGGTGGGCCGGCGGGGCGGCGGCGAGCGCGACACACGCGGCTTCGGCCATGCGCAGATTGGTCATCATCTGCGCGGCATTCTTCGCAGGTGCGACGGCTGAGACGAACACCACGGCGTCGTCGGGCTTCAGCGCTGCCTTGAGTGCGTCGGCACCACTCGGCGCCAACAGATCGACCTCCCTCCGGGTGAGACCGAGCGTGGGGACACCGGCGTCCGCTAGTTCCTTCAGGATCGTCGAGCCGACGAAGCCCCCTACCCCGACGACGACGACGCGCTTCGGCGCAACCGGCGATGCATTCTGATGAGTCAGCATGGTCAGGAGACTCCCAGAGTGCGGTAATCGAGGCCGGCCTTGCGCGCGGCCGCGCCATCGAGCACGCGATACGGGTCGAGCACGAGCTTCCCGCGCATCGCCCCGGCGATTGCGGCGCAGGACAGCTCGCGGAACTGCGGCCACGGCGTCATGATGGCGAGCGCGTCGGCGTTCTCGACCGCTTCAAGCGCGGACTTCGCGCCGACTGCAGCGGGATGGGGCGCGGCCGATGCCGGCACAACGGGGTCGAATACCTTCAGCCGCCATGGTCCGAGCTGGCGGATCAGCGCAAGCGACGGCGAGTTCTTCACCGAATGGGTGTTTTCCTTGTAGGCGAGACCCAGCACGGCGATCGTCGCATCCGGCGCCTTGGCGAGCACCGCCTCATGCAGCGTGCGCAGGGCCCAGTCCTTGCGATGAGCGCTGTTGGCGACGAATGACGCGATGACGCCGGCTTCGGTGCCGTACTCCTCCGAAAATCGCAGCACGGTCGCGAGATCGCGCTCCAGATTGCCGCCCGCGAGGCCGAGGCCCGGCGCCAGATATGAATGCGGGCCGATGCGGCGATCGAGCTTGAGCGCCGGAACGATCTCCGACCAGTCCGCGCCGATTTTCTCACACAAAGCCGCAAGCGTATTCGCCACGCTGACGGATGCGACGAGACAGCAGTTGATGGAAATCTTGGTCAGCTCCGCGCTCTCGAAGCGCATCGGCAATATCGGGCAACCGAAGGCCTTGAGGAATGTGTCGAAAGCCTCGGGTAGCGGCGCCGCCGGATCGGGACAGCCGACGATGAACCGCTCCGGCAGCGTCGCCCGCTCGACAGCGCGGCCGAACACCAGCGTCTCGACTTGATAGTAGAGCAACCGCCCGTCGCGCTGGCGCGCGCGCGTGAAACCCGGCGGTACCTGACTCAGCACCACGACAACAGTGTCGGGGCGACTGTGGGCCAGGACATGATCGAGCAGCCTGTCGAGCGACGACAGATCGCTGCGCCCCGCATCGTCGGTCGGCACATCGGGCGCGACATAGATGACGTCGCATTGCGCGAGCCGGCCTGCGTCGGCGGAAAAACCGATGTGGCCACGATTGTCGCGCAGTAGATCGTCGAGGCCGGGCTCGACCACCGGCAATTGGCCGGCTTCGAGCCGTCCGATCAGCGCCGCATCCGCATCGAAGCCCACAGTCGCAAAACCCTTGCTCGCAGCCGCAATCGACGAGCACAGGCCAAGATGCGCCATGCCCGCATAGCCAATGGTCGGACGGTCGCTCATCGAGCCTCTTTGGCCGCGGCCGCCGACAGCGTGCCGAGCACGCGCAGGAGCCAGCGGTCATTCGAGAGATCGGTCGGCACCTTGTCGGCAACCAGGCGTTTGAAGTGCTCGTATTCGATCGCCCAGGTGGGATCGTCCTGCACCAAGGTCACGGATTCTTCCGGCGGACGGCCGCTCGGCAAGATGCGCGTACGATGCGTGAAGGTGGCCGGTCCCCATTTGCACAGCGACTCAATGTGAGCGGTGCCTTTCTCGGCGAGGATGTCGCAGGTGAAGTGGTTGCGCCACGACAGCAGCGTCATTTCGAGCTCGAGCCGGGGCTCAGATGCCTCGCATGACACGACGACATGATCGGGCGCCCGGTTCTCGAAGCGATTGACCGAGACGAGACGAAAATCCTCGCCGAGTTCGCCGAACCAGAAGCGCGCCGTGTCGAGCAGATGCGAGCAAAGATCCGGCAGTACGCCCGCGCCCTTGTCGCGCCACGCGGAGTCGCGCACGAGGCGCGCGGTGCCGTTGCCATAGAACATGCGGCAGCGATAGAGCCGCCCAAGTGCGCCTGAGCGCAGGAGGTCGCGCATACGCACATAGTGCGGCTCGAAGCGGTGATTGTAGGCCGTGTAGCAAACTGTGGGGGTGCGCCGCGCCAGCGCTTCAAGCTCGGCGAGGTCCTCTTCGCGCTCGGCATGCAACGGCTTTTCCACGAGCACATGCTTGCCGTTCTCCAGCAGATAACGCAGCAGATCGGGCTTCGGCTCGTCCGGCGTGCAGACCAGCGCCGCGTCGTAGCCGTCGAGCGGCACCGCGCGGATGTCGCGCCAGTTCGCTTCCTTTGCGATCGGATCGACCACGCCGGCCGCGTCGGGACCGGCAACCCGCAGGCGCTTCTTGCCCTGAACGCCGTACCCGACGATGACCGCCCGCATCGCGTTGGCCCGGTTAGTTGAAATTGACGTGCCGCTCGATGCGCGCGATCTTGGCCAGAACGTCCTTCGGCTGCACCGGAATGTTGCCGTCGAACTCGCACTCGACTGCCGCCGAAATCGATCCGAGCACCGAGGCGATCACGGGACTCTGCGTCGCATACAACGCAAGCGCCGCATAGGCGGCCAGCGCGTCACCCGAGCCCACCGCGTCGACCACCTGCCCGGCGAAGCTGTCGAGCGTGAAGAAAGCGCGGACGTCACTGTCCTGTGCGTTGACGAAGGTCATCATGCCGCGCTCGCCGAGTTTAAGCATGAGCACCTTGCAGCCCGCCGCGCGATACAGCTTGAGGCCGAGCGGACGAATAACCGAATCCTGATCGCCAAGCGCGAAGCGCGCCTCACGCTCGTTCGGCGTGATCAGATCGAATCCGTGGAATTCGAGTATGTTGCCCCAGCGGCTAGCCACCTGACTGTCGGCAACGCGGAACACGTCCTTCGGCAACGCCGCGGTCAATGGCGGGATCGTGTCGCGATTGTAGATACCGTGACGGAAGTCGCTGAACATCACGATATCCGCCGGTGTGTCGCGAACCTGCTCGGCCAAATGACCGAGGATGCGCTCCGAGATCGACCGGTTATCGACTTTATCGACTTTCAGCAGACGATAGCCACCCGCTACGATCGCGTTCTTGTTCGTCGTAGGACGCGTGCGATCGAGGACCGGCACGCAATGTACGCCGGCCTTGGCGAGATCATTGAGCGTGAATTCCGCGAGCGCATCCTCCCCCAGAACCGTGGAGAACGTCACGTCGGCGCCTGCCGCTTTGAGGTGCTTGGCGACGATGCCGGCGCCGCCGACGAAGTCGTGCTGTTCCTCGAAACGCACGCTCATGGTCGGCGTCTTGGTCATGCCCCCTATCATCGTGCACTGCGTCAGGCTGTCGATGATTGTGTCGCCGACGACATGCACCTTGAGGCCCTTGAGCTTGTCGAGGCCCTTACGCAAATCGTTGAAGTCGATGCCCTGCGCCTCGAGCAACAGCATCAGCTTTTCGGTCGAGAGTTCCGGCGGCTCTGTCTCGATGATGTGTGACGACGAATAGACGATATCGCCGGGCGTGAAGATGATCTCGCCGCCGTAGGATTCGATGATCGCCTTCTCTTCCGCGGTTTTCGGGTGCAAGCCGTCCTTGTTGTATTCGTAGCCCTTGGCGAAATAATCCGGCTTGATGACGCTGAGATTTTCGAGCGGCGTCGGCTGGCTGTCGATCACGACGTAATCGACACATTCCAATGCCGCGAGATTGAAGGCGCGCAACTCCTGCGGCACGAAGGGGCGGAAGTTGGCCTTCAGAATATGTTCATCCGCGGTAAGGCTCGCGACGAGCACGTGCCCCATGCTCTTGGCGTAAAGCAGATGGCGAACGTGCCCCGGATGCACCAGGTCGAAGGTGCCGTGACACATGATCACCTTCTTGTCGCGCGGCGGCTGCCCGATCAGCTCGGCGATCTGCTGCGGGGTCTTGATCTTGTGGCTGACGAGCTTGCGGCTCGCTTCGTCGATCATTGCCGCACTCCTTCACCCGCAAGCGCCTTGAACCAGCCCGCCGTCGCCTGCGCGATCGAAGCGGGATCCCACAGCGGCGCATCGCGCCAGTAATCGATCTGTTCGACGATGCGGCCGACGCCTTCCTCGAAGCTGACCTTCTGACGCCAACCGAGATCGCGCTGGATCTTGCCGATGTCCGCGAAGGTGCAATCGGGCTCGCCGGGGCGCTTCGGGATATAGGTGACTTCGCCGCCAAGCAGTTCGACCAGCCGGTTGACCGGCTGCGGATTGCCCGCGCCGAGATTCCACACTTCACCGGTTTTGTCGGTCTCAGCTGCAGCGAGGAACGCTTCGGCAATGTCGGTCACGTAAAGAAAGTCGCGCGTCTGCGTGCCGTCGCCGACCACCGTAAACGGCTTGCCGGCGAGCTTCTGCTTCAGGAACACGCCGAACACAGCGCCGTAAGCGCCGGAGGTGCGCGAGCGTGTGCCATAGGCATTGAAGATGCGGATCGAATTGACCGGCAGCTTGTAGACGGTCTGCCAATGAAACGCCGCCTGCTCGCCTTGGTACTTGCTCAGCGCGTACGGGTATTGCGGCACGATCGGGTGGTCTTCGCGGGTCGGTGTCGTGGCAAGGCCATAGCAGGACGACGAGGCCGCATAAACGAACTTCTTGACGCGCGCGGCGCGCGCGCACTCCAGCATGTGCACGGTGCCCTGCACGTTCGCCGACATGTATTCCATCGGCCGTTCGATCGAGGGCACGATGTCGCCGATGCCGGCGAAGTGGAACACACAGTCGACACCGTCGAACAGTGCGTGGCCGGGCTGGTACTCGCGGATGTCGGAGGCAACGAACGTGAAAGCCGGATTGTCCTTGTGGTGTGCGATGTTCGTCTCGCGGCCACCGAGCAGATTGTCGATCACGCGCACCGCGTAGCCGCGGCCGATCAAGAGATCGACCATGTGACTTCCAATAAAGCCGGCGCCCCCCGTGACGAGCGCAGTCCCGCGCGCTCCGGTCATTTCGCCCCGATCTTCTTCATGGTGCGGACGTTGTAGTACCAGTCGTCGTCGAAGCTCGCCGGCAGCAAGTGATTGCGGAACGCACGCGTGAGGTCGCGCACCGCGTCCTCGATGTTGCGCTTGGGCTCAAAGCCGAGCACGCGGCGCACCTTGTCGGAATTGACGTGATAGGAGCGCGTGTCGTTGCTCAGCGTCGTCTTGATCTTGATCTCGCCCTTCTCGGGCATCTCTTCTTCCACGACGCGCTTCACGATCAGCGCTATGTCGGCGATCGAATGGTTCTGGAAACCGATATTGAAGATCTCGCCGTGGATTTTTTCGTGCGGCGCCTCCAGCATCAGCAAATAAGCATCGACCATGTCGTCGACATGGAGGTTCGGCCGCATCTGCGCGCCGCCGAACACCTGGATCTCGCCCTTGTTGACGGCGTGGTTGGTCAGGATGTTGACCGAGAGATCGAGCCGCGTGCGCGGCGAGTAGCCGCAGATCGTCGCCGGGCGGATGACCACGCAGGTGAAATCATCCGCCATGTATTTCCACAGCTCGGGTTCACACAGGCCCTTGAACTTGTTGTAGAGCGTGAGCGGCACGAGCGGATGGTCTTCGGTCACATCCGGCGAGTCGCTCACGCCGTAGACCGAGCTCGATGAGGCATAGACGAAGCGCTTCACGCCGGCGTCCTTCGCGGCCTTCACCATCGGCGCGAAGCAATCGTAGTTGATGGTCTTCGACAGGTTTTCGTCGAGTTCGAAGCTGGCGTCGTTCGAGATGCAGGCGAGATGCAGGACCGCGTCGTGTCCCTTCATCGCCTCGGCGAGCTTGGCGGTGTCGCGGATGTCGCCCTGGATGATGGTCAACTCCGGGACGTTCGGGAAGCGGGCGCCGAAATAGAGGGTGTCATAGACGGTAACGTTATAGCCGGCCTGGAGCAGCCGGGGCGTGAGGACATGCCCGACATACCCGGCGCCGCCCGTGACGAGGACATTCTGGAACTGAAGGCTCATGGTGTGGAATCGCCCGCAAATAACGCTCTGGACACGAAATGTTGGAGGGGACGGCCCCCACCGCCGGCGGCTTGTTTAAGAGGCCGGGCGGCCGGTCGCAAGCAAAATGACGGGCCTTGTTCCGGGTGGAAATCGCCTAAACGGGGCCGTTTGGAACTCGAATCGCCCTACTCTTTCGGCGCACGGGCTTGAGCCACCCGAATGTAGGCTTCGAAATCGTCGAGGCCCTCGGGCGATCCCGCCTCGTAGAAGCGTTCGAAGATTTCGTGCGCGCGCAGCTTTCCGGCCCGGCTGAGCCGGGTGAGCACGTGCGCGAGGTCGCATGTCTCCCCGGCGGTCATTTCGTCCTGCACGACGTCGCGCCGCAGAACCGACAAGCCGTAGTCGATGAACTCCATGCCTTCGGCGGCCGGGCCGGAGGCGAATTTGTCGTACAGGACGAGTTTGCCGTCGCGCACGACCACATTGCTGCGGTCCCACCGGCCCCGATTGCGCATCACCGTCATGGTGCAGCACCGGCCATTTTCCGAGGTGTGCCACACCGGCGCAAAATCGATCGGCAGATAGGAATCGCCGTACAGCACGAAGAAGGCTTCATTGAGCAAGTTCTGATCGGCCGCGTAGCGCAGCGCGCCGCCGGTCCCGCGCAAGATCTCCCCTTCATCCGAATAGACGACCGACACTCCGAACCGCGCGCCGTCACCGATCGCGTCCGCGATCATCGCGCCGCGGTAGCCGACGGAGAGAACGACATCCCGCACGCCCTGGCGCTTGAGCCACTCAAGCTGGTAAGCGACGAACGGCTTGTCCAGCACGGGGATCAGCGCCTTCGGCAGGTCGCCGCTGCGCCCGCGAATGCGCGTGCCGAGACCACCGGCAAGGATCACGCATTGCATCGCTATTCCCGGACGAGAACGGTCGAGCCGTCGAAATCGAACTTGAAGCGCACTTCATCAAGCCCTTCGCGCGCCATGGCATCCCGCACCCCCGCCGTGTCGCCGGCGTACAGCATCAGGAAACCGCCGCCGCCGGCGCCGACCAGCTTGCCGCCGAGCGCGCCGTTCGCCATCGCGGCATCGTAGTAGCGGTCGATGCTGTCGTTCGACATGCCGGACGAGCGGCCGCGCTTGCGCTGCCAGTGCTCATGCATCAATCGCGCGAAGGCCTGATTGTCGCCCGCCACCAGCACCTTCTTGATCTCGCGACCGAGGTCGACCACGAAATGGAGGTTCTTGATCATCTCGGCGTCGTTCGACTCCGACTTCGATTGCTGGTCGGCGAGCAAATTCGAAGCGCTGCGCGAGTAACCGGTGAAGAACAGCAGCAGGTGGTCTTCGAGATCGTGCAGGCCGCGGTTGGTGATCGCGAGCGGCGAAACCTGCACCTGCCCGCTTTTGTCGACCTCGAAACACGTGATGCCGCCGAACGCCGCGATGTACTGGTCCTGCTTGCCCACCGGCTCGTTCAGCAGGTTCATCTCGATGTGGCAGGCTTCCTCGGCGAGCGACGACGTCGTCACCGGCTCGCGCTTGTAGGCATAGATCGCGCGCAGCAGCGCAACCGTGAAACTGCCCGATGACCCAAGCCCGGTGCCGGCCGGAATGTCCGCGAGACTGACGATCTCCACGGGGCCGAGTTTGTGCAGCTTGATCGCTTCGCGGATGATCCGGTGCTTGATCTCGTCTGGATTGGTGACGCGCTCCTGCGAGGAGTAGCGGATCGAATATTCGCCGGTGAAGATCTTGTTGATGCCGATGTAGACGTGCTTGTCGATCGCCGCCGATATGAAGAAACCGCCGAACCGCTCGTAATACGACGGCAAATCCGATCCGCCACCGCCGATCGAAATGCGCAGCGGTGTGCGGATCAGGATCATCTATTCTTCTCTTGGCGACGGAGCGGCGACGCGGGGCGCGCCGCTTACAGCTTGTAACCCGCGGCCGCACCGTCGTTGTAGAACATCTTGACGGTGTCGAGCGAGAACACACCGAGGTCCTTGCCGGCGGTGCTGAGCTTCTTGAAGATGTCCGGCGTCACCGTGATGACATGGCAGCCGATCTCGTCCGCCTGGAAGATATTGAGAAGTTCGCGCGGGCTCGCCCAGATCACCTCCATGCCGCCCGCCGTGTTGCAGGCCTTTACAGCCTGCACCATGAACGGGAGCGGATCGCGCCCGGTGTCGGCGATGCGCCCGGCAAAGACCGAGACGTAGGAGTGCTTGGTGCCTTTCAGCGCGTCCACAACCTCGTCGATCTGCGGCGCGGTCAGGATCGCGGTCACGTTCAGTTGCGCGCCCTTCTGCACCAGCCGCTTGATCAGCGGCACCGCGCTTTCGCCCTTCGTGTTGGTCACCGGAATCTTGGCGAACACGTTCTTCCCCCACGACGCGATCTTGAGCGCCTGGCGCTCCATGTCGTCGAAATCGTCGGAAAACACCTCGAACGAAATCGGCCGGTCCGGAATGTGGCCGAGGATGTCCTTGGCGAAGGCTTCGTAGTCCTTGATGCCGGCCTGGCGCATCAGCGTCGGATTGGTGGTGAAGCCCTTCACATCCTTGTTGCCGTAAAGCTCCAGCATGCGCGCCTTGTCGGCGCCGTCGGCGAAAATCTTGACCTTCAAAGCCTCAACACTCGGTGTCATCTGAGCCCTTCGGATATCTTGATAATGTCCGGCGTGATGGCGGCGAGCGATGTCGTCACCATGTCCGGACGTTCTGGACGAGGTTCTTTATAGCCGTAGTCGATAAACACGGTGCGGCAGCCGGCTGATCGCCCGGCTTCCACGTCGCGCCAGCGGTCTCCTACCATGAAGCTGTTGGCAAGGTCGATATCCCAGCGTTGCGCCGCCTGCAGCAGCAGACCGGGCTTCGGCTTGCGGCAGTCGCAGTTGGCCGCATCGTTGTGCGGGCAGACGAAGATGTCGTCGACTCCGGTTGCCTTCTTAACGGCCTGATTGAGCTCGTCGACGCGCGCCGCCGTGGTCTTGGCGTTCGCGATGTCCGGCTGGTTGGTGACGACGATCAGCAGGAAGCCCGCTTTCTTCAGTTGCGCGCAGGCCTCCGGAACGCCCGGCAGGATGCGCAGTTCGGCGTGATTCATCGGCGAGAACGGCTTGCCGTTGACCACCAGTGCGTCATTGATGACGCCGTCACGGTCGAGGAATACGGCACGGCGTTTGGCGTTCGGCATGCGATCAGGCTGCTTCGCTAAAAAGTTCCGGACGCCGCAGCCGCAGGGTCTGCACCAGCATCGCGGTGGACAGATCGACCGGCGCTCCCAGTTCCAGCATCCGCGCCAGCTCGGACAGCTTCATCTCGACGATCTCGATGTCCTCGCTCTCGTCCGGCACGCCGCCCCCCGCGCTCACGAAGTCGTCCTTCTGGTACGCCGCGAGATACAAATCAATGCACATGGTGGACACGCCGGGCATGTTCATGCCGGTGATCACATGCTCTAGGCCGCCCAGGCGCAGCCCCGCCTCTTCGAGCGCCTCGCGCCTGATGCAGGCGACGGGATCATTCCCCTGCCGCCCGCCCGCGATGACCTCCAGCGTGTGGTCGATGCCATTGGCGTAGAGCATCGGCGCGCGGAATTGCTTCACCAGAATGGCGGTGCGGCGCACGGGATCATAAGCAAGCACGCCGACGGCGTGGCCGTGATCCTCGATCTCGCGCGTGACCGACTGGCCGTCCTCCAAACGGATCGTCGCGATGAGGAATTTGCCCCATCCGTCGTGAACGACTTTCGTATCGGTGATCTTGATCGCCATCAGCGGCCTGCGTCCGCGACGCGCCAATATTCAATGATCGAGCGAAGCGTGCCGGCGAGGTCGTGCTTCGGCTGCCAGCCGAGCGCGCGCAGCTTGCGCGAATCCCCAATCCGCACTTGCTGATCGAGCGGACGCGCCAGTGCGGGATCGGCAACGGCGTTGACCGGCACGGTCGCGAGCTTGCGATATCCGTCGAGAATATCGCCGATGCGCACGCCATGCCCGCTCGCAACGTTGTAGACCTCGCCGCGCTTGCCGGCTTCGGCGATGCGCAGAATTCCGCTCACGCCGTCGCGCACATCCATGATGTCTCGCACGACATCGAGCGCGCCGACACGCATCTCGGTCGCGCGGCCTTGCTCGATTGCAACGATACGCCGGGCGAAGTCGGAACAGACATCGCCGGCCTTGCGCGGCCCCGCCAGCAGGAAAGGCCGAAAGCCGACAACGTCGAGATCGTAGTGGCGGAGATAAAGCTGCGCCGTTTGCCAGGCTGCGAGCTTCGACACGCCGTACGGGCTGTTTGGGTCGGTCGGGGTGCTTTCGGAGATCGGTTGTCCGCCCGTCACGTCGGCATATTCGGCACTCGAACCCGCGATCAGCACGCGCGCCTTCGGGGCAGTCTTGCGCGCAGCCTCAAGAAGGTTGGCGGTCCCAATAACGTTGGTCTGGAACGTGGTCGCGGGCTCGGACCACGACTTGCCCGGCGAACTCTGCGCCGCGAGATGAACGATCAGCTCGGGCGCGGCAGATGACATTTGGCGCAAGACAGCGTCCGCGTCCTTGACATCGACGGCGACGACCTCGACCTTCCCGCTCCAGTCGCCCGCGCGCGTCTCGCGTGTCCATGCCTGCACCGCGTCGCCACGCCGCGTCAGCTCATCGACCAGATGCCAGCCGATCAATCCGCCCGCGCCGGTGACGACAACACGCATCTATGACCGCGATCCGAATCCCGGGATACGGACGACCGACCGCGTGCGCTCGGCTTCGTACGCCGCCAGCGTTGCGCGCACGGCCTCCAGACCGTCGATATCGCTGCCGAGCGGCACGCGGTTTTCTGCGATGGCGGACTTGAACTCGCGCCACTCCGACTGCCACGACGAGTCGCCGCCGCGGTAGTCGATCACGAGATCCTGGAACGGCGCGGTGAAATCCCGCTTCCCGACACGCAGCCGCTCGGTGCCGTAGCTCGCGCCAAGACCCTCGACCTCGAAGTAGCCGTCCTCGCCCATCAGCTCGAACGAGAACAGGTTCTTCCAGTGCGTGAGACTGGAATGCAGCGTCGCCATCGCGCCGTCCGCCGAGCGGAACAGCGCCATGCCGTTGTCCTCGAGCGGCTGCTCGCGGAAATAGCCGATCGAGGTCATGCAGCTCACATCGGTGAGATCGCCGAGAAACCAGCGGAACAGGTCGACCGCGTGCGGCCCCTGCTCCGCAAACTGCCCGCCCGCCGCGCGGGCCGGATCGGCGCGCCACTCCTTCTCGTAGCCCGGCCGTCCGCAGATGCCATAGCGGCAGCGCGCCGCGATGGGCTTACCGAAGTCTCCGGCCTCGAAGCGCTTGCGCGCCTCCAGGATCGCCGGATGGTGGCGGTGGTTGAAACCGCATTTGAGCACGCGCTTGGCGGCGCGCGCGGCGGCGACCATCGCCTCGGCCTCTTCAACGGTCCGGCAAAGCGGCTTTTCGCACAGCACGTGTTTGCCGGCCAGCAGCGCCGCGATCGTGATGTCGGCATGCAGGTGCGGCGGCGTGCACACCAGGATCGCGTCGACATCCTTGCGCTCGACGGCGCGCCGCCAATCGGTACCCCACGATCCACCGAACTGTTCGATCAGGCCTTTCGGCGGCGTCGGCTCATGCCCGACAATCTCGACAAGCTCGTCGTCCGGGGATTGCTGGATCACCGGCGCGCGGCGGCGCGTCTGAAGCCCGGCACCGATGAAGGACACGCGCATCGTCAGCTCACAGTCTGCGTTCGCGGATACCGTCCGCGGCCGATCTCATCATACGCGAAGCCGAGGCCGGTGAGTTTGTCTGCGTTCCACAGACCGGCGGTGTCGAGCACATAGGGCTTGGCCATGCGGCTTTTTACCGCCGCAAAATCGAGATCGCGATAGTCGACCCAAGGTGTCATCAGCACCAGCGCATCGGTACCGCTGACTGCGGCGAGCGGATCTTCGAAGAACGTGAACTCGGTGTGCGCCTTGATCTCCTGCCGGTCCGCGCGCGGATCGTGCGCATTCACCTTGGTGCCTTTCTTCACGAGATCGCCGATCACCTCAAGCGCGGCGGAGCGGCGCAGCGTGCTGGTGTCGGCCTTGTACGTGAGCCCGAGCACGGCAACGCGCGCTTTCGCGAGATCGGGCACGGCCTGCGCGAGCTTGCGCAGGACCAGGCTGTTCTGCGTCTCGTTGGCGGCCCAGGCGCCATCGAGCAGCGGCGTGCCGAGATCGAAGCGCTTGCCAAGCTTGCGCAAGGTCTGCATGTCGCGCGCGAGCGTGCCGCCCGAGAACCCGAGACCCGGCAGCAGCATCGCCTTCGCGCCGACGCGCGGCTCCAGCCGCAGCATCTCGCCGACGCGCTTGCCGTCCGCGCCGACCTCATCGCAGATGTTTCCCAGCTCGTTGGCGAAACAGATGCTCAAGCCGAGGAAGCCGTTGAGCGCATGCTTGATCATTTCGCCGGTGCGCAGGCTGACGAGATGCCATTTCGGCGCCAGCGGGCCGACGACGGTCAACAGCTTGTCGAATGCCGCAGGATCGTCGCAGCCGATCACCGGCAGCGGCGGCGACTTGAAGCGCTCGATCGCCTGCCCGAGCCGCAGGTTCTCCGGCTGGTAGGCAATCGTCACCGAGGTGTCCGGCGCAGCCTTCTTCAGGCGCGCCAGCAATTGATCGCAGGTGCCGACCGGGACCTGCGCGGTCACCAGAATGATAGCGCCGGGCTCGAGCGCCGGCGCGATCGCGTCGAAGGTCGAGAAGATGCCGGACAGATCGCTTTCATCATTCTCATCGACTGGTGTGTCGAACATGACGAACACGAACGGGGCGCCGCGCACGGCGGTCGCGACATCGGTGGTGAAGGTCAGCTTACCGCCATTGACGCCCTTCGCGAGAAGATCGTCGAGCCCCGGCTCATAGAGCGGTGCCTTGCCTGACTTCAGCTTCGCGATGGCCTCGGCATTCGCATCCGCGCCGATCACCTCATGGCCCATCTCGGCAAGGCAGGCCGCGCCGACGACGCCCTGATGCCAGAGGCCGAGGATCGCGATCTTCATTGCACCCACGCGTGGCTGCCCGGCTTGTCGAGCATGCGGCGCACCGCGATCAGCACCGACTGGTCCGAATTCAGTTTGGACTTCCAGCCGAGCTTGGACAGCTTGTCGACCTCGAAATGCACGCGGGGCTGGTCGCCCGGCCAGGCCTTCTTGGTGCCTTCGATGCGGACCGGCGCGTTCACGCCCATCTCCTCGACCACGATGCGCGCGATATCGATCACCTTGGTGACGGTCGGCGTGCCGAGATTGAAGACGCCGCACGGCTCTTCATCGGTCATTGGGATGTTGGCGTAGCCGTACAGCATGCCGTTGATGCATTCCTCGACCAGAAAATAGTTCTTCTCCTGCCGCCCATCGCCGCGCACGAGCAACTCGCTCGAATCCTTTTTCAGCCGCGCGAGGAAATCGTAGATCACGCCGTGAGTCATGCGCGCGCCGATCACATTGCCGAAGCGATACATCCAGGCGCGCAACCCGTAGACATGGCAGAACGACGAGATGAAGGCTTCGCTGGCGATCTTGCCGGCGCCGTAGGTCGAGACCGGCAGCAGCGGGCCTGCATCCTCCGCGACAGAACGCTCGGCGCAAATGTTGCCGTACACCGCGCCGGTCGATGCGAAGATGAGATCGCGCACGCCGGTCTTGCGCATGGCCTCGACCACATTGAACGTGCCGACCGCGCAATCGTTGAGATCACGCGACGGGTTTTCGTGGCTGCCGATGATGTCGGTGTTGGCGGCGAGATGCCATACGAGGTCCTGCCCACGCGCCGCTTCGATCAGGCGCGGGAGATCGGTCACGTCGCCCTGCACGAAGTTGACGTTGGGGCGAGACAGATGGGGTTCGAGATATTCGCGCCGGCCGTTGGAAAGGTTGTCGTAAACGGTGAACTCGACGCCGGCCGGCGCCAGCAGATCGAGCACGTGGCTGCCGATGAAGCCCGCACCCCCGGTGAGCAGAACGCGCTTCACATGCGATGGAAACTGCATCACGTCCTCACAAGCCGGCCGCGATTTCGCCGAGCAGCGAACGCACTGCCGCGACGACCGCCTCGCGCGAGTTCATCTTGTTGCTCCAGCCGAGCGCGCGGATTTTCGACGTGTCGAGCCGGTAGACCGGCACGTCGGCGCGCCAGCCGCGCGTCCCGCCAGTGTACTCGTATTTGACGTTCTTCAAGCCCATCTCGCCGGTGACGATGTCGGCGATATCACGCACCAAGAGATGATCCTCCGAGCCGACATTGTAATACGCATAGCCGCTGGTCTGCTTCTGCAGGATGAACAGGATCGCCGCCACCACGTCGTCGGAGTGGACATATGGCTTGCTCTGCATGCCGTCGCCGAGGATTTGCAGGCGCGAGGCATCCGCATGCAGGCGGCGCGTGAAATCGTGGCTGACGCCATGTGTCATGTGCGGTCCGACCACGTTGGCGAAGCGGAACACCGTGCCGACGATGTCGAACATGTGGGAGTACGCGCTCACCAGCGTCTCGGACGCGAGCTTCGACGCTCCGTAGGTCGAGATCGGAATGAGCGGCGCGTAGTCTTCCGGAATCGGTGTCGGCGGCACCTCGCCGTAAACACCGCTGCCGGAGGTGAACAGGATTCGCTTCACGCCGGTCGCGCGCATCGCTTCGAGCAATGTCTGCGTCAGCCGTGTGCCGTTGTCGAAGTCGATCAGCGGCTCGCTCGCGGCCTTCGCGATGTCGGAATTCGCCGCGAGATGTACGACAGCATCATGGTCGCGTAGCGCGTCGGTTACGGCGCCGAGATTGGACATGTCGCCCGCGACGATCGACAAGTCCGGCGAGCTGACGCGCTTGCCGAAATGCTCGCGGCGGCCGGTCAGAAAATTATCGAAGACGGTGACGGGTCCAAGACCACGATCGAGGATCGTGTTGACCAGGTTGGAGCCAAGGAACCCCGCGCCGCCGCTAATGAAGAAACGCGTCTTCGCCATGATGTCCGTGTTCAGGCCTTGTCAGCGAACCGCGCAGTTTCGCGCTCTGCCGGGTCATAACCGTGTCGAGGTGGTGTTGCAACTGCGGGAACGCCGCCCCTCATCGCTTTATAGTATTGGAAAGAAAGGCCTTTTTCGTCTTTACCGGCAGCGTCGCAAAGCCAGAAAGGTCGAGCAGCGCAACGATCGAAAGCACCGCTGCGGCGATAGCCACAAAATACGCGGGCGCGATGTAGAAAATCTGCAACGCCGGGAAGGAGGTCGCCTCGATCAAACTCAGCACGATCACGCGAAGAAACAGGAGGGACCAGCACACGAAGGCCAGCTGATAGGAAATCTTGAACGCCGCTTGCCGTGGATGGATTACGGTGGCTGCCAGGAATGCGAGCACCCCGAGCGCCAGCAGCGGAAGATAGACAAAGTAGTAATAAGATACGAGCGCAGTGCGAATTCGACCGCTGACCCGCTCTATTCTGGTCTCGCTTGCAAACGGACTGCCTAACTTGTCGATGCTCTCGATGACAAGGAGCGAGCCCGAGACCCTGTATCCAAACAAACCTTGCTTCAGCAGCTCGCCGAGCGATTTCGCCAGTTGCGTCCCATCTCGTGTCGTGAAGGTCAGGACACACGCATCGTCACACCGCAGGTTGAGCCTGAAACGTTGATTGTTTGCGGCGGGATCCTTGGTAATTGCCTTGAGTTCCTCACTCGCAAGACGATCGAAATCCATATCCTGAGGAAGTCCCTCGACATTCTTTGCGACGACTGAGAACCATTCGTCTCCCGCCTTGTGAAACCAGCCCTTGATCGAATATGGCGTCATGTCCTGTTTGGGAGGAACGTGATACGGCGTATTCAGGAACCGCAGCGCATCAGCCAGCTGCCGTTCAGTGCCAGCGCTATCATGAAGATACAGCGGCAGCTGCTTCGCGGTGATCAGATCGAATGCGCGAACAAAGCCGACCCATAGCCGGCCCATCACATCGCTCCAGATGACCGGCGGCATCTCGGCAACGAGTTGGGGTTTGCATTCCAACTCCCCGCGCTGACATGCGCTCGTGATCTCAAACGCGATCTGACCGAAGAAGGCCGATGCGCGCGCCGGCGAAGCATAGTGCCCGCGGAGAGCGGCCGCATCGCGCAGGCCCCACATGAACCAGCCAGCGGCAATTTCGCCGCACGCGTCCGGGACCATGTTGCAAGTCATTTCCGTCCAGCCTGAGGGGGCGGTCCTGTCCGGCAAATCGAAATAGGACTGCAACGATGCGAACGTGGGGCTCACGCGATAGATGTGCTGCCGCGCCGAGAAAGTCACGGGAACGTAGGGCTTGATACCGCCTGAGCGGACACTGTGAATCGCGCCCAGTGCCTTTTGAAAATTGGCCTCCTTGAAATCCACCCCGACAAATCGTCCATAGTACCGCCAATTCAGCGTCATGTATCCGATCTGCGTCATCGCAAATGTGGCGATCATCACCGAAACCGCTACTGCGATCTGTCGTAGGTGCCAGTATCGGAACGAGCGAAGCAGCATGAAGGCAAACAGGGCGATAAGTGCCGGAAGAATCCAAAACCCTTCTTCGCGCGTCAACCAAAACCAGCCGAGCGCCAAACCGCTGAGCGCCCCGCAGATCAGCCGTTGCGCGGAATTGCGCGCCAGGAACAGCATCGTGATGACAAGGCCGAGGATCAGGAGTAGTTGCCCATAGTAGATTTCCTCGCGAAAAACCCGCCGCAGAGGCTCCGTCAACGTCACCGGCTGGAACAGCAGAAGCGCCAGCATCAGGCCCGACAGTACGGCCGACCTGACGAAGCGATGGCAGACAAGAACAAAAAACGTGATTGAGAAACAGTGAAACAGCGCGTGCGCGAGCGTGACCGAAATGCCGAGCCAGTTCGCGAGCGCGAGAAATGCCGGGTAACCCGGCCCCTTCATCAATGTGTACTGGCCAAACGGCCCGAGCCAGAACCCTTCGGCGAGAAAGCGGCCGACCACCATGTAGAGCCCGTCGTCGTGCGGCGCGCCGGGATAAACTGAGATCGGGATGTGGACCGAGAGGACGATGTAGGCGAGGTTCAGGCCAACGACATAAAGCCAGACGACCGGCCGGGGCGGATCGACGTAGAGCAACCGTTGAGCTATGGCATGCCGCCGAGAGGGCTCCGTCATGCTCGCGCGGTCCACATACGTTTCATGACCTTCGGCAATATACTCAAAAGCAAAACCGGATTGTTACTGCGATCCGCACTGTCGATCATTTTGGTCGGAGGACTCGCATATCGGATCGGATCGGCGGAAATTCTAACGCAAATCCGAGGCGTTCATTGGGAGATCCTGGCGCTAGTGGTCGTGACGCTCGCCAGTCACGTCCTGTTCGTTACGCCGCGCTGGGCATCCATCTTGTCCGTTCTTGGCTATGGAATCAACGCATCGGCTCTGATGGGAAGCGTGTTTCTCGGCTTCCTGTTCAATCAGGTGCTGCCGACCGCAGTCGGCGGCGACGCCTATCGGGTATGGCGGGCGAAACAGCTCGGCGTACCGCTCGACGCCGGAATTCACAGCGTGCTGCTTGATCGCGCATTCGGTATCCTGGTGGTTCTGGCCGGCACCGTCCTGCTGCTGCCATTCGCCTCGCTCGTCGCGCAGAGGAGCCTTGTATGGCCGGTCGTCATCGCGGCAATGGCCGGCGTATGTCTTTGTGCGGTGTTGTGGGCGCTGGGCAATCTGCGATCGGCTGCGCCGCTGGTTGGCCGCGTCCAGCAAGTCGTGGCGAAATTCAACGCGGATGTTCATGCGCTGGCGCGCCGTCCGCGCGCGGTGATCGGCATCATCGTGTTGTCCATCGTCGGCCAACTCATTGTGGTGGCGGCGATCGGCCTGCTGGCGATGGAGATGCAGGTCCGCATCTCGCTCGTCGATCTGGCGGTCATCAGCTTCGGCGCGATGCTGGCGGCGGCTATTCCGATTTCGCTTGCGGGCTGGGGCGTCCGGGAAGGCGCACTGGTATTTCTGTTCGGGCTCTATGGCGTCCCGGCCGGGACTGCGTTTGCGATTTCAATTCTGTTCGGCGTGTGCCTGGTGATCGCTTCTTCGCCCGGCATTCTTGTTCTGATCCGCGGCGCCTCAAGCCGCCAACCCGAAGAGCCGCAACCCTGATCGCCTAGCGGCGCCGTAGCACAAGGTGAAAGCCTTCGCCGTCGGCAGGGTCCCAGTCGGTCAATCCCATGCCGTGCCCGCGCACATAGTCGCGCGTGGTGAAGATGTGATCCGTGCACTCGACCATCCCGGCTTTCGCGAACTGCTCAAGCCACCAGCTCTTCGGCTGCAATGTCGCGTGGTAAACCGCGCCGGTGATCGGGTTTGCGTCCGGCACGGTATCGACCGATCCGGCGAAAATACCGTCGTCCGCAAGGTGCCGGCTGATGTTGTCGATCAGCGCCGGCAGCTTGTCCGCCGGAATGTGCTCGAGCACTTCCCACGCCGTGATGCACTGGAACGTCATCGGGGTGCGGTCGCGATCGCGAAGCTGGAACATGCTGGTAATGTCGCAGGTCAGCAGGTGATGCGGGCACGTGTCCCACTCGCCCGAGCGCAGCTTCTTCGACCAGTCCGAGCCCTCAAGTCCGACCGCGATATGGCCGTCTTCCAGGAACGACTTGACGAAACCACCGCCCGAGCAACCGAGATCCATCACGCGTAGATCGGGGCGGAAATTGAAGTAGGCGTAGAGCTTCAGATTGAAATTGCGGTTCGAGCTGTTGTCGAACGCGGTGCCGCGCGGCCATTTGTGGTCGGGGCTATCCACCGCAACCGGTCGGTTCGTTTCCACCGCATAGAGCGGCTGCGTGCCGTAACGCTGGAAATAGATCGCCTTCCAGATCGCGCGTTCGAGCTTGTCGAGGCGCGTCAGCTTGCGGCTCGTGGTCACGACTTGCAAGCGGTAGCGGAACCAGAAGAAAGCTCTGGTCCAGATGTCGGGCTTGCGCGCGCTGAAGAATTCGCGCGCCGCCTTGTATCGCCGGAACAGAAAGCGCGTCGACCGATGCCGGATGTCCTCATTCGCCATCGTCATCGTGGGCGCTCTTGTTTCAACGAAATCATCCGGCCTCGCCCGAACACCATATCCCAAGGCTAGCGATCCAAAGGCTAGCGGATGGATTCCCACTTGGTTCCCGCAACCTTGAGCGCGGGATGGCTCACCAGAAGGTGCCAGACGACCGCGGCAAGCCCTTCCGTATGCGGAGTCACGCGGTCGGCGTACAGCGGAGGGATCACCAGACAGGCCGTGGCCTTTTGCTTGGTGTAGCCGCCGTTGCGCCCGACAATTCCATAGACGCTTGCCCCAACCGCCGCCGCAACATCGATCGCCCGCGTCAAGTTGGCCGATACGTTCTTTTCCCTGTCCCCGCCACCCACCGAGAAAATCAGGAGTCCGTCCCGCGCAGAGATACGCGAGCCCTTGAGCCACGCATCGAACACCGTCTCCCAACCCTCGTCATTGGTGCGCGCGGTCAGTTCGGAGACGTTGTCGGTCGGCGCATACGCCTCGAAGCCGCAGATCTTGCGGAAATCGTTGACGGCGTGGCCGGCGTGACCGGCCGAGCCGCCAACCCCGAGAATGAAGAGGCGCCCTTCCCGCTCGCGCACTTTCGCTAACCCGCTGGCGATCGTTTCGATCACGCCCGCATCCAGCGCGGAGATTATCTTTGCGGTCTCATCGAGAAACTGGGACGAAAACGTCACGTCAATTACTCCCAACGTTTGCTTGCGCGGTCAGGCGATTGGCTCGTCTCGAACAGGCGCTCTGATCGGAACGTACAATCCGACCGCATGGATCAGCAGCATCGCCACGAAGGTGATGATGCTCCCCATCGCAAGAAAGAGCCCAAAAATCGCCTGATGGTTTGCGCTGACGATTGTACTCCCGAAGCGATAGTTGTTTTCGGCGAAAGCTATTCCAAACCGGACCAGCAACAGCATGCCGACCACAAAGGCGAGCGCGGTGAGAACTGTGGTTCGCGTATAGGAGAAGGCCGCAAGCCAGCGGCTTCGGATCGCGCCGACGCCGTCGTAGAGCGACTGCGCGATCGCTCCGATCAGGAAGAGCTGCAAGCCGAGGATGGATGCGGCGAGGCACAGCAACATCGCGTTGATCGAGAACGTCACGCCGCCAACGGTCAGTGGGCCCGGCGCAAGCAGGCACAACGGCACGAACCCGACCAGCAGCAGGAAGATGCCGGGAATCATCAGGAAGAAATCGGCGCCGAAGACGAACATCGCCTTCAGGTTGATCCAGCCTGCCTTCCAGGGCGTGGTCCACCCGGCGCGGACGAGATGACTGACGCGCCCTTCCGGATCCTTCAGGAAGCGAACCGGAACCTCGCTGGTGCGCAGCCCGAGATGCACCGATTTCAGCACCATCTCGGAGGCGTATTCCCAAGACTGCGACGTCAGATCGATGCGCTTCAGGGCGTCGAGCGTAGCTCCGCGCATGCCGCAATGGATGTCGGTGAAGCGCGTGCCGTACATGACGTTGAGGATCCACGTCGTCAGCGGCGTGCCGAAGTAGCGATGCAGCGGCGGCATCGCGCCGTCCGCGATCGAGCCTTCGAAGCGAGAGCCCATGATGAACTCTTGACCGCCGCGGAATTTTTCGACGAAGCCGGAGAGCTCACGAAAATCGTACGTACAATCCGCATCGCCCATCAGAACGTAGCGGCCGCGGATATGGGGGATCGCGTCGATATAGGCGCGTCCGAGACCCCGCTTGGGAGTCCGCAGCACCCTTGCGCCGCCGCTCAGGGCGATGTCCGGGGTGCGGTCGGTTGAGCTGTCGATGATCAGTATCTCGCCCGCGACGCCAGCGGCGGCGATCCCTTGCTTACACCAGTCGACAAACTGGCCGATGGTGATCTCCTCGTTGAGCGCCGGAACAACAACGGACAGCTCGGGGTTCTCGATGTCGTTTTCGGGAACCAGCAGAACAACATCAGTTGTTGTCATCAGAAATTTCGTTTGATACTTGAATGCCAGCGGGCGCTTCGATTGAAGCAATTTCTTGCGCGCGATGCTGCTGTCGCGGAGCGGTGAAGTACTGTCTTTCGTTCTGACTGTCAACGCGGGTGACGACTTGTCTGAAATCGAAAAAACCTATCAGATAGAAGCAGATAGGTCGGTCCGGCATCTCTCGTCATCCGCCCGCCGGGAAACCCGTTCGGCCTCGGGCTGATGCCTCGTTAGCTTGGAGTTGCAGGCTTTGAAGCCTGCAAAACCGCACCTGCGGGGAGAGCGTTGGGCACATGGTTGCGGTTGAGCAGTCACCGTCGCGGACGATCGAAGGCGGTCTTGAGCTTGCCTACCCCGCCTGGGCCGTCGGCCCCTCGTCACAGCTCGAATACACGCCGCTCGCGCTCTGGATGGTGGAGGCATTAAAGCCGAACACCGTCGTCGCCGTCGGTGTCGACGACGGGAACATGTATTTTGCCTTCCTTCAGGCCGTTCAGGCGCTCGGCTTGCGAACCGATTGCACCGGTATTCGCCTCGAAGGATTGCCACATCGCCATCGTGACGAAGAGGCGTTCGGGTCGGCGAAGGCCTATCACGACGCGCTTTATTCTCGGTTTTCGGCGCTCGCCCGCAGCAGCCTCGCCGGTGCGCTTGCGCAAGTCTCCGGCAACATCGACTTGCTTTACATCCATTTGGCGGCGGACGGTGATGCAGTCGCGCGCGATCTGGAAGAGTGGCTGCCGAAGATGAGTTCGCGCGGCGTCGTGCTGCTTCATCCCACCGAAGCCCGGCCGCCCCATGAGAATGTCCGGCAATTCTGGAAGACACTCGCGTCGCGCCATCCGTCGTTCGAGTTTGCTCACGCCCAAGGCCTCGGCCTCGCGTATGTCGGAACGGACTCCCCGCCGGAGCAGATCAGGCCGCTGCTGCGAGCGCGCGAGGATGGCGCGATTGAACGAATCCGCGGATACTTTTCTCGCCTTGGCGCATCAGTGTCCGAGCGCCACGCCCTGCGCCAAGCCGAGGCGGCGGTTGCCGCGCTTAAAGCCGAACTCGCGCGCGGAGCCCCGGGAGCAGCGCCCAGCGAAAGCCTCGCGCGTGTTGCGGCACAGCGCAACGTCGCGATCCGCTTGCTCCGGCAACAGGCTTTGGCGGCGATGCGGCCGAAGCGCGAAGCCGTCGCGTTTTCGAAGAACGCGCTCTTGTCTCAACTGGTGCAGCACACACCCGAGCATTTGAAACGCCTCCTTCCTTTGTCGGTGAAGCACCAGATCTTGCGGTTGCTCACCCCGCAGACTGCGGACCCCGTGAGTGACTACGTTTTCCCCGATGTCGCGACCGACATCGATCCGCGGGTCGGCATCCAGCTCAAATGGCTGCAGCCCTATTTTTCCAGCGTGGGGCTGGACGATGAACCGGCCGTGACATTTCTTGAACTGCGGTCCGCAGGCTATCCGGTCTACCTGAAGCTCACCGATGCGGAGCGCGTTGCGCAGCTTGTGCGCAAGAGCGACTTGTTCGATCACGAATACTATCTGGCGAGCGCCGGCGATATCGGCGACCTCGACCCCGCATTGCACTATGTGATCGTGGGCGAGCGCCTTGGATTTGCGCCGTCGAGCCAATTCGATCCGGGTTACTATCTTGAGCGTTACCCGGATCTCAGGCGCTCGTTCGAGTGTCTGCTGGTCCACTACGTCACGTCGGGACGGGGGGAAGGCCGCCGCCCTACAAGCCTTGCGGCTGCGCTCACTTATGATCGCAGCCGTATCGATCCTCAGCGCGAGACGATCCTCGTCGTCGCGCACGAGGCCTCGCGCACCGGTGCACCGATCCTCGGCTACAACATCGTCAAGCGGCTGGCGCAGCAATACAACGTCGTGACACTGCTGCTGTCGGGCGGCGACATCGCCTCTGCGTTCGCAGATGTGTCCCACGCCGTTCTTGGACCGCTCCGCCGCGCCGACTGGCACCCCGTCGAAGCGGACCAGCTGGTCCGCCATATCCTGTCCGCGTATCGATTATCCTACGCCATCGCGAACAGCATCGATACGCGCATCGTGATGAGGCCGTTGTCCTGCGCCTTCGTTCCGGTCGTCGCATTGGTGCATGAGTTTCCGTCATATCTTCCCGAAGGCGAAATGGGGCGCGAGCTCGGCTGGGCGACTCAGTCGGTTTTCTCGGCAGCACGCGTTCTGAACGCTGCTCGCGCTGACTATCCGAATCTCGACAATTACCGGGTTCACATCCTGCCGCAGGGCCCGCCCGAACTGCCTCCGGCACAGACCAAGGAACAAGCACACTCACGGGAATCCTTGCAGGCGGTCATGCGGCCAGCGGGCTATGAAGATGCATTCGTGGTGCTGGGCTGCGGCACGATCTACCAACGCAAGGGCGTCGACCTGTTCATGGCGTGCGCGGCCGCGGTCGCGAAGCAGAATCCCGCGAGGCGTATTCGCTTCGTCTGGATCGGCCAGGTCCTGCCGCCAGAATTGGACCAGGGATTCTTCTCGGCCCTCCTCAAACAAATCGAGCGGGCCGGCATCGCCGACAAGGTCGCAATTGTCGAAGAAGTTGCCGATCTGGCGCCGGCATACCAGCTCGCTGATGCGTTCTTCCTGAGCTCGCGGCTCGATCCGCTTCCAAACGTTGCAATCGACAGCGCGCTGCGGGGGCTGCCGGTTGTCTGTTTCGAGAACTGCAGCGGCATTTCCGATATTCTGTCGACCGACATTGTGGCGCGGTCAAGCGTCGTCCCGCATCTCGACGCCGTGGCGGCGGCCAAATTGATCCTGACGCTCGCGGCCGACGAACCGATGCGGCAGCAGATCGGCGCCGCCGCACGCCGCCTCGCGGAAGCGAACTTCGACATGGGGCGTTACATCGCACGCCTGGACGACATCGGCCGCGAGTCGATGAAGGTGATGCAGCAGCGACGCGATGATTTTGCGACCATCGAGGACGATGAGGTTTTCGATACGATCAGCTTCCTCGGCCCCGACTCCGACGTAGAGACGCGCGAGGATGCGATCCGGTTGTTTATCGCCAAAGCCGCAATGCTCGGAACCGGCCGGCAGCCAACGGTGAATTTCTACTATCGGCGGCCTTGTCCCGGCTTTCACCCGCAAATCTACGCGCACGAGAACAGAAGCCGATACGACATCGCGTCGGTCAACCCGCTCGCGCACTTCATTCGCGAGGGGAAACCCGAAGGACCGTGGAGCCATTCCGTCATCACGCCGGACAGCGCCGAGCCTGGGAACACGGCGGCAACGCGATTCAGGATAGCGCTGCATGTGCATTTCCACTATCCGGAGCTTTGCGGCGAATTTCTCGACATGATGGCGTCCAATCAGACGCGATGCGACCTGCTGTTGACCACGAACAGCCGCCGCAAAGCGCGGATGCTGACCCAAGGGATGGCGGCCTATGGTCGTGGCGATGTACACATCACCATCGTCCCCAATCGGGGCCGCGACATCGGTGCTTTCCTGACCGGGCTGAGCGCTGAAACGATGGAGCAGTACGACTTCATCGGTCACCTCCATTCAAAGCGCAGCCTGTTCCTCGACGACCGCCTCATCGGGGAACGATGGCGCAAGTTCATCTGGAGAAACCTGATCGGTCAGCAGCATCCGATGATGGACATCGTCCTCGGACGCATGGCCAAGGACCCGCGATTGGGAATCGTCTTTCCGGACGACCCGCATCTCTCCGATTGGGACTACAACCTGGGGATTGCGGAGCGACTCGCGCAGCAGATCGGGATGCAGGATCCCTTGCCCCCGTTCTTCAATTTCCCGGTGGGAACGATGTTCTGGGCACGCAGCGCGGCTCTCGCGCCGCTGTTCAAGCTCAATCTCGATTGGAGCAGCTACCCGAAGGAGCCCGCACCGATCGACGGGACGATCCTTCATGCTCTCGAGCGCATGCTGCCGTTCGTGGCGCAGCATGCGGGCTATCGCTACGCCACCACGCACGTACCCGGCGTTACCTGGTAGCTCTTTGCCCTTCGGCTAGGGCGATTTGCAGTTCTGCGCTTGCGTCTTGTCGCTTTCCGCACGCACCGCGGAGAAAAGCGGCGCGATTTCGGCCGCAATTGGCGTCACCTTGCTCACCACCGTGCGGATGCTCAAGACAATCTTCTTCTGATCGTCATCCGACATTCGCTCGAACAATCTTCCCGCACGATCCATTTGCGCGCCGACGTTGGTCCAGAACTGCGGACCGCCGATATTCACATTCGGGGTCATGCTTGTCCGCAAGGCGTAGGCGGTGCGGAAAATGACGTCGTCCAGCCTTGAGGCGAGCAATCCACCCGCGACCAGCATTGCGACGAGAACAAAGCCGACAGCGATCGCAGACTTCAACGCGAACTGGCGAAGGTCTGACGATTTAACCTCCGCCTTGGTGCTTGCGTCGGGAATGGTGCTCGCCTCGAAAGCGTCAGCGAGGCCCGCATCGTTGAGATCCGATCGATAGGCCTGCTTCTTCGCCTCCAGCGCGGCTAGCGCCGAGGCGGTGTCCTCCCCCGTCGCGAAAATTCGCAACGCGGGGATGCTCGCGACGACCTTTCCGTTCCGGCGGCTGAGCACGACATCGAGTTCATCCAAGCGGCTCATTGAGGCGACCCCTTACTATCCGTCCGCATCCTCGAAGAAAGCCAGCCGCACTCCGAGAGCGCAAGGCACAATTCATGCAGCCGGGCTGCGATCACGCCACCATGCGATCGTGGCCTGCAACCCGGCCTCCAGCGACGTCATCGGCGTCCAGCCAAGACCGCTCCTGGCGCGATCGATCGAAACGGTCGAGACAGGAACATCCATCGGGCGCTCAGGCTTCCACGCAATGTTCAGTTTCCTACCAGCCAGCCGCTCGACCATGCCGATGACATCGCGCAAGCTATGGCCCTGGCCGCTGCCGATATTGAACACGCGCTCACCGCTTTGATCGCTTACCACCGCCTCCAGCGCGTCAATCACATCGTCGATGTAGATGAAGTCACGGACGACCGATCCGTCGCCCCAAATTTCCATGCTTTCGCCGCTCATGAGCCGCGCGATCAATGCGGCGATGACGCCCTGGTTCTTCAGTGCCGTCTGGAAGGGCCCGTAGGGGTTGGTGACGCGAAGCACGCGATAATCGCTGCGGTACAGGTGGTCGTATAGCGCCAGGTATTTTTCGATCGTGAGCTTGCTGATGCCGTAGGCGGTGATGGGCTCGGTGGGCGCGGTCTCCGGCGTCGGAACCTGCTTCGCGCGACCGTAGACCGTCCCACCCGACGACACGAACACGATGCGCTTCACCTTCAGTTTGCGGCAAACATCGAACAGGGCGAGCGAGGGAAGCACGTTCTTTTCGACATCGTTTGCCATATCGAGATTGGCGGCTTGCGGCGGCGTGGCGTGCACGAGATGAAAAACAACGTCGAAGGTCTCTATCGCGGCGGCGAGAGCGCCCGCATCGCTGAAATCGCCGGGATAGAATTCAACTCCCTCCATTGCCTCGGGGAACGCGCAGCGCCGGCTGAACGCGCGCACGCGCGCTCCCGCCCTGGCAAGTCGCCGGCACAGATTTGTGCCAATGAACCCGCCGCCACCGAGCACGATGCAGGAGAGGCCGTGATACTGCATTAGGTGTTCCGACAAGTTCGCTTGAATCGGCATCGTTATCTGGCCGCGGGCCTCGCACAGCCTCCAGAACTCTATAGCAGGTTCGTGAGTATTGCAGTATCGAAGGACACGCAATCGTCGCGATCAATCCTTTGACATTACGAGGGACCAATGGCTCAAACACCGAAAACACCGGCCGCGCCGGCCACGCCTCCAATCCAGTTTCAGTACATCGATCGGCCGGAACTCGCCGAAGTTTTCGCCGACTTCGTCAGCCGCGTGCAGTTCGACGGACAGACGATGCGCTTTGAATTCTGTGTCAGCCGCGTGGACGATCAGCCCGGGGGCACCGCCACGGGCAAGCGCTATCCGTCGTGCCGGCTTGTGCTCCAGCCATCGGCCGCGATCGATCTCATGAACAAGATGCAGCAGATCACCGCGACGCTGATCAAGGCCGGCGTGCTGAAGCCGCAGACGCCGGCGCCGGCGACCGCGAAGGTGCCTGAAAACATGGCATGACGCGTGGTAGCATCCAGACCGCCGGACTGCTAAGAGCGGCCGCAGCAGTCTGGATGGCGCCTCCGTGGCGGTGCCGGCGGGATTGTACAGGCGGCGTGGTTCGATTGCCGGGCATAGTATTCTTCGCGTTGGAGGTATCAGTGATGGGCACTGAGCATGCTGTTCAACTGTTTTCGCGAGAGCGTGTCACAGCAGGGCCTGTTCGGGCGCAGCGCGCTCTGGACGAAGCCAAGGTCAGTTAGCGAACACCCAAACTCACCGCGTTCATCCCGCATCATCGGCGTTTGATCGATGCGGTCGAGGATGCCAAGCTTTCTTTGGACGAAAAAGCCCAGGCCCATGTCTGCAATTGAGACCGTAACTGCCAAGTACGTTCGTTACAAAGAAACTCAGATTTCCGACGCGATCTCGCCGCATGACGACATGTTCGTTCCCAATGTGGAGGGCAATTTTGCGCACTACATGTCAGTCGGGCGGTCGGCGATCGACATCATTGTCAGCGCGTTGATCGTGGCCGGGGATCCTCACGTTAACAATATTCTGGATCTTCCCTGCGGAGGCGGCCGGGTGACGCGCCACCTTCGAGCGTTCTTCCCGAATGCGACGCTCTACGTCAGCGATTTGGCGAAGGAGAAGGAGAAATTCGTTCTACAGTCTTTTGGCGCCAATCAAGCGGAAGAAAATCCGAATTTCTTGATCCCGCCGCCTCGTACCTACGACCTGATCTTCGTCGGCTCCCTCGTCACACATTTCGATGAGCCGCGCTTTCGGCGAGCAATAAACTGGTTTGTTGACTCCTTGTCTCCAAAGGGACTCCTTGTCCTCACCACACACGGACGCCGCCACAACTACATGCAAAACAAAGTCACCAACTACATTGCCCCTGTTTTATGGCGGAATGCGCAAAAGGGGTATGACCAGACCGGATTTGGCTACGTGGAGTACCCCGATATCCCAAACTATGGGCTAAGCGCATCTTCGCCATCCTGGATCGCAAAGGTGATCGAAGGCTTTACTGCTACGCGCTTGCTCGCGTTCCACGAAGCGGCTTGGGATCATCATCAAGACGTCGTGGTCCTGCAGAGGAGCGATGGCTGGCTCGGCTGATCCGCCCGCATGAAACAACCATGGCGCACACGGTCGCACGTCCAAAGCGGATGACGCGAGGGATTGGGCTAGTCCTCTGGCCCGCCCTCACTTAACGCGGTTGTCCCAACCCTGTTCATGGTGGTGAAATACCCACCAATGGTTGTTGAGCAACGTTGATCTTGGAGACCTCAATCACACGGCCCATCGCCGTGCTCCTGTATGCGAGATGTAGCCCTTCGTCGTGCGCGAGTACCCCTACGTCCACGTCTCGATCCGGCAAGATCACGATACTGCGCTGGCCGAGCAGAACGTCGACGAGATATACGTCGGGTAATCGCCGGCTCGCGTCCACCGCCCACCGCTTCAAGTTCTCATAATAGGGAGAGCGCCGCCAAGCGGACGCAAAGCCTGGGTCCACCAAGGCGGTGAGGCGCCGGCCGCCTTCCGTCTTCACCAACGCGAATTTTGCGCGTTCCGGCTTCCATTCGGGTCCGAGGCTCTTCTCGACCATCCACTGGCAATAGAAGGTCCGGCAGCTCGGTGGCCGCTGGTCATAGATCGTGCATCGTCTCCCTGACAGGCAGTGCGTGCACCACACCCCGTTGGGCTTGTCGACCTCCTCAACCGCAGCGACCTTGCAGCACAAGGTGCAGGTCCCGCACTCCCGGCCCGGCACAACGCGCGCGTTGTGGTCCGTAGGCACAGCCAACGCGGTCTCGACCGAACGAAGGGCCGTCGTCATGCCGCCGCCCTCGATAACCGGGGCATCGCCGTGCGCCCCGTTCATCAATTTTGTCAGACGTGGACCGTATTAGGTTCAATGGACAACAATCTGGGGCCCGGGCCGCCCTAGTCAGCGGCCTCTCGGGCATTCGTTGCGATCGCACTCACCGCGGCACGAAATACTGCAGCGGTCCGCCGTTCGCGACACCGTCGAACATCAGCAGCACGAGGTAGAACTCCGGATCGTCGCGCAGCACGAGCAGCGCTTCTGCCTTGCGGTCCGTCGGCTGGGCGATGTTGGCGAGATGTTTGAGCTGGCCGTCGTTCTGCAGCAGGAACAGCGAATGGCGTTGCTGCACGGAGCGATTCGATGCCGCCAGAATGAGGATGCCGTCATCGACCTTCGCCAGGTCGCTGATGCCGACGTCAGTCCCGAGCGCGACCGGCGTGACGGTCGGCGTGAACGCGCCCGATGCGGCGAATACCTTGTTCGCGTCCGCGCTAACGATGAATGCCTTGCCGCCAATCACCGGATTGCGGAACCCGAGATTGACCACGCCCTCCCCGCGCACGCTCGCGCCAGGCGTGATGGCGATGCCCTGGATATCGCTGTTGGTGCGATCGATCTTCTGATTGGCGAGCCCGGGGACCGGAATGCCCGCGGTTAGTGCCGCGCGGAAGTGATCGGAAACCTCCAGGTCTAAAATCGTGGCGGGCGGCGCCGGCGGTGTGCTGTTGATGTCGGGCTGAAAGCGAACAACGAGGAAATCGGTGTCGACCTGCGGCGGGATCGACGGGCGGTCCTTCGAGGTCACCACATAGAAGAAGCGATCGTCATGCGCGGCGCCTTCCATGTTGGGCGTGCCGGTGAGCCTGCTGGGCGGCGCCGTGCCGCTGATGCCGACAATTGGGCCGGACCGGATCGTCTGCCCAGCGATCGTGAAGAACTGCGCGAACCGCGCCGAGTCGTTGACGACAAGGCACACCGGCCGCGCGGTCACCACCCCGATGCAGGTCACGCCGCTGACATTGTCACGCCCCTCCCCGGCCTGGCCGAACGCGGGCTGGACGGTCCACGTCTGGTCGCTCGGGATGATTTCCGGTTGGGCCGAAGCCGGCGTGGCGAGAAGAGCCGCGGCGGCGAAAAGCACCGCAAAGAAACCCAACACGAAAGCGCCCGTAAGGCAGGACCACAGTTGTTTCAACATGGCACTCTCCCGCGCGATCAACCTGTGGGGGAACTATCCCGCATTGTGGCGAACGTCACAAGCGGTCTATTTGCCGCGGTAGCGCTAGAATTTCTTTCAGTTTCCGCCAGCACAGAACATTTGCCGTTCGGTCGGCGCCAGGATGACCAGCTGTGGCGCGTATTCGTCGAGCACGGACCATTTGAATCCACAAAGCTCGTGGTGCATCCAGACATAACGTCCGGCGTGCGTCGCGAAATAATCCTGCCAATAGCCGCGCGTGAATGAGTCTCCAATCACCACGATTGTCGCGCCGGCGCGGCCCGTCTCGACAAGATCGCCGCCACTTTCGAATTGTGTTGCAATCGCAGCAGGAGGCGGTGCCGCGGGTCCATAGGCGCTGAGATCGATCACGGCGTCCTCATCGCTCACGTCGGCCGAGACCGCAAGCAGCCGCGCCAGATCGCCGCCTGCCACACGCTCGAACCCGCGCAGCACGCGCGCAAGATCGATCGCCCATTCAGGCCTGAGCGCGGCGCGCATCACCGCATTGTAGGCGACAAGCGCGCCGAACTTGTTCCAATGGGAGTCGGTGCGCCGATAAGTCGGGCTTGAAGCGGCCATCAGCGGCACGCGTAAATCGACAGCAACGATCCCGCGCTCGCGAAGCGCGCGCATCATGAGATCGTATTCGGTCACGGCAGGCACTTCGGCGGCCCAGGCGGGCAAGCGCGCGCGGTTGACGGTTGCGCCGTTCGGCGGAATTGCGACGAGGAAATCTGCGCCCTTGGCAGCCAGGTGCGCGCGCAGCGCCGCGGCGCGATCCGCGAATGCCGAGATCGACGCCTGCCGAAGCCTCGTGCCAGTCGCCTGCTCGATCGTGCCGTCGCCGTTGAGGAACAACCAGTTGTCGCGGCCAATGATGACGCGCAGGTCGCCCGGCAGATCCATCGCATAGCGCAAGCGCCCGTGCGAGCGCACGAGTTCGGCGCGCAGGCCGAAGTGATCGGCGAGAAAGCGATCAAGCTGGCGCGGCAGCGCGAGCCAGTCGCGCGCCGACTGCGGCCACGCGGGCGCGGCACTGAGCATGCGCGCCTCGCCCTCGGATGAGACCGCGGCAGGCTGGATCGCCTGGATCGCCATCGGCACGGCCAGCAGCGGAAGCCAGAGGAGCGCCCAATGCCGCCGATAGCCCGCGAGCAAGCCCATGTTAGAATCTGAAATAGAGGAACGGGCTGTAGGAGCCGGCCGCGACGCTCAGGATCGACAACGCGAGAAGCACCGTGATCGCGGCGGTATCCCCGAGTGCGTAGATAGGCTGCGCCATGCGGGCAAACAGCCGCCGCAATGCGCGCCAGAGATCGAAGTCGATGGTCGCCAGCGCTGCGCCGGTCAGCAACGCGGCGATCGTCGCCGGATGCAGCACGAGGTGTGTCGCGACGCTGAGGCCGGACACGCCGTGAAGGCCCGCAAGGCTGCCGAAAAACGAAAGCGCGTGCTCCAGATCGCGCGTGCGAAACCAGACCCAGCCGGTCATCACAGCGAGAAGCAGATAGACGCGCGCCAGCCACGCATGACGCGACAGCGCCGCCGAAAGGCCGGTGCGCTCGACGATGAGAAACGCGCCGTGATGCACGCCCCAGATCACGAAGGTCCAGTTCGCGCCATGCCACAGGCCGCAGAGGACGAACACCAGACAAAGATTGCGGTACGTCTCCGCCGCCGATCCGCGGCTGCCGCCCAGCGGCACATAGAGATAGTCGCGCAGCCATTGCGACAGGCTGATGTGCCAGCGGCGCCAGAATTCCGTGACCGAGCGTGCCGTGTAGGGTAGACGGAAATTGCGCGGAAACGAAAAACCGAGCGCAAGCCCAAGCCCGATCGCCATGTTCGAATAGCCGGCGAAGTCGAAATAGATCTGGATGGTGTAGGCCGAGAGCCCGAGCCAGGCCTCCGCCATGCTCGGCGAGCCCAGCTTGTCGAATGCCGCTTCGGCGATGCGCGCGACTTCGTCGGCGATCAGCACCTTCTGCGCCAAACCAATGATGAAGATGCGTAAGCCCGCGGAGGCGCGGCCGAGCGTCATGCGCCGGCCGGTCAGGCGGCGCGCGATGGTGTGATAGCGGATGATCGGACCCGCGATGAGTTGCGGAAACATCGCGATGTAAACCGCGACCGAGAGCAGGTTGCGGTTCGGCTTCACCTCGCCGCGATGCACGTCGACCAGGTATGAAATGGCGTGGAAGGTGAAGAACGATATCCCGAGCGGCAGCGCGATGCCGGGAAGCGCGAACGTCTCGCGTCCGGCCACCGCATTCAGCGAACCGACCGCAAAGTCGGCATACTTGAAGATGCCGAGCAGCAGCAGATTCGTGGCAACGCTGGCGGCCGTCGTATGAAATCGCCGCCTTCCTTCGGCAGCGCCGATCGCGAGCGCGAAGGCGTAGTTGAGTACGATCTGCCCGGCGAGCAGCAACACAAAACGCGGCTCGCCCCAAGCGTAAAACAGAAGCGAGGCCGCAAGCAGCACGACGTTCTTCGCCATGACGCCCGGGGCGGCGCAATAGAGGATGAAGAACAGCGGCAGGAAGTAGAACAAGAAGGTGATCGACGGAAAGAGCATCAGTCTCCGCTCCGCCCTCAGGCGCGCTGCTGCACGGCTTTCGTGACGCTCGCCCCGAGAGCGGCGCCGAGTTGGCGAAGCGCAAGGCCGTTGAGCGGAAACTCCAGCACGATATGCACGAGGCTCAGTGCCAGCAGCACGCTGAAGCCGAAGGCGTAGTCATAGAAATAGAGCGCGGTCGATCCGGCGCTCGCCGCCACAACGATAGCGAGGCGCGACTTCGACATCTGGTTCCAGCGGATCACCTCAGCTTTGATGAACCAGTTGAGGTAATGATAGGTGTAGACGAAGGCGAGGAGGGCAACGAGCCGGTTGTCGAGGCTGAGCCCCGGAATGCCGAACAGCCGCCCGAGCGCGGGCGCGACATTGGCAAAATAATCGTGTGCTGCCTTAGCGAAGGACGGCACCAGCGTCGCAGCCGCCGGCGGTACCGCGAGGATCAGCGCGACTGCGGCGAGATAGATCGCGATCAGAACCCATTGTACCTTCTGGCCGGAGCGGTAGGCGCCGAGCGCCATGAACACGAGCGTGAACAGCGAGACGTGGACGAGCGTCGGCAGCAATATGCCGAGCACCGCAAGCGAAGCGCCCTGCGACAGCATGAGCGCGGTCAAACCCATTGCGCCGATGAACAGCACCGTCGACTGCATCGCGGTGGTCGCGGCGGCGATGAGCACGCATACGACGAAGGCCGCCCACATCACGAAGCCGAACCAGGTGGCATTGTCGACGATCGCCGCGATAACGGCGACGGCCGCAAGGCCGAGCGCGATGCCGCGCTGGGGCAGAAAGTATTTGCGGTCGTGCAGCCAGGATATCTCGGTCGCGTAGTGCGCGGGGCCGAGCACCACATAGGCAAGCAGCAGCAGCTCGAACGGCACCAGATAGGTCAGCGCCAGTGCCAAGAGCATCAGCCCGAGATGAGCCGCGTCCGTGATGCGCATGGTCGCCTCGCCAAAATCGATCACGCAACTCTAGAGCAAAATGCGGCTGCGCAAAGACGTTTGGCACTTGAAGGGCGTGGGTTCCGCGCTCGCCGAGCGCCATCCCCGTGGCGAGCGCCGCACGCTCGACCGACGCGTTTTCTACCCGACGCGCGGGCCGCCTGAATTGATTGGCGGGGCTTTGCCGGATTCCGCTAACCCTTTGAAATGATTGGTCGGAGTGGCAGGATTTGAACCTGCGACCCCCTCGTCCCGAACGAGGTGCGCTACCAGGCTGCGCTACACTCCGAAGGCGCCGCTTATAGCGGCGCAATTCCGGTGCCGCAAGTTCGCACCCCCAGTTGGAGCGAGGATGCAGAAAACTGTTCCCGCACTGGTGAATCAGAGCCGCAGGTTGTCGAGCAGCCGGGTGCCGTATTGCGTCTTGTTGAATCGCACGGCCTGCGCCCTGAGCTCTTCCGGGCCGATCCAGCCGTTGTGAAATGCAACTTCTTCGGGTGCGGCGATGAGCTGGCCCTGGCGGCGTTGCAACACGCGGATGAACTCAGCCGCCTCAAGCAGCGAGTCGTAGGTTCCGGCGTCGAGCCAGGCGAAGCCGCGCCCGAGTTGCTCGACCGAGAGCCGGCCGAGCCTGACGTAAAGATTGTTGAGGTCGGTGATCTCGTACTCGCCGCGCGCCGAGGGCTTGATCTGCTTGACGAGCTCGACCACGTCCTCGTCGTAGAAGTAAATGCCGATGGCGGCCCAGTTCGATTTCGGCTGCTTCGGCTTCTCCTCGATCGAGAGCACCTGCTTGTTGTCGTCGAACTCGATCACGCCATAGCGTTCCGGATCGTCGACCCAGTAACCGAAGATCGTTGCGCCGCTGGTTCGATCGCTCGCGCGGCGCAGTACGTCTGACAGCCCGTGGCCGTGGATGATGTTGTCGCCGAGGATGAGACACGACGGATGGCCGCGCACGAAATCCGCGCCGATCACGAACGCCTGCGCCAATCCGTTTGGCTCCGGCTGTTCGGCATACTCCAGCTTCATTCCCCACTGCGCACCGGTGCCGAGCAAATTCTTGAAAGCCGGCTGGTCTTGCGGCGTCGTGATGATCAGCACCTCGCGAATGCCTGCGAGCATCAGCGCGGACATCGGGTAATAGATCATCGGCTTGTCGTAGACCGGCAGCAATTGCTTCGAGGTCACGAGCGTGAGCGGATGGAGCCGCGTCCCCGAACCCCCGGCCAGAATGATGCCCTTACGCGACATGCGGATGCGTCCCGAGCTTTGCACGAACGAGGGTCCGCGCGATCGCGTCCGTTTCTTCGAACCAAGGCCGCCCGCGGAAGCCGAACGTGCGCGCAAATCGGCTGCAATCCAGTTCCGAGTTCGCGGGCCGGCGTGCGGGCGTCGGAAACTCCGCAGTGGTGATTGCCGTCACGCGCGGCGACCGCCCGGTCAGCGGCGCCTGCGCGGCGACAATGCGGGTCGCGAACCCATGCCAAGTGGTCACGCCATCGCCTGCGAAATGATAGGTGCCCCAGAGATTCTCAACCGCGAGCCGCGGCGCGATGGTGAGGATGGCGTTCGCGAGATCGGGCGTCGATGTCGGGCAGCCGCGCTGATCGGCGACCACACGCAATTCGTCGCGCGTTGCAGCGAGATTGAGCATGGTCTTGAGAAAATTGCTCCCAAACTCGCCATAGATCCACGACGAACGGAGGATCAGGTGGCGCGCCGTCGCTTCGCGGACCGCGCGCTCGCCACCGGCTTTGCTGGCGCCATAGCTGTTGATCGGCGCGATCGGATCGTCCTCGACATAGGCCGAGGGCTTCGCGCCGTCGAACACGTAGTCGGTCGAGATGTGCACGAGCGGAACCCCGGCGCTTTCGCAGGCTGCAGCAAGAACCGCAGGACCCACCTCGTTTCCCAGCCGCGCCGCTTCGATCTCTTTCTCGGCCAGATCGACCTTGGTATAGCTCGCCGCATTCGCCACCAGCGAGGGGCGGCGCCGCGCAATCGCGTCGCGGACCGCTGCGGCATCGGCGATATCGGCCTCGGTCCTGGACAGCGCAACCAGCGTCACCGCGCGCGTGCTCGCCGCGCGTGCCAGTTCCTGACCAAGCTGGCCATTGCCGCCGAAGACAAGGATCACGCAACGACCCCCAGCCGTTCGCCGCGGTAAACGCCGCTGCGGATGCGCTCCCACCACGAGCGATTGTCGAGATACCATTCGGCCGTCTTGCGCAGGCCCGACTCGAAGGTCTCGCGCGGCTCCCAGCCAAGATCGCTCGCGATTTTCCCGGCGTCGATGGCGTAGCGCAGATCGTGCCCCGGACGATCGGGGACGAAATTGATCAGCGACTTGCGCGGACCGATCTTGCTGCTGGGCGCAAGTTCGTCCATCAGCGCACAGATCGCCTCGACCACCTCGAGATTGGTCTTCTCGTTGCGCCCGCCGATGCAGTAGGTTTCGCCGACGGCGCCGCCAAGCACCACTGCGAGCAACGCGCGCGCGTGATCGTCGACAAAGAGCCAGTCGCGCACATTGGCGCCCTTGCCGTAGACCGGCAGTTTCAAGCCTTCGAGCGCGTTGATGATGGTCAGCGGGATCAGTTTTTCGGGAAAATGATACGGGCCATAGTTGTTCGAGCAGTTGGTGACGACGACCGGCAGGCCATAGGTGTGATGCCAGGCGCGCACCAGATGATCCGAGGAGGCCTTCGAGGCGGAGTAAGGCGAACGCGGATCGTAGGCCGTCGTCTCGCAGAACAGGCCGTCGTCGCCGAGCGAGCCGAACACCTCGTCGGTCGAGATGTGATGGAAGCGGAAGGCGTCCTTCTGCGCTGCCGGCAACGCGCGCCAGTATCCAAGCGCGCCTTGCAGCAGCGTGAAGGTCCCGACCACATTGGTCTGGATGAATTCGCCGGGCCCATCGATCGAGCGATCCACGTGACTCTCGGCGGCGAGATGCATCACGGCATCGGGCCGGTAGCTCTGGAACAGCTCGCGCATCTTCGGCGCATCGGCGATGTCGGCGCACACGAACGCGTAGCGCGGATCGTTCGAGACCGGGCTTAGCGAGTCGAGGTTGCCCGCATAGGTGAGCTTGTCGACGACGAGCGCCTGATGCGGCGTTTCGCGGATGATGTGGCGCACGACCGCCGAGCCGATAAAACCGGCGCCGCCCGTGACCAGAATGCGCTTCGACATCACTTGCCTTCGAACCTGAACGGAGAGACGAAATCCGCGAAGCCGCCGAGCTTCATATCCTTGTCCGACAGCAGCACCTCGCCGGGCTCGACCGGCCAATCGATCTTCAGCGCCGGGTCGTTCCAGATCAGCCCGCTGTCGCTTGCCGGCGCGTAGAACTCGTCGACCTTGTAGGCGACGACGGTATCCGCCTCCAGCGTGCAGAACGCGTGGGCAAACCCGCGTGGGATGAACAGTTGCTCCCCGCCCTCCGCCGTCAAGGTTTCCCCTTCCCAGCGCCCGTATGTGGGCGATCCGACCCGCAGATCGACCGCCACGTCATACACACTTCCCCGCAGCACGCGAACCAGCTTGGCCTGTGCGGCGGGCGGTAGCTGGAAATGCAGGCCACGCAGGGTTCCGCGCCTGGCGGAGTAGGACTGATTGTCCTGGACGAATTTCGCCGCGATGCCGGCCGCCGAAAACGCCTTTTTGTTGTAGGTTTCGGTGAAGAAGCCGCGCGAGTCCGAAAACCGCCGCGGCCGCAGCAAAAGGACGCCCGGCAAGTCGAGGCCTTTGATTTCCATGGCGGCAATGAACGTATGAACGCCTCATGCGTCAAGCGGAACCGGTGAGGTCTGGTTAAAGTGGGAACAGGACCGACACAACCGGAATCGTGGCAAATTATCATTTCCGATCAATTACTTATGCTGCCAGAGTTCATGCGACCGCGTGTGGCCAAGCAGCGGAACCAAAATTCCGCTTCGACCGGCCATCCGCGAAACTCCCTACAAAAATTAACCAAGCAACGTGCAGAGCCGTGCTAGTTTCGCCTAATTCGCGCAGTAGCGCGTTGTGCCCGGTGGGTCGGCGGCGAATTGAACGCGCCGGACCCGGCTCGGCGGCCACGGGGCCGGCCGAGCGACGGTTGGGGGATGGATGTCTTTGATGAGCGCGGCCCGTCCCGGTAACCGCTCGGCATCGTCGTCGGAGCTGCGCGAGGCGCTGGCTGCGTGCTGGCATGCCTTCATCGCGGTCGCGTTGATGAGCGGCCTGATCAACATCCTGTATCTGACCGGCTCCTTCTACATGCTCGAGGTTTACGACCGGGTACTGCCGAGCCGTAGCATCCCGACCCTCATCGCGCTCTCGGTCCTCGCGCTGGCGTTGTTTGCATTCCAGGGCATTCTCGACGTCATCCGCTCGCGTATTCTGGTGCGCGTCGCGGCCTCGCTCGACGAGAAACTGAGCGGACGCGTTTACGACATTGTGGTTCAGCTACCGATGCGGTCGAAGGGACAGGGCGACGGCCTCGCTCCCTTGCGCGATCTCGATCAGATACGGTCGTTCCTGGTGAGCACCGGACCTCTTGCACTGTTCGATCTGCCGTGGATGCCGATCTACATCATCCTCTGTTTTCTCTTTCATCCCTGGATCGGATTCGCTGCGCTGATCGGCGCGGTCATCCTGACCAGCCTCACGATTCTCTCGGAAATCATGACGCGGCGGCCATCCCGCATGGCGATGATGCATGTGGGCGCGCGCAACACGCTTGCCGACGCCGGGCGCCGCAACGCCGAGGTCTTGCAGGCGATGGGCATGGCGCCGCGCATGGGCAAGATCTGGGGCGATGCCAACACGAAATATCTCGCCAGCCAGCTACAGACATCGGACGTGGCGGGCGGTCTTGGTGCAGTTTCAAAAGTGCTGCGTCTCACGCTTCAATCCGGGGTGCTCGGCCTCGGCGCCTATCTGGTGATTCAGCAGCAGGCGACCGCCGGCATCATCATCGCGAGCTCGATCATCGTCGCCCGCGCGCTTGCGCCGGTCGAACTCGCGATCGCCAACTGGAGGGGCTTCGTGTCCGCGCGCCAGAGCTGGCGGCGGCTGTCCGAATTCCTGCAGGCAACCGGCAAAGACTCAGAGCCGATGGCGCTTCCGGCGCCGAAGGGCACCCTTGCGGTGGAGAACGTCGTCGCCACTCCGCCGGGCGTGCAGCGCGTCGTCGTTCAGGACGTCAACTTCACACTGAAGGCCGGACAAGGGCTGGGCATCATCGGACCGAGCGCGTCCGGCAAGTCGTCGCTGGCGCGGCTGCTGGTCGGCGTATGGGTGCCGGCTCGCGGCAAGGTGCGCATCGATGGCGCCGCGATGGACCAATGGTCGCCGGCCGATCTCGGCCGACACATCGGCTATCTGCCCCAGGACGTCGAACTGTTCGCCGGAACGGTGGCGCAGAACATCGCCCGGTTCGAGTCGGAGGCGCCGTCCGACGCGATCATCGCGGCGAGCCAGGCTGCCGGCGTCCATGACCTGATCGTGCGCCTGCCGGAAGGCTACGACACCCAGATCGGCGAAAGCGGCACGATGCTCTCGGCCGGCCAGCGCCAGCGCATCGCGCTTGCCCGTGCGCTCTACCGCGATCCGTTCCTTGTCGTGCTCGACGAGCCGAATTCCAACCTCGATACCGATGGCGACAAGGCGCTGACGCAAGCCATCATGCGCGTGCGGGCGCGCGGCGGCATTGTGGTCGTCGTTGCGCACCGGTCTGCCGCTCTCGCCGGCGTGGATCAGGTGCTCGCCATGGTCGGCGGGCGCGTGCACGCGCTCGGGCCGCGCGACGAAGTGCTCGCGAAGCTGTTCGCGCCGCAGCAGCCCGCGGCGGCACCGGCCGCAGGCGTTCCTGCCGTGGCAGCCGCCGGCGGAAGCACCGGGTTGCGGCTCGTCGGTGACGCCGGAGGGACCGCGCCATGAATGCGCGCGCATCGATCCGGCGGCACCTGTTCGTCAGCCTGGCGGTGATCGCGCTGCTCGTCGTCGGCCTCGGCGGCTGGGCGGCGACCAGCGAGTTCGCGGGCGCGGTAATCGCGCAAGGCCAGCTCGTGGTCGATACCAACGTCAAGAAAGTGCAGCACCCAACCGGCGGCGTGGTCGCCGAATTGCGCGTGCGCGATGGCGATCTGGTGAACGCCGGCGACATCGTCATCAAGCTCGACGACACCCAGACCAAAGCCAATCTCGCGATCGTGGTGAAAGGCCTGTACGAATTCGGCGCCCGGCGCGCGCGCGAGGAAGCGGAGCTTGAAGGCCGGGACCGGATCGACTTTCCAGCCGATCTGCTGTCGCGCCAGGACGATCCCGAGATCGGCCCTCTCGTCCGGGGCGAATCCGAGCTGTTCAACATCCGCCGCAGGACGCGCGAAGGGTCGAAGGCGCAGCTTGCCGAACGCGTTGCGCAGTCGGAGGAAGAGATCGGCGGCCTGATCGCCCAAGTCGCCTCGAAGGACAAGCAGGTCGAGTGGATCAAGAAAGAACTCGAAGGCGTGCGCGAACTATGGGCGAAGCAGCTCGTTCAGTTCAACCGGGTCACGACACTGGAACGCGAGCAGGCGCGCCTTGAGGGCGAGCGCGGCCAGCTCGTGGCGGCGATCGCGCAGTCGAAGGGCAAGATCGCCGAAACCAAGATACAGATCCTGCAGATCGATCACGACCTGCGCACCGAGGTCGGCAAGGATCTCGCCGACATCCGCGGCAAGACGGCCGAACTCGTCGAGAAGAAGGTCGCCGCCGAGGATCAGCTCAAGCGTGTCGACATCCGCGCGCCGCAGAACGGGATGGTGCATCAGCTCGACGTTCACACCGTCGGCGGCGTCGTCTCGGCCGGCCAGCAGATCATGCTGATCGTGCCGGCTGCCGACAAGCTGATCGTCGAGGCCAAGGTGCAGCCGCAGGACATCGACCAGGTGCGGGTTGGGCAGGCTGCGGTGCTTCGTTTCTCCGCCTTCAGCAGCCGCACGACACCGGAACTCAACGGCGTGGTCGCGGTCGTATCGGCCGACGTGTCGCAGGATCAACGAACGGGCGCGAGCTACTACACGGTGCGGATTGCAGTTTCACAGAGCGAGATCGCGCGGCTTGAAGGACTGAAGCTGGTGCCCGGAATGCCGGTCGAGGCGTTCATTCAGACGACGATCCGCACGGTCGTCTCGTACTTTGTCCGACCGCTGCAGGATCAGCTCGCGAAAACGTTCCGCGAGAAGTAACCGGTTAGTCGAGTTCCGTAGCCGCGTAGCGGCTGATGATGGATCGTATTTGATTCAATCGCGCGCCGCAGTTTTGTAATTATTCAACACATTTTGGCCAAGACGGAGATTCATTTGCGTTAGATTCGTGACCGCGAATCGCTTTGCGGGCGGAAGGGGAATAGACCGAAGATGTGCGGACTTTGTAGCCTCGCAGGTGTCGTTTCAGGCGGACCGGGTTGCCAGGACCTCTCCGATCCGGGCGACGCGGGGGCTGACGCCGGGACCAATGCGCTGGATGCGGGGGTGAGCGCTCCTCCTGCTTTCTCGCTGCCGCAGATCATCCAGCAGCTCCGCACGCAATGGGGCGGCTCCTCGGAAGGCGTCACGGCATCCTGGGGCGGCAGCGCCGCCATCAATTATTACATCGGCGGCACGCCCTACACGTCCGGAAGCGGCGAGATTCCCTACAAAACGACCATGACGTCGTTGATGCTGACGCGCGCCGTGCTGGCATTCGAGCTATGGGACGACCTGATCGCACGCGATCTCAATCAGGCCTCGAGCCCGGCGTTCGGGCAAATTCAGTTCGAATACGCGACGCAAACGTACAACGCGAACGGCGTGCTGAGCACCAACGGCGGCACCTATTCGGGGTCGTGGACCACCAGCAGCAGCACCCCCAACGGATACGGCACGGCGAACTACAACATCACCCGCAACGAGATCTGGCTGAACAGCAACTGGTCCTCGCACAACCAGGACAGCGACATGTATTTCGGAGGCTACGGCTTCCAAACCTACATGCACGAGATTGGCCACTCGCTGGGTCTCAGCCATCCCGGCACCTACGATGCGGGCAACGGCGGAACGATCACCTACGCCAACAATGCCGAGTATGCGCAGGACAATCGCCAATACACCATCATGTCGTATTTCGGCGGTTACTCGCCCACCGCCAACAGCTGGCAGCAGGACGGCACGTTCTCCAACTGGCTCTATTCCTCGACGCCGATGCTGCACGATGTGGCGGCGATCCAGGCGATCTACGGCGCCGACATGACCACGCGCGCCGGCGACACGACCTACGGCTTCAACAGCAATGCCGGGCGTGACGTCTTCGACTTCACTATCGACATCCAGCCGATCGTCACGATCTGGGACGCGGGCGGCAACGACACCGTCGATCTTTCGGGCTACTCGGCCAATCAGCGGATCGATCTCAACGCCGGCACCTATTCCGACGTCGGGGGCATGTTCGGTAATTTCGCGATCGCGTTCAACGTGACGCTCGAGACCGCCATCGGCGGCTCGGGGAGCGACACAATCGTCGGCAACGCGGCCAACAACACGCTGAAAGGCAACGGCGGAAACGATACCATCAACGGCGGCGACGGCATCGATACGGCAGTATTTTCGGGAGTACGCGCGCAGTACACGCTGACCGACCTCGGCAGCGGCAATGTCCGTGTGACGGGGCCGGACGGCACCGACACGCTGTCCAATGTCGAGTACCTGAGATTTTCCGACGTCACGCTGCCGTGGCCGTCCGATCCCGATCTCCTTATCGTCAACTTCGCCCTCGGCAGTACCACGGCGAGCTACACCGTCTATGACACTGGCGGGCCGTCGCCCGCCTCGACAGCGGGACTCTATCTTTCAACAGACAGCACGATCACCACGGCGGACACGCTTCTGGCCGCAAGCGTGGTATCAGCACTCAGCGGCGGCGGCACCGAGAACAAGAATGTTCCGCTCGGATTGCCGGCCAACCTGACGCCGGGGACGTATTATCTCGGCATCATCGCCGACACCGGCGGGCAAGTCACTGAGAGCAACGAGACAAACAACGTCTCGAACGTCATTGCCGTCATTCTCGGCAACGCCAGTGCGAATGTGATGAACGGCACGGCGGCCGGCGACACGATGTACGGGCTTGCCGGGACCGACACACTGAACGGCGCCGGCGGGGCGGACTTGCTGACCGGCGGAGCCAACGCCGACAAGTTCGTGTTCGACGGCACAGCGTTGAGCAATGCACAATCCGGCGTAGTCGATCGGGTCACCGACTACGATCAGGGCGGCGGCGCTTTCAACGCTGCGGAGGGCGACCAGATCGACCTGTCCGCGATCTTGTCCGCGGCCTTCACCGGCGGGCAATCGGCCGGGGCGCTGGTGCGTGTGGTCGCAGCCGGTTCCTACGCGACTCTGCAGGTCGATCCCGACGGGACAGCGAATGGCACGACGTGGACCACCCTCGCCCGGCTCGACGGCATTGGAATGGGTCACAACGTCAATGTGATCCTCAACGCCGCTCAACCGGCCGGTGTCTCGCTCAGCGTGCAGCCCGACCAACTGTCCCGTAGTTTCGACGGTGACGGCAACACCGACCTTCTGTGGCAGCGTGACGACGGCACGCCTGCGGTTTGGTTGATGAGCGGCACCAGCGTCGTCTCGATGGGACCTCCCCTCTCCAATCCGGGCCCGTCATGGCACGCGATCGACTCGGCGGACTTCAACGGCGACGGCAAGGCGGACGTCCTCTGGCAGAATACGGACGGCACGCCCGCGGTGTGGCTGATGAACGGGACGAGCGTGCTGGCTATGGGCGGCGCTCTCGTCAACCCCGGCCCGACCTGGCACGCAAAGGCCGCGGCCGACTTCAATGGCGACGGCAAGGCCGACATCCTTTGGCAGAACGACAGCGGCCTCGCGGGCGTTTGGCTGATGGACGGCACGAATGTGATGTCGACCGGCGGAGGGCTCAATAATCCCGGACCGACCTGGCATGTCGTGGGTGCCGGCGATTTCAACGGTGACGGCAAGGCCGACATTCTCTGGCAAAACAGCGACGGCATGCCGGGAGTGTGGCTGATGAACGGGACGAGCCTGATTTCGGCGAGTGGCGGCCTACCGAATAACAATCCCGCGTGGCACGCGAAGGCCGTGGGCGATTTCGACGGCAATGGCAAGGCGGACATCGTGTTCCAGCATGACGACGGCACGCCCGCCGTGTGGCTGATGGATGGCACCAGCGTCGCCTCGACGGGCCCTGGCCTCGCCAATCCAGGTCCGACCTGGCACATCAAGGAAGCCAGCGACTTCAACGGCGACGGCAAGGCCGACCTCTTGTGGCAGAACGACAACGGCCTCGTGGGCGTGTGGCTGATGAACGGCACCGGCGTGATCTCCCCCAGCGGGGCAATCCCGGATCCCGGTAACGGATGGCATTTGATCTAGGACGTGGACTCATTGAAGCGCAGCCATAGTCGTATGGATGCAAGCTGGACGATTTAGTCCATGTCGCTGGCGCCGATTGCAAAAAGGCGGAAAGGTCCGCAGAGGCTTCGTCCGGCACCGGCCTATTTCAGATCGAGCCGCAGAAATCCGCCGTCGACCGGGATCATCGTGCAAGTGCCGTACCGCGTCCGATGCCGGCGCTCGCGCCGGTGACAAAACAGCGCCTGCCGACGAGTCCGAGGTCCATGACGTTGTCCTGTGACGCTAGGCCTAACCAGCCTTGCGGCATCATGGCAAGGGAGCAATGTCTGAAACTGGGCCTCGGCGACCTTCGACGATGTCCGCTTTCGCGCCGTTGCTAGGGGTCAAGCGGACATCAGTCGGCCAACCAAATAGTGAGTACACAGACTAGTTGTTATCGAACAAAACTACTCCGGCGCATGAGGGCGGGCGCGTGCCGCAGTCACGCCGCGCCTTTCTCGTTCGCGACAGATCAGATGATGTGCCAAGTGGCGCCGGGGTTGGAGAGCGCGGGGCCTAACGTTGCGACATTCACGCCGTCCATCAGCCACACCGCCGGCCGCCCATCATCGTGCTGCCACAAGATGTCGGCCTTGCCGTCACCATTGAAATCCTCGGCTTCCTTCACGTGCCATCCTGGGCCGGGGTTCTGTAACGCGGGCCCGGTCGCCAGCACATTCACGCCGTCCATCAGCCACACCGCCGGCGTGCCATCGTTGTTCTGCCAGAGAATGTCGGCCTTGCCGTCGGCATTGAAATCACCGGCCCCGACCGCGTGCCATGACGGGCCCGGATTGGACAGAGCGCCGCCGGTCAGCAGCACACTCGTGCCGTTCATCAGCCAAACGCCCGGCGTGCCGTTGTCGTTCTGCCAGAGAATGTCGGCCTTGCCATCGGCGTTGAAATCGGCCGCGGCCTTCTCGTGCCAGGTCGGTCCAGGATTGGGAAGTGCGGGCCCGGTCGAGAGAACGCTGGTGCCGTCCATTAGCCAGACCGCCGGCGTGCCGCTGTCGTTCTGCCACAGGATGTCTGCCTTGCCGTCGCCGTTGAAGTCGGCCGCTTCGTTCGCGTGCCAGCTCGGGCCGGGATTGGAGAGCGCGCCGCCGGTCTGCAGCACGCTGGTGCCGTTCATCAACCAGACAGCCGGCGTGCCGTCGGTGTTCTGCCACAGGATGTCAGCCTTGCCTTCGCCGTTGAAGTCGCCGCCGTCCTTGACCTGCCAGGCCGGTCCGGGGTTCTGCAGCGCTGCACCGGCGGAGGCGAGCGACGTGCCATCCATCAACCAGACCGCAGGCGTGCCGTTGGTGTTCTGCCAAAGGATGTCCGATTTTTCGTTCCCGTCGAAATCATTCTTGGCATTGTTGATGAAGTCATCCGCGCTCAGACTGCTTCGCTGCACATTCCGCAGCGTGATCGAGTTGCCGCCTCCAAAATCGATCAGCGTGTCGTTTCCGACCTGCGTGGCCCGCGCGAGCACGTCGGCGAACGTGTTGACGTTCGGGACCATCACAAGGCGGATGCGGTCTTCGCTGCCCGGGCCCGCGGCAAAACCGAAAATCGTATCGGCGCCATCGCCGGCGCGATAGATGAAACGATCGTCGCCCGCGCCGCCGTTGAGGAAATCCGCTCCAGTTCCGCCATCGAGCCGGTCGTTGCCGGCGCCGCCGAACAACCGATCGTTGCCGGCGCCGCCCTCCAGCGTATCGCCGGCATCCGACGATACGACAGTCGGCGTCAGCCGGAACACCTCGCCGGAGTGATCAACAACGTAGAGATTGCCGCGCGCGTCCTCGCCGAACGAGGCGGGAAAATTGAGGCTGCCTGCACTGGGGCCAATCTGGCTGGTGCGGTCCGTCGCGACCCAGTTCGTGCCGTCAAATCTCAACGTGAAGACCTTGTTCTGGATGTAGTCGGCGAAGAAATACTGCCCTTGCAATCCGTCGCCTTCACCGCGGTAGACGTAGCCGCCGGTGACCGACGCACCGCTGCCGTGCGGATAGGTGAAGATCGGATTGGTGAAGCTGGGATTCGAACCCACGCCTTCAACGATCGGCCAGCCGTAGTTCGCGCCGCTCTGCCCGAGGTTGATCTCCTCGAACGAGCTCTCGCCGACATTCCCGATGAAAAATGCCCCGGTCGCAGAGTCGAAGCTGTCGCGCCACGGATTGCGCAGGCCGAAGGCGAAGATCTCCTCGCGCACGCCGCCGCCCGCGCCGACGAAGGGATTGTCGGAGGGAATCTGGTAGGCCGTTCCGGTCGGATTGACGTCGATGCGCAGGATCTTGCCGAGCAGGTTCGTATTGTCCTGCGCGTTCGCCGGCACGCCGACGTCGCCGGTGGCGATGTAGAGGTAGCCGTCCGGCCCGAAACCGAGCCAGCCCGCGTTGTGGTTGCCGTTGGTGGCAGGTCCGACGTCGAGAATGAGGTCGCGGGTGGTTGCTGCCACATTGGGATCGCCGGACACGTGGTAACGCCACACTTCGTTACGCCCAGTGGTGGACGTCGCATAAACATAGAAGGCGCCGTTGGTGGCGTAGTCGGGATCGAAAGCGAGACCGAGCAAGCCCGTTTCGCTCCCATTGGAGACCGGAACGGTCAGGAACGTGCCGCCCAGCTGTCCGCCGAATCCCGCCTCCAGATTGACAATCCTGATCCTCCCTTCCTGGATGACGATGAAGAGTCGGCCGGTGTCGGCCGGCGGCGCCGTCACGTAGAGCGGGCCGCCGATAATCCCGGTCGCAAAACGTACGGACGCCAATGTGGCGTTCGCATAATCCGCGTTCGGATCGAACCCGTAGATCAGGTCGTCGCCACCGGTGCCGGTCAGCGTGTTGCTGCCGTCATTGCCGCTCACGATGTTCATTGCCATGCCGCGGCCTCTCCTCTGCGCTTATTCATCGGCGAAAGGCGGGCACGCGCTTGGCGCATGGAAACGGCTCGATGGAATGCGGGAAGCCGCTTCGCGTAGCCGCGAGCCCGGCATGCAAGTCTCCCCAGGCAACCCAGCCCGAGCTGTCCGCAGACTCAAACCCCGCACCCAGCTTATGCAGGCGGCCGTTGCCGGTAAAGCCAATCCCTCACGGGTGCGCGCCGCTTTGCCGCTTTGTCCGCAACGGACCTGAAATCGGGCGCGCGGAACTTTAGACAAAAGAAATCGGCGAGCGCGTTGCCGTGCTCGCCGATTGTCTCAATTCCTCGCCGCACTCAGATGATGTGCCACGCGGCTCCCGGATTGGAGAGCGCGCCACCGGTCTGCAGCACGCTGGTGCCGTCCATCAGCCACACACCCGGCGTTCCGTCGTTGTTCTGCCACAGGATGTCGGCCTTGCCGTCGGCATTGGCGTCGATGGCTTCCTTGACGTGCCAGGTCGAGCCCGGATTGGCGAGTGCGTTGCCGGCCGCCAGGACGGTCGTCCCGTCCATTAGCCACACCCTCGCGGCGCCGCTGTCGTTCTGCCACAGAATGTCGGCCTTGCCGTCGCCGTTGAAGTCGCCCGCAGCCTGGGCATGCCAGGATGCGTCAGCATTCGGCAATGCGCCGCCGGCTGACAGCACACTCGTGCCATTCATCAGCCACACGCCCGTGAGGCCGCTGTCGTGCTGCCACAGGATGTCGGCCTTGCCATCGCCGTTGAAGTCCGCGGCCTCATTGGCGTGCCAGGTCGGCCCAGGATTGGAGAGCGCAGGACCGGTCTGCATCACGCTGGTGCCGTCCATCAGCCAGACCGCCGGCGTTCCGTCGACGTTCTGCCACAGGATGTCGGATTTGCCGTCGCCGTTGAAATCGGCAGAGCCGACTTCGTGCCAGGGGGTATGCGGATTGAGAAGCGCCGGCCCGGTTGATAGAACGCCGGTGCCGTTGAGCAGCCACACCGCAGGGGTGCCATCGCTGTTCTGCCACAGGATGTCGCCCTTGCCGTCGCCGTTGAAGTCGAACGGCGCATTTGGCTTATCGACGACGTGGATCGTGGCGTGCGCCACATTGCTGTCGGCGTCGCCATCGTTGGCGACGACGGTGATATCGCGGTCCGTCGTGTTCGGAATGACACTGGTGTTGCTGAACCGAACGCGACCCAACGCGGTCTGATAGTCGGCGAGCGAGGCCGAATTGACCAGATGGACCGTGATCTGCCCCGCGACCGAGGTGTCGATCGAGCTGTCGACCCCGCCCGGCAACGCGCCGGCGATCGACATGACGTCGCTCGCCTTGGCGTTGGTCAGCACGATCGTCATTGACGACAGGTTGGAATTGTCCGGATCCGTGACCGAAAGGTCGGTATCGGCGATCGCGATCGGCGCATCGCGCTCGGTGAACGTCGTGGTGAAACCGGTGCCGGCGCCGCTCGCGTCGAGATCGACCGTCGGCGGCGCGTTGAAGTGGAGGATCGTCTCGTTGACGAGATTGTTCGGATCCGGATTCGGCGTCTGGCTGTTGAGCAGGCCGTCATTCACCTGCCAGCTGATGGTGCGGGTCGGGTTGAGCCCGCCATTGCTGGGGTCGGCCGCGGTCGAGCGATAGGACACCGCATCGAGCACGGATTGATAATGCGTGACGCTATCGTTGCCGGACAGGACCATCGTGCCGCCGGCATTGCTCAGGACAGAGATATTCGTGGTGACCAAGCCACCGTTGCCGTCGTCCACCCGGAAGAACCCGCCCGAGGTGGTCAGATTGACGAACAGCTGATCGGTTGCGAGGAATGCGCTGTCGAACTTGATCGTCGCGTTTGCGATCCCCGTCAGCGGCGATGGCGGCGTTGCATCCGGATCAAAGACCTGAAGGCCGGATGACAGCACCACGCCGGACGAGCCGAGCGTGTATGCGGCGGCCGGCGCGACATTGGACAGCGTCGGGGCATCGTCGATTTGCGTGATGTTGACCGTGATGCTGCCGGTTCCGATGCCGGGAGTCGGGCCGCTGCCCTGCGCCTGACCGCCCACGATGCCGTTGCCGTCGCTGAACGTATAGTCGATCTGGAGCGAGGCCGGCGGATTATCTCCAACGTTGGAGTAAGTGATCTGGTGCAGAACACTGTTCACCTCGGCAGCTGTGGCATTCGCGTTGAACGTAATCGCAAATGTGCCGTCGCCCGGTTGACTGAATGTGCCGATGAAGGTCGCGCCGCCGTCGAGCGAGACGTTCTCACCGAGACCGTTGCTGTCGACCAAATCGAGCGTGCCGGTGGCGCCGAACACGTCGTCGGAATTGGCGCCGGTGTGGCGCACGAGCGTGAGCTGCGCACCCTCATAGCTGCCGGCCGCATCGAGCTCGACGTCGCTGACAGTCGCGTTGTTGTCGAGCACGACCGAGGAGCCGTTCTCGACGAAAGTCGGGGTGTTGTCGAGGCCCGCAAACACGGGCGAATCGTTCACCGACGCGACATTGATCGTGACCGTATCGGAGTCCTGCTCGGTGCTGCCAGTGCCGGTAAGGCCCGGATCAAGCCCGTTGTGGCCCAGATCGTTCGTTGTGATCGAGAGCGTGGCGCCGCCGAAATAGTTCAGATTGCCGTGGTAGATCAGGCCATCGAGCGCCGCGTTCACCTCGGCAACGGTGCCGTCGAACGTCATCGTGGCGTCTTGCGTGCCGTCGCCGGTCCCGAAGCTGAGCCCTGCGATCGTTGACAGCGTCAGAACGCCGTTCGTGGCGGTCAGCGTGATCCTGACGTCGTCCGGATTCGCGTCGAGATCCGCGATGCTGATCGCATTGCCGTTGGCGGCGTTGAAGACGAGGTCGGTGTCTTCATTGACCGCCTGTGCGGCGGCCGGGACGCTGTTCACCGGCGTGTCGTTCACGGCCGCCACGTTGATCGTGACGATGTCGGTATCCTGCTCGCTTGAGCCGTCGCCGGTCAGGCCAGGATCGGCGCCGTTGTGACCCAGGTCGTTCGTGATGATCGTGAGCGTATCGCCGCCATTGAAGTTCGATTGCCCGAGATAGGCGAGCCCGTTGAGCGCCGTGTTCACCGCGGCGACGGTGCCGTCGAACGTCATCGTGGCGTCCGACGTACCGTCGCCCGCCGAGAAACTGAGGCCGGCGGTGGTCGAAAGCGTCAGTGCGCCGTGGGCCGCAAGCAGCGTGACCCGGATATTGTCGGGATTCGCGTCGACATCCGTGACGCTGATCAGATTGCTGTTGGCCGTGTTGAAGACGAGGGCACTGTCCTCGTTGACCGACTGCGCCACCAGCGGGACCGAGTTGACCGGCGTGTCGTTCACCGACGTGATGTCGATTGTTGCGGTGGCGGTGCCGATGTTCTCGCCAAAGTTGGCGGTGCCATCGCCGTCGTCGAGAGTGTAGGTGACCTCTCGCTGCGCGGTCGATGGATGGTCGGAGTTATTGGAGTAGGCGATGTGCTCGAGCAGCGTCGAGATGGCGGCCTGGGTCGCGTTGGCCGAGTTGAAGCTGATCACAAGGGGGGCGCCATTGACGCCGCCGCTCACAGTGCCGACCGCGTTCCCGCCAACGCTCACCGTGCCAGCGGCAATCGTCACGGTTCCGTCTACTTTGACTATCAACTGGTCTTCGGACGCCCCGTTCGCGGTAAACCCAACCGTCAGGGAGCCGCCGTTGAAATTGGCGGAATCGACATCCGTCACCGTGCCCGACGGCGCGATGAATGTCGCTGCATCGTTCTCCGTGTAGGCCAGCGCCGCACTGGTGCCCGAACCGGCGCCGTTGAGATCGACCACCGGCGCGTCGTTGACGCCAATGACGTGGATGGTCGTGACCGCCGTGTTGCTGTTGCTGGTACCGTCATTGACCACCGTATTGACGATGCGGTCGGTGGTGGCCGGGTTGTCGCTGGTGTTGCTGAACGTAACCAGCTGGAGCGCAGAAGCGTAATCGTCCTTGGATGCAGAGCCAGTGAGAACGATCTGGTTCGGCGTCTTCGACAGCACCGTAATGGGGCTGCCGATGCCCACCAGGGCCAGGGCACCGCCGTCGATATCGAGGGTATCGCCGGACAGCGGATTGGTCAGCGTGATTGTCGCCGACTCCATGTTGGTGTCGTCGTTGTCGGTGATCGACGTGTCGCTGGGCACGGCATCGTTGCTGCTGGCCGCGATCGGCGCCGGCGTCGGAGTTCCGCCGAACGCGTCCTCGGTAAACGTCGACACATAGCCGTTGCCGACCGCATTCACGTCGAGATCGAGGACCGGCAGCTCATTGACGACGACCGATACGTTGACGCTGTCGGTCAGCGGACCGCCGCTGCCGGTATTGCCCTGGTCATTAAGCGTGACGGAGAAGGTTTGCGACGAGGGCGTCGTGTAGGTGAGATGGTTGCCGTTGATGAAGGTGTTCAGGTTGGCGGTCGTGCCGGTCAGCGTGAGCGTGCTGGTGCCGGAGCCTCCAACGGTCACGCCGCCGCCGTTGACGGCAGCGAACGTGCCGCTCGGGGCCGAAAACGTCGCGACTTCGGCGAGATTGCTGTCGGCATCGCTGAAGGAGATGCCCGTAACGTTGATGGGATTGCCCGGAGTTCCCGCCAGCGACCCGGCCGACGCCACGTCCGGTGCATCGTTCTCCGCCGTGATGGTGATGTTCGTGGTCGCCAGGACGCTGTTGTCCTGCGTGCCGTCGTTCACCGTCCAGGTGATAGTCCGGGTGGTATCGGTGCCGAAATTGTCGGGATTGTCGCTGGTCGACTGGTACTTCACGGTACGGAGCACCGCTTGATAATTCGCGTCGCTGGTTGTGCCGGATAGCGACAGGGCGTTGCCGGCAAAGCCTCCCGAGATCCCGAAGCTGCTGGCCAACGCCGAGTCGAAGCTCAGCACGTCGCCCGCGAAGAAGCCGGACGAGATCGTGACCGTCGCACTGTCGATGATGGTGCCGTCATCGGTGACCGTGATCGCATTGTCGACGAAGATCGCAGGTCCGCCGCCCGCACCGGTTTCGGTGAACGTCACGGCGTTGCCCGCGGTCACGAGCGGCGCGTTGTTCGGCTGAATGCCCTGGAAGCCGAGATCGAGCGTGTTGTTGGTGTCGTTGCCGGTGCCCGCGGTGGTTTCGGTGTTGTAGGCGAGCGTGATCGGCAGGCTCGCGACGGTGACGCCTGCGACGCCGATGGCGCCGCCATTGTCGTCGTTGTCGACACCGGCGCCGCCCGGAGCGTCCGGATCGGGATTGCCCGGAACGGACGAGAAGGGCTGGCTGTTGGCGCCGTCGTACAGCGTATGGCCGGCCGTGAAATTGGTCGACTCCACCGCCACGATGTAATCGCCGGGCGCAAGGCCCGTGAACGAATAGAGCCCGCCGCCGGCCGTGGTCACCGTCGAGCCGATCTGGAGGTCGCCGGCGTCGAGACCGCCGGAGGCGTTGGTGTCGGCATACAGTCTCAGCGTGACGCCGTTGATGCCGGCGTCGATTCCGGCATCGTAGACGCCGTTGAAGTTGAGGTCGTTGAAGACGAGATCGCCGATCGCCAGGGTGTCGAGCGTCGTCACGTTGGTATTGGTGTTGATCGACGGGAAGCTGCTCGTCACCGTGCCCTGATTGGACGGATTGACGATCTGCTGGTTGGTCTGCGCGTTGACCGTCGCGTCGAACGTGATCGTGACGGTGCGGTTCGCCGGCAGCGTCCCGATCGAAACAGGGCCGACCGCGAACTCTTCGTGATCGATGCTGCCGGGCGTCGCGCCGGCGGCCTCATGCTCGCCGGGCAGACGCCGCTCGCCGGTGACGAGGTAACCGAACATCAGATCGTCGCGATCGGAGAGCGCGTAGCTGTCCTCGAGGCCGAGCTGATGACCCAGCTCATGCATCACCGTGCTGAGCAGATCGATGTGGCCGGCCGGAACTCCGGAAGGATCGGTCTGCAGCCGCGTTGCGCCGAGCACGTTCGCGAACTCGGCATCGTCGGCCGGGTTGGCATCGACGTACCAGCCATAACCGGCGGCATCTGCGTCGATCGTAATGTGTCCGGGTAGCGCCGAGCCGAGATAGAGGCCGGCCAAGTCGGACACGCTGAAGCTCACACTGTGCAGGTAAGCGTCCTGCTCGGCGGTCAGGCCGGTTGCCTCCCAGCGCGCGATCGCGGTCTGCACGATGCCGTCGAGTTCGGCTTGCGTCAGATGGGTCTCGACCGTGCCGGGAGCGGCCTGCGCGGGCAGCTCGGCCGGCGGCGGATTGGCGGGCGGCGGATCGGAGGGGGGCGAGTCGGACGGCGGCGCGTCCGGCGCAGGCGGTGCAACCAGCTGCAAGGTGCCATTGACGAGTTCGAGATCGACGGTTGCCGCAACTGCACTGTTCTGGATCAGCTCGGCCTCGAACGCCCCGCTGTCATGCCGCAGCACAATGTCGCTGGTGCCGTCGTTGTTAATGTCGCCGATGCCGACGATGGACCACCCGGCCTCAAGCTGGCCGGGGATGTACCAGTTGATGGCCTCACCGGCGCTGTTGAAGGTGTCGATCTTCAACAGCCCGTCGCTGCGCAACGACAGCAGGTCGGTCGCGCCGTCGCCATTGAAGTCGCCGACGCCGGCGACCTGCCATTGCGTGGCCGGCGCGGCCTCCACGCCACCCGGGGCAGCGAGCAGCGGCGGCTGCGACGGAAGCGGCTGACCGTAGGTGATCGTACCGGAAATGCTGATTTCGGCCGGCGTCGTGGTGTGGGCGCCGAAGGTGTTGGCATTGTCCAGTTCGGTGGCGGTGTTGGCGGCGGTGGCTTGCGTCTGGGTCAGGTTGAAGGTTCCACCCGCAAGCTGGCGCAGCCGGATGACCGTGCCGTCGCCCACGTTGCCGGCGATGTTGTTGCCCAGATCGTTGCCGGAAATGCTCGCATTGACGGTGCCGGGCGCGGTCGAGTTGTTCTGCTGAACGATGATGGCGCGGTTACCGTACACATCATCGATGATGTTGTTGGTGATGGTGGCGTTGAGGGTCCGCGTGAACGTCTGAGCAGCGATCCCGTCGTTGACATTGATCGCGGCGAATCCTCCGACCGCCGTGCTGCCCATCCCGTGAATGTTGTTGCCGGTGATCAGGACCGTCGTCGGATTGCCGGTGACGGTGCTGCCTTCGTTCTGCACCCGGATTCCGAATCCGACCTCCGAGCCGGAGTTCTGGACGCCCGCGGTTCCAACGATGTTGTTGGTGAACGCGCCGGTGATCGTTCCGGTGCTGGAGGCCGCGACGAACAGGTTGAGGCCGTGCGAGCGGTTAAAGGTCGACGTGGTGCCGGTGATATCGAAGTCGAGGTTGCCGCCCTGGGCGGTCGAGACTGTCACCGCGTTGTTGTTGTTCAGGAACGTGCCGCCGCTGACGTTGGCCGTGACCGTGCTGGAGGTGCCCGACGAGTCGATGAACAGACCCGTCGCCGTGATGATCTTGCCGCCCGAGGTATCGATATTTCCAGTGTAGGTGCCGCCACTTGTGGTGATGCCCATGGTGGCCGTCCCAAGGGCCTGGAAGCTCACCAGGTCGCTGTGCGGAGAGCTGGCGTTGCCGTTGATGGCGACGCCGTTGGCCGAGACTGTGTTGTTGTTGAATTGGAAATTGGTCAGCGTTCCCGTCGTGTTGCTGATCCTGACTTCGAATTCCTCGTTGTTGGTGATGCTGGAATTGGTGATCGCGGTCGGGTGCAGCCCGCCCGAGGCGGTGCCGGTGAGCTCCGCGATGTTGATGCCCGATTCATCGGTCGCGGCGCTATCGCCGTTGCCGCTGATGTTGAACCGGTTCAGCACGAGCCCGTTTACGGTCGTGCCGCCGATGCCGTCGCCGAGGTTGTTCTGGATGTTCATCTGCGCGAGATGGACATCCATCGTGCTCGTCAGGCTGATGCCGTCGCCGGTCGCCTTCTGAATGGTGCCGCCTGAGCCGTTGTTGGCTGCCGTCCCGTCGCCGGTGACAGTCAAGCCGCCGCTCGTGCCGGTCGTGTTGAGCACGATGCCGTTTGTTGGCCCTCCGCCCGCATTGCCGGCCGCGATGCTTTGGAACGTCAGGCCACTCGCACCGATCGTGGTGCTCGTTACGTTGAGCGCGGTCCCGCTATGCGTGATCGCGCCATCTGAGTTGATCTTGTTGCCCGTGCCGGTCACCGTGACGGTGCCGCCGCCGGTTGCGTTGAAGCCGGTTCCGGTAGTGGTATCGATCAGCAGTCCGCCACCGCTGAAACCGATGGTCGCGCCTGTGTTGCTGGCCAGGTTGACGGCGTTTCCTGACGTGGTGTCGACGTTGAGACCGCTCCCGCTGAACGTGACAGTGTTGGCGCTGTTGCTGACGTTGATTGCGCTCGCGGTGCCGCTGTTCGCGACGCTGTTGGCCCCGGAGAACGTGATGGTGCCGGCGGCATTCTGGTCGAGGAAGAATGTGGAGCCGTTGCCGCTCGCATGGGAGACCGTGCCGGACAGCGTCACGTTGGCCGCGCCGACGGCGCGATCCTCGATGTCGACCGCGCGCGCCGTGCCTGTGGTGGTGATGGATCCGCTATAGGTGATCGCGGCCGTGCCGCCGGTGTTGGCGCCGCCAACGCCATCGCCGACCAGGAAGCCCGCGCCGGTCGCGCTACTGAGGCTTCCGCCGCCGAGCGCGATGGCGCCGCCGCTGGTGCTCGCGATCTTGACGCCGTTGGTGCCGCCGCCCGACGTGGTAGAATCGAAGTTCAGGCCGTTGGCGGCGTCGATCGCGACGCCGCTCAAATTCAGCGCCTGACCCGATGTGCTGTTGATGCTCTCGTCGCCCGCTGTCGCCGACACGCGCACGGTGCCGCCGCCGGTGGCGTTGAACCCGGTGCCGGAGGTCGTGTCGATGTTCAGGCCACCGTCGAACTGGATCGCCGCGCCGGTGTTGGTGGCCAGATTGATCGCGGTTTGCGTGGACGTGCTGGCGGTGACCAGGCCGTTGATGTCGACCGTGCCGCCGGTCTCGTTGGCGACATTGACCGCTGCCGCGGCGTTGTTCTGCGTGATCGTGCCATTGTAGGTGACGTTCGCGGTGCTGTTCTGGACATCGAGCGCCGCACCGGTCGGGCTGGTGATCGAGGTGTTGGAGCCGAAGGTGAAGGCACCGCTTGAACCATTGGTGATATCGATGCCGGCGTTGCCGCCGTTGAGCGTGGTGGTGCCGTTGAAGTTATAGTTGCCGTCGGCGTCGTTGAACTGCAGCCCGGTGCCGTTGCTGGCCGCGAGCGTGCCGATCTGGAAGGTGAGCGTGCCGGTCGTATGATTGCCGGTCACGTTGACCAGCGCCGCATTGCTGGCCTGGATGATGTTGCCGCTGTAGGTGGTCGAGACCGTGCCGCCGCTCACGTTGAATGCCGCGCCGGTGGCGCCGCTGAGCGCAGAACTGCTGTCGCCCAGAGTGACGCTGCCAGTGATGCCGGTCAGGCTGATGTTGTTGGCCCCACCGGTCGAGGTGATCGACGAAAAGGTTGCGCCCGCGCCGAACGCGCCGGTAGTGAGGTTCAGCGCCTCGCCGTTGGTATTGATCGCCACGTGGTCGATGGTGAGCGTGCCGAAGCCGCTGCCCGAAAGGGCATTGCCGCCCGCTCCGGTGTTGCCGAGCGTAATACCCTGCACGGTGTTGCCCGAGGCAAGCGTGATGTCGTTTGCCGCCGCGACGGACGTCGTGATGGTCGGATTGCCCGCCGTGTTGTCTGCCGAGTGGCCGACCGAGAGGCTGCTGCCTCCCGTGACGGCGCTGTTCACCGTGAACGCCACGCCGTCGCCGATCAGCTTCTGCCCGGCCTCGAGAACAATGCCGCCAGTGTAGGTGAGCGTGCCGCCCGCGTTGTCGTAGACGAAAATCGTATCGCCGGTGCCGTCGACGTCGTCATTGGTGGTGCCGTCGCCGGTCACGCCGTTGACCTGGGCGAGGCTCACGAATGGATGGTCGAAGCTGCCGTCCTGGCCGGACGAAGACGCGGCGCCATCGACGTACCAGATGTTGCCCCCGTTCACGATGACCGTAACGGTCGAGGCTTCGTTGCTCACCAGGCCTTCGGAATCGACGGTGAAGTATTTGAACGTCGCCGTGTTCGTTCCATCGGCCGCACCGGTATGGCCGAAACCCGTATCCGGCGTATAGATAACGCTCGTGCTGACGCCGGCGGTGAACGTGAGAGTGCCGTGCGTGTTCGCGTCGGTGACGACGCTCGCGATCTTCAGTCCGCTCTGAAGCCCATTCGGATCGACGTCGTTTGACAGCAAGCTGAGGCTGATCGGGGTGTTGCCGGCAACGCCGGTGTATGAATCGTCGAACGCGATCGGCGTGACGTGGATGCCGCCGACCTGGGTGAGGCCGTTGAGCGCGCCGGCGGGGTCGCCGGGCACGCTGCTCGCTTCGTTGAACGAGACGCCGGTCGCCGCCGTGGTGGTGCTGTTGTTGGCGATGGTGACCGAGACCGTGACGGTCTCGCCGGGATCGATCTTGCCGTCGCCATCCGTGTCGATCTTGAGCGTCGAGGTCTGAAACGCCGTCAGCGTGTTGGAGGAAGCGGCTGCGACGCTGATCGGGCGCGTGTCGGAGTCGGTGAGTGCGCCGCCCGTGCCGGAATGACCGAGATCACTGGTCGTGACGGTGAGCGTGTCGGTGCTGTGGAAGTTGAGGTTGCCCTGATATTTGAGGCCGTTCGCATCGGCCAGCGTCGCATTGATCTGCGCGGTTGTGCCGGTCACCACCACTGTGCCGGTGGTGTCACCTGTCACTTGCGCAGCGGTGACGCCGCCCGCAACGGCGGTGTTGACGTCAAGGATGCCGTTGTCGACGTGCAGGGTGACCTGCACGTTCTGCGGCACGGCATCGACGTCCGCGATCGAGACGCCGGTGATCGAAACTGGCGTGTCTTCCGTCGCGTTGACCGTCGAACCCGGCACCGTATTCACAGGGCCGTCGTTGACGGCGACGACATGCACCGCAGAGGAAATCGACAGAGTCGTGGTGTCGAGGCCGCCATTGGCCGTGCCGCCGTTGTCCTGGACCTGGGTCAGCTTGAAGGTGCGATCACCCGCGGTCGGAGCGTTGACGTTGGTGTCCTGATAGGTGATGCCATTGATGAGCGTATCGAGATTGGCGGGGGTAACGCCGGGCGAGGCCTTGGTTAGCGTGACGGTCGCAAAGCCTCCGGCGACGGTGACCGCGTAGCCCACATTGATGCCGCCGGCGGTCGTGCCGGAGGAGTTGCCGCCGAGCGTGATCGCCGTGCCGTCGATGACGAGCCTTTCGTTCGCACTGTCCTGCAGGCCGTTCACCGTGAAGACGAGCTTGATGATGCCCTGGCCGGCTTCGATGGTGCTGGTGCTCGCGCCCGAGAAGACCGCGACGGCGGCACCCTGGACGCTGGCGCCCGCCGCGCCGCCTTCCGTGAAGGTCATGTTGGCGGAGTTCGCCGTGAGTGTCGGCTTGTCGTTCACCGCCGTCACGCTCACCTGCACCTGAACCGGAGTGGCCGACTCCAGGCCGGGAGTGCCGTCGTCCTTGGCAACCACGGTGAACGCATTGAGCGTGCCGTTGGCGTTCGATGCTCCGGTCCAGTACGCATTGTTGGAGCCGTCGATCGTGTCGTTCGTGCCAACCGCGAACGCCGTGGCCGTGCCCGGGCTCGTCCCGATCAGCAGCGTGCCGCTCGTAACCGCCTTCACCACGAAGGCCGTGACGCTGCCGTCAACGTCGGCTTCATTGCCTTGCGCCGCGATCTCGGCAAACGTGATCTCGACCTGCGTGTCCTCGTTCACGGTGTCGACCGGCGCCGCCATCGCGGTCAGCGTCGGCGCGTCGTTCACCGCCGTCACGCTCACCTGCACCTGAACCGGAGTGGCCGACTCCAAGGCCTCGTCATCCCTGGCGACCACCGTGAACGCGTTGAGCGTGCCGTTGGCGTCCTGCGCTCCGGTCCAGTAGGCCTGATGTGTCGCATCGATCGTGTCGTTCGTGCCGGCGGCGAACGCCAATGCAGTGCCCGGGCTGGTGCCTATCAGCAATGTGCCGGTCGATACCGCCTTCACCACGAAGGCCACGACCGTCCCGTCGTCGGCTTCATTGCCTTGCGCCGCGATCTCGGCGAACGTGATCTCGACCTGCGTGTCCTCGTTCACTGTGTCCACCGGCGCCGCCATCGCGGTCAGCGTCGGCGCGGCAAACACGCCCCGATAAGCGGCCATCGTCTCCGGCGTGAACGCCAAGCCCGCCGCGATCGGCCCGGTGCTGACATCCAACTCCCAGCTTGCGCCCTGCTCCGCCGCGCCGACCGGATGGCTCGCGGCCGCCACGTCGGCGCCGGTGTAGATGGAAAGCTCCTCGATGAACTGCCGCCCCGTTGCGCCGCTTGCGACATCGCAGCCATAGAGAAGAATGCCGCCGCCGGGCGCGAGTGCCGCGCCGATGTCGGCCAGCAACCCCGCATGGCCTGCAAGCGCGCGCGCATTCAGCAGCGTCGCGCCGATGTGAATCTGCCCCGGCGTGCCGTGCGAGACGATATGGATCGCCGGAAGATCGCGCAGCCCGCGGGCCGCCAGTATCTCGGCAATCTGGTCAAGCCCATCGGTGTTTCTGTCGAGCACCACGGCCAGGTGGTTGGCGCGAACGCCTTCGAGCAACGACCTGCTTTCGGACACGCTCGGATCGATAAACACGACAGAGCGAACGACATCGGTCAGCGACCCGATGGTCTGTCTCGCGGTCGACGTCATGGCGCACTCCTGGCTACGAACCGGTGAAACGGCTCGGGGAATCACAAGGTCGGATACGCCAAGGCCGATCAGGCCGTCGGCGCCTTATTTCTTCTTCGTTGTTCGACGTTGCGTGTGCCCCCGCACACAAGTCCCCTCATCAAAACAGGACATAGCTAGCAGCGGCCCGGCGCGAGAACAATCAAAACTTCACTACCGGCAATGTGTTGGGGGTCAAATGTTGGGGTCTAGGAGTTCCACGGCCGTTCACACGACGCGCGAGCGGAGCCGGGGTGAAATATGCGGCGGACTTCAATTCGCTGGCCGCGGTGCCTGTGGCTTTCGTCGAAGCGGCCGGCGCGTGCGCGACGCACTGCGTGCGACCGAACATTTTGCCGTTTTGAAGGTGCTATCGCGAAGATTGTATTGACGGTTTCGGCTGAGAGGAAATAGAGTGGAACCGTAAACCCGAGGGGGGCCCTGTATGGCGGAACCATTTCTTGGCGAGATCCGCATCATGTCGTTCGTTTACAACCCTCAGGGTTGGGCGATGTGCAACGGGCAGTTTCTGCCCATCAATCAGAACCAGGCGCTGTTCTCGCTGCTCGGGACCACATACGGCGGCAACGGGCAGACCACCTTCGCGCTGCCCGACCTGCGGGGGCAGGTGCCGATCCACAGGGGCTCCGGATTTACCCAGGGCCAGAAGGGCGGGGAACAGGCGCATACGGTAACGATCTCGGAATTGCCGACCCATACGCATGTATTGAGCGGGTCCAGCGCCGTCGGAAACGCAATCAATCCGCGGCCACAGAATACCAGTGGAACGCTTTTCGCGCAGGACCCGGGAAAAGCTTACTTCCCCTCCCTGCAAAGCGCGACCGCGCTGAATAGCGGTAGTATCGGGCCCGTCGGCGGTAGTCAGGCGCATCTCAACATGCAGCCGTTTCTTGTGCTGAACTTCTGCATCGCCCTGCAGGGCATCTTCCCGTCGCAGAACTAAAGGAAGCGCAACAATGGCACAGCCCTATGTTGGCGAAATTCGCATGTTCGGCGGCAATTTTGCGCCCGCCGGCTGGATGTTCTGTGAAGGCCAGCTCCTGCCGATCTCCGAGAACGAGACCCTATTCAATCTGATCGGCACCACCTACGGCGGCGACGGGCAGTCGACCTTTGCGCTGCCCGACCTGCGCGGGCGTATCCCGATCCACCAGGGCAACGGCTTCATCCTCGCCCAAACCGGCGGTGCGGAGCAGGTCACGCTGACCGTGGCGCAGATTCCAGCTCATACCCATCCACTGCTGGGTTCGGCTGTGAACGGCACCGACGCCAACCCGTCAAACAGCTTCCTGTCCAATTCCACGATCATCACGCCCTACGCGCCGGAGACGCCCAACGTGCAAATGGCGGCGAACGCCGTCAGTGCGGTCGGCGGCAGCCAGCCGCACAACAACTTCCAGCCCTATCTCTGCGTCGACTTCATCATTTCGCTGTTCGGCATCTTCCCGCGACAGGGCTAAAGAGGACATCATGGCTGATCCCTTCCTTGCCGAGATCCGCATCTTCGGTTTCCAGTTTGCGCCCAAGGGCTGGGCGTTCTGCGATGGGCAGCTCCTGCCGCTCTCGCAGAACACCGCGCTGTTCTCGCTCCTCGGCACCACTTACGGCGGTGACGGCAAGTCGACCTTCGCGCTGCCCGACATGCAGGGCAACGCGCCGATGCATCCCGGCCAGGGCCCCGGCCTGTCGCTGCATGATTTGGGCGAGACCGGCGGCTCGCAAACGGTGACCTTGCTCGAAAGCGAGATTCCGACGCATAGCCACGCTCTGATGGCCTCAAACGAAGACGGTACCCAGGGTTCGCTGACTGCAAACATCACGATCGCGAACTCCGTCGGCGGAAAACTCTATCAGACCATCACCAATGCCAATGTCGTCCCCATGAACTTTGGCGCCTTGGGGCCGGCCGGCGGGAGCCTGCCGCACAACAACATGCAGCCGTTTCTCACGCTCAATTTCTGCATCGCGATGCAGGGCGTCTTCCCGCCGCGAACTTGACGCTTCGGCGCCGATATCAGCCGTGCTCCGCCACGCTCAGCGCCGAGCAAGGGCCCTTCTACGAGCATAGGCCACACGATGAGCGTAGCTCAGTGGTCGCGCGCCGCCGCTGCGGGCCTGCGCTTCCGCCCCATCGCGGACGCCGACCTTGCGTTCCTCGCGCGCCTCTATGCCTCCACGCGCATGGAGGAACTCGCCGTAACCGACTGGTCCGACGCGCAGAAGGCGGCGTTCCTGCAGTCGCAGTTCGACGCGCAGCACGCGCACTATCAGAAATATTACGCCGGCTCGGAGTTCTTCGTCGTCGAGCAGGCCGGAACTGCGGTCGGACGGCTGTATCTGGCGCGCTGGACGTCCGAGCATCGCATCGTCGACATCGCGTTATTGCCCGAGCATCGCGTTAAAGGGATTGGAACAGCGCTAATGCGCGATCTGCTCGACGAGGCAGCCGCCGCCGGCAAAGCCGTGACCATCCACGTGGAAAAATTCAATCCGGCGCAAACGCTCTATCGCCGTCTCGGATTCGTCCCCGCTGGCGAGGAAGGCGCATACGATCTTATGCGCTGGAACCCGCCGAACTCACCTTCGCCAGCTACCAATTCTACAGGCACCTAAGTTATTAAAATTCCGAATAGCAACAGATGCAATCGCGGCTAAGCGCAACCGTACTACAGTCTTAGCGGTTTCCAGTATTCGCGCCGCAACCAAGGTTCCTTTGACGCGCCCTTGTCTTGCCGTTAACCTAGCGTTTGTGGAATGGCGTTTAGAGGGCTCGGGATGGGTGAATACAACAGGCGTGCGTTCCTGGGCGCGTCCCTGGGAGCGTTCTCGGCGCTTCAACTTCCCAAAATCGCGCTCGCGCAAACGTGCGTCACCAGCGGCTGGCCGGCCTTCACGCCCAACCGCCTGACTGTCGACTGCGCGTCGCGCCGCAATTTCGCGGTCTTCAGGAAAAACCCGACCTACATGGGTCTGGCCGGCTGTGTCAGCATGACCTTCGTGCAGGGCAAGTACGGTAGCTACACCGCCGGCAATCTTTTCCTGTTTCCTTGGTTGAACGAGAAAGGCCGGGCGCTGGGCGCTGCGAAGGACTGGCAGACCGTGGTGCCGACCAACGCCACCAAATTCCTCGCTTCCGCTCCGATCCCCAATTGGAATTTGCCGCTGGATGAGTTTTTCCTGCGCTACAAGCTGGTGGCGCCGATCGAGCAGTTCATCGGATTCCGCGTCGACCAGCCGTTCGGCCTGAACGACTCGCGGCGTCCCTGGTTCACCAACGTTGCCAAGCTCTCGGATGGCAAGCCTGTCGGTATCGGGTGGAATAGCAGCAACTTGAACGGGCCCTGGTTCGGCGGCAGCCGGTGGATCCCGAACACCGATCCGTGCAAAGGCAATGCGTGGCGCGCGCTGATCATCGACGGGCTAAATCAGGCGTCCGTCGGCGTGTGCTGAGGGTCGTGCCTTTTCAGGTGAACACCGCCTCGTAGCCGTTGCGGCCGTCGACTCGCCCGATCGGAACCAGAAACAGCTCGATAGTGCCCAGGCCCGGATGGGTGAGCGGGTATATCGCCTGCGGCAGGAAAGGCCCGGGCGCCGACAGGAACAGCAGCGAGAAAGCCCCGCCCGCACGGCGCGCCTGTCCCAGTTTGCGGACCTCCGAAAGCTGAAGCGCAATCTCGCCGTTTGCGCCCCGGATCGAAAACTCATCGTGCAAACGCGGCTCGAAATCGGCCGCCGTCAAAACACCGATATCTGCGGTCTTTGGAATTGCCAATCTCCCCGACTGCCAACTGGAAAATTCCAACGGCAACCTACACCGCCAACGATCTCCACTCTGACGCATCTCCCTGCACGGTGTAAACCGCTTCACTGTGCCGTCTCGACATCGCCGCCCCGCACGACACCCCGACCGCATTGACAGCCGCCGCCAACAAAATCACATAGTCCAATAATTGCCCGCGAAGGGAAGCTGGAGGAAATGCAATGATTTCGCGCCGGAGTTTCGGCCTGTTCGCGCTGTGCCTCGCCGCGCTGTCGCTTTGTGGCGGCGGCATGGCCTTGGCGCTCGACTATCCGACGCGGCCGGTGCGCTGGGTGGTCGGCTATCCGCCGGGCGGTGCGACCGACATCATGGCGCGGCTGATCGGCCACCGGCTCTCGGAAAAGCTCGGCCAGCAATTCGTGATCGAAAACAAGCCGGGCGCGGGCAACAATATCGGCACGGAAGCGGTGATCAATTCTCCGCCCGACGGCTACACGATTTTGCTGGTCAACCCCGCGAACGCGATCAATGCCACGCTCTACGCCAAGCTCAACTTCAATTTCATCCGCGACATTGCGCCCGTCGTCGGCATCGCGCGCGTGCCGAACGTGATGACGGTGCATCCGAGCGTACCGGCCAAGACGGTTGCGGAGTTCATCACCTATGCGAAAGCCAATCCCGGCAAGATCAACATGGCCTCGTCCGGCAACGGCACCTCGGTGCATCTCTCGGGCGAGATGTTCAAGGCGATGGCCGGCGTCGACATGCAGCATGTCCCCTATCGCGGCTCGGCGCCGGCGATGACCGACATGCTGGCTGGTCAGGTGCAAGTGATCTTCGACAACATGCCCTCGGTGCTCCAGCACATCAAAGCGGGCTCGCTGCGCGCGCTTGCGGTGACGACCGCGGCCCGTTCGCAGGAACTGCCCGACGTGCCGACCGTCGCCGAGACGGTGAGCGGTTTCGAGGCAAGCGCCTGGTTCGGCATCGGCGTCCCGAAGGCGACGCCGCCGGACATCATCGCGGTGCTCAACAAGGCGGTGAACGAGATTCTTGCCGAGCCTGCGATCCTGCAACGCCTCTCCGAACTTGGCGCCGTGCCGATCGTCGCGACGCCCGCCGAATTCGGCGCCGTCGTGCAATCCGAAACGGACAAGTGGAAGAAGGTCGTCGAGTTCGCGGGCGCCAAGGTCGAATAACGGTCAACGCAGGTCGTGGAATTCTACGTCGTCTCGCCAGATTGATCCCAGCAAGGAAAATCATGAGCACCCGCAAGCGCCCCGAGGAGCTCCGCAGCCATCGCTGGCTCGGCGTAAGCGATCTGCGTTCGTTCGGCCACCGCTCGCGGCTGCGCCAGGTCGGTTACGACACCGTCGACTGGGCCGGGCGGCCGGTGATCGGCATCATCAACACCTGGAGCGATATCAACCCGTGCCATACGCATCTGCGCCAGCGCGCCGAAGAGGTGAAGCGCGGCGTGCTGCAGGCCGGCGGATTCCCGATCGAGCTGCCCGCGATGTCGCTCGCCGAAGTGATGGTGAAGCCGACCACCATGCTCTATCGCAACTTCCTCGCGATGGAGACCGAGGAGCTCTTGCGCTCGCACCCGATCGACGGCGCGGTATTGCTTGGCGGCTGCGATAAAACGACGCCCGGCCTCGTGATGGGCGCGATCAGCATGGGCTTGCCGACGATCTACGTGCCGGCGGGGCCGATGCTGCGCGGCAACTGGCAGGGCAAGGCGCTCGGCTCCGGCTCGGACGTGTGGAAATACTGGGACGAGAAGCGCGCCGGCAACATCACCGAAGCCGACTGGGACGAGATCGAGAACGGCATCGCGCGCTCGTTCGGCACCTGCATGACTATGGGCACCGCCGCCACCATGATGGCGATCGCGGAGGCGCTGGGCCTGACGCTGCCGGGCGCGTCATCGATCCCCGCGGCCGACAGCAATCACCCGCGCATGGCGACGCAATCCGGCCGCCGGATCGTCGAGATGGTGTGGGAAGACCTGACCATTGAGAAGATCCTCGATCAGGCGGCATTCGAGAACGCCATCAAGGTGCACATGGCGATGGGCGGCTCGACCAACGCGATCATCCATCTGGTCGCGATGGCGAAGCGTGCGGGAACGCAGATATCGCTCGCCGATTTCGACAAGATCTCGCGCATGGTGCCGGTGATCGCGAATGTGCGTCCTTCGGGCGCATACCTGATGGAGGACTTCTATTACGCCGGCGGCCTGCGCGCGCTGATGAGCGAACTCTCCGGCCTCTTGGAACTGCGCTGCATGACGGTGACCGGCAAGCCTCTCAAGGACAACATCGACGGCGCGAAAGTGCACCTGCGCGACGTGATCCATCCGGTCACCGATCCGGTGTCGTCGGAGCCCGCGACCGGCGTGCTGTTCGGCAACCTCGCGCCGCGCGGCGCCATTATCAAACCGTCTGCCGTGGAGAAGCGCCTGCTCAAGCATCGCGGGCCGGCGCTCGCGTTCGACGATTACAATCACATGGCCGCCATGATCGAGCGCGACGATCTCGACGTGACGGCCGACCATGTGCTGGTGCTGAAGAATTCGGGGCCGAAGGGCGGACCGGGCATGCCCGAATGGGGCATGATGCCGATCCCGACCAAACTGGTGAAGCAGGGCGTGCGCGACATGCTGCGTGTCTCCGACGCGCGCATGAGCGGCACCAGCTATGGCGCCTGCGTGCTGCACGTCTCGCCGGAGAGCTATGTCGGCGGGCCGCTTGCCTTCGTGCAGACCGGCGATCCGATCGAGGTCGATGTCGCGGCGCGCTCGATCAACCTGATGATCTCCGACGAGGAGATGGCGAAGCGCAAGGCCGCATGGGTGCCCCCACCGCCCCGCTACGAGCGCGGCTACGGCGCGATGTTTTCCGCGCACATCGGGCAGGCTGACGAAGGCTGCGACTTCGATTTTCTCGCGAGCCACGTGCCGGTGCCGGAGCCGGAGATTCATTGACTCCAACCCTCATCCTGAGGAGCGCCCGGAGGGCGCGTCTCGAAGGATGGCGACAGACTCCGCTCGTGGCCATCCTTCGAGACGCCCGCTGCGCGGGCTCCTCAGGATGAGGCTTTCTTCTACTCCGGCTTGATCTGAATCTCTTTCAGCACCTTGCCCCACTTGTCCTGTTCGGCGCGCATGAAGGCGGCGAATTCCTCGCGCGAGGTGCCGATCGCGCGCGCACCTTGCGAAGCCAAGCGCTTCTGCATGAAATCCGACTTGATGAAGCGTGTGATTTCCCTGTTCAGCCGATCCACGATCGCATCGGGCGTGCCGGCGGGCGCGATCACGCCGAACCAGAGTTCGGCTTCGTAGCCGGGCACGCCGGATTCGGAAATCGACGGCACGTTCGGCCACACGTCCGTGCGGCCGCGCGAGGTCACGGCGAGCGCCTTGAGCTGCTTTGCCTCGACCTGCGGCATCACCTGCAGCACGCTCAGGACCGCCAGCGGCACATGCCCGCCGATTGCGTCGTTGAGCGCCGGCGCGCCGCCGCGATACGGCACATGCACGAATTTCGTGCCGGTCATGTAGGCCATCAGCTCGAGCGACAATTGCTGGATCGAGGCGACGCCCGGCGTCGCGTAGGAAATCATGCCGGGCTTCGCCTTGGCGGCCTCCACCAGCGACTTGATGTCGGAGGGCGGAAAGTTCGGATTCGCCACGATCGCAAGCGGCGAGGACGCGACCAGGCTGATCGGCGTGACATCTTTCAGTGGATCGAAACCGAGATTGGGATAGAGGAATGCGTTGGTGATGTGTCCGGACAGGATCATCTGGAACGTCTGACCGTCGGGCTTGGCGGCAACCAGCGCCTGCGTTGCGGTCAGGCCGTTCGCGCCCGGCCGGTTCTCGATCACGATCGGAACGCCGAGCACCTTCTCGAGCTCGGCCGCGAGGTCGCGCGAGATCATGTCGGCCGTGCCGCCGGCCGTGAAACCGACCAGCCAGCGGATCGGGCCGGACGGCCAGGTCTGCGCCGTGGCGACGCTCGCGCAGGCGAGCGCCGCGCATAATGCCAACACCACGCGACAGATGCGCTTCATCGTCCCCTCCCCGCTGTTCGGCGATCCTCGCAGATTTCCGATCGGACAACTATACGGGACTTGACCTCGGCGCCTCGATCGGGCGGGTACGGACATCCAACGCAAAGGCCGCGCGATGCCCGACGACATTCCGTACAACAGGACATTCGACCTTGAGCCCGGCCGCGCCGAAGACATCGCGCCGGGCGTGCGGCGCATCGTCGCCGACAATCCCGGGCCGTTCACCTTCAAGGGAACGGTGAGCTACATCGTCGGGCGCGACAAGGTCGCGATCATCGATCCCGGGCCGGACGATCCGGCGCATATCGCAGCGCTGCTCGATGCGGTCCGCGGCGAGACGGTGACGCATATCTTCGTCACCCACACGCACCGCGACCACTCGCCCGCCGTGCCGGCCATCAAGGCCGCGACCGGCGCGCAAGTGCTGGCGGAAGGACCGCATCGCGCCTCGCGGCCCCTCCACGCGGGCGAGGCGCCGCGCATGGAGGCGAGCAACGACACCGACTTCCGCCCCGACCGGACGCTCGCCGATGGCGACGTCGTGAGCGGCGCGGGCTGGACCATCGAGGCGCTCACCACGCCCGGCCACACGGCGAACCACATGGCGTTCGCCTTGAAAGAAGCGAACCTGATTTTTTCCGGCGACCACGTGATGGCATGGTCGACCTCGATCGTCGCGCCGCCGGACGGCGCCATGAGCGATTTCATGAACTCGCTGCACAAGCTCGCGCAACGCCCCGAGCCGATCTATCTGCCGGGGCACGGCGGCGAGGTGCGCGACGCGCCGAACTTCGTGGCCGCCTACATCCGCCACCGTCACGCGCGCGAAGCCTCAATCCTGCACCGGCTCGGCAAGGGCGCAGCCGACATCCCGACCATCGTGCGCGCGGTCTATATCGGGCTCGATCCGCGGCTTGTCGGCGCCGCCGGATATTCGGTGCTGGCGCATCTGGAAGACATGACGGCGCGCGGCGAGGTTTTGACCGACGGCCCGCCGTCGATCAGCGGCGTTTATCGGCTGGCGGCGTCTTAGTCTTCGCCTCCGTCTTCTTCGGCTTCTTCGCCTGCTCCGGCGTCTTCTCCGGCTTCAGATTGTCCACCGCCTCCTCAATCGCCTCCGACAGCGCGCTCACGCGCGACGCGTTGGTGCCGAAATCGTGGCGGCCGTAGCGCGAGGTCGACCGGATATCGAGGCGCGAACCGTCGGGATCGGAGCGCACGCGCACTACCACGTCGTCGCGGAAGCCGAGGATTGGCGTGCGCGCCACCGCCTCGATACGGCCGTCGCGACGCCCGACCTGCGGCGCGCGCGCATCGACGATGCGCCATTTGCGCTTGGTGACTACATCGAGCGCGGCGTCATAGGCGATTTGCGGCGGCACCGATACCACCAGCGGCTCGATCGCCGGATACGCGCTCCGCTGCAGTTCGGCGGCGCGCAGACCCGCATAGACGATCGGGTTGGCGTCGCGCGCGCGCAGCCGCGCGATTGCCTCGAAGCGCGGCGGGTCGATCGGATCGGTGGTGATGTCGGCGATCGCGGGCAGGCGATAGCCCTTCGCGCCGAGATAGGCCGGGTAGCCGAGAATCGCGATGCTGACCAGCAGCGCGGTCACCGCCGTGCCGAAGCCTTGCAGCCCTTCGCGCCAAATCACCACGAACGCCGCGAAGGCAAGCAGCATCGCGATGAAGGCGAGGATGAACGCCCCGCCGACCGCGGCAAGCGAGGGGATGATCTCAAGGAATCCGCCGCGCACGATGACGATGGCAAGGAGGAGCACCGCCACGGCAAAGCCTGCAACGCGGCGCGCCCAGACGGCGAGCCGCGAGGTCGGGTCGGCCTGGATGCGGCGGGCGAAATATGCCCGCCTCACCGGCCCGTGCAGATACGCTTCAGCGCGGCCCATTCGGCAGGTTCCAGCAGCGGTTGCGGCGGCGAAGGCGACGCACCCGCAACGCTGTTTATCACAGCGACGCGCGCTTTCGTATCGGGGTGATCGCGCAAAATTTCCATGCCCGGATGGTTGGCGCCGGCAATGCGGGTCAGTACCGCGCCAAGCGCGCGCGGGTCTCCGCCGGCCCGGCGCATCAACTCGACCCCAAAGAGGTCCGCCGCGGCCTCGACTTCGCGCGAATAGGAGGATTGCAGCACGGCACGCGCGCCGATCACCACCGCGCTGCCGCCGACGAAGTCGCCGAGCAGCATGCCGAACATGAACGAGAGGCCTGCGGCCTGCAGGATCGATCGCGTACCGTCGCGGTGCGCCACATGCCCGATCTCGTGCGCGATGACACCCGCCAATTCGTCGGCGGTTTCGGATTTCTCGACCAGCCCCTGGAACACATAGATGTGCCCGCCGGGGAGCGCGACCGCGTTCGCCTCGCTGCGCCGGACGACCTTGGCGTCGAGCGGGATCGGAAGCCCGGCTGCCGCCTCCAGTCTGCCGATCAGCTTAACCAGCGCCGCGCGCGCTTCGGCTTCCGCGCCGACCGTGCCGCATTCGAACGGACGGCTGGTGTCGCCCTTGTCCAGCATTTTGCGCGCCTGCGTATCTACAGCGTCGCCGAGCCAGCGCTCGGCGCGCAGCGGCACCAGCGGCGCAATCTTGTCGGCGAGCGCGGGCACGCCGTACACGGCGCCGAGCACCAGCGACACCATCGCGGCGAAGCTCCAGGCGATCACCTTCACCCGGCTGCGCCGCTCGGACGCGCCGCTGCGGTCGACCGGAACCGAGGCGTCATCGATGGCCGTTGCGAGCGCCGGGTCGCGCACCTCGAGCCGTGCAAGCGTCCTGGCTCCGGCACGGCCGAGACGCAGCACGCCCTCGGGCGCGGCCAGATGATCGAGCTCGTGATACGGCCAGCGCGCCAGCATGTCGCGCTCCTCGGCGTCGCGCACGACCACACCGTCCGAGGCCAATTCGACGAGCACGGGCCGCCGCGCGCTGGTCACGCCGTCGAAGAAAATGCCGGTGCCCGCCGCCGCCATCGTCAAATCCCGCCGACATTGAGCGCGTCGGCGAGCCCCTCGCCGACGGCGGACCCCGGCGCGCCCGCCGCATTCGCCCGATCGAGTGCTTCCAGCCCGGACAGCTCGATCGATTCGAAGCCCGCTTTCCATAAGCGTATTTTCACGGTCGCTTGGTAGATGGTCGAATAGGCGAGCGCAACGATCACGTAGGTGCCGACCAGGAACGCGGTCGTGAGCAATTCGGTCACGCTGCCCTTGCCGAGCCACACTTCGAGCCCGCCGATCAGCGCAAGCGTGATCGCCAGCGCGATGGCGAGAACGACGCCCGCGAGCAACGCGATCCACATGAAGCGCAGATAAACCGCGTAGATCGCCCGCATTCGCAGTGTCGACGCCACGCTCAACTCGCCGAAGCGCAATCCCGATATCCACCAGCGCAGCACCATCGCCTGGAATGCCGGATAGAGCACCGCGACAGCCATCACGGACCAGCCCATACTCAGCACCGCGACCACCAGCGCCGAACCGACGCCCGCTGCTTCGATCCGGCCCATGACATCGTCGCTGCCGCGCCGCACCGCTTCGCCGACCGCGGTCCAGTCAACCGCACCGATGGCCAGCATCAGGCCGAACGCGAAGGGCCCCATCACGATTAGCCAGAGCAGCACGCCGCGAAAGAACAGCCGCGTGCCAGATCCGACGAAATGGCCCTGCAGATCACCGTAGTAAGTGTTGCGCAGCTTAAGGCGCTCAAGGCTTGCCTGCGCAAACGGATAGGCAAGCCCGAGCGTGAGCGCGATCATGCCCCACCAGAAGATCGCGCATACCGCAAAACGCCACGCCGACCCCGTCTGGTGGAAGCGGATACCGCGATAGACCGTGCGCGTGAGGCGATAGCGTCGTGCGCGATAGACCGCGAACTGCCCGAGCAGCGCGAGCGCGGCGAGCGCGAGCAATCCGGAAATCTGGCCGATCACGCCGCGGCTGAACGCGGCGAGAAAGAACACCACGTTGATCGGCACCAGTAGCGCGATCGCGATGAGGAAGCCGAGCAGCAGCTCGCGTGCCGTGCCGATGTATTCAAGGCCGTCGCCGGCGACCTCGGTGTTGCTCCATAGAAAACGGCGCACGTCGGTCGCGAGCCAGAAGCGATAGATGCCAAGCGTGACGAGCAGCAACACGGCGCCACGGATCAGCAGCCGCCAGAACGCACGCTCGTTGCCGGTAAACCGCGCACCGTTGGCCGGCGCGGGCGGGGTTTCGACCGGCACCGCTGCGCTAAACGGATCCGTGGCGGTCATCGCGGCAAAATAATCGGCTGCGGCGGCGCCTTGCGGCGAATGAAGTCCGAAGCCTTGTCGGCGATCATCATGGTGGCGGCGTTGATGTTGGCCGAGAGCATCATCGGCATGATCGAGGCATCGGCGACGCGCAGGCCTTCCAGCCCGCGCACGCGCAACTCATCGTCGACCACGCTGGTCGGGTCGCTGTCCGGGCCCATCCGGCACGTGCCCATCGGATGGAACGTCGTGGTGCCACGTTCCTTCGCGGCGGCGAGCATTTCGTCGTCGCTCTCAACTTTGTCGCCGGGGAAGTCTTCGTAGTCGTAATAGGGCTCAAGCGGCTTCGATTTGAGAATGCGCCGCGCGAGCCGCATGGCGGCGACGAGCACGCGCCGGTCGCCCTCCTCGGTCAGATAGCGCGGCTGGATTTCCGGTTGCTCGAACGGGTCGGCCGAGCGGACGCGCACGTAGCCCTTGCTCTCCGGCCGCTGCTGCCATGGCGCGGCCGTCATGCCGGGCTGGTGTTCGAGCTGGCCTTGCTGGCCTTCGAGATAGCTCGCAGGCGTAAAGGTGAGCTGGATGTCGGAGGTTTCGAGATGCGGCTCCGATTTCCAGAAGCAGTAGACCTGCGTCGGCGAGAGGCCGAGGATGCTTTTTCCTCCGACGCACCACTTCGCGATCTCGCCCGCGAGCCTGATGCCGCGGCTTCGCTCGTTGATCGTATCCATGTTCTTCACGCGCACCGCAAAGCGCGGCGCGTAATGATCGCGCAGGTTTTCGCCGACCCCGGGCAGCGCATGCGTGACCGCGATGCCGAGCGACGAAAGCAGCGCGGGCGGGCCGACGCCGGACATCTGCAGCAGCTGCGGCGAGTTGAACGCGCCACCCGACAGGATCACCTCGCGCCGCGCGCGCACCTCGACCGGAGCGCCGCCACGCCCGCCTTTACGATAGCGCACGCCAACCGCGCGCTTGCCCTCGAGGATCAGGCCAGTCGCGTGCGCGCGCGTGCGCACGTTGAGGTTCGGCCGCTTCATCGCGGGATGCAGGAAGGCGCGCGCCGCGCTGACGCGGCGGCCTTTCAGGATCGCGCGCTGCGCGTAGTTGATGCCGAGCTGGCTCTCGCCGTTGTAATCCGGGTTGCGCGGGATGCCGAGTGACACCGCGCCGGCAATGAATGCTTCGCTCAGCGGGTGATACTGGTCGATATCGGTGACGGTCAGCCCGCCCTCGCGGCCGCGAAACGTGTCGTCACCCTCCCCGATCCGGCGCTCCAGCCGCTTGAAGTAGGGCAGCACGTCCGCATAGCCCCAGCCGCGGTTGCCGCGCTGCGCCCAGCCGTCATAGTCGAGCCGTTGCCCGCGATTGTAGATGTGGCCGTTGATCGAACTCGATCCGCCGAGCGCCTTGCCGCGCGGCGCGAGAATGCGGCGTCCGCCGGTCCACTCGCTCGGCTCCTGGGTGTAGAGCCAGTTCAGCCCCGGCTGGTGGAACAGCTTGATGAAGCCGGCCGGGATATGGATGTAGGGATGCCAATCGCGCGGGCCCGCTTCGAGCACACACACGCTCGTGCCGGAATCCTCGCTCAGCCGGTTGGCGAGAATGCAGCCCGCCGTCCCCGCGCCGATGATCACATAATCGAACGTGTCCATTGAAGCTCGTTGTTGGGCCCTCTCCCCCTTGTGGGAGAGGGCAGCTCAGACTTTCAACATAGAAGTTTGGGTGAGGGGTAAGTAACCCCTCACCCAACGGAGTACGCTAAGACTGTTGCGATGCCCTCTCCCACAAGGGAAGAGGGCAAAAATGGCAGTCGTCATCGATGCGGTCTCGATGGGGCTATTCGGCAGCAGCCACCGCGGTCGGCAGCGTGTAGTCCTTGAACTGGTCGCGTAGCGCGGTCTTGAGGATTTTTCCCGTGGCGGTGTGCGGGATTTCGTTCACGAACACCACATCGTCCGGCATCCACCACTTGGCGATCTTGCCGTCCATGTAACCGAGGATTTCCTCGCGCGTCGGGCTCTCGCCCTTCTTGGGGATCACGATCAGCAACGGGCGCTCGTCCCATTTCGGATGGCGGATGCCAATCACGGCCGCCTCCATCACCTTGGGATGGCCGACCGCGAGATTTTCCAGATCGATCGAGGAAATCCATTCGCCGCCCGACTTGATGACGTCTTTCGAGCGATCGGTGATCTGCAGATTGCCGAAGGGATCGATGGTCGCGACATCGCCGGTATCGAAGAAGCCCTCCTTGTCGAGGATCTCACCGCCCTCGCCCTTGAAATACGACTTCGCAACCGCGACGCCTTTCACCTTGAGCCGGCCGAACTTCTTGCCGTCCCACGGCATTTCCTTGTTTTCGTCGTCGACAATCTTCATCTCGACCGTAAACGGCGCCGCACCCTGCTTCGCCTTTACGTCGAGGATCGCCTCGAAATCGTTCGCGTCGTAGTCCGGCTTGATGGCGCAGATCGAGCCGATCGGGTTCATCTCGGTCATCCCCCAGGCATGCGCGACGGTAACGCCGTAGTTCTTCTCGAATTTCTCGATCATCGCGCGCGGGCAGGCGGAGCCGCCAATCAGTACGCGGCGCAAGGTCGAGAGCTTGAGATTGTTCGCCTCCATGTGGGCGAGCAGCATCAGCCAGATGGTCGGGACGGCCGCCGTCATGGTGACGCGCTCGCCTTCGAGCAGCTCATAGATGGAAACACCGTCGAGCTTCATGCCGGGCAGGATCAGCCGGCAGCCCGCCATCGGTGCCGAGAACGCGATGGTCCAGCCGTTCGCATGGAAGAACGGGACCACCGGCATGATGGTGTCCTGCACCGAGAGGTCGAACGCGTCGGGCGTCAGCGCGACCAGCGAATGCAGCACGTTGGAGCGGTGCGAGTAGACGACACCTTTCGGATTGCCCGTGGTGCCGGACGTGTAGCACATGCCGCACGCGGTATTTTCGTCGAACGAGGCCCAGGTGAAATCGCCGTCGACCTCGGCGATCCAGTCCTCATACGGCACGGCGTTGCGCAAGGTTGTCTGCGGCATGTGCGCGGCATCGGTCAGAACCACAAAGCGCTGGACGGTCGGGAGCTTGTCCTGCAATTTCTCCATCAATGGCACGAAGGTCGTGTCGAGAAACATCAGCCGGTCTTCGGCGTGATTGGCGATGTAGGCGATCTGCTCGGGAAACAGCCGCGGATTGATGGTGTGATAGACGGCGCCGATGCCGGTGATGCCGTACCAGGTTTCCAGATGGCGCCAGGTGTTCCAGGCGAGCGTCGCGACGCGGTCGCCGAGCTTCACGCCTTCCTTGTCGAGCCGCTGCGCGACTTTCAACGCGCGGGCGCGGACGTCGCGGTAGTTGGTGCGATGGATCGGACCCTCGATGGAGCGCGAGACCACTTCGCGGTTGCCGTGCTGGATCGCGGCGTGGTCGATGATGCGATGGCACAACAGCGGCCAGTCCTGCATCAGTCCGAGCATTGGCGTCCTCCTGCCGGGAAATTCCGATTTGTTCTTAAGCCCTTAGGGCATATTTTTTGGCGCTTGCGCGCGCAACGTCAAGCCCAAACGTTAGCCTTTCGAGCCAGTGCTGCAAAGCCAGTCCGGAAGGTCGGCGATCGAGAGCAGCAGCACATCGGCATGGGGTTCCAGCTGCTCACGCGGGATGGGTCCGCTCAGGACACCGACCGCCACGCTACCTGCGGCACGCGCCGCCACAAGATCATGCGCGGTGTCGCCGACCACCGCGATCTCCGCAGGTGCGACCTTGGCGAAAGCCGCGAACGCCAGCACCGGGTCGGGCGCGGGCTTTGCCCCGAAACCGGAGTCGTAGGCGGCGATGAAGCCCAGCAGGCTGTCGAGCCCAAGCCGTCGCATCTGCGCGCGGGTGTTGGCGTCGGCATCGTTGGTCATGAGACCGAGTTTGAGCCCGCGCGCCGCAAGCGCGCCCAGCAGACCCTTGACGTCGCCCATCGGTGTCAGATGATCGAGCGTCGTCTGGAAGAACATCCGGTCGATTTGATCGACGAATTCGGCGGTCAGCGGCACGCCAAGCGCCTCAGCCCACAATTTGCCGTATCCGTAGGTCGTTTCGATCACGACCGGCGAGCCGGGCAGCAGCTTGCGTTCCACAGGGTCGTACAGACTGACGGAAGCCAGCCGGTCGAATGCCGCAACGTCGCCGTTGCAAAGTTGCGTGAGCACCTTATGGGTCGCCGGACCCCAGGTACGCTGGAAATCGACCAGAGTGCCGTCCTTGTCGAACAGAATGGCGCGGATCGGCATTGTGTGATTGTACCTCGAAATCGCTCGGATTCGCATCCATACCGACATGACCAATCCTCGCGGGCGGAAGCAACGGCCTTGACGGCAAGCCGAAGACACAGCTCGCGAGCGCTTCAACTCGCTGTCGCAGGCGTGGCGGCCGCCCTGCTGTCCTGCGCCGAGGCGCGGGCCCAGGAAGCGATCCCGCTGCCGCGCCTGCGCCCGAGCATTCCGGCGGACGCGCCGATCATCCCGCTGCCGCGGCCCCGTCCGGGCATACCAGCCCCCGACGAGATTGCGGCTGGGCCGCCTGCCCCATCGGCGTGCCAACTCCGGCTGACCGCCGATATCGCCACGATCGAGCCGCTGCCGCAGATTGAGGGCGCGAACGGATGCGGGATCGAGGATCCGGTGCGGCTGTCCGCCGTGATGACCAAGGACAAGACGCGCGTCGCAATCACGCCGCCCGCGACGATGCGCTGCACGACGGCGGAGGCCATCGCGCACTGGATCCGCGACGACGTTACGCCGATCGCCGCCACGCTCGGTGCGCCGCTCGGCGGCGTGGCGAATTTCGCCTCCTACGAATGCCGCGGGCGCAACCGCGTCGCCGGCGCGCAGATCAGCGAGCACGGCAAGGGCAACGCGCTCGACATTCGCGCGCTGACGTTGACCAACGGCAAGAGCTTTGAGCTGACCGATATTGCGGTCACGAAGGAGGTGCGCGAGCGGCTGCGCGTGAGCGCCTGCGCGCGCTTCACCACGGTGCTTGGCCCCGCCTCTGACGGTTTTCATGAGGGCCACGTGCACGTCGATCTGGCGGAACGCCGTAGCGGCTATCGCATCTGCCAATGGGCGGTGCGCGATATCAACGATCTTGTGCCGCTGCCGCGCGAACGCCCGCCCGAGGCGCCGCCGCGCGAGCCATGACAATCTTGCTCCGCCCGGCCATCACCGATAGCGAGAGCGGATGAGCGACCACCCGTCCGCCGTTTCGTTGCCGCCGCCTGCCGCAACGCCCGCACCGTGGGGATTGCTCGGGACGATCATGTGGGGCGCGGCGGGCGTGTGCGCATGGTTCGCAGTGCAATTCGCCGTCATCATCGCTGTCATCGTCTGGCGCGACAGCACGACGCCCGGCTCGGTCGACATGCAGAAAATGGCGAGTGACGGCTTCCTGCTGGCGTTTGTCACCATCGTGGCGGCGCCAGCATGGATCGGTGTGTCGGTGCTGGCGGCACGCCTGCGCGGCTGGCGGGCGCGCGACTATCTGGCGCTCGTGCCGCCGCGCCGCGGCGAGATCGTGGCCGGCGTCGTGTGTCTGGCGGCGCTGCTGATCGGCTTCGACCTGTTGACCGTGCTGGTCGGCCGCGACGTCGTCCCGGGCTTCATGCGCGAGGGCTATCTGTCGGCACGCGCGAGCGGATCGCTGGTGCTGTTTTTCATCGCGGTCGTGATCGTCGCGCCGATCAGCGAGGAGATCGCGTTCCGCGGCTTCCTGTTCCGGGGCCTTGCCGCCTCATGGCTCGGCGTTTCGGGCGCAACGATCCTGACCTCCGCCGCATGGGCGTCGATGCACGTGCAGTACGACGTCTTCACGCTCGCTCAGATTTTTTTCATCGGGCTCTTGCTCGGCTGGATCCGCTGGGCGAGCGGCTCGACCCTCCTCACCATCGTCCTGCACATGCTGGCGAACCTCACCGCCTGCATTCAGGCGGCGATCAAGGTCGAATGGATGGGCTGATTCAGGCCGCCTGGTCACGCCGTGAGGGGCGGATCAGTACATCGGCGGAAATACCAAGCGTCTTATGCAAGCGGCGGATCATGTCGATGGAAAGACTGCGCCTGCGATTGAGAATCTCCGCAACCCGCGTCCGTGTGCCGATCAGCGGCTCCAAATCTTTCCGGGTCAATCCCTGCTGTTCCATGCGAAATTTGATCGCCTCCACCGGGTCGGGCGGATCCATCGGGTAGTGCGTGGTTTCGTAGACATCGATCAAGGTTGCCAACACGTCCAGCCGATCGCCTTCGGGCGTACCCAGCTTGGCGCCCCACAGCCGCCCGACCTCCTTGAGCGCTGCCTCATGGTCTTTTTTGCTGCGGATTGGCCTGACGTGATTTTTCATGATCTACCTTCGTGACATCGATGCGGTCGTAGTCGCCATGAGTCCCGATCCATTTGATCCAGACGATGCTCTTCTCAAAGTCGACCGAAACCACAAGCCGATAACTATTGCCTTTGATGTTGAACACGATCCGTTCAGCGCTGACGACGCTCGCGGTCGCGAAAAGGCGTCTGACGTCCGCCGTGCTTTTCCAATGCGCCTTCCGTACCTCGTCAAACCAGCTATCCAAGGCGGCCTTGAGCGCCGGTCGATCCTTCGAATGCGCGCGCGACGCCACAAACTCCCGCAGCGTTCGCCGCGCGATGATCCGCATTCCTGGAAACTAGCGTGTGCCCAAATTGGGCGCAAGGCCCTTCAGGCCGCTGTGACCCGCGGATCGATCGGCGTCGTGCCGCGTAGCCCCAGAATATCCTCCATCGCTTTCGCGGCGGCCAGGATGCGCGCTTCGCTGCGCGGGGGACCGGCGATCTGCAGGCCGACCGGAAGGTTCTCGCGCGTGAAACCGCACGGCAGCGACAACGCGGTGCCGCACGTGACGGTGATCGCGTAGGCGATCGCCAGCCACTCGACGTAGTTGGAGAATTTGTGGCCGTTCACCTCGGCGACGTAGCGATTCTCGATCGGATAGGCGGCGACGACTGTCGCGGGCGTCAGCAGCAGGTCGTACCGGTCGAAGAATGCCAGATAGCGCTGCGCCAGCGCGACCCGCGTGTTTTCGGCGCGCTCCAGTTCATCGAAGTCGATCTTGTATCCCTTCTCGATGTTCCAGATCACCTCGGGCTTGAGCAGGTCGCGGTGGTTGCGCAACAGCTTCGCCCGCTTCATGAAAAAGTCGTAGGCACGCAGGGTCTGGAAGACCTCGTGCAACCCGGTCAAATCAGGGTGCGCTTCCTCCACGACGGCGCCAAGCTCGGCGAAGCGCTCGGCGGCACGCCGTGTGATCGCGGCAACTTCGGGATCGGTCCTGGTGATGCCGAGATCGGCCGACCAGGCGACGCGCTTCGGCCGCCAATTCGAACGCGCCGCCGCGAGGAAAGAGGCACCGTTCCGCGGCAACGACAACGGATCGCCGGGATTCTCGCCGCACATCGCGTCAAGCAGCAGTGCTGCGTCCTCGACGTTGCGCGCCATCGGACCCTGCTGGCTAAGGTTCTGGTCTATCGAGCCTTGCGGCGTATGCGCGACACGCCCAATGCTCGGGCGAAACCCGACAATGCCGTTGAAGCTCGCCGGATTGCGCAAGCTGCCGCCCATGTCGGAGCCATGCGCCACCCAGGCCATGCCGGTTGCGAGGGCGACGGCGGCACCGCCGGAAGAACCCGCGGCCGAGCGCGACGTGTTCCACGGATTGCGCGTCGCGCCGAACACCTCGTTGAAGGTGTTGGCGCCGGCGCCGAACTCCGGCGTATTCGACATCGCATAGACGATGCCGCCTTCGGCTTCGAGATTTTCGACCAGAATGTCGGACTTCTCGGGAATTCTGGTCGCGAAGATCGGCGATCCTTGCGTCGAGCGTACGCCCGCCACGTTGACCAGGTCCTTGATCGGCACCGGCATGCCGGCAAGCTGGCCGCGCTCCGCGACCGGTTTTTGCATCAGCCGGTCGGCATGCTGCCGGGCACGCTCGAAGCACAAGGTGGGCAGCGCGTTCACGGCGCCGTCGACTGCCGCGATGCGCTTTTCCAACGCGTCGAGCAGATCGTGCGGCGTCACCTCGCCGCGCTTGAGGCGCCCCACGAGGGTTACGGCATCCTGGCGGATCAATTCATCGGTCATTGGGTTTTTTCGGCTGAGATTGGGGAAATGGCGGGCCGCCCGGTTCTAGCCTTCGGCTGCGGCGCCGTCCATGCGCTACCAGAATGACAGAATTGCTTTACGTCTTGCTGGCACCATTCTGTTCCGATTCTCCGAAGTGCTCGCCCCCATGAAGATGTCCGAAACCCGCGAGTTGCAAAACCAGCGTGCGCTCGCGCGCCTCACCAGGGCGTTGCCGGACATCTTTCCCACCCCGGTGCTGACCTACGCGCTCAACCGGCGCTGGACGCCGCCGATGCCGCGCCTCGCGGTCGACGGATATTGGCGCGCGCATCCGTTGCGGGCCGATCGGCTGACGCGCGCGCTCGCGCGACGCAGCGGCATGCCGGACGGGTGGGCATGGCGTCTGAAGTCGGCGGGCGACAAAGACCTGCCGGTCAGTTTCCGCTCCCCGCCCGCGCCGTATCGCGAGAAGAGATTCTCCCGTGGGCCCGGGTTTTGCTGCGTGTGCGGGCAGCCCGTCTACCGGCTCGGCTGGCACGAGGATTTGTGGGATCGCGGCGCCAACCGGAATGCCACCTGGCACACCGCGTGCGTCGTGTCGTGGCGGCTGTGGAATGCGCCGAGCGATTACGCGAAACTTTTGCGGCGCTTGCAGCAGCGGCGCTGTGCGCAGAGCGGTGCGCGGCTGTGGAAGACATCCGAAGTCGATCACCGCGTGCCGCTGTTTCGGGTGTGGCGCGAGCATCGCGACATGGACTGGCCGCCCCTGCTGGCGTTCTGGGGCTTGCCCAATCTGCAGGTGATCAACCGCGACGCCCACACGGAAAAATGCGCCGCCGAGGCTGGGACCCGGCGGCGCATTCCCGAATTGATCGAAGCGGTGTGAGGGTTACGCCGCCGCGGCGGCGCTGCGGCGCAGGCCGACGAACTGCAACTCGGCGAGCACCGCAACGACGGCCGCCTGCGCGATCACGAACGCAGTGCCGAGCATCGTCGGCGCGACCCATCCGCTCACCAGCAGGGCGATGCTGCCGGAGACCCACAGCACGTTGAGCACGATGATGGCCTGCACGGCACTCCGCGAGATCGCCTCGCGCGTCCCAATCCAGGCGACGAACGCCACATAGGGGATCAGGACAAGTCCGGCCTCGCGCATCAGCGCGACCGGCAATCCGAGCAAGCCGTCGAGCAGGCCGGCACCCGCGATCATCAGCAGGCCGGTTGCACCGCTCGCAATCGCGTCGGCGAGCAGCACGATGCGCAGGAACGAGTTTGGTTGATAGGGCATGACGAACTCCTGTTTCTAGTTGGCGCGCCGCGCGATTTATCTGAAGCGCGGTGCCTGTCCGGCCAATTAGGCGACGGCCGTCGCCAAGTCGATTAACCCGCAGGTAATGGAGACGCGCCGCCGCGTGCACTATGGTCAGGACATGCAAACCGTCCGTCCCATCGGCGATCACTTGCGCGAATGGCGCCAGCGCCGCCGCCTCAGCCAACTCGATCTCGCCCTCGAAGCGGAGATTTCCACCAAGCACTTGAGCTTCCTGGAAACCGGCCGCGCGCAGCCGTCGCGCGAGATGGTGCTGCACCTTGCCGAACACCTCGACGTGCCGCTGCGCGAGCGCAATGTGCTGCTGGTGTCGGCCGGCTTCGCGCCGGTATTCCCGCAACGCTCGCTCGGCGATCCTGCCTTGCAGCCGGCCCGCAAGGCGATCGATCTCGTCCTCAAGGGCCACGAGCCATACCCGGCAATCGCGATCGACCGCCACTGGACGCTGATCGCGCATAACGCCGCGGTGCCGCCGCTGCTTGCTGGGGCCGATCCGGCGTTGCTGCAGCCGCCGGTGAATGTGTTGCGGCTGAGCCTGCACCCGAACGGGCTCGCGCCGCGTATCGCCAACCTCGGCGAGTGGCGGGCGCACCTGCTGACGCGCCTGCGCCAGCAGATCGACGTGACGGCGGACGGCGAACTGATGCGGCTGCTCGACGAACTGTCGGCCTATCCGGCGCCGGGCGGCGCGAAGGCGCCGCGCGCGACGGTGAGCGACGACTATGCGGGTGTGGTGGTGCCGCTGAAGTTCGTCACCGACGCCGGCACCTTGTCGCTGTTCTCGACCACGACGATTTTCGGCACGCCAGTCGACGTGACGTTGTCGGAACTGGCGATCGAATCGTTTTTCCCGGCCGATGCCGCAACCGCGGAGTTGCTGCGCGGCGTCGCGTCGGCTTAGAACGTGCCGACCGCCCCAGATGCGGTGCGGCCGTTCCCACGCAAATCCATCGCCGCTATAATGCGCCATGGTTGCGCCTGAAAAGCAGACATCTTCGCCGCACAAGTGGACCCATGCGGGCGGCATCGTCGTCAGGCAGCGGAATGGCGAGCCGGAATATCTGCTCGTCCGCGCGCGCGAGCGCGCCGGTGCCTGGGTCTTCCCGAAAGGGCACATCGAGGCCGGCGAATCTCCCGAAGATGCGGCTTCGCGGGAAGTGCGCGAAGAGGCCGGCGTACATGCGCGCGTGGAAAGACTTCTCGGCGAAATCCCCGCAGGCGACGGCATTTCGGCGATGTATCTGATGACGCAGACTGGCGATGACGCAGATCGTGAGCGTGAAATCGCCTGGCTTGCGTTCGAGGCGGCGCTGCAGGCCCTCGCCTTCGAAGAGTCGCGCCAACTCCTGAAAGCCGTCCATCAGAAGCGGAGTACCGCATCGTGAAGACCACCGAACTTTATCTTGAGCAGGTTCTGATCGGATTTCTGATTATCGCCATCGTGGCGCTGCCGTGGATACCGGAACTGTTATCGCGTACGGAAGACATCAAGACGGGCATCGGCATCATCGGCGGGTCGGCCGCGCTCGGCTTTGCATTTTTTATCGGCGTTCCGTTCGACCGGCTCGCCGACACGCTGACCGGCCGGCTTGACCGGCGCAACCGGCTCAAATTCGCCATCGAGCGCGAAAACAAGAAGTTTCAAGATCAGAGTGGCAAAGACATCGAGGACCCTTTCCCGGAGGACATGCTTGTTATCGCGTGCCGGCGGGACAAGGGTGCGAGCGAAACCGAGGACTACCATCGTTCACGCGTCAGGCTGACGCGGGCGCTTGCCGCTTACGCTCCCGCCATGGCGCTCATCGCGACGTTTTCGGTAGCCCATTGGGAGAATGAGGGGTGGCGGGTGGAGCCCACAGCGGCCGCGGTCTGGTTCGGACTGGCAGCCGCAGGATATCTGGCATGGGCACTGCTTGTGCTGGACGATTCAGATCTGCCGCGCACCAACGATGCCAAGAAGATGCCAGTTTACCGCGCCGAGCGGCAAAAATCCGGATTCGACTTGCGAAACTTGGCGATGCCGTCGCTGATCCTCACTGTCGCACTCATTGTAGGGCTCAGGCACTACTGCGAGCACAAGCTGGCCTTGGCGACGGCGCTTGCGGGTGTGCTGTTCACGCTGTTGTCGATGTGGAGTTGGTGGCGGATCTCCACCACATACCGGCAGTTCCTCGCTGACTGCTGGACCCATCGCGCTCAGGCCACCGCATCGAAAACATCATAAAGCCTGGCGTCCGCGATGGCCGGGCAATCCAAACGCGGTCAGGCAATTGATCGGATCATCGCAAATATCCATTGGACTGCGCGGGCTTTCGTGACCATAGCATCAGCCAATCATCAAATCTGGAGAGCCCCATGGCCCCGCTGAGCAACCTGCAGACCCGCGCGGTGGAGACGCTTGTCCACCCCTACACCAATCAGGCGACGTTCCGCGAAACCGGCCCGCTGGTGTTCGAGCGCGGCAAGGGCGTCTATGTCTATGACGTGGACGGCAAGGCTTACATCGAAGGCATGGCTGGGCTGTGGTGCACGGCGCTCGGTTACGACAATGAGGAACTGGTCGAGGCCGCAGCCTCCCAGATGCGCAAGCTCCCGTTCGGGCATCTGTTCACCGGCAAGAGCCATGACCCGGCGATCGAGTTGGCCGAGAAGCTGAAAGAGATCGCGCCGGTGCCGATCTCGAAGGTGTTCTTCTGCAATTCCGGTTCGGAGGCGAACGACAGCCAGATGAAGCTCGTCTGGTACATGAACAACGCGCTCGGCCGGCCGAACAAGAAGAAGATCATCAGCCGCATCAAGGCCTATCACGGCGTAACGATCGCGGCCGCCTCGCTCACGGGCCTGCCGAACAATCACATCGACTTCGACCTGCCGATCGCGCGCGTGCTGCACACCGCCTGCCCGCACCACTATCGCTTCGGCAAGGACGGCGAGAGCGAGGAAGAGTTTGCGACGCGGCTCGCCGCCGAGTTGGAAGAACTGATCCTCGCCGAAGGCCCCGACACGGTCGCGGCGTTCATCGCGGAGCCGGTGATGGGTGCGGGCGGCGTGATCGTGCCCCCGAAAACCTACTTCGCGAAGATCATGGAGGTGTGCGCCAGGTACGACGTGTTCATGATCGACGATGAGGTGATCTGCGGCTTCGGCAGGCTCGGCCCGATGTTCGGCTGCTCGGCGCTCGGCTACAAGCCGAACTCGATCTCGGTCGCGAAGGCCCTGTCATCGGCCTACATGCCGATCGCCGGCGTGATGATTCCGGAGGAGATGTACCAGGCGCTGATCGTCGAGAGCAAAAAGATCGGCACCTTCGGGCACGGCTTCACCTATTCGGGGCATCCGGTCTCGGCCGCGGTCGCCGTGAAGACGCTGGAAATCTATCAGCGCGACAAGATCATCGAGACGGCGCGGACGCGCATGCCGCAGTTCCAGAAGCGCCTGATGGCGTTGGCCGATCATCCACTGGTCGGCGAGGCGCGCGGCATGGGAATGGTCGGCGCGCTGGAGCTTACCGCCGACAAGCGCGTCAAGAAGCCGCTCGACCCCAAGCGCGGCGTCGGCGTGCAGGTCGTCAATCACGCCCAGAACGAGGGTCTGATCGTGCGTTTCATTGCGGGCGACGTCATCACGATCTGTCCGCCGATGATCATCCAGCCGGCCGAGATCGACGAGCTGTTCGACAGACTGACCCGCGCGCTCGACAAGACGCTCGACTGGGCCAAGCGCGAGCAACTGCTGGCGGCGTGAACGCGCGGGTCAGGCGAGCGCGTGAAATTCCGCGCCTTCCGACACGTAGCTCGCGTGGCGGAAGTCGCGAATGTTTGTCACAGCATCGCCTGTCCATTCCAGCAGGATGAAGTAGGCCGGGCGCCCCGGATCATCCGGCCTGCGCACCAGCACGGCCAGACGCCGGTCGACGAAGCCGGGCACGAGCTGCCAATCGTGGACCTTTCCGTAGTTGCCGAAATAGGTGTTGACCTCCCCGCGGCCGTTCATGCGCGTGCGATTGACCAGTTCGAGCCGCACTTCCTCGCCCAGCATGTCCCGCACGGCGTCGAAATCGCGCGCATTGAAGCGCTCCACATAGGCGGCGAGACGCGAGCGCTCGGGCTCATCCAGCACCGGCAGCGGTGAATCGTCCGGCTCCCGCGCCAGTTCGCGCAAGCGCACGCGCCCACGATGCAGCGAAGCCTTGATCGCCGGAATGCTCAACGCCGTGACGCCGCCGATTTCGTCGAGCGAATAGCCGAGCACGTCCATCAGGATGATGCTTGAGCGCTGCGCCACGGGAAGGCGCATGAACGTACGCATGCTGGCTGCGGTCGCGAGGCGGCCCTCGGCCGGCGTGACGGGATCGACGAGCATGTCCGGGTCCTCATCTGAGCGAATGGCCTCCTGCCGGGCGCGGCGGCGCAGATGGTCAAGCGCGGCGTTGTGCGCGATGCGGAACAGCCAGGCTTCGGGATTGGCGAGCGCGTCAGCCTCGCCGAATGCCGCGAGCGCCTTCAGCAGCGCGTCCTGAACCACATCCTCGCCGTCGATGACCGAGCCGGTCATGCGCGCGCAGTAGCGATGGAGCTTCGGCCGCAGTTCGGCGAGGACCCGCTCGAAGCTGGCGCGTGCTGTTGCGGCCTCGGATATCGGTTCGCTCATGCGGCTCCATCGGGGTCGAAAGACCCCTCTCGAACACCAGGACGTTCGAGCCCAGCCAAAAGATACGGGGCCGACAAGGATTTTTTCCGGATCCTTTTCGCCTCCCGGATCGTCTCAGTCAGGAGAGCAAGGCCAGCCAAGGGCCTAAGTCCATCGATATCAGCCAGAAGGAGACGAGCCATGAAGGTGTTCCGCGTTCAATACACGGTGAAAAGCGACTTCGTCGAAGAGAACAAGACAAACACCGCAACGGTGATGCGCGAGCTGCGCGCGCTCAACAACAACGATCTGCGCTATGCCCAGTACCTGCATGAGGACGGAAAAACCTTCATGCATCTCGTGCACTACAACACGGCCGAGGCGGAGAATGTGCTGCCCGCGCTGCCGGTGTTCAAACACTTCCGTGCGCGGCTGAACGGCCAGTTCGAAATTGAGCCCAAGACCGACACATTTGCGCTGGTGCACTCGTCGGCGCCGATATTCTGAAAGCCGAGGCGCGCAAAAAGAAGAACGCCGGGCTTTCGCCCGGCGTCCTCATTCCCCCGCGCCTTAACTGAAATTAGCTGTCGCGACCGCCCGAGAAGGCGATACGCGGATTGGCCGGCGAGTCGCCCGATCCGGGCGCCAGCACCACGACCACCGAGCCGATCTTGACCCGATTGAACAGGTCGATCGCATCCTCGTTGGTCAGGCGGATGCAGCCCGACGAAATCGCCGAGCCGATGTATTCCGGCTGATTGGTGCCGTGGATGCGATAGAGCGTGTCCTTCGGACCGTCAAAGACATAGAGCGCGCGCGAACCCATCGGATTGTGCGGGCCGGGCGCGACGTAGCCCGGAATGTTTCCGAGGCGCTTCTTGATGTCGTTGGTCGGCGTCCAGGACGGCCACTCTTCCTTGCGGCCGACCTTGGCGACGCCGGAGAAGGCGAGCGCATCTTCGCCGACAGTGATGCCGTAGCGGATCGCCTTGCCGCCCTCGAGCACGTAATAGAGATAGCGCGCGTCGCTATCGACCACGATCGCGCCCGGCGTTTCCTTGCGGTGATAGCTGACGATGTGACGCTTGTACGGTTCAGGGATCGTGGCTTGGGCGTACGGCGCGTTCGCGAGCAATTTCTTGTCGCGCGGCGTCAGGTTCGCGTCGGAAGCGACCTCCAGCGTCGACTGCACGCAGCCGCCCGCAAGCAATCCGAGACACAAAAAAGCGAGGCCGCGTAACGCCATCATTCTATTTCCCTTGCCCATGCACGCGTCGCCCGGGACGTCGGTTAGATAACCGAAAGACCCTACCTGTTCCAGCAATTACAGAGGGTGACACGCATCGCCGTCATCACCTGTTGCAGGAATGCCGCAGTCGGGAACGGCGCATCGTGCGGAACCATGAATGAAATTGGCAGAGATTGGTAAACGACCTGTTTACCCTAAATCCCTTAGCCTTTCGGGCAGAAGCTCCGATGGCGGCGGCCGGAAGGCCCGAATCGGTGCCGGAAACCGCACGGCTGGCATCGTTTCTGCCCATTTCTGCCGCACTCGGAGGCGAGACACCGCCCCAACGCCCGACGCGGGGCGAGAACGAACAGTCTTTGGAGAGGAAAATGGAATCCCGACGAGCGACCCCCGAGCAACGCCGCGAACGCGCCGAGCTGGATGCACGCTTCGGCACGGTCGGCATCCCGGCGGTGGCGGCGGCGCTGCGCTACCAGAGCAACACCAAAAACCCGGCCTATGCGCCCGCCGTACTGCGCGAAAACCGCGAGGCCGAAGAGGCGGTGGCCTGAGCGCCGCCATTCGGCGCGGTTTTCAGATCCCGATCTCTGTTGTGGACGATGACACGCCGCCGCGCTAGGCAAGGGCTCCCGCCTTGAGCCATGCGTGGCACCGATGTTGATCGTCTATCTTCCGCGCGGAAACTCGCTGGAACGCCGGGCGATCGAAGAGTCCGGCGCGATTCCCGAGGGCGCGGTCTGGTTCGATCTCGTCAACCCGACGCAGGGCGAGGACAAGCTGCTCGAGCGCACGCTCGGCATCGCGATCCCGACGCGCGAAGAGATGCAGGAAATCGAGGTGTCGAGCCGGCTCTATATAGAGAACAGCGCGCGCTACATGACGGCGACACTGATGTGCCAGTCAGACACCGCGACGCCCAAGACCACCCCGGTGACCTTCATCCTGAGCGGGCACAAGCTCGTCACGGTGCGCTACGACGAGCCGAAGCCGTTCTCGCTGATCAGCAACAAGCTCGCGCGCGCCTGCTCGCCCACGATCACGGGCGAAACCATCATGATGGACCTGCTCGACGCGGTGATCGACCGCGCAGCGGATATTCTGGAGCGCGCCAGCGCCGACATCGACAAGGTCTCGCACGACATCTTCGACCCCAAGGGGCGTCGCGTCGACCGCACGCTCACCTATCAATTCATTTTCCAGACCATCGGCCGAAAAGGCGATCTGAGCTCCAAGGTGCGCGAGAGTCTGGTGTCAATTGGCCGCCTCTTGCTGTTCCTCGCCAACGAGGCAGACGCCATGAAATGGCCGAAGGAGATGCGCTCGCAGCTCAAGTCGATGCAGCGCGACGTCGCCTCGCTCTCCGATCACGTCACCTATCTCGGCAACAAGGTGACGTTTCTGCTCGACGCGATGATCGGCGTGATGAGCGTGGAGCAGAACAACATCATCAAGCTGTTCTCGGTCGCCGCCGTGGTGCTAATGCCGCCGACCCTGATCGCCTCGATCTACGGCATGAACTTCAAGCACATGCCCGAGCTCAATTGGGAGTTCGGCTACCCGCTGGCGATCGTGCTGATGCTGATCGCCGCGATTCTTCCCTACTGGTTCTTCAAGTGGAAGAAGTGGCTGTGAGGCGCGCGGACGCCGCCCGCACAGCCTAGAGGACGAAATCGCGGGCCGGATCGACCGTGTGGGTGTACCACGCGATACTTTCGGCGGCGGCCCGACTTGGGCGGCAGCACAAACGCAAGTCTGGCGTTGAGCCGCTGATATCACATCCGATGCTATTTCTCCTTGAACAAGATGGGACAAAGGCGTTTTCATGCAAGCGCCCAGTGGCCGTGTCTCAAAGCGTTCGAGGAACGGTGATCGCAAGCTGGTGAGAGGCAGAATTCGTGCGGAGCCAACCGTGAAACACCCGCGCTCGGCCACGCGACTGTTCGCAAGCGTTCTGCTCGTCGGCGCTTTGCAGTGCGGGTTGGCTCATGGCGAATTTGAAGAGTTATCCGTAGTCGTCAGTTACTGCCGCACCTACCCCAAAACGGTGACCCTCAAGGATGATCGGAGCGTTTTATGTTTCGACGGACCGATATTGAAAGAACAAGACGACGCTCTCTTTCGTCAGCTGTCGCAACAAGGTTTGTTTGTCGTCCGAAGCACGGGCGGAAATGCGCCGGCGGCGATCCGCTTGGCAAATCTCCTGCGCGACAAAGAAGCGACCGTCGTCATCTATGATTATTGCGTTTCTGCTTGTGCGGCTTACTTCTTCGTTGCCTCGGCCGCGACCTTCGTCATGAAGAAGACCATCGTTGCATGGCATGGTACCGGAACGAGGTTCCGTTGTACCAGCAATACAGTCGAGATCGTCGGATGGGAGCGCCAGGAGACCCGCCTGTTCTCGCAGCGATCTCCTGCCTCATTGCATGAGCTGTGCAGTGCAATTCGGCAAATGACCCGTTTTTTCAGGGAACGCAACATAGACGATAGACACATCTATGAACCGCAACCTCCCCATATAAGAAAGCTGTTTGCGTCGGCTATAGAGCGCGGTGAGTCTGCTGCAAAGGAGATTGTTTGGATGTGGCACCCACGTAACTACGGCGATTATTTTCAAAATGCCGATAACGTACGAATCGTATCCGACCAGTCAGGAGGAGGTTGATGAGATCTTGTCCAAGGCAGGGCTGCGCGCGCGGATAATCTATGATCCACCGATGTCGCCTGAGCCGTGATCCGCGCACCCTAACGAATGGGCAGCGGAGCGTTGGCTAATGTTTGCTCGAAAGTATCAGGCGGCGCGAATGAGACGCCGAAACAGCAACTCAAACATGCTGCCCGCCGTTGATGTGGATCTCGGCGCCGTTCACGTAGGAGCTCGTCTCGGTGCACAGCACGTAAATGATCTTGGCGACCTCGTCCGGCGTGCCGAGGCGATGCATCGGGATCTGATGCGCGACGATGTCTTCGGTGCCGGGCGACAGAATGGCCGTGTCGATCTCGCCCGGCGCGATGGCGTTGACGCGTACGCCGGCGCGCCCGAAATCCGAGGCCATTTCGCGCGTCAGCGCCGCGAGCGCGGCTTTCGAGGTCGCATACGCGGCGCCCGCGAACGGGTGCACGCGCGAGCCCGCGATTGACGTGACGTTGACCACCGCGCCGTTCGCCTTGCTCAATTCGTTCATCAGCCCGCGCGCGAGCATGATCGGCGCGAAAAAATTTACCTGAAAGACGTGGTTCCAGACTTCGCGCGCGGTATCGATCGCGGAGAGCCGCTTGCCGCCCTCCGCCTTCGGCGAGATCGCGGCGTTGTTGACCAGCGCATGCAGTTCGCCGTTGTCGAGCCTGCTCCTGATGAGCGCGATCGCCGCATCGGTGCTCGCAGCGTCCGCAAGATCGACCTGGACATGATCCTCCGGTCCCATCTCCCACGGGCAATTCTCCGGGAACCCGTGGCGCGAACAGGTGAGCACGCGCCAGCCGGCGGCGGAGAAACGCTTCACGGTCGCGTGCCCGATGCCGCGGCTTGCGCCAGTGAGCAGCAGGGTGCGGCGCGGCTGGTTGGAACTGGAATTGGGCATCAGCGTCTCACGGATACATGCGCACTTTGGACCACGGCTCGCCCAAGGCCGCACGCCGGAATTCGATGCGGTCATGCAGGCGGAAAGGGCGGTCGTGCCAGAACTCCATCGAGATAGGCACGATGCGGTAGCCGGACCAGTGCGGCGGGCGCGGCACCGTGCCAAGCGCATATTTGGCGGCGTAGAGCGCAACCGCCTTCTCGAAGGCGAGCCGGCTTTCCAGCGGGCGCGACTGCTGGCTCGCCCAGGCGCCGATCTGCGCCCCCTTCGGACGGGTGGCGAAATACGCGTCGGCCTCTTCGGCCGTCACGCGCTCGACGTCCCCTCGGATGCGGATCTGCCGGTTGAGCGACTTCCAGTAGAACAGCAGCGCGGCCTTCGGATTGGCGGCAAGCTCGCACCCCTTGTTGCTCTCGGTGTTCGTGTAGAACACGAAGCCGCGGTCATCGACGCCCTTGAGCAGGACGGTACGCACGTCCGGCATCCCCTCCGGATCGACGGTCGCCAGCGACATGGCGGTCGGATCGCGCGGTTCCCCTTTCACCGCCTCGTCGAACCAGGCCTGCCAGAGCCGAAAGGGTTCGTCCGCTTGCGTGAAATCACCACTCGTTAACCATGTTGGGTGTTCAATCGGGGCCGTGTCGGACATCGCGCGCAAAACCTTGATCTTCCGGGCCACACCGCGTCTGCCCGTGCGGCCCCGTTATAAAGGAACCCGCAAGGCGCGCCTATGGCGGCTGCGCGCCAAGGCGATCGCGCTTGCGCTCACGCTGAGCGCCGCGACCTCGGGGTGCAGCCTTTCCTACAAGCTCGATTCCTTCATGGGCAAAGAGAGCGAGAAGCCCGAGCAGACGGCTGCGGGGCGCCCTGCGCCACTGCAGAAACCGAGCCTTTCTGCCGCCGCTGCCGCCGAGACCGACCTGGCCTACGCCAGGGCGGCGGCGGCGCAAGTGCTGGGCCGAGCCGAGAAGGACGCGAGCCAGCCGTGGGAGAATCCCGGCACCGGCGCGCGCGGCACCGTGAGGGCACTGGCCGACGCCTACACGCAGGACGGATTCCAGTGCCGCGATTTCCTCGCGAGCTACATCCGCGAGGGCGCGGAGTCTTGGCTGCAGGGCGACGCCTGCCGCATCCATCAGGGTAAGTGGACGGTGCGGACCCTGCGGCCGCTCAAGCGGACGTAGTCCCCTCCCCGGCTCGCTTTGCTCGCCACCCTCTCCCGCTTCGCGGGGCGAGGGCACACGCGTTGCACAGCGGCCACACTCCCCCCACATTGAGGACAACGAGTCGGGGCCATTTGAGCCCGTTGGGGATTCTATCGGAGTTGAGAATGCGCGACCCCTATGAGGTCCTGGGGGTGTCGAAGGGGGCTAGCCCGGAAGACATCAAAAAGGCCTACCGCAAGCTAGCGAAAAAGCTGCACCCGGATTCCAACAAGAAGGATCCGAAGGCGGCCGACAAGTTCGCCGAGTTGAATAGCGCGCACGAGATCGTCGGCGACGCGGACAAGCGCAAGGCGTTCGATCGCGGCGAGATCGATGCCGAGGGCAAGCCACGGTTTCAGGGCTTCGAAGGCTTCGGCGGATCGCGTGGCGGACCGGGCGGACCCGGGTTTGGACGCGAGGGAAATTTCGAGAGTTTCACGTGGGGGCCGGAAGGCTTCCGGCGGCGCGGCGGCGCGCCGGGTGGCGGCGGGGCGGGCGGCGGCCAAGGCTTCGAGGACATCTTGAGCCAGATGTTCGGCGGGCGGGCGCGCGGCGGGCCCGGTGCGGCCTTCGAGGCTGAGGACATCGGCTCGGCCATCCGCGGCCAGGACGTGACCGCGACAGCGGTCATCACCCTGAACGAGGCCGCGCATGGCGGCACGCGGCGGCTCGAATTGCCGATTGGCAAAGAGGTCGAATTCAAGATCCCGCCGGGTATCGCGGACGGCAAACAGATCAGGCTGCGCGGCCAGGGCATGCCGGCGCCGCACGGCGGCCCGCCCGGCGATGTGCTGATCACTCTATCGATCGCGCCGCATCCGGTGTTCAAGGTGGACGGGCAGAACCTGCGGCTCGAGCTTCCGGTGACGCTCTATGAAGCCGTGCTCGGCGCCAAGGTGCGCGTGCCGACGCTCGATGGCGCCGTGGAGCTTTCCATTCCGGCCAACACGTCGAGCGGCCGCGTCTTCCGCCTCAAGGGCAAGGGCCTGCCCGGCAAGCCGAACGCGGGCGATCTCTACGCCACGGTGAAGATCGTGCTGCCGGACGGGAAGGACGCGGAACTCGAAGAGCTGATGAAGAAATGGCGCGAGCAGAATCCGCACGATCCGCGCAAGGATCTGGGCTGAGTGCCGCGGTCATTTCCGCACGCCGCGCGCGTCGGAGAGCAGGCGCAGCATCGAGCTCGTCTGCTGGCGCGTCTCCACTTGCTCGTAGACCGCTTCGGCGACTTTCTGCAGCCGCGCGCGATCCGCAGGGCCGCTCACCACGAAGGCCGCCTCGTCCTCGACCCAGAAGACCGAACCGACCGGCCCCGCCGCGCGGTAACGCAGCGCGGTTTGCGGCGTCTGATCGCGGCGCGAGTAGATGGTAAAGCGCTCGCCCGTCGGGCCCTCATACATATAAAGTGCGGCAGGGCGGCCGGCGTTTCCCGGCAGCAGCCGGCCGCCGAGCAGCTTCAGCCCGAACGCATCGAGATTGGGCGTCGGCATCTCGTAGCCGACGCGGCGTGAGAGCCAGCGGTTGAGATGGCTTTCGCCCGCCTTCACCTCGATCGGGTGGCGCACCTCCGCGATGTAGAGCCGATGTGCCTCGAATGCCTCGACGGTCACGACGCGCGCCGGGCCTGCGCCTTCCCAGGCGCCACGCCCGAACCAGCCGGCGCCGCCGCCGACCAGAAATGCGAGCAGCACGACCGCAGCCGCTAGACGCGGCCATCGACGGTTGGCGCGCGCCAGCTTGGTCAGATCGAAACGCCGCGGTAACGTTTCATCCGCAGCCGCGCCATAGCGCGCCCGGATCGCGTCAGCCTGTGCGCGCCATGCCGCAACGCGCGCGGCATCCTCGGGATGGCTCTCGAGCCATTGCTCCACCACGGCGCGTTCGTCGCCTGCGATTTGCCCGTCGACATAGGCATGCAGCTCTTCCTCGCCGACAGATGGTTCACGGTCGACCATCGCTCACCTCATTTCACGCGGCGCAGCGCGGGGCGCTCGCCGTCGAGATAGGCCCTGATCTGGGCACGCGCACGCGCAAGCCGCGACATCACAGTGCCGATCGGCACACCTTGCACTTCCGCGACCTCGCGGTAGCTCAAACCTTCCAGCACGACGAGCAGCAGCGCGACGCGCTGATCCTCCACCAGCGCGGCAAGCGCGCGCTCGATGTCGCGTCCGCCCGCTTCCGGTCCCGACGAGTCGGGCAAATCGCTGTCCTCGATCGGCCTCAGCGCAGGACGGCGCGCGAGCGAACGCAGCCGGTTGCGATTGAGGTTGGTCAGGATTGTGTACAGCCAGCTCCTGATGTCGCCGCCATGAAACAGATGTTCGGAGCGCAACGCGCGCACCAGCGTATCCTGCACCAGATCGTCGGCGATCTCGGCATCGCGCGTCAGCGCGCGCGCATAGCGCCGCAGCGCCGGGATCGTCGCCTGGATGTCCTGACGGAATCCGCTCACAGCTAAGTCCTTCGCGCGCTCACGCTCTGACAAAACACCGGTGGAGCGCCGGATATTCCCCGATTCTGTGGCTCGGGCGCCATCTGCTTGCTGGCCCACAAGCCCTATGTCATAGCAGGCCAACGGCGCGGAATGCCTGCGCCACCGAGGGAAGCCATGCCGGAAGCTGGTCTGATGCGCGGCAAGCGCGGCCTGATCATGGGGGTCGCCAACAGCCGTTCGATCGCCTGGGGCATTGCCAAGGCGGCGCGCAGGCACGGCGCCGATCTCGCCTTCACCTATCAGGGCGATGCGCTCAAGAAGCGTGTGGAGCCGCTTGCCGAGGAAGTCGACGGGCTGGTGGTCGGGCATTGCGACGTCAACGACGAAGCTTCGCTCGACGCCGCGTTCGCGGCGGTGAAGTCCGCGTGGGGCTCGCTCGACTTCGTGCTGCATGCGATCGCGTTTTCCGACAAGGATCAACTCGTCGGCCGCTACGTCGAAACCTCGGCGGAGAACTTCAACAAGACGCTTGCGATTTCCTGCTTCTCGTTCACCGCGGTCGCGCAGCGCGCCGAAAAGTTGATGCCGAACGGCGGCTCGCTGCTCACGCTCACCTATTACGGCGCCGAGAAATGGATGCCGCACTATAACGTGATGGGGGTCGCCAAGGCGGCGCTGGAAGCGTCCGTGATGTATCTTGCCGCCGATCTCGGCGAGAAGAACATCCGCGTCAACGCGATCTCGGCCGGGCCGATCAAGACGCTGGCCGCCGCCGGCATCGGCGACTTCCGCTATATCCTGAAGTGGAACGAATACAACGCGCCGCTGCGTCGCCTGGTGACGATCGAGGAAGTCGGCGATGCCGGCGTATATCTACTCTCCGACATGTCGCGCAGCGTGACCGGCGAAGTGCATCACGTCGATGCCGGCTATCACATCGTCGGCATGAAAAATCCCGCGGCGCCGGACATTGGAAACCTCAAGGACTAGGGCGCCGGGACAGTTGCCCGGATCATGCCGCCTCCCCTGCTCTATTACATCCGCCACGGCGAGACCGATTGGAATCGCGAAAGCCGGCTGCAGGGCCAGCGCGATATCCCGATCAACGGCAATGGCCGCGCGCAGGCGCGCGCCTGCGGCGAGATTCTGCGCGGCCTGATCGCGCGCGAGCCGGAAACCGGACTCGATTTCGTCTCCAGTCCGCTCGGACGCGCGCGCGAAACGATGGAGCTTCTGCGGGCGACGCTGGGACTTGAGCCGCAATCCTATCGCGTCGACGACCGGCTGACGGAAGTCTCGTTCGGCGATTGGGAAGGCTATACGCTGGACGAGTTACGCCGGCATTCGCCCGATGCGGTCGCGGCGCGCGAGCGCGACAAATGGAACTTCGCGCCGCCCGGCGCGGAAAGTTACGCCGCGATGTCGCAACGCGTGCGCGGCTGGTACGACGCGCTGCAACGCGACACGGTCGCGGTCGCGCATGGTGGAACTTTGCGCGGGCTCATGGTTCAGCTCGGCATTTACGCGGCCAAGGAAGCCCCGTTCCTCGATATCGGCCAGGGCGTGGTCTACGCGATCCGCGGCCGGAGCATGAGCCGTTACGGCTGATCCCGGGAAAACTTGATCTCCCACGAATCTGATTTAGGTTGCATTTGACCGCGCCTACAATAGCGCGTCGTGCTTGATAGGGGAAACCGATGAAACCAACCGCAAACGGGCTGCGGCGATTTCTGCTGGTGCGCGACGACTTCTATTCCGATCCCGAAGGCGTGCGGCGCATCGCGCAATCCATGAAATTCGAGGAGACCGGCGATATCACCGGGTTCATGACGTCGGAGGTTTACCATCCGGCGGGCGTGCGCCAGCGGCTTGAGCGGGTGCTCGGCGTCAAGATCACGCGCTGGGATCAGGATCCCGACGAGGGCAACGGCATTTTCTACCAGGCCTTCTCGCGCGGCTCGCAGAAGGAAACGCCCGGCGTGCATTCCGACGAGCCCTACGAAGACATCACCGTGCTGATTTATCTGACGCCCGGTCTGCCGATCGATTGCGGCACCTCGCTGTGGCAGCACCGGGCAACCGGCCTGGTCAATGCACCGACGCAGCGTGACGCGCGCCGCCTGAAGACGACGCTCACCAAGCTGCGCGACCGGCTCGAGGTGGATTCGGAAAAGCGGCAAAAATGGATCGAGATCGACCGCGCCGGCTACCGGTTCAACCGCATGGTCGCCTATGCGAGCGGCATGTTGCACTCGGCCTCGCGCCATTACGGATCGAACCTGCGCGACGGGCGCATCTACCAGACGTTCCGGATCGGCGTGGATTGGTCGAGCTGCCGGCTCTACGCCTGACCTTAAGCCGGCAGCGCCACCACGACGACGTGGGACGAGACGCAGGTGCGGAGCGCGATGGTGTGTCCGGTTCGGGTCGTGGCCGTGCGGCCCACGAGATCGACCTCGATGTCGCGGAATTCGAGGAATATGCGATCGAGCGGATAGACCGCCTTGTACACCGCCTCCTTGGCGGCGAAGAGAAGTTTGCCCTGCAGCGGATCTCCGGCAATGCTGCGCAACTCCTGCGGCGTGGCGATCAGTTTCAGCATGTCCGGCGGCAGCGGCACCGTGGGCTCGACGTCGATCCCGACCGCGCCAACGTCACGCTGCAATCCGACCGCAGCCACGGCGATCCGATCGTCGTGAGCCAAGCAGCCGGAAATTCCAGCGGGCCAGATCGGCTCGCCGGCCTCACCCTTGGGCACGGCGACGCGCGCGTAGCCGAGTTGTGCCAAAAGCGCGCGCGCAACGATGCGCGCCGCTCCGCTGGCGCGCCGCACCGCGATGACCGGCGATGCGATCGAAGCCGCCTCCTCGTCGAGCAAAGCGCTCTCGTCGCCCGCCGAAATCACGCGATGGCCGATCAGCAGGCCGGGCACCGCGAGACCCTCGATGTCGCGTGCAAGCGCTGGATCGACGGCGCCGGACATCACAGCACCAGCTCTGCGATCATCTCGCCGTCTTCGTCCGTGCCGACTTCGACGAAACCGAAGCTCGCGTAGAATGGCTTTGCGACCGGATTGTCCGGCATGTAGCTGATGAAAACCTTGCTGACCTTGGGGAGGGCGCGGATTTCGTCCAGCGCCTTCGCGAGCGCGGCGCGCCCGTAACCCTCGCCTTGGGAGCCGCGGTCGATCATGAATCGATAGATCACCGCCTCGCGCGGATCGTCGTCCGGCTGCCCTGCGTCATACATCAGGAAGCCGACGATCCGTTCTCCCGCGTAGACCGCGCGCGGGCGTGCACCGGGATCGGACCGCGCCTCGTCAAGCGACTCGGCGTTGCTGGCCACAAGGTCTTGCTGCTCGGGAGAGAGTTCGAGGCGCACGACCGCCTGCCGGTTGGCAGCCGTCACGCCCCTGAGTTCGATGTCGTCGCGCATTGCTGTCGCGCGGCCACCGCCGGGATCACTCCGCGGCGATAGCCATGTCGTCGCGCGTCTCCGTTACGCTCTGCGTGTCGTCTAAAGCGGTATGACGGCGCGCGAGCTTCGCCGGATTGCCGCGCCAGCCGGTGTGCGCATCGAGCACTTCGCCCTTCATCAGGAAGGAATCGGCATCGAGCACGACGTGGTCGCCCATGGTGACGCCGTAATGCACGAAAGCGCCGGGACCGACCGAGCATCCGTTGCCGAGGCGAATGTAGTCGGACTTGAACACCCCCTCCTCCAGCGAGTGCGCCTGCAGCACACTGCCCTCGTTGAGATTGGCGTAGTCGCCGACTTGCGTCAGCGTGCGCTCGGTGATCGAGCGGCTGCAATCGAACACCTTGGCGCCGACCTTCATGCCGAGCGCGCGCAGCAGCAGGACGCGGAACGGGGTCCCTGAGAACAGTCCCGTGATCGGCGACTCCGACAGCTTCCAGTGCCGCTCGTGGAACCAGAAATACGGATCGTAGATCGAGGCGATCTTCGGGGCGAGCCGGGCGAAGTGCAGACTCGCGCGCTCGATCACCACGAAGAACACGAGATACGCGACCGCGATGGCAGCGGTGGCGGCCAGCAGTGCGAATACGCCGAACCGGTCATAGCCCGCGAGCGCCGCGGTCCATAGCACGAGCGCCGCGAACACCGACATCCAGCGGCTCATCAGGAAGAGCACCGCGGTGACGAAGTTGTACTTGTTCTTCTGGCGCAGGCGGACGCGGCGCGTTTCCTCGCTGACCGAGGCATTCATGTCGCGGTCGCGGTCGACCATGCGGGGGATTTCGAACGCGGGCGAGCCGAGCAGTCCGACGTTCTCGCGCACCGGGCCGTCGATCGGGATCATGGCCTTGGTGCCGAGCAGGACGTTCGCGCCGGTGCGGCCGTTCGGCGGATAGAAGATGTCGTTGCCGAGATAATTGTTGTCGCCGATCTTCGTTTCGGCGAGCTGGAACGACGTCGCCGACATGTGCGTGTTGATCATCGACAGGCCGTCCGACACCATCGTACCGGAGCCGATGCTGCACAGGAACGGATTGTCGTGGCGCTGGTTGGTGCCCATGTTCGAGCCGGTCTGCTCGACCTTGTTCAGATTCCAGCCGACGTGGCGCATGTAAGTCGTGATAAACGAGGAGTCGCCGAACAGCACGCAGAAGAATTGCGAATTGCTGACGCGCAGGATGACGCTCTGCAGGAGATGGTGGAAGCCGAACGTCGGGTAGGTCACACCGACTTGCAGGAACATCATGCACAGGCGCGGGATGATATAGACCGCGGCCAGCCCCAGGATCAACGCGCCGAAGAAGCCCGCCGCCGATACGCCCAGCAGCGACAGCATCGAGATGCCGAGGCCGGCGCTCGCGCCGGCAGCCGAATACTGCTCCCAGAGGTGATAGGCGAGGATCGGCACCGGCACCGCGACAAGGAACAGCGCCGCAAGCTCGAGCGACGAATAGAACGCGGTGCGCAACACGCCGCATTCCATGCTCTCGATCGGGCAGTAGTCCGAGGTCGTCTCGACCGCGGGCGAGCCGTGATAGCGCTTGCCGTCCGGCACGCGCTGGCCGCTCTGCAGCGAGGAGGCGTGGCCAAGCTGCGTGTTGTCGCCCATCGCGGTGTCGATATCGATCACACTCGCTTCGCCGACGAAGGCATTCGCGCCGATCTCGACCGGGCCGATGTGGATGAAGTTCGACTGCGCGCGATAGCCGAGAACAATGGTGTCCTTGCGCAGGATGGTGTTGTCGCCGATCGTGAGCAGGTCCGGGCAAACCGGGCCGTGGCGGCAGCTCATCACGACATTGCGGCCGATGCGCGCGCCCATCAGGCGCAGATAGGCGTTGTAGATCGGCGTGCCGGTGAACGCCATCGCCGGCGAGGTGCGCATCAAGGTCTTGACGGCCCAGAAGCGGAAATAGGCGAAGCTCCAGATCGGGATCGACTGCGCCTTGAAGCGGCCGATCAACGCCCACTTGGCCACGATGGAGACCGCGGTCAGCACGATGAACGAGCCTGCGGCGAAGACGACGCTGCGCGCGTAGATCTCCAGCGTGTTCTCGGTGGCGGTGACCCACTGATAGCCGGCGTCGAGCACCCAGAGGCCGAACAGCGTGTAGACCGCGTAGAACGCGAGCTGCAACGCGCCGCAGGTGTAGTAGGCGAGATTTGACGGCACATGGAACGGCTCGCGCTTGGTTGCGACGAAACCGCCCAACGATGACTCCAGATGCGTCGCCAGAGTGGCGAGCGTCGGGTTCATGTAGATGTCGCGCATCGAACCGGCCGACATGCCTGGGTTCTTGCGGATGACGGCGCAGAAGCGCGCCATCAGCAGCGAGTTGGCGCCGAGGTCGTCGAAGAAATGATCCTCCGTCGATACATGCTCGACCCGCAGCACATTCGCGAGCGCGGCTGCGAGAATGCGTTCGTAGTCGGTTTTCGGCGGAACGTAATTCGTGCCGGCCGAGAAGCGCGGCACCTGCGGCTTCGGCAGCTTCTTGTGGTCGGCCTTGTTGCTGAGCGTCATCGGGATGACGTCGAGCTGTTCGAGATAGGACGGCACCATGTAGGCGGGCAGCTTGGTCCGCAACGCGTGCGAGATCTCGTTGATCGGCAGGTTTGCGCCATGCTTGAAGGCGTAGTAGGCAACGATCTCGACCACGCCCGGATCGGGCTCGAAGGTCGTCACCGCGGCCTGCGCGATCTGCGGCAGGTCGAGCAGCACGGCCTCGATCTCGTTCAGCTCGATGCGGTAGCCGCGGATCTTGACCTGCGTGTCGATACGGCCGCGGTACTCGATCTCACCGTTCTCGTCGATGCGTCCGAGGTCGCCGGTGCGATAGATGCGGCCGGTCGGGTTGTTCTGGATGTTGAGAAAATCGCGGATGAACTTCTTCAGCGTGAGTTCGTCGCGATTCATGTAGCCGATCGCAAGGCCGACGCCGGCGATGCCGATCTCGCCGAGTTCGCCCGGCGCGAGCGCGACCTCCTCGGTCGGATCGAGGATGACGATCGAATAGGTCGGGAGCGGAATGCCGATGGTGACCGGCTTGTCCGGCTTCAACTCGGTCAGCGTCGCGGTGACGGTCGCCTCGGTCGGCCCGTAGGAGTTGAGGATGCGGCGGCCGGAGCGGTACCAGCGCGCGACGAGGTTCTGCGGGCAAGCTTCGCCGCCGACCAGCAGGATACGCAATTCCGGCAAGTCCTGCTCGATCGTCGCCAGCAAGGTCGGGCAACAGGCCATCACGGTAACGCGGCGTTCGCGCAAGAAATCGGCGAGTTCGTCGCCGATCAGGCTCGACCCCGGCCTGCTCGGGACCAGCGTTGCGCCGGCCATCAGCGGCACCCAGATTTCCTCGATCGAAAAGTCGAAGGCGATGGTCATGCCTTGGAATACGCGATCGCCCGGCATGTAGCCGTAGAGCTCGGCGGCGACGCGCACGAAATTGCAGATGCTGGCGTGCGCAATGGCGACGCCCTTCGGGTTCCCCGTCGTGCCGGAGGTGTAGATGATGTAGCAAAGCGGATCGTATGTCGGCGCAACGCCCGTCACCGGCCCATTCGGCTGCGCATCGATTGCGCGCTGGGCGGTATCGAGGAAAGCTTTTCGGACTTCGAGCGGCGCAAGGCGCTCTTCAAAGCTTGCCATCGAAACGATCGCGCCGATTTCGGCATCGGCGACGATGTAGCGGATGCGGTCGACGGGAAACGAGGCGTCGAGCGGCACATAGGCGGCATTGACCTTCATCACCGCCAGCATCGCGATGTAGGTTTCGGCGGACTTGTCGAATAACAGACCGACACGGTCGCCGGGCTTGATGCCCTGATCGATCAGGTAGCGCGCGACCTGGTTGGCGCGGCAATCGAGGTCACGATAGGTGAGGGCCGCGCCGTCGGTGATGACGGCGACACTCTCTGCGAAGCGGCTGCACGCGTCTTGGAGAAGGTGGTTCAGCCGTTCGCCCTGCTTCCACCGCACCGCGTTGTTGGTGTGCTCGCGGGTCACCACCTTCGGCGGACCAAAACGCAACGCGACGGGTTCGCTCGCGCCGGGCGGTTGCGCGGGCGAGCGCAACGGGACGACCGGCGCGCCGGCCGATCGTTGGGCGCTCAGGTTTCGCTGGTCGCCAGGTGGATGCATGGCTTGCGCCCGTTCTCCGGCTCGGCTCAAAAGGAAGTGAAACAGCCGAACGGTGCTGCGCTTCGCCCCCTATCCCCGCCACGAGAGATAGATACTTGGCGATGAACCTGCAATGAACTCCCTGAAGAAATGCGAGTTATATCCGCTGCTTAACACATGTTCACGTTTCCATGAATCTACGTTCAGCGACATGAACGTGATGCTGCGTTTGTTCGCGAAGGTGGCGCGAAATTCAGCGCGGTCGCAAGAACGCCGCGGCGGCGAAGGGACGATTCGCGGATGGCAATTTGACCCCTGTGGAGACGCGGGCTACCAACGCGGCGCACGGGTTTTGCAATGTCGCACAATACCTTCGGCCACTTGTTTCGCGTCACCACGTTCGGCGAGAGCCACGGGGTCGCGCTCGGCTGCGTGGTCGACGGCTGCCCGCCCGGCATTGCGCTGACCGAGGGCGACATCCAGCCCTGGCTCGACAAGCGCCGCCCCGGCCAGTCGCGCTTCACCACGCAGCGGCGCGAGCCGGACACCGTGAAAATCCTCTCCGGCACCTTCCCGGACGAGAGCGGCCGCGCCGTCACCACTGGAACGCCGATTGCGCTGCTGATCGAGAATTGCGATGCGCGTTCAAAGGATTACTCGGAGATCAAGGACACGTACCGCCCGAGCCACGCCGACTACACCTACGACGCAAAGTACGGCATCCGCGACTATCGCGGCGGCGGGCGGCAATCGGCGCGCGAGACCGCGGCGCGGGTCGCGGCCGGTGCGATCGCGCGCAAAATCGTGCCCGGCATGACGGTGCGCGGCGCGCTGGTGCAACTCGGACCGCACAAAATCGACCGCGCACGGTGGGACTGGGGCCACGTCGTAGAAAGCCCATTCTTCTCTCCCGACGCGGGCAGCGAACAATTGTTCAGCGACTTCCTTGACGGCGTACGCAAACGAGGTTCCTCGGTCGGCGCCGTGATCGAGGTTACGGCCGACAATATCCCCGCGGGGCTCGGCGCCCCGGTCTACGGCAAGCTCGATGCCGATCTGGCCGGCGCGCTGATGGGCATCAATGCCGTGAAGGGCGTCGAGATCGGCGACGGCTTTGCCACCGCCGCGATGAGCGGAGAAGACAACGCCGACGAGATGCGCATGGGTAATGACGGCCGCCCGCGCTTTCTCGCCAACCACGCGGGCGGAATCCTCGGCGGGATCTCGACCGGCCAGCCGGTCGTCATGCGCTTCGCCGTGAAGCCGACCTCCTCGATCCTTTCGCCGCGCCTCACCGTCGACCGCTACGGCAATGAGACCGAGATCGTCACCAAGGGCCGCCACGATCCGTGCGTCGGCATTCGCGCGGTGCCGATCGGCGAAGCCATGGTGGCGTGTGTGATCGCGGATCACTATCTGCGCCACAGGGGCCAGGTGGGCGAAGCGCCGCAGTGGCCGTTCGAGAAGCCATGACCGATACGCAAGCTCACGTCACTGCAACCATCGAAGCCTTCGCTCGCGGCGAAATCGTGGTCGTCACCGACGACAATGACCGCGAGAACGAGGGCGATCTGGTGATGGCCGCCGTGCACGCCACGCCGGAAAAAATGGCGTTCATCATCCGCAACACCTGCGGCATCGTCTGCACGCCGCTGCCGGCCGAGACCGCGCACCGCCTGCGTCTTGCGCCGATGGTCGCCGACAACGACGCGCCGCACGGCACCGCCTTCACGGTCACGGTCGACTACAAGCACGGCACCACCACCGGCATCTCGGCCGAGGACCGCACCGCGACGGTGCGTGCTCTCGCCAACGGCAACGCGGGCGCCGCCGACTTCGTGCGCCCCGGGCACATTTTTCCGCTGATCGCCAAGGACGGCGGCGTGCTGATGCGCTCCGGGCACACCGAGGCGACGATCGACCTGTGCCGGCTCGCCCACCTCGAGCCGGTCGGCGTCATCTGCGAACTGGTCAACGACGACGGCACCGTGATGCGCGGACCGCAGATCAAGGCCTTCGCCGAAAAGCACAAGCTACAGCACATCTCGGTCGCCGACCTGATCGCCTATCGGCAGGCGCGCGAAAAGCTGGTCGAGCGCGTCGGCGAGTTCACTGTCGAAACCTCGATCGGCATGCTCAAGGGCTACGGCTACGTGACGCCGTTCGACAAGGTGCACCACATGGCGCTGGTGCACGGCCGCATCGGCGACGGCGCCGACGTTCCGACCCGGCTGCATCGCGCCAACGTCATCGCCGACATGTTCGGCGGCGCGAAAAGCGTCAACGCCGCGCTCGCGCGCTTCAAGCAGGCCGGCCGCGGCGTCATCGTGGTCTTGCGCGACGGCGCCGCCGGCGTGCCGGTGCAGGCGCTGCCGCAGGACGGCGAGAGCGCCGCCGAAGCCGCGCGCACGCGCCAGTGGCGCGAGGTCGGGCTCGGCGCGCAGATCCTGAAGGACCTCGGCGTGCGCTCGATCCGGCTGCTGTCGACCAGCCAGCACACTTACGTGGGCTTGAGCGGGTTCGGAATCGAGATCACCGCGACGGAGGGGCTGGAGGGGTAGCGCCCGCTTGTGCTCTATATAAAACTCTATATATCTAGATAATTCGACCGATGCCAAAGAGTCTCGTCTGGATCGCTTCCAGCCGCCGCGACATGCGGGCCTTGCCGAAAGAGGTTCGGCGTACCTTCGGCGTCGCGCTGTTTGCCGTCCAGGGCGGCGAGACGCCACCGATCGCGAAGCCGCTGCGCGGCTTTGGTGGCGCCGGCGTCCTTGAATTGATCGAGGACGATGCTGGCGGCACCTACCGCGCGGTCTACACGGTGCGTTTCACGACGGCCGTCTACGTGCTGCACGTGTTCCAGAAGAAATCGAAGCGAGGCAGAGAAACGTCGCGGCAAGACATCGATTTGATCAAGCAGCGCCTCGGTCGCGCTGCCGAACTGCATGCGATGCGAATGAAGGAGGGCCTTCAGTGAAGCGCAAACCCGATTTTGAGGTGAGCAGCGGCAACGTGTTTGCCGATCTCGGCTTCCGCAATTCCAAGCAGGAGCTTCTCAAGGCGAAGCTCACGGTGGAAATCTACAAGCTGCTCAAGAAACGCGGTTTGCGACAGCAGCAGGCCGCGAAACTGCTTGGCACCACGCAGGCTCAGGTTTCCGCGCTAATGCGCTGCAAGCCGGTATCGGTTTCCGTTGGCCGTTTGATGGAGTTTCTCACCGTATTGGGTCAGGACATTGAGGTGACGCTGAAGCCCACAGCGCGGCGCAAGGTTGGCGATATGTCGGTAGTGGTGGAGGCTACCTGAACGCTCGCACGCGCCAGTGGCGCAAAGTAAGGCTCGGCGCGCAGATTTTGAAGGACCTCGGCGTGCGCTCGATCCGGCTGCTGTCGACCACCCAGCACACTTACGTGGGCCTGAGCGGGTTCGGGATCGAGATTACGGCGACGGAGGGGCTGGAGGGGTAGCGGTGGGGGTAGCGGTGCGGTGCTTGGCGAACACCGCCTCGATCTCTTCCGCAGTCGCGACCTCGCCGCGCCGGACTGCTGCGAGCGCTTCGTCGATTTTGCGCGTTCCCCGCTCGTCGCACGATACGTGACCATTCTGACTTCTCTTTCGATGTCGGTCATTGCCGGAGAATAATACCCGGTCCGTAGGGTGGGCAAAGCGAAGCGTGCCCACCGATGTTATGCGCTCAACGCGCGTCTTCCAGACGTAATTCTCAAGCCTATATGTAGCCCTATGGCCACTCAACTCGATTTGCGACTTCAGCGAATTTCCGAACTCGAAGCAAAGTGTCGCGATGCCCTGCGATACAGCTCGGTCGTTGATCGGATCAACTTGAAAAAAGGTGCGTACGAGAAAATATGCGCTCTGTTGGACTTTATCGGCGATTCGGAGAACGCGCTATTGAGCGTCATCTCACCTGAGAAGCGTAAATCTATCGATTCATATTTTCTCGCATATGGAATTCTTCAGGTTCTCTACTCACGGCAGGTTGCCGCACGCGCAGTATTGGAATCTCTCGGCCTTGATGCTCCGAGAGCCCTCACTCAACCAAATACGCTTACTACCGCACGCGCTCGTGTCATTGGCCATCCAATCACAAGCAGCAATGCTGCACACGTGATCGTGCGACACACGCTGAGTAACGACGGATTCGAGTACTGGTCATATCAAGGGAGCCAGACAAAACGGGGAAACTTGGTGGAGTACGAGGGGTTGCTAGAGACTCACCTTAGAGCGATGGAGGTCGCGATGGAGATGCTCTACGCTCACATCGCCGGATTTGAGAATGAACGGCGGCGCGAAATGCGAAGCAATCCTCTCTCTCCAACGCTTCGGGGAGTTCCTTACCTAACTCACCAGCTTGGCGCCGCGCTAGTCGAAGAAAGGTACGGGCAAACTTTCAACGCAACCATGTCGACCCTAGTGGCCGCACTGGCAAAATTTCGTGTCGAGCTAGCGAAACGCTACAGTGAGGAAACTACAGCCTATGAAGTTGATCATGTGATTGAAGGGCTACGCATGTTGAAGTCGCTATTTCCGCCGAAGAACTCGAAAGCGGTCACCGTTACAGGATCGTCGCCGAAGGCGTCGACGTTGGCATTCGTCACCTCATACAAATGGCCGAGGACATTGATGAGCAGGAGAAAGATGACCTCACGTGAGCAAAGGGGTTGCAGGGTTAACCGAGGTATAGACGCCGCACGTGAAATTTCAGTATTTGGTGGGCACGGCGCTTTGCGCCTTTGCCCACCCTACAGCTTCCCCCGTTCCGGCTTCGCGAACAGTGCATCCACCTCGACGCCGAGCACGCGGCCGATGCGCTCTATGCTGTCCATCGTCGGGTTCGCCTTGGAGAGCTCGATTGCGCTCACCTGGCCTTGCGTGAGGCCGGCTTCTGCCGCGAGCTTGCTCTGCGACAAGCGGCGCAACGCACGCAGCCACCGCACATTGTGTGCGAGCGCGTCGCGGGTCGAATCAAGACGGTGTGATTCCATGCCGCCGCCTATCAATACGGTGGCAAGAAAGCCCGCAACACATCTAAACGCGTAAATTACACAGTATATTGGATAATTGCATGATTATCTGACATGTATTCCACTTAAAACTATACTGGTGCGCTAGTTTTAATATATAGCGCGAGTTGCGTACTCGCAATCTCAGAGGCTCATATGACCAAACGCCGCGCGACCCCAGAAGATGTCGCCATCGGGGAAAAGGTGCGCGCGCTCCGGCTCGACCGTGGGCTATCACAGAGCGAGCTTGGGGAGCGCGTCGGCGTGACGTTCCAGCAACTGCAGAAATACGAGAAGGGCGTAAACCGCGTTTCGGCCGGGCGGCTTGTGCGCGTCGCGGCGGCGCTCAATGTGCCTATCATGGCGTTCTACGACGCCGCCGAGCGCCACGGGAGCAAGCAGAGCTTCTCCTATTTGCAAACGCGCGGCGCGGTGCGCCTCGTGCGCGCCTATGGGGATATCCCGGCGCGCGGGTCGAAGGCGGCGCTGGTCACGCTCGCCGAGGCGCTGGCGCGCAAATAGCGGGCGTAGCCCGCACCGAGCGAAGCGCAATGCGGGGCCGGTCTGGCGGCGAAGCACCCCGGATTTCGCTGCGCTTCATCCGGGCTACGACACAGGCCGCTTTCGCGCGTGCGCCCAACAGCGTATTCAAGGTACGGCGTGTTCAACGTCCGTTGCCCGAGGACATCATGCGCGACCTTGTTCATTGGCTCTTCGCTTGGCTGCGGGAACCCAGCAGGCGGGCGAGGTCGTGCGCTATCGCCGGGGCAAGCCTGGTGCTCCTGTCCGCGGGCACATCGAGCGCCGCGGCGCCCTGCGCCGGCTCGCGAATCGTCACTTTCATAACGAGGCCGGGCGTCGTCGGGTGGACGGTGCGGATCGACAAAAGCCCGAAGTGCGCGTTCCCGAGCCTCGTGGTCGTCATGGATCTGATCGATGCCAGTCAAAAGGTCCACAAGTTCAATTTCACGCTGCAGTATGATTCGAAGACGCAGCACATGGTGAAGGCCTTGGGGATCGATGACACGTTTCCGAACGTTTATTATGGGCCGGACCCCGAAGGGACGCGTTTCGTCCTGCTCCATCATTACATTCTGGGCACTCAGGTCAGTAGCACGATCACGCAGGTGAAAATGTTCGCGGCTTTTGCCGGACGGACGTGCAGATACGAGGGGCCTGCCGTCGGAGCGCAAACGCTGATGGGCGCCGAACCGATCTTCCACGAGTGTTTGGGAAAACGGCCGGGTGACGATCGCAGGCCGGGTTCGCGCTGAGGACTGGCGGATCAGCCCAAATCAGCTCGCGTCCGTCATGCATGGGGAGCTACGCGACAGCCCTCACCACCTGCCCGCTTTCCCCCCGCCCGATCATCCCGGAGTATGACGCGATCGGGGACGGTCTCCCGATCAGATACCCCTGGATTTCGCTGCAGAGCTCCTGCGACAGAAATTCCAGCTGCGCATTGGTCTCCACGCCCTCGGCAACCACCGGGACCTCCAGACCGCGCGCGAGCCCGATCACGGCGCGCACGATCGCCGCCGACTGATGGTTGGACTGGACATTGGCGATAAACGATCGGTCGATCTTGATCTTGTCGAACGGAAAGGATTGCAGATAGGAGAGCGACGAGTAGCCGGTGCCGAAGTCATCCATCGCGATCCGAACGCCAAGTCCTTTCAGCCTTCGCAGGATCGAGAGGGCACGGGTGAAATCGCCGATCAGCACGCCTTCGGTGATTTCCAGCTCCAGCCGCGACGGCGACAAGCCGGTCTGCAGCAGGATCGAGTGCACCAAAGTCGGCAAATCTCCCTGCCTGAATTGCGCGGGCGAAAGATTCACCGCGATCTGCAGCGGCCGTGGCCATGATGCCGCCTCGGTGCAGGCTTCGCGCAGGACCCATTCGCCGATCGAGATGATGAGACTGCTCTCTTCGGCGATCGGGATGAACTCGGCCGGCGGCACCATTCCGCGTTTCGGGTGCTGCCAGCGCGCGAGTGCCTCAAAGCCGATGACGTCTCCATCCGTCCTCGCCTGCGGCTGATAGAACAGACGCAGCTCGCCGCGCTCCAGTGCCGAGCGCAGGTCGTGCTGCAGGCTGCGCTTTTCGCGAAGCTGCTGATCCATTTCGACGGCGAAGAATCGAATCGTGCCGCGCCCCTCCGCCTTGGCCCGGTAGAGTGCGGCGTCCGCGTTGCTGAGCAGGGTCGCTGTGTCCGCGCCATCATGCGGATAGATCGCGACGCCGACACTGACGCCGACGGCAATCCGGTGACCGTCGATCTCCAGATTGTCCGACATCGCAGCAAGGACGCGCTCGGCAACCGACGCCCCCGGCGTCTGCTGCTGGCTCCCCTGTACGATGATCGTGAACTCGTCGCCTCCGAGGCGAGCGATGAACTCGCCTTGGACGGCCGTCAGAAGCCGGTCCGACACTTCCCGCAGCACCAGATCGCCGGCCGCGTGTCCGAACAGGTCGTTGATCTCCTTGAACCGATCGAGGTCGATGCACACAACCGCAAAACCCGATCCGGCGGCAGCGGAACGGTCAAGCACGGTTGCAAATTGAGCCGCAAAGGCCGCCCGGTTCGGCAGGCCGGTCAGCGGATCGTGGTGCGCCATGTGCGCGATGCGTTCCGCGGCGCGCTTGTCCGCGAATGCCCCGGCGAGACTCATCCCCAGGATGGCGACGGCGGCGTTCGCTATTCCCATCGCCATCCATGTGGGCGAGAGCGACAAGGCGTTGATCACGCGTGCGGGGTCGGCGACGATCTCGACTGCGCCCATCCCGGTGAAATGATGTGAGACGATTGCCAAAGTGAGCAACACTCCTGCGGCCAACGTTGAAGACGTGCTGGCGCCGCGCATCGCAACCCACAGGCTTGCGGCGCCGAACAGCATGCCGAGCAGCACTGAAGCGACGATGAGATCGGCGGACCAGACGATATGTCCGGGCATTTCGAGCGCCCACATGCCGAGATAGTGCATGCAGGCAACCCCGGCGCCGACTAATGCCCCTCCGAGGCAGGTTGCCCAATGACCACGATTGTAGACCGCGACAGCCAGCCCACTTCCGGTCAGACCGGCGGCCAGGACCAGCGATAGAAGCGTCAGGCTGACATTGTAGTTGACGCCAATTCCCGGATCGTAGGCGAGCACGGCGATGAAGTGCGTGGCCCATATTCCGCAGCCGCTCGCGGCGCCCGCGGTTGCGAGCCAACCGGCTCGCGCGCGTCCCGTTGTTGCGGTCGCGCGATGAAACAGATTGATCGCCGCCAGACTTGCAAGAAAGCAAACGATTCCGGCGAGACCCACCAGCCGCAAATCGTGCTCGGCCGTCAGGCAAGTGAACACGCGAAACATCGTACCACCCCAGGATTTTCCCGCGGTACGGATTAAGTCAATGAGTCTTACGTTTACCTAACGCGAGCGGGACACTCCGGAGCACGGTTAACTCCGCGTCTCTCTGGCAAACTCTCAGTTGAACGAGCGGCGTGTCACACCGCCAGCGTGGACAGCGCCGCAACCAGCACCCCCAGCAACGCCAGCGCGTCCGCCGTTCCGTCCGCTTCGCCCTTCTCGAAATCCTGCGCGGCCTGCCCCATCGTATTGGTCACATGCGCGAGGCAGAGCACGCGCGCGCCGCGCGCCTGCGCGAAGCAATAGAGCGCGGCTGCTTCCATCTCAACGCCAAGGATGCCGCGCGCCTTCGCAGCCTCGATCGCTTGCGCGGTTTCGCGGAACGGCGCATCCGTGGTCCACGTCGCGCCGACGATCGCGCGCAAGCCTTTGTCCTTGAGCGCAGCGGCGGCACGCGCGATCAGCGCGGCATCGCCCTCTCCGTATTCGGATGGAGCCGCGTAGTGATAGCTCGTCCCCTCGTCGCGCAGCGCGCGGTCGATGATGACGAAATACGGCGTCGGCCCCGCCGCCACGATCTGCCCGGCCGACGTCAGGCTGACAAGCAACCGGCAGCCACTGGCGAATAGCTCTTCGGCGATCAGCACCGCGAACGGCGCGCCGACCGCGCAGCCGACGATGCCGACCGGCTGGCTGGCTAGCTCAAACGTGTCGAGCTGCGTATGATAGCAGGGCCAACCTTCGAACGGCCGTGCGCGGCCGTCCTGGCGCAGGCGCCGAACGATGTCGCCATCCGGATCGAGAATGCAGATGGCCGGCACGTCGATGGCGGGCAGCCCCTTTTGCCGCCGCGCTTCGCGCAACAGCGCGGCCGGCTGAAACACCGACGGCACGGCTGGCGTCTTGTTGTCGAAAATCACGGGCATGTTTCAGGAGCGCTCGAAAAAATCGCGGCGTAAGAGTGGCTGCAGGATACCATGCGATGCGGGCACGGTTTTTTGAATCGCCCTATTTGGAACAATCCAGTTCCGTCTGCATTTTTTTGATCATGCGCGAAAGGAGGCGCTCATGCGCTTTCGCGGCATCGATTTCAACATCAAGATTGGCGTTGGCAAGAGTGAGTGGATCTGGGCGATTCACACGCCAACGCCGCGGCAAGGCCGCGTGACCGGTCCGCGCGAACGCGCCGTCACCGCGGCCAAAAGAGCGATCGACGCGTAGTGCGATCATCACCCGAAGGATTGCGAGCTCGGAAGCACCGCCGCCTGACCGGCGGTACGCATTTTTACGAACTGTTGTGTCGGCGGGCGGACAGACATTTTTTGCTGTGTTTTACGACGGCCTATCGCGACTGGCCTTGGGGCACCCGCGGGTGAACGACTATGGTCACTTTCATCGAGATGCAGGCATTCGCACGCGAGTGCCAGGAATGGGCGCAGCGGACCAGCAATTCCAGCCACCGGCAGACGATCCTCGGCATCGCGGATACATGGATGAGAACGGCCTTCGCGCTCGAGCAGGCCGTCACGAATGGCGCCGAACTCGCGCTTCCCGATCTACGCAGCAAGCTCGACTAGCGCGCGCTGCGCCGGTACCTTCAGGGGACGCTGGCGTCATCGTGCGCAGGGTTTCCGCGCTGCATGTCTCGCAGATGTAGGGAGTGTCGACGAGTCCCCTGGCGACTGGCTGCAAAGTGCCGATGCAACCGGGCGCATCCCGGCAGGCCGGTCCCGGATTTCGCTGCGCTCATCCGGGCTACGAGAGCCCGAAATCCTGAAGCGCTCCACGCAAAGCGCGCGCTTCGTGCAAGACGCGCGCGCAGAGGATTTGCGGATCGAGTACGCCTTCCCGCGCCAGATCGATCACGCGTGCGGCGACGATCTCACGCGCCTCGCGCGCCGTCTGCGGCAGATTCATCTCGCGGCAGATGTCGTCGAATGCGAGCGCCAGCGCATGCGTGGCCTCGGGATCGAATACGGCATCTTCGATGAACGAATCGACAGCGGTCCCCATGTCACGCTCCGTGACCTCGGCTTGGAAAAAATGCCACCCCTAAACGAGTAATTTCAAGATCCGCGCCGAAACCCTGTCTGCCCGCTATCCGACATAAGCTCCGGCGTGCGCGTTGGCGGTGCGGCTGGCGACGATGCCGTGAGTCCTGACCTAAACTTGCACTTGCCGGGGGACGAAATTATTCCTCTCCCCTATGCTGGCTACCGGACAGATCAATCCCCATATGCATGACATCACTGGCACGACGCGATCGGGCGTCAGTGGCTGAGAGACGCGACAGCGCTCCCGCCTTCAAGGCAGGAGAGCGCGATGACCCAATCCCCCAATCTGATGTTGAGCTCGTTGTCCGTCGCGGATGGCGCGGTGCTGCGGCCGCATCTGCGCACCGTCGACCTCCCGCAGGGCGATATCCTGTTCGACGTCGGCGACCCGATCCTGCAGGTCTATTTCCCGCACAGCGGGATCGTGTCGCTCGTCGTGTCGCTCGCGACGGGCGAGACCATCGAGTCGGCGATGATCGGCCGCGAGAGCGTGATCGGCGGCTCAGCCGGGCTCAATGGACAGGAGTCGGTGTACAAGGCCATCGTGCAGATCGCCGGCACGGCCTCGGTCCTGGATTCGGACAGGCTGCGCGGCCTCGCCGAGACAAGTCCTGCAAGCCGCGCCGCGCTGTTCCGCCACGAGCAAATGATCCTGATCCAGGCGCAGCAATCCGCCGCGTGCAACGCCACGCACACGGTGGAAGCGCGACTGGCGCGCTGGCTGTTGCGCTCGCGCGATCTCCAGGGGAACGACGATCTTGTGCTGACGCAGGAATTCCTGAGCCAGATGCTGGGTGTGCGGCGCACCAGCGTCTCCGTGGTCGCCAACACGTTCCAGCAGGCCGGCTTCATCCGCTACAGCCGCGGACATATCCGCGTCCTCAATCTGGAAGGCCTGCGCGAGACCGCCTGCGAATGCTACAACACCGTCAAGACACAGGCGGAGCGGCTGCTGTCTCCCCACCAAGGCATTGCTCAGCCGAAATAAATTTCGACAAATGTCGGGAACCGGACGGACTTAATTTCGTTCGGTTCGAGAGACAGTGGCCTAAGGAGCCGGGCTTAACCGGCACCGCCCCCCCTTATCCTGGCGCGTCCGACACCCCCGACGCGCCAAGGGGACAGTTGAGCAGCGGCTTGCTCATCCAGGTCAATCAAGCAGAGACCCAGGAGGCAGGCGTGCTCGACGCGCAGCATTTTCGCACGCAAGCGCAACTCTATTCCGAATTGGCGGAGCGGATGAGCCTGCGCGGCGACGCCGAATACTGCCGCATCGTCGCTGAGCGATGCCTGGCGCGCGCCTCCGAGCTTGAGACACACGGCCAGTTCGCCTCGGCGCTCAGGGACATCCCGTCACCGCAAATGCCAAACGGGACCTGGTGCACGCCGCTGGACGACACGGACGGCGGGAACGGGTCACGCAGCGCGCGGGAGAGCGGGCCTATTTCGAACCGGTCAGATGAGCGAGCGCATCATCGACCAGCCGCTTTACGTCTCGCTCGCCCTTCTTTCCCGCCTCGATGATGCGCCTGGCGAGTACTTCGCGGGTCGCGGCGGCCCGATCCTCCGCCGCCAGCGGGCTCCCGGATTTCCTGACGGTGTCCCAGGCGGTGTCGAAAGCCGCCGCCAACAGCGCCACCGTGTCCGGCTCAAACGCCGCATTCGCGAGAAGCTTTTCGATCGGCACACGCGTCCCCTGCGTTCAAAGCGCTGCCGCAGCCCGCCCGCCCCGAGTCGGCGCGCGGAACAATGCGCAAAGACGGGTGCCGGTGTCGGTAACCTAGGTTACCAAGCGGGCCAAAAACCGATTCTTACGGATAGGTTTTGGGAAGGAGAGCGGCGGTGCGCTCGCGGACAAGCTGATAGCACTCGCACGACTCGGCGATCAGACCCTGCCGGTCGCGGATCGTGACCTGTTTCCGGCCCGGCTCGATCAGGCCGCTCCGGTTGAGCTCCCGCACCACCTTGGTGATGGACGGCCGGTGCACGCCGAGCATGTAGGCGAGCAGGTCCTGCGTCAGCGGCAATACGTCGTCGTCGCTGCGGTCACGCATCATCAGGAGCCAGCGCGCCAGCCGCTCCTTCAGGCTGTGCGCCCCATTGCAGGCGACCGACACCATCACCTGCTCCATAAAGGCCTGCGTGTAGGAAAACATCAGCGCGCGGAAGGCCGGCATCGACTTCATGGCCCGGTTGAACGTGGCGCGAGGCATGTGGGCTGCGCTGCCGGGGATCTGGACGAACAGCCGTACCGAGGATTTCTTCGCGCCGAACACGGCCTGTGTGGCCGTGCACCCTTCCCGCCCGACGGTCGCCATCTCGATGATGCTGCCGTCGGCATAGACCGCTACCACGGACACGACGCCGCTGTCGGGAAAGAATATCGCGTCGAGCGAGCTGTCTGCATCCAGCAGAACCTGCTCGCGTTCGCACGGGATGCGCTCAAGCTCCGGCAGGAGCCGTTTTGAGGTTGCGCGGCGGCAGGGCGAGGAGAAGCCGGTTGCGCGGCCAGGGCGAGGTCATGCCTGTCAACGCCGCGGGTCTATGTCGGTTGCATGGCTGGCGCGCCCCGGCGAGGCCGGCATTGAGTCTCGCTGCGGGTTCGCTATCTAGCGGGCATGACAGCGCCCGCGAAAATCCTCTCGCCCGAATTCGCGCTCGACACCCGCACCGGCTGGCCAGCCGACCTGCGGCTGCTGATCGACCGCTACCCGCGCGAGGTGTGGACCGGCCATGCCAATCTCGGCGCGATGGCGCAGTTCTGGCTGCAGCGCCATGCGATGTTTCGCGAGATCGCCGCCGCGCTCGAGCAGGCGACCGCGGCCTTCCGCGTCGGGACGGCGAGCGCGCAGGACCTGCGCGCCTGGTTTCCGTCCCGGCTGCAGTTCTTCCTGCAGCAGCTCAACGCCCACCATCAGATCGAGGACCTCCACTACTTCCCGGTCTTCCAGGCCGCCGAGGCGCGCCTCGCGCATGGGTTCGATGTGTTGGAAACCGATCATAGGGTGATCCACGAGCAGATCGACGCCACGGTCGAGGCCGCCAATCTCTTCCTGCGAACCGCCGTCAACGACAACGCGATGCGCGGGGCGGGCGAGCGCTATGCGGCGGCGAACGACGCCCTGCTTCGCCTGCTGGCGCAGCACTTGGCGGACGAGGAAGACCTGATCATCCCGCTCATCCTCGACCGCAGCGAGGCCGCGCTCGGCGTCGGCTGAGCGCGGTTCGGTCAAATCGCGTCATCAATTTTATCCACAGACGCAGCCAAGTGTTGCGAATCGCCGCAGGCGCTCTAACGTTCCCCCGTGTGTCCGCCGTTTAGTCAGCGGCTGCATCAAGAATGCGCTTCGCGAACAGTCAGAGTTTGTTCATGATTGTTGCGTTGAAATGATTCGCGTTTCGAGTCGCATGCGTTGTTGTTGCTGTTGTTGTCTCACGCCGCGTTCCGCCTGGCGTGACGTTTCACCCATCAACCCACAGCGAAAGATGGACTCGACACTCTGGAGTCGGACCCCGCTGGTCCCACGACCCAGCGGAAATGATACCGGTGCCTTTGCTGCCGAAGACCTGGACGCAGGCACAATTGTGGTCCCAAGTTGGCATGAAGCCTTTTACGAGGGAATGGAGGGCTGGATCCGTCTGGACCGGCGTCAGGTGCGCAAGCTCCCGCGAGACCAGAAGAAGCTGTTCCTGCGCTATGGCCTCGATCAGGACTTCGACCAGATCATCGGCCCGGTCGACATCCGATACGTCACCACGCCGGACAACTTCATCAATCACTCGTGCGACCCAAACCTGCGCTACGATGCCGCCGGCAACGTTGTGGCGGCGCGGAGGATCGCCAAGGGCGAACAAGTCTTCATCGATTACGGCTGCTTCATCGTGAACTTCGACGAGCCGTTCGACTGCGCGTGCGGATCGCACAACTGCCGTGGACGCATCCGCCGGCAGGACTGGAAGAAGCTCGCCGCCACCTACGGGATGAACATGCCGCGCTTCCTGCATAGCCGCATCGCGCGGGCGCTCAAGGTCGATCGGGAGGCGCGCCGCTACGGCCGCAGCCGGACACCGGAACTCGCCGGGGAGCAGAAGCCCTCGGCGGCGTGAGGCGTAAAGTCATCGGAGATCGCATGGACGCACTTGCGACCGCTTCCGCGACCGCGCCGCCGGTCAGCGACGCGGAGGCGCCGTTCGAGGTGCGCGCGACCCCCGCGGGCCGCGGCCTGTTCGCCCGCCGCGTGATCGCATCCGGCACGCAGCTGTTCGGCGAGAATGACTGGACCGACGAGACCGAGCGCAGGGATTTCTCGGTCCTCTCGGCGGCACAGCTCGATAACCTGACCCCGCCGATGCGCACGGCCTTCCTGCGCTTTGGCTACAACACCGCGCCTGAGCAGATCACCGGAACGTTCCGCCCCGAAACGGTGCGGCATCCGAGCAATTTCATCAATCATTCCTGCGAGCCGAACGCCGGTTACGACGGCGAGGATCAGATCGTCGCCCTGCGGCGTATTTCGGCGGGCGAAGAGATCCGCATGGACTACGGGACGTTCAGTTTCTCGTTCGACCACAATTTCAGTTGCGCGTGCGGCGCGTGGGGCTGCCGCGGAACCGTGCGGCGTGACGACTGGCGCGCGCTGGTGCGCACCGGGCTGCGCCTGCCGGGCTTCATGCGCGCGCTCGCCGACCGCGCTCTGTGGGGCTGACACGGCTTTTCCCGCAGCGCCGCGCGTGTCACCATCGGCGGCGTGAGGCCTACAGGAGACCGCGATGCGGCGGCGCAACTGGCTGCTTGGAGCGATCGGCGCAACGGCGCTTGTCCTGACGTGGGGCGCATTGGCGGCGCCGCGCCTTGCGGATTTTCCCGGCGCTAGGGCCACCGGCTCGACCGAGGTCGACGTCGAGCTCGTGCTTGCGATCGACATCTCATACTCGATGGATTTCGACGAGCTGGCGCTGCAGCGCGAGGGCTATTCGCAGGCGATCGCCTCGCAGGAATTCCTCAACGCCCTGAAGCAGGGCACCAACGCCAAGGTCGCCGTGACTCTCGTCGAGTGGGCGGGCGCCGCGGACCAGCGGATTGTAGTGCCGTGGCGGCTGATCGATGGGCCGGCGAGTGCGCAGGCCGTGTCGGACGAAATCGCGCACAGTCCGGTGCGGCGGGCCTTCCGCACCTCCATCTCCGGCGCGTTGATGTTTTCCGCCGCGCTGTTCGAGGGCAATGGATTTCGCGGCATCCGCCGCGTGATCGACGTGTCGGGCGACGGCACCAACAATCAGGGGCCGCCGGTCACGCTGGTGCGCGACGAGGTGCTGGCCAAGGGCATCGTCATCAACGGCTTGCCGATCATGCTGAAGGAGCCGGCACCCGGCTCGATCGACATCAAGGAGCTCGACATCTACTACGAGGATTGCGTGATCGGCGGACCCGGCTCGTTCGTGATCCCGATCCGCGACCGCGAGAAATTCAGGGAGGCGATCCGCACCAAGCTGGTGCTCGACATCGCGCAGTATCGCGGCGGGGGACGCGTGATCCCGGCATCCGCCGAGGCACCGCGCATCTCCTGCACCATCGGCGAGCAGATGTGGCAGCGCCGCTGGGGCGGCAGCGGGATCGATGGGAGATAGCTGTCATTCCGGGGCGCCCCGCAGCGGCGAGCCCGGAAACCATAAACACAGTCCGCGCATCTTGAAACGCCGGTCGGCGATAACTCGCTTGTCTTGTGGTTATGGATTCCGAGCTCGCAGACTTTGTCCGCGCCCCGGAATGACAGATGAGATCAGCGCTCAAACCGCGCCACGATCTCGACGTGCGCCGAATAGCGGAACTGATCGACCGGCGTGACCGCGATCAGCCGATAGCCGCCGTCCACCAGCAGGCGCGCATCGCGCGCGAAGCTGGCGGCATTGCAGGACACCGCCACGACCAATGGGACCTTTGAGGCGGCAAGCTGGCGCGCCTGCGCTTCGGCGCCCTGGCGCGGCGGGTCGAACACTACCGCGCCGAACGATTTCAGTTCGTCCGGCGCGAACGGACGGCGGAACAAGTCACGCACCTCGGCTTCGATGGGCTTGAGGCCCGGCGTCTTGGCGGCCTGACGCAGGGCGGCGATCGCACCATCATCGGTGTCCGCCGCAACGACGCGTGCGCGCTCCGCCAGCCGCAGCGCGAACGGGCCGACACCGCAAAACAGGTCGGCAACCGCCTTGGCATTACCGGCATGCTCCGCCACCAGACGCGCGAGCACCGCCTCGCCTTCCTGTGTGGCCTGCAGGAAAGCGCCCGGCGGCAGCACGACGGACGCCTTGCCCATGCTGACGCTCGGCGCTGCGCGCTGCGCGATCAGTTCGCCATGACGCGTGAGCCGCGCCAGCCGATGCGACTCGGCGAGCCGCGCCAGCGCCGCCGTCTGCCGAGGCCCAAGCGGACCCGAGCCGCGCAAATCAACATCGAGCCCGCCATCGGTCACGGTCGCCTGGATATCGAGGGGCTTCTTCAGTGCACCGAGCGCCTCGGCGAGCGCCCATGCGGCAGGGATTGCACCCGCGAGGGCTGGCGCCAGCACCGGACAGCGATCGATCGAGACGATGTGATGCGCCCGATAGCCCATGAATCCGAGTTCGAGCACGTCATGGGCGCTGCGCCGCGCGTGCAGGACCGCGCGCCGCCGCCCCTCCCCGTGCGCGTCGATCAGTTCGCCGACCGGCGCGTCAAGGCCGGCCTGGCGCAACGCCTCGACGACCGTCCCGCGCTTCCACTCCCGATAGCGCGCGAAATCCCAATGCTGCGTCTGGCAGCCGCCGCAGACGGCGAAGTGCGGGCACACCGGCGTGACGCGCTCGGAACTTCCGCTCTCGACGCGTAACAGGTGGCGGCGGTCCGGATGACCGGGAAACGGTTCGACCTCCACGCTTTCGCCCGCCAGCGTGTAAGGCACGAACACCGGCCCGCCGGGCGTCTCGGCGATGCCGTCGCC
>JAXDNY010000073.1:0-55532 GCA_034669145.1 Hyphomicrobiales bacterium
TCTCCACGAACTTGATCTGGCGACCGAAACCGGACAACGCGAGCTTCTTCACGCGGTCGAGCACGACATGGATGTTGACCGCCTCGCGCTCCACGGGCCGCTCGTCGGCGAACACCTCCATGCGGTCGACCAGCTTCACGATACGGTCGGCCTCATCGCAGATCAGGCGCGTGAGCGTGCGGTCGTCCTCATTGGCGGCTTGCTCAAGCAGCTGCGCGGCACCGCGGATGCCCGACAGAGGGTTCTTGATCTCGTGTGCCAGCATGGCGGCAAGCGCGATCACCGAGCGGGCAGCGCCGCGATGGGTGAGCTGCCGGTCCATCTTGTCGGCGATGGTGCGCTCCTGCAGCATCACGACGACATGGCCGGGCTGCTCGGGCACCGGCGCGACGTTGAGATCGACCAGCCGTTCGCCCGGATTGCGCGGCGTCGAAAGGTCGACGCGATATTCGTTGACCGCGGAGCCGCGATTGCGCACCTGCTCGACCAGCGCCAGCAACGGGGAGCCGAACGGCACGAGGTCGCGCAGCGCATGGCGCCGCAGCAGCAGCATCGAGACTTCGAAGAAGGCCTCGGCCGCGACGTTCGCCTCGGCGATCTTGCCGTCGGGGGCGATCATCAGCACCGGATGCGGCAGCGCGTTGAGCACCGTGTCGGCGGCGTCGTTGACGAATGACGCGATCGGCTCGGCGCGGTTCATGCCGCCGCCCTCCAGCCCAAGGCATCATAGGCGGCGCTAAGACGCCGCCGTACCTCGGCGGGATCGTCGGAGGTGAGCACGTGCGCGCGTGCCGACTTCAATTGCGCCGCGGAAACGCGGGCCGTTTCGGCCGCGGCATCGAGCGCCCAGCCGAGATGTTTGCGCGCATGGCGGACGCCGATGCGCGCGCCATGATGGGCGAGCATTTCGTCGTACAGCGAACTGACAAGATCGAATTGTTCGTCGAGCGATGGCGCGCCGCGCCTTTCCCCGGTCGCGAGATAGTGCGCGAGATGCCCAGGAAACCACGGCCGGCCTTGCGCTCCGCGCCCGATCATCACGGCATCTGCGCCCGATTGCGACAGCGCCGCAACCGCGCGCTCGAAATCCGTCACATCGCCGTTGACCACGACCGGAATGGACACCGCCTGCTTCACGGCGCGCACCGCCGCCCAATCGGCCTCGCCCTTGTAGAACTGGCAGCGAGTGCGGCCGTGCACCGTGATCAGCCGGATGCCGGCGCTTTCGGCGCGGTGCGCAAGCTCCGGCGCGTTGCGCGAATGGTCGTCCCAGCCGAGCCGCATCTTCAGCGTCACCGGCACGCCGACCGCGCCGACGGTGGCCTCGATCAGGGTCAGCGCGTGATCGAGATCGCGCATCAGCGCCGAGCCGGACTCCTTGCCGGTCACGTGCTTGGCCGGGCAGCCCATGTTGATGTCGATGATGGCGGCACCGGACGCTTCCGCGATTCGCGCGCCCTCGGCCATCCAGCGCGCCTCGCAGCCGGCAAGCTGCACGATGTTCACACGCAGCCCCTCGCCGTCGAGCCGCCGCTGCTGCTCGCGCCGCCCTTCGGCGAGCGCCTCGCTGGCGATCATCTCGGAGATGACGACACCGGCGCCCAGCCTTGCGGCAAGCCGGCGGAATGGGCTGTCGGTGATACCCGACATCGGCGCGAGAAACACGCGGTTGCCCAACGTGAGCGGACCCACGGTCAGCGGCTTCGCGAACTCCCCCGTCATTGGAGGTCTTGCTGCTTCAATGCACACTAATTAGGCCGCCTGGTCATTTGCTTAGAGTTTAGCCATTTCCTGCCTCTCCGCAAGTGCTGCGGTGCAGCATTATCCCCAAGACCCCAAAAGGCGACGAAAATACGTTTGCGATGGTGAACACAGGCGCTAAAGCGATTATTCGAGCAAGCAAACCGGGACGAACATGGCAATCCGCGTGGCCGCGGTGGTGGTTGCAGCCGGGCGCGGGACGCGGACCGGGCTGGATTATCCCAAGCAATACAAGGTGATGGGCGGCTCGCCGATGGTGCGGGAGAGCCTGCGCGTGTTCACCACGCACCCGGAAGTCGATCTCATCCTGCCGGTCATTCATCGAGACGACACCGCCCTCTTCGCCGCCGCGGCGCAAGGGCTCGGCGTTGCGCCGCCGGTGACCGGTGCGGCAACGCGGCAGGGCTCGGTGCGCGCCGGGCTGGAAGCGCTCACCGGAGAGGCACCCGCGATCGTGCTGGTGCACGATGCGGCGCGGCCGTTCACGTCATCCGCCCTGATCAGCCGGGCGATCGCGGCGGCAACGAAAAGCGGAGCCGCGGTGCCGGGCATGCCCGTCACCGACACGGTGAAGCTCGTCGATGGCGAAGGCGGCGTCGCCGCGACGCTCAATCGCGCGGCACTGCGCACCGTGCAGACCCCGCAGGCGTTCGCCTACCCGGCTTTGCTCGATGCACACCGCCGCGCCGCGGCGCAAGGCCGCAACGATTTCCCCGACGATGCCGCGCTGGTCGAATGGGCGGGCTTCAAGGTCACGGTTTTCGAAGGCGAGCGCGGCAACATGAAGATGACGACACCGGAAGATTTCGCGCGCATCGACCGCGACGCGCAGGCTGCGCTTGGCGATATCCGCACCGGCATCGGCTACGACATCCATGCGTTCGATAGCGGCGGCGATCACGTCTGGCTCGGCGGCGTGAAGATCCCGCACGAGCGCAAGCTCTCCGGCCACTCCGACGCGGACGTGGCACTGCATGCGCTCACGGACGCGATCCTCGGTGCGCTCGCCGACGGCGATATCGGGATGCATTTTCCGCCGAGCGATGAGCAATGGCGCGGCGCCTCCTCGGACAAGTTCCTGAAATTTGCGGTCGAACGCGTGAAGGCACGCGGCGGGCAGGTCAGCCACCTCGACGTCGCGATCGTCGCCGAAGCGCCGAAGATCAATCCGCGCCGCGACGAAATGCGCGCGCGCATCGCCGAGATCGCGGGGCTCTCCATCGACCGCGTCGGCGTGAAGGCAACGACCAACGAGAAACTCGGCGCGCTCGGGCGGGCTGAAGGGATCGCTGCTTACGCCACCGCCACGATCCGTCTGCCGTGGAGTACGCCGTGATCGACGCCGAGACGCGCGCGCTCGCCGTTCGCGTGCTCGAGGCCTGCCGCGCGCGCGGCTGGACAGTCGCAACCGCGGAATCCTGCACCGGCGGCCTGGTCGCGGGGGCGCTGACCGAGATCGCGGGCTCGTCGGATGTCGTCGATCGCGGCTTCGTCACCTATTCCAACGCCGCCAAGATGGCGATGCTCGGCGTGCCGGAGGATACGCTCGCCAAGTTTGGCGCGGTGAGCCGTCAGACCGCGGAGGCGATGGCGCAAGGCGCGCTCGAACACGCCGGTGTTGACCTTGCCGTAGCGATCACGGGGGTCGCGGGCCCGGGCGGCGGATCGGCCGCGAAGCCGGTTGGGCTTGTGCATCTTGACGCGGTGGTTCGCGACAGCCCCGCTCGCATCGGGCGCAAGATGCTTTACGGCGACATCGGGCGCTCGGAAGTGCGGCGGCTCTCGGTAATCGAGGCGCTGAATATGCTGCTGGAGCTCGCCCGCTAAGGCGCGAGCTTCTTCCGCACGATTGCGCGGATGATGTCGGAATAGTCGTCGGTCCATGGGGCGACGGTACTATCGACCTTGCGCCATCCAGCACTCCCGGGCAGCGCTCCGAGATCGGCCTCGTTGCGCGCGAGGACCGCGACGAGGGCCGCGGCATGGAAATCGGTCATGAACTGGTTGGCGTTCTCGTCCGCCTTGGAGAACGTGACGAGGTCCTCGGCCGCGCCGACCGCCGCCACGACGCTCGGCAGTTCGACGTGCCGGTTCGAGATGTGCATCAGGATCATGCCGTGCGGCGAGAGGCGCGCCAGGTAGCCGCGCAGCGCCTCGCGCGTGAGCAGATGCGTCGGGATCGCGTCGGAAGAGAAGGCGTCGAGCACGATGAGGTCGAACTGCTGCGGTGAAGCCGCGAGCGTCAGCCGCGCGTCGCCGAGCACGATCGGCGCCGACGGCGCGCAGCTCGACAGGAAGCGGAACACGGCCGGGTCGCGCGCGAGCCGCACGACTTCGGGATCGATCTCGAAGAAGGTCCAGGCTTCGCCGTCCTTGCGATGGCAGGAAAGGCTGCCTGCTCCAAGGCCGACGGCCGCGACGTTGCGCAACCCGCCCTGCGCGGCGCGCGCCGCAGCGATGCCTTCGGAGATCGGCCCGCCAAAATAATAGTAGGTCAGCGGCTCGGGGCGGCCGCTCACGGGCGTGCCGTCCGCGTCGCGCACCTGCATTGCGCCGTGGATCGTGGTGCCGTGATAAAGCAGGCGGTGCGTGCCGGTCGCGACCTCGACCACGCGGTGCACGCCGAAGAAGCTGCGCGTTGTCTCGATCACGCTCAGCCCGGGCTGCCACACGCCGGTGACGATCAGTGCCGTGACCGCGAGCGCCGCGAGGCGCGCCGGATCGCGCCGGCGCAACAGCATCAGGCCGACCAGCACGACGAGGCCGATCTTGAGCACCAGCGCGATGTTTGCATCGACCGGGAATGCGATGACGTAGGTATGTACGAGCGCGAGTGCAGCCGCTGCGAATGCCGGCCAGGTGCGCAGCAAGAACTGTCGCGCCGTGTCGCCGAGCGCACCCGGCAGGGTGAAGACGGCGGCGATGACGAGGATCGGATACTCGTAGGTCTGGTTGAACAGATGCGGCGCCAGCAGACCGGCGAAGATTCCGCCGAGCACGCCGCCGAACGAGGTCCACAGATAGAACTCGGTGAGCAGCGCGGGCGCCGGACGCCTGCGATAGACCTCGCCGTGACAGGCGAGCGCCAGCACGAACAGCGCCATGAGATGCAGCGCGATGGTCACGCCCCAATAGAGGCGGTCGCTGCTCAACAGCGTGATGGCGAGCGGCGCGACCAGAAACGGCGCCAGTCGCACGACGAGTTCGTGCGAGAACCACGATTTGTCGCGGAACACCGCCACGAAGGTGAGCAGATAGAGCGCGAGCGGCAGCACCCAGAGCAGCGGCGCCGCCGCCACATCGGTCGAGATGTAGGCCGTGACCGCGATGACGAGACCGGCCGGGATGGCGGCGAGCACCGTCCAGGACAGGCGATCCCGCAGCGTCGGCCGCTCCGCGCTCGTAACCGACGCGGCTGCACCGGTCCCTGCTCCGCGCGCCGCCATCATGGCGGCTACCGCGATGAGCACCGCGAGCCCGGCAAAGCCGGCCGACCACATCCAGGCCTGCGCGCGCAACGTCAGCAGCGACTCGATTGCGAGCGGATAGGCGAGCAGTGCGGCAAACGAGCCGAGGTTCGAGGCCGCATAGAGCACGTAAGGATTGCGCGCTTGGCGGTGGCCGCTCGCCGCAAACCAGCTTTGCAACAACGGCGCACTGGCCGAGAGCGCCGCGAACGGCAATCCGATCGAGGCGACGAACAATCCGACCAGCCAGAAGCCGACCCCGGTCGAGGGCGGCGTTGCGAACCCGTGCGCGATTCCGATCGGCAGCGTGAGTGCCGCCGTTGCCAGTACGCCGAGATGGACCAGCGCCGCCTGCCCGACGCCGAGCGTGCGCGCGAGCAGGTGCGCGTAGGCGTAGCCGGCGAGCAGCGCGCCCTGAAAGAACACCATCGCGACCGACCACACCGACGGCGCGCCGCCAAGCATCGGCAGCACCATTTTGGTGAACATCGGTTGCACCGCGAACAGCAGCAGCGCCGAGGCGAACAAGGTCGCGGCGAACAGCGCGGGCGCAAGCCGCAGTGCAGGCGCGCTGAGTGTCGGGGCGGCCGGGTCGTGCAGGCTCATGGGAAATCCGCTCGGGAAAGAGCGAATGCTAGAATACCGGCGTTAAGAGGTGCTGAATGTGAGCCGTTTTGCTCAGACTGGACCCATTTTAAGGCCTAAGGCGCATGTTCGCTTCATCCGTCACAGGTGATGAATCATGGCCGATACGACGCTTGAGCGCTGCCTGATCGTCTTTTTCCGTCTTGCGATGGGATGGACGTTTCTCTACGCCGCCTCGCATCAGGTTTTCGATCCCCAATTCACGGTCGTCGGCTTCCTTGGTCATACCAAGACGTTCCACGATCTGTTCGCCATATTCACCACGCCAATGCTGGCGGCGACCACGACGTTCCTGGTGGAGTACGGCCACCTGCTGATCGGCCTTTCGCTCGTCTTCGGGATCATGGTGCGCGTGAGCGCCAGCTTCGGCGTGCTGCTGATGCTGATCTACTGGATGGCGCACATGGACTGGCCATTCGTCGAGAACAAAAACAACTTTCTGTTCGACTATCACCTCGTTTACGGCGGAGTGCTCGTCTATCTGATCGCCAAGCGGGCCGGTCATGTGTTCGGTCTGGATGGATGGATCGAGCAGACGCCATTTTTCGCGCGGCACCCCGCGCTGCGGCCGCTGACCTCTTGAAGTTCGCGGAGACGAACGATGAAACGAACCGAGATATTGCGAACGCAGTCCCGCCAATGGGTCTGCGTTGCGGTTTTCCTGAGCGCCGCCTTGAGCGCGGCGACCGCCCAAACCTCTCCCACGGTCCAGCGCGGCTTGAATCTCGCGTTGGCCAATTGCGCGCGCTGTCATTCGATCGACAAGGTTAGTCCCAGTCCCTTTGCGCTGGCGCCGCCGTTCCGCGATCTGCACCTGCGCTACCCGGTTGAGGACCTGGCTGAGTCCCTGGCCGAGGGAATTGTGACGAGCCACCAGAACATGCCGGAATTCCGTCTCGATCCGGGGCAAGTCGGCGACTTCATCGACTTCCTCAAATCGCTGTAGCACTGCACGCTCCTCGTGGCTCGCGCGCGTTACGCGATTGCGCCTGAGTCTCGGGGAACGGGAAACCGCTACGGCTTGGGGCGCAATCGCCCGGGATTTCTGGATGGCCGCCATGCTGCCGGCGCCGCCTTCAAGCGGCCATCGATCATCAACCGGTATCCCTTGCCGCGACATTCCACGCACTCGCTTCCGTGGAAAATCCCCGTCGCGTTGCAATGCTCGCAAGGTGCGGGAAGTTTATCCGTCATTGTGTTCCTACGATTCGCGCGGCAAACGCATATCCGCTCTTGCTCGGATACATTTCGCGGCTCCAGCCTGTGACGGCGAGGTTGCGCTTTTTCAACATGACTGCGCTCGCGTTCGAAATGAACGTCTCGGACTCTGTCCCGTAGCCGTCATCGCGTCGCATGACTTTCTTGAGATTGCACAGGCGCACGAGGGCGGCGTGATCAACGGCGCTAAGGGGTCCAAGGCGTTTGCGCATATTCATTCAGCGTTCGGTGGCGCCTTCTTCGCGGGGCGCAAGCGGGCAGTAGGCTCAACTGAGAGCCGTGTCGAGCACGATGTGTGAGTTTTGAGCGAAAACCCGCTGGGCAGACGAAACGGCCGATCGCGCCACTCGTTCATCGGTAGTTCGAAAGCGGTTCGGAGTCTATAACTCCTGTTGAAACAGTAGGTTACTCAGCCATTGCTGTTAAGAGGTGCTTGCCGGGCCGTCAACCGCGTCCGCCCGGCGCTCGAACGCCTCGGCGAAGCGCCGGAATGCAGCCTCGAACATCGCGCCCATCAGCATGCCGAGCACGCGGCTCTTGAACTCGTAGGAGATGAAGAATTCGACGTCGCACGACCGGTCGGACACCGGGTGAAAATCCCACCGGTTCTCCAGCCGGCTGAACGGTCCTTCCAGATATTCGACCGTGATCTGCAGGTTCGCGTGATCGAGGGTGACGCGGCTGGTGAAGGCTTCGCGCAACAGTTTGTAGGCGACCGTCATGCTGGCAACGATCGTTTCGATCCCCTCCTCGCTCTGCGTGCGCCGGAGAATCCTCAGCGACTGGCACAGCGGCACGAATTCCGGATAGCGCTCGACGTCCGCCACAAGGTCGAACATCTGCTCGGCCGCGTGGCGCACGCGCCGCTTGGTGCGGAATTGCGGCATCAGGCCGCCTCGGCGGTGTGGAGAAATTCCGCCACGCCGCGATCGTCGGCGAGCCGTACGACGTTCAGGTGCGTGCCGTATTGCGCGATGGCCTTGGGAATTTCGGGCCGGTGTTTGGACGGGAAGTCCCAGACGAAGCGCAGCAGCTTCGCATCGAACTGTTCCGGGCATCCTTCGGGCAGGTCCGGCTTTGACCGGCCGTAATCCCTGGCGGCGCGCACGAGGACCCGGCGGATGCATGTCGCGCGCGGATAGTCGAGCCAGATCAGGCTGTCGGCGCGCGGCATGCGCAGGTCGAACGTGTCCGAGAAATTCCCGTCCATGACCCAGGCGGGCGTGTCGGCAATTTCGCGCACACGCTCGCGCGCATCCGCGTCGTCGCGGTACTGCCAGCCTGGCAGCCAGTGGTGATGATCGAGATAGTGAACCGGTACGCCAAGTTTCGCGGCGAGGCGCGTCGACAGCGTCGTCTTGCCCGAACCTGGCGCGCCGATGACGAGCACGCGGCGCATCGGACGGTCAGGCGCGCGTGGCGCCGCGCGCCGCTCGCAACCGCGCGAAATCGTCACCCGCATGGTGCGACGAGCGCGTCAGGGGCGAAGCCGACACCATCAGGAAGCCCTTGGCGTAGGCGACGGTCTCGTAAGCCTTGAACTCGTCGGGCGGTACGAACCGCATCACCGCGTGATGCTTGCGCGTCGGCTGGAGATATTGCCCGATGGTGAGGAAGTCCACGTCGGCGGCGCGCAGATCGTCCATCAGCTGGAGCACTTCGTTCCGCTCTTCGCCAAGCCCGACCATGATGCCGGACTTGGTGAACATGTTCGGGTCGAGCTCCTTCACCTGCTGCAGCAGCCGGATCGAGGCGAAGTAGCGCGCGCCCGGCCGTACGGTGAGATATTTCGACGGCACGGTTTCGAGATTGTGGTTGAACACGTCGGGCCGCGCCGCGACCACGATTTCGGCAGCGCCCTCCTTGCGCAGGAAATCCGGCGTCAGCACCTCGATCGTGGTCTTTGGTGTCGCTGCGCGGATCGCCGTAATGACTTGCGCGAAATGACGCGCGCCGCCATCCTCAAGGTCGTCGCGGTCGACGGAGGTGATAACCACGTGGCTCAGGCCGAGCTTCGCCACCGCCTCCGCCACATGCGCAGGTTCCTTGGCGTCGAGCGCGCCGGGCAGCCCGGTCTTCACGTTGCAAAATCCGCAGGCGCGCGTGCACGTGTCGCCCATGATCATGAAGGTCGCGTGCTTCTTCTCCCAGCACTCGCCGATGTTGGGGCAGCCGGCCTCTTCGCACACGGTGTGCAGGCCGTTCTCCTTCACGATCCGCTGCGTCTCCGCATAGCCGCGCGAGACCGGCGCCTTGACGCGGATCCAGTCCGGCTTGCGCAGCACGGGCGAATCCGGCCGGTGCGCCTTCTCGGGATGGCGCGGGCGCGGTGACGCGGTCAATGTATCGACGACGACGGCCATAGAGAGCCTTTCGGCTCCTTACTTACGCAGCCATCCGCTGCGTCGCAAGCCGCGCTACACCGTCCCGACCGGCGTCGCGGGCGAGCCGACCGCGCCGGGCAGCCGCAGCGGCGGCGCGGTCAAGAGGAACTGGTTGCGCTTGTTCGCGCGCAGCCAGTCGGCAAGCTCGCTCAGGTACCAGATCTCGCCGAGATAGACGCCAAGCCGGAACAGGCAATGCGCGTGCAGCGGCAGCGAGGCGCAGTGATCCGCATGTTCATCGCACGGCCGCGACGGCACGCCTTCCACCGCATAGTTGTCGGAAATGAGCGCGACCGCGCCTGAGTCCGTCACCCATTGCTGCAGCCGCGCGTCGCGCCCGTCGAGCACAGCGCAGATACCATGGACCGACTCGTCCGGCTTGCGGTCGAACTCGAGCAGCACCTGATCGAAGCCGGTGCGGAAGCAGACAAAGTCGCCCTGCTCGACCACGACCTTGTCTTTCTCCATCACCATCATCAGGTCGTCGTAGCCGACCATTTTGCGCGGCCGGCCGAAATGCGCGAGCAGATCGATCATCACGGCGCGGCCCTGTACGCAGGAACGCGCCATGTTCTCGACCCCGAGCCGCGTGGCGCCCTTGTGCCCGCCGGTCGCGACTTCCTTGCCGCCGCGATAATCGACCGGCCCGACGATGTGCTCGCCGGCGCGGAAGCCGTTGTAGAACACCATTTCCTTCTTGCCGTCGCCGTCGACGTCGAATTCCTGGCCCACATGCGCGAGTGTGTCCCATTGCGTCGAGTATTGCAGGGTCAGCAGCACGACATCGTCGCACACAACATCGACCAGCTTCGGGTCGTCGCGCGAGAGCGGATACGCCATGTTCGGCTTGCCGCCGCGCTGCGTCGGCGAGAGCACCGGCGGATTGCGCCGCGGATTGAGGATATTGCCCCCCGGATAATCGAGCGGCATCGAAAGGCAGAACGTCTTGCCCTCGCGCACCTCGGCGACGCCCTGCTTCACCTTCTCGGGCGTCACAAGATTGAGCCGGCCGAGCTGATCGTCGGGGCCGAAATCGCCCCAGGTGGAGCCAGCGGGTTTGATCTTCCAGCGCGGATTGGCCACGGCGTTTCCTCGATTTTCTTGCGTGGGATTTTGTCAGCCGCGATAAGCTTAGGCACCGCGCCCTCCCCCGTCGAGCACATGCGCCTCCGCAAAAGCTTCTTTTCCCGCAGCGTTCATGAGGTCGCGCCCGAGCTGATCGGCGCGACGCTGCTGTTCGGTGGCGCCGGGGGGATCATCGTCGAGGTCGAGGCCTATCACCACACCGAGCCCGCCGCACATTCCTATGGCGGGCAGACGCCGCGCAATGCCGTGATGTTCGGCCCGCCCGGCTACGCCTACGTCTACCGCTCCTACGGCATCCACTGGTGCGTGAATTTCGTCTGCGAGGCGAAGGGCTCGGCGAGCGCAGTGCTGATCCGCGCGCTTGAGCCGGCCGAGGGGCTCGCCGCGATGCATCGGCGGCGGCGCACCGCCGATCCGAGGCTCTTGTGCTCAGGTCCCGGCCGCCTGACCGAAGCGCTCGGCATCAGCCATGCGCACAACGGCCTTGCACTGGACGCGCCGCCGTTCGAGTTGCGGGCGCGGACGGAAGAGTGCGAGGTCGTGGCTGGGCCACGGATCGGCATCACCAAGGCGGTGGAACTGCCCTGGCGTTACGGGCTGAAGGGTTCGCGGTTTCTGAGCAAGCCGTTCAAAGTCTAAAGACCGTTATTCAGGGCAGCGAAGTGAAGATGTAGGCGCGCGGCGAAGCGCGTCAGATGCGCGCAGCGCCGACCGGCACAAGTCCCGTGCGCCAGCGCAGGTAGGCGATCAACCCGGCCGGCAGCGTGGCGAGCACCGGGTTGGTCGGCAGCCCGGCGGCGCCGAGCAGGTCGCCAATCCAGTGATTGCAGACGCGAAAGGCGCTGAACGTGCCGGTCGCCGGATAGAACAGGCTCGGGCCGTATAGGCCGCGCCCGAGATCCGGCAATGCACCCGCCTGCGGCGGCATGAAGGTCGCATCGAGCTTCGCCAGCATCTGGTCGAAGCCATTGCGCGAGAGCGACACCTTGACCAGATCGGCCGATGTGAACGCTTGCACCGGATCGCCACCGATACCGACGACGTGCAGGACGGTCGGGCCGCGAGCGAACAGTGCGCGGAGCGCTAGCGACAGCGTCGCGTGTCCAGGAGTTGGAACCGATTGATAGAAGTCCCGGTCGCCCCAGCCGAACTCGATCCAGTCATACGATGCGAAACGTTGCGAAACCGCAATCAGGGCCGGATAGCCGCGCCCGCTCGCGAATTCGGCGAGCGCCGCACGCGGCAATGCGACGCCGGAGTGGTAGCCGTTGCTGATGACGGTGATCTCGACCGTTCGTGCGCCGTCGCGCGGGGGCCACAACATCGGGTCGGCCGGGCGCGCCGTGATCCAGGCCGCGCCGCCGATCATCCAGATCGCAAATAACAGGAGCACGCCGAACGCGACCCCCAAGCCTCGCGCCCAGCGCAGCATGTCACGCCGCCGCCTTCAGCCGCTCCAGCGCTTCCATGAGCTTCGCGCGGCGATCTTCGGCTTCCTCGCGCCTTTCCTTCTCGCCCTCGATGATTTCTTCCGGCGCCTTGCGCACGAACTCGGGATTGCCCAGTTTGGCGTCGACGCGCTTGATATCGGCGTCGACCTTGGCGATTTCCTTCTGAAGCCGCGCCTTCTCGGCCGCGACGTCGATGATGCCTTTGAGCGGGAGTGCCGCGACCTCGCCGCGGATGACGAGCTGCACGGAGCCCTGCGGCGCAACGTCGGCGAATTCGATCTCCGACACCCGCGCGAGGCGCTTGAGGAAGTCGGCCCAGCGCCCGGCCCGCGCGCGCGTCTCGTCCGTGGCGCCGATCAGCGCGAGCGGCGTCGCGGCCGAAATGTTCATCTCGGCGCGGAGCGAACGGATCGCAGTCACCAGATCGATCACCCAGCCGATCTCGGCTTCGGCCCCGGCGTTATCGAGCCCGTCGTGCACCGGCCATTCGCCGAGCGCGAGCAGGCCGGTGCGCGGCGTCGCGGCCGTGACCGCCCAGAGTTCCTCGGTGATGAACGGCATGAACGGGTGCAGGAGCTTGAGCACCTCGTCGCGCACCCACGCGACCATGGCGCGCGTCTCGGTTTTCGCCGCGCTGTCCGGCCCGGTGAGAACGGGCTTCACCAGTTCGAGATACCAGTCGCAATAGACGTTCCACACAAAGCGATAGGCCGCGCCCGCCGCCTCGTTGAACCGGTAGCCCTCGATCGCGGCGGTGATCTCGCGGCTCGCCTTCGCCAGTTCGTGTCCGATCCACTTGTTCAGCGTCTCGGTCGCAAGGCGCGGGTCAAAGCCCGGCACTATCGTTGCGTCGTTCATCTCGGCGAAGCGCGCCGCGTTCCACAGCTTGGTCGCGAAATTGCGGTACCCCTCCACGCGCTGGGTCGAAAGCTTGATGTCGCGGCCCTGTGCCGCCATCGCGGCCAGCGTGAAGCGCAGCGCGTCGGCGCCGTAGTGGTCGATCATCGGGATCGGATCGACCACGTTGCCTTTCGACTTCGACATCTTGGCGCCCTTCTCGTCACGGACAAGGGCGTGGATATAGACAGTGTGGAACGGCACCTCTTTCATGAAGTGCAATCCCATCATCATCATGCGGGCGACCCAGAAGAAAATGATGTCGAACGACGTGACAAGCGCGTCGGTTGGGAAATAGCGCTTCACCTCCGGCGTCTCCTCCGGCCAGCCGAGCGTGGAGAACGGCCACAGCGCGGAGGAGAACCAGGTGTCGAGCACGTCCTCATCGCGCTTGAGGAAGGTTGCGCGGCGGTCCGCGCTTTCGGCGATCTTGTCGGCCTCTTCCTGCGTCAGCACGTCGTTGACGACGTAGTAGGCGAGCGCCTCGGCCAGCGCCTCGTCCTCGCTCTCGGCCACGAAAATCTTGTCGTCCGGTCCGTACCAGGCCGGGATCTGATGGCCCCACCACAGCTGGCGCGAGATGCACCACGGCTGGATGTTCTCCATCCAGTCGTAATAGGTCTTCTCCCAGTTCTGCGGCACGAATTTCGTGCGCCCGTCGCGCACCGCCGCGAGCGCCATGAAACTCAGCTCCTTGGCGTTGACGTACCACTGGTCGGTCAGGAACGGTTCGATCGGCACGTTGCCGCGGTCGCCGTGCGGCACCATGTGGGTGTGCGGCTCGATCTTGTCGATCAGGCCCTTCTCTTCCAGCATCTCGACGATCTTCTTGCGCGCAACGAAGCGGTCGAGGCCGTGCAGCGCGAGCGTCGCGGCGAGATCGTCGGACGGCGGGATTCCGTCGTTGAACTCGGTGTTCTCCAGCAACGTGAGCTTGCCCTCGACGTTCATCACGTTGACGAGCGGCAGATGGTGCCGCCGCCCAACCTCGAAATCGTTGAAGTCGTGCGCGGGGGTGATCTTCACCGCCCCCGTGCCCTTCTCGGGGTCGGAGTATTCGTCCGCCACGATCGGAATACGCCGGCCGACCAGCGGCAGGATCGCGTGGCGGCCGATCAGGTGCTTGTAGCGCTCGTCGTCCGGATGCACCGCGACGGCGGTGTCGCCGAGCATCGTTTCGGGGCGGGTGGTGGCAACGATAATGTATTCGTTTTCAGTCCCTTCGAGCGGATACTTGATGTGCCATAGCGAGCCCGTTACCTCGACCTGCTGCACCTCCAGGTCGGAGATCGCGGTAAGCAGCTTGGGGTCCCAGTTAACGAGCCGCTTGTCCTTGTAGATCAAGTCCTGCCGGTAGAGCTCGACGAAGACCTTGAGCACCGCCTTGGAAAGCCCCTCGTCCATGGTGAAGCGCTCGCGCGACCAGTCGCACGAGGCGCCCAGCCGCTTGAGCTGCTTGGTGATGGTCCCGCCGGACTCCGCCTTCCAGGCCCAGACCTTTTCCAGAAATTTCTCGCGCCCGATGTCGCGGCGGCCTAGCTCCTGCCGTTCCATCATCTGCCGCTCGACCACCATCTGCGTCGCGATGCCGGCGTGATCCATGCCGGGCTGCCACAGCACGTCCCTGCCCCGCATGCGCTCGAAGCGGCACAGGATGTCCTGCAGCGTGTTGTTGAGCGCGTGGCCCATGTGCAGCGAGCCGGTCACGTTGGGCGGCGGAATGACGATGGTGTAGGGCTGCGCGTCCTTGCGCTCCGGCCGGCCGGCGCGGAACGCCTGCGCGGCCTCCCAGGTCTGGTAGATGCGGCCTTCCACCTCGGCGGGCTGGTAGGTCTTTTCAATTGCCATGCGGGGTGAATAGGCACTGGCGCGGCGGGAGGCAAGCGGACTTGCACCCTCCCAAACCCGAATGGGAAATGCCACTATCGGCCGGGCGAAAGGTGTTCCGCGTGACCGAAGGCTCTTCCGACATCGCCGATTTTCAGCTTGCGCTCGACGCGATGCGCGACGGCGTCGCGCTGTGGAGCAAGGACGGCCGGCTTATGGTCGCCAACGCGGCCGCCTCCACGCTGATGAACATCCCGCCGGGGATCATCCGGCCCGGCCTTGAGCGGCTCGAAATGATGACATTTTTCGCCCGCCGCGGCGACTACGGCCCGACCGACGATCCGGACGCGTTGGCGCGCAAGCTGAGCGCGGGCTTCGGCCAGGGCGAGGTCAAATCGCTGACGCGCAAACTGCCGGACGGCCGCTACGTGCGCGCCGACGCGCGCCGGCTCGACGACGGCCGCTCGCTCGTGACCTATTGCGAAGTGCCTGGACCAGCCGACATGAACGCGGCGCCAGCGTGATCAAAAGGGGAAATGCATGAACCGAATTCTCGCAACCGCCATCATGTTGACCGCATGGGCAAATGCAGCATTCGCGCAGGAGCTTGCCCCCGGCCCGCCGGTCGCGATCCAGATGGTGACGCAGCTCTCTCCCACCATTCCGCAATACACCCGCGTCGATATCCCGATGCTGCGCGAGGAACTGCCCAAGCGCTCGGGCGGGCGCATTTCGGTGACGCTGGCAAGCTGGCCGGAGCGCAATCTCAACGGCCCGGAGCTGCTGCGCGTGCTGCGCGCCGGGCAGATCGATCTTGGCGGCATCGCGCTGCCGACGGTCGCGGGCGACGCGCCGCTGCTCGACATCATCGATCTCGCGGGACTGCTCTCCTCGCACGAGATGGGCCGCAAGGTCGCCGAAGCCGTGATGCCGGAACTGAACAAGGAGCTGGAGCGCTTCAACGTCCGCATCATCGCGACCTATCCGTTCCCCGCGCAGGTGTTCTTCTGCCGCGAGCCGATCACCTCGCTCGCCGACGTGAAGGGCCGTCGCGTGCGCACGCCCGGCGGTTCGCAGAACGATTTCATTCAAGCCGTGGGCGGCCAGCCGGTCGCGATCGGGTTCCCGGAGGTCTATTCGGCGCTGGAGCGCGGCGTCGTCGATTGCGCCGTCACCGGCACCGCCACCGGCAACGGCGCGCGCTGGTACGAGGTGACGAAGCACATGTATGCGCTGCCGGTGCAGTGGGGCGTTGCCGCCTATGGCGTGAACCTCGCGTGGTGGAACAAGCTCGATCCCGCGGTGCGCGATTTCCTGCAAAAGGTGATGACCGAGGTGCAGGAAAAACAGTGGGCGCTCGGTCTTGAGCTCACCGAGGACGGCATCGCCTGCAATGCCGGCAAGGCGGAAGGCTGCAAGATCGGCCGCTTGGTCGACAACAAGCCGATGACGATCGCGCGGGCGACCGACGCCGACATGGCGACCCTGAAGAGCTCGCTCACCAGTGTCGTCTTACCGGCGTGGGTGAAACGCTGCGGCGAGCGTTGCGGCGAGACCTACAACCGCCTCGTCGCGCCGATCACGGGCGTGCGATACGAGCCGAAATAAGGGACGGTTGGTGGCGACCGCGGGCTCCGTTCACCTCTCCCATAGGGAGAGGTCGGATCGCGCAGCGATCCGGGTGAGGGGTTACGATCAATCGATAGTTCGATGCCCCCTCACCCCACCCCTCTCCCCGATAAGGGCGTTTACGCCCGTCTTCGACGGGCTATGGGGGAGAGGGAGCCCACCGAGCGCGTGGCCGCTATGCTCGATCACTTGATCCTCGCCGCCTCGTTCTGCCGCCGCGCGGTTGCGCGCATCGGCACGCTGATGGGATACGTCGCGGGCTGGGGCTTCATCCTCTGCGCCGCGTTCATCACCTTCGACGTGATCGAGAACAGCGGCTCCTCCCCGGCGAGCGCGACGAGCGAGGAGAGATGCGCGCCGGCGCTGTCGCCGATCATGCCGATCCGCTCCGGGTCGACGCCAAGGGCGGCGGCATTCGCGCGGACGTATTGGACGGCCGCGCGCGTATCGTAGACGGCGCCGGGCCAGGTCTTCACGCCCGGCTTCATCAGCCGGTACTCGATGGCAAACACCGCATAGCCGTTCTTGGCGAGATAGCTCCCCCAGTTGCGGTAGAACTTGCGGTCGCCGACCTGCCAGCCGCCGCCGTGCACGCCGATCAGCACCGGCGCCTTGTCTAGCCCCTTCGGCGCATAGAGGTCGCCGAGCAACTTCGTGCCGTCATGCTCGGCGAACACGATGTCGTTGCGCACCACGACTTCGAACTCACGCGCGCTTGCGGTTGTCATCATCATCGCCACCGCCAGCGCGGCGCCCCATAATTTCACGATCATTGGCGTTCTCCCGGCCGCTCCGTCGTTACGGAGCTTTGACGGATGTTATCGCGCCGGTTGACGCGCGCCATCCGCGCCGGACGCGGAGCCGCCCTGCAGGATTGGCCTCAATCGACCTGGAGCCCGCCGTCCTTGATCGGGCGCTCCCAGCGCGCGACTTCCTCAACGACGAACTTCGCGAGATATTCGGGCGTGCGGCGTTCGGGGGCCACGCCGGTCACGCCGATCTCCAGCATCCGGGCTTTGATCGCGGGTGTCTCCATCGCGGCGTGCGTGACCTCGTTGAGCTTGTCGACGATCTCCCTTGGCGCCCCCTTGGGCAGGAAGATCGCGGTCCACGTCGTGGTGTCGAAGTCGGTCAGGCCTTGCTCATGCGCGGTCGCAAGGTCCGGCATCACCGGCGAGCGCGTCGGCGAGAGCACCGCGAGCGCCTTCACCTGCTTGCCGGCGATCAGCGGCGCCGCGCCGCCGAGATTGCCGCAGAGATAATCAAGCTGCCCGCCGATCAGATCGTTCGCCGCCGGTCCCGCGCCGCGATAGGGAATGTGCGTGACGGTGACGCCGACCCTGGAATTGAGCAGCGCGCAGGCAAGGTGCGTTGTCGTGCCGGCGCCCGCGGAGCCGAATTGCATCTTGGCGCCGTTCGCCTTCAACAGCGCGATGAATTCCGGCAGCGTGTTGGCGGGAAGATCCTTGCGCACCTCCAGCACCATCGGCTGCTCGGAGAACAGCGTGACCGGCGTGAAGTCGGCAATCGCGTCATAGCGACGCTTCTTGTAGATCGTCTGGTTGTAGGCATGGGTGCCGATGGTGCCGAGCAGGATCGTGTAGCCATCGGGCTTGGCTGCGACGACGCGATTGACCCCGATAATGCCGCCGCCGCCGGTCACGTTCTCGACGATGATACTCTGGCCCAGCAACTCGCCCATGCGGGTCGCGATGATGCGGCCGACAACGTCGAATGCGCCACCCGCCGCAAACGGTACCACCATCGTCACCGGCCGCGTCGGATAGGTTTGCGCGAGCACCACGCCGGGCGCGAAGGCCGCCCCGACCGCCAGCGCCTTGATGAGATCACGCCGTTTCATGGTTACCTCGGAAGGACGCGCGACTCGTGACGATCATTTGATCAGCTTGAACGAGTTGCGAAACCGGGTCGCATCCGCGCTGTTTTCCTGCCCCTTCGGTCCGACATAGATCACCATGTAGACGCGGTCGCCGGTCGCCATGATCTGGACTTGATGAGCGGAATTACCGGCGTCGGATATGCCGTCGATTCCGGGTTTGCCGGCGATCGTCGCGGCCTTGCTGGCGCGCAACGTCGTGCCGCTGCCCTCAGTGTAGTTCTTCATCAGGTTCTGGAAATACTTGTCGTCCGGCTTCTTCGGACCGGTGCCCTTCTCCATGTGGACGACGCTGACCAGATAGGCCAGTTCCCCCTTCTCGATCAGGAACATGCTTTGCGTCGCCTTGCTGTCCTTGATGCGCCGCGACGTCACCGTCGGATCCTGCGGGAACGACACAGCGAAGCCGTCGGCCTGCGCGCGAAACTCACGCCATTGATCCTGCGCCGACGCCGGCACGATCTGCGCGAGGATAAGCATTGCGAAAGCGAGTATTGCACGCATGGGGTCCCCCTAAGGGCTGACAGTAGCGCCAATCAGTGCCCGATATCGACCAGCGAGCCGCCGTCCACAGGCAACTGCACGCCCGTGATGAAGTTCGCCTCGTCGGAGGCGAGGAATAGCGCGGCGTTCGCCACGTCCCAGGCGGTGCCCATTTTCTTGCGCAGCGGCACGCGCGCGTCGCGCATCGCGGCGACTTCGGCACGAGGCTTGCCGGTGGTGCGGGCGCGCGTGTCGACCGCCATCGGCGTATCCATCAGGCCGGGCAGGATGACGTTGCAGCGGATACCGTATTCGGCGTTCTGAATGGCGATTTGCTGGCAGTACGCGACCATCGCGGACTTCGAGATCTTGTAGGCCACGTAAGGGTATTTCTCCCACGCGGCGAGCGACGAGATGCCGAGGATCACGCCGGACTGCTGCTGCCGCATTAACGGCAGCGCATGCTTCACCGCCATCACCATGCCGCGCAGGTTCACGGTCAGGATGCGGTCGAACGCTTCCTCGGTGATCACGGTCGGCGGCGCGTCGCCGCCCGCGATCGAAAAACCCACATTGTAGTGCAGCACGTCGATGCGGCCCCACTTGGCCTTGCAGGCATCGATCATCGCTTTCATCGAGGCGTCGCGCGTCACGTCCGCCTCGAACGCCGCGCATTCGCCGGCATTGGTTTCCTTCGCGGCAATCGCGACGGTTTCCTGCGCCGAGGCGAGATCGCGGTCGACGCACAGCACCTTGGCGCCCTCTTGCGCGAAGCGGATGACGGTCGCCCGCCCGTTGCCCGTGCCGGTTCCCGGGCCCTGGCCCGCCCCGACGACGATCGCGATCTTGTTTTGCAGGCGCATGATCCCATTTCTCTGTTGCGGTGCCCCAAAACAGGCACCGTTTCGTTATCCACAGCGGTTCTCGCCCCGTCCGACCGGCCATGCAATGGCTGGACTGGCGGAATTGTCGTGTTCTCATTATGTTCCAGGACTCATGAACGACCTGTTCGACAAGAGTCGCCCGCGCCGCAATCTCGACGGCGGCCGCGTGATCACGATCCGCGGCGCGCGCGAGCACAATCTCAAGAACATCGACGTGGAAATCCCGCGCGACCAGCTCGTGGTGTTCACCGGGCTGTCCGGCTCGGGCAAGTCCTCGCTCGCGTTCGACACGATCTATGCGGAAGGGCAGCGGCGCTACGTCGAGAGCCTGTCGGCCTACGCGCGCCAGTTCCTCGAGATGATGCAAAAGCCGGACGTCGACCAGATCGACGGCCTCTCGCCCGCGATCTCGATCGAGCAGAAGACCACCTCGCGCAATCCGCGCTCGACGGTCGGCACCGTCACCGAGATCTACGACTACATGCGGCTGTTGTGGGCGCGCGTCGGCGTGCCCTACTCGCCCGCGACCGGCCTACCGATCGAAAGCCAGACCGTGTCGCAGATGGTCGACCGCATTCTGGCGCTGCCCGACGGCACGCGGCTTTATCTGCTGGCGCCCGTTGTGCGCGGCCGCAAGGGCGAGTACCGCAAGGAGCTCGCCGAGTTCCTCAAGAAGGGCTACCAGCGCGTCAAGGTCGACGGGAAGTTCTACGAGATCGCCGAAGTGCCGGCGCTCGACAAGAAGTTCACCCATGACATCGACGTGGTGGTGGACCGCATCGTCGTGCGCGCCGACATCGGCACCCGGCTCGCGGATTCACTCGAGCAGGCGCTCAAGCTCGCCGATGGGCTGGCGATTGCCGAGATGGCGGACGGCGGCGCGGTCGAAGGCTCGAAGGCCAACAAGCAGCGCAACGAGACCGCCGAGCGCCTGATCTTCTCGGAGAAATTCGCCTGCCCGGTCTCCGGCTTCACCATTCCGGAGATCGAGCCGCGGCTGTTCTCCTTCAACAACCCGTTCGGTGCCTGCCCGAAATGCGGCGGGCTGGGCGTCGAGCAGCACATCGATCCCGAACTGGTGGTGAACAAGGACCGCACCTTGCGCGGCGGCGCGATCCTGCCGTGGGCGAAATCCTCGAGCCCCTATTACACGCAGACGCTCACTGCGTTGGCCAAGTTCTACAAGTTCACGCTCGACACCAAATGGAAGGACCTGCCCAAGAAGGCGCAGAACGCGATCCTCGACGGCTCGGGCGATGACGAAATCCGCTTCGCCTATGATGACGGCATGCGCTCCTACGAAACGAAAAAGCCGTTTGAGGGCGTCGTCACCAATCTGGAGCGGCGCTGGCGCGAGACCGAGAGCGACTGGGCGCGCGAGGAGATCGCCAAGTACTTCCACGATGTGCCGTGCGACGCCTGCAACGGCTACCGGCTCAAGCCCGAAGCGCTGTGCGTCAAGGTCGGCGCCAAGAACATCAGCGAAGTCGCCGAGCTGTCGATCAAGCACGCGGGCGAATGGTTTTCCGCGCTACCCGCGCAGCTCAACAAGCAGCAGAACGAGATCGCGGTCCGCGTGCTCAAGGAAATCCGTGACCGGCTGAAATTCCTCGAGGACGTGGGGCTGGAATATCTCACGCTCTCGCGCGCCTCCGGCACGCTGTCGGGCGGCGAGAGCCAGCGCATCCGGCTCGCCTCGCAGATCGGCTCGGGGCTGACCGGCGTGCTCTATGTGCTGGATGAGCCGTCGATCGGCCTGCACCAGCGCGACAATGCGCGGCTGCTGGAAACGCTGAAGCGCCTGCGCGACCTCGGCAACACCGTGATCGTGGTGGAGCATGACGAGGACGCGATCCGCGTCGCCGACCATGTGCTCGACATCGGCCCCGGCGCCGGCGTGCACGGCGGCAAGATCATCGCGCAGGGCACGCCCGACGACATCATGGCGGAGCCCGAGTCGCTCACCGGCCAGTATCTCACCGGCGAGCGCTTCATCGAAATGCACGAGCGCCGGCCGATCAATCCGCGCCGCACGCTGAAAGTCATCAACGCGCGCGGCAACAACCTGAAAAACGTCACCGCCGAAATCCCGCTCGGGCTGTTCACCGCCGTTACCGGCGTCTCGGGCGGCGGCAAGTCCACGCTGCTGGTCGACACGCTCTACAAGGCGGTGGCGCGCCGCCTCAACGGCGCCTCGGAAGGCCCCGCCCCGCACGACCGGCTCGAGGGGCTCGAGCACATCGACAAGATCATCGACATCGACCAGTCGCCGATCGGCCGCACGCCGCGCTCAAACCCCGCGACCTACACCGGCGCGTTCACGCCGATCCGCGAGTGGTTCGCAGGGCTCCCGGAGGCGAAGGCGCGCGGCTACGAGCCGGGCCGCTTCTCGTTCAACGTGAAGGGCGGGCGCTGCGAGGCCTGCCAGGGCGACGGCGTCATCAAGATCGAGATGCACTTTTTGCCCGACGTCTACGTCACCTGCGACGTCTGCAAGGGCAAGCGCTACAACCGCGAGACGCTCGACGTCGTGTTCAAGGGCAAGTCGATCGCCGACGTGCTCGACATGACGGTCGACGAGGCGACCGATTTCTTCCGCGCCGTGCCGCGCATCCGCAACGTGCTCGAAACGCTGCAGCAGGTGGGGCTCGGCTACATCCACGTCGGCCAGCAGGCGACCACGCTGTCAGGCGGCGAGGCGCAGCGCGTCAAACTCGCCAAGGAGCTGTGCAAGCGCGCCACGGGGCGCACTTTGTATATTCTCGATGAGCCCACGACCGGCCTGCATTTCCACGACGTCGCCAAGCTGCTCGAAGTGCTGCACGAGCTGGTCAAGGGCGGCAACACGGTCGTGGTGATCGAGCACAATCTCGAAGTCATCAAGACCGCCGACTGGATCATCGACCTCGGCCCCGAAGGCGGCGACGGCGGCGGCGAGATCGTGGCCTTCGGGCCGCCCGAGGCGGTGGTGAAGGAGAAGCGCAGCTATACCGGGGCGTTTCTCAAGCCGGTGCTGGCGAGGCGCGGGGTGGAGAGGAAGCGGCGGACCGAGGCGGCGGAGTAGGTCTTGCTTCACCCTCCCCTGGAGGGGGAGGGTCGGCGCAAAGCGCCGGGGTGGGGTGCCCTGATGAAGTGAAAGCCGCACGTTCTTGTGATAGGTATTTGCGATGGGCATGAATGTCGAAGCCGAAATTCGAGACCTGAAACGCCGCGTCGGCGAGATTGAAGGCTCGTTCGGATTTCTGACGCAGCAGGTCAAAGAGGTCCACAAAGACCTGCTCGAATTCGAGGCCCGAACGGAGCAGCGGTTCAACACGGTCGATGAGCGTTTCGACCAGGTCGACAAACGCTTTGACCGGTTGGAGAGCAAGGTTGATGGCCTTGATCGCAAGATCGACAGCAAGGTTGACGGTCTCGCCAAGGCCATGCCCGGCATCGTCGGCGATGAAGTCCGGCAGGCGCTTCGGGAAGATCGCGAGCGCAAGCGTTGAGACGTCACCGCAAATCCATCGAGCTGATTCCACGAAGGCAAAGCTCGATGCGGTGCGTTTCGCGTTGCGCGCGGGCGACGGGGCTGCTGCCTCGAAACACGGTCGCGTGTTTGAATTGACGCCCGTCGCGGCGAAGTGACGGCGGCGGCGAGATCGTGGCTGTTGGGCCGCCCGAGGCGGTGGTGAAAGAGAAGCGACCAGTCGGCCGAAACCCAGAGGGCGTAGGCCGAAGCTATACCGGGGCGTTTCTCAAGCCGGTGCTGGCAAGGCGGGGGGTGGAGAGGAAGCGGCGGAGTGAGTTTATTCCGAACGCGTCTTGCGTCGCGCGAATCTTTTACGATAGTTTTATTTGGAGTTGTTTCTTTTTTGTCACGGACAAGTTGTGTTTCTTTGATAATAATCCGCGCATGGGCAGGGGGAATCCTGCCGTTCTCCGGGGGGAGAATACGATGGAGCGTGCTTTTCAGCGAAAACTATTACTGTCTGTTTTTGGCGCAAGCCTATTAAGCGGATGCGGGACCTATGTCCCCGACGTCCTTGAGTTCTGGGCGGGCGAGAATGACCTGGGCTTCAAAGTGAACGCGGTCACGAGTCAGGTCCAATGCGAGCTTGCTCAGGCGGTGCGATCGCTGATCGCCGACGACAAACGGATATCGAAGCAGTTCAACATACCGCGCCGAGCGCAATGGCTGGAGAATTGGGGCGCGCAGGTTACGCTCACGTTCGTCATCGATGAAAAAACCCTGTTCAACCCTGGCGTAACGCTCAAGAGACCTCTGGAGAACGTCATAACGGCGTTTCCGACCGGAGGAAATGTAACCAGTGCGCAAAATTTCTCATTGGGACTCGGCGGCACATTCTCGGCCGGCGCCAACCGGACCAGCAAGGTCAGCAGTTTCTTTGTTTTCAAGAATTTCATCGACCCGAAACTCCCCAATGGAGGGCCGATCAATCGCACTTGCCTCCCGAACCGGGTCAACGGTGACATCTTCGTGCAGAGCGACCTCAAACTGAAAGAATGGTTGTACGCATCAGCGCTTCCTGGGTTCACCGGAATCGTCGCCTTTCCGGACAAGCCGCCACCTACGCCCGCCAAGGACGTCATTTCCCATCAGATCAAGTATCAGGTCGTCTCGAACGGAGGCATCACCCCGACATGGACGCTTGTGCGCGTGACCGCTGGCTCCAGTTCCGGATCATTGCCGCTGTTCGGAGCGAACCGCGATCGCACACAGGACCTGCTCATCACGATGGGCCCGACGTTCATAGACGCTGGCGTCCCAATCTTGGCTCCCGTCGCGGTGAATTCGCACCTGGCGTCTGAGATTGGGGCGTCGGTGGCGTCTAACATCAAAAGCGTTCAGCCGTAGTGACGTTAACGACAGAGACAACTGATGGAGGCAGCCATGGCTAAGACGGCGAAGAAGAAAGCGAAAAAGGGCACGAAACCATCCGGGAAGAGCAACACATTCTTTTCGCTGACGTCGAGCGGCTTGAAAAAGGCCGGCGCGAAACCCTTCCCATTGCCCCAAGCAGCGTCCGTGACAGCGGCGGGGCATCCGAGCACGCACACGGAAGGCTCCGTCATCGTCGCCCCAGGTCCGAACGGAACGACGATCGTGTGCAAGTTCAACCCGAATACCGGCAATTTCGACGACTGTCACACGGTGACGGGCAATATCGGTCTTCAGGCTTGAGCGCGGCTGCGCTGTTCTGGATCACCGATTGCGCTAAGCGGTCTCCGATTGCTGACCTGGCGGGAAACGACGATGCCCGACGAAGCGACGAGCCTGGACCCAGCGCTCGAGCAAAAGAGACTAGACTTGGAGGAAAACAAGCTCGACCTCGAGAAGCGCAGGTTCGAAAGCGACAAATCGTTTCAAGAGCGGGACATAAGGCTGAAGGAGAAAGAGAGCGGCTGGCGCGCGAAACTCTTTTCTCCGTTGACCGCGACATTGATCGCGGGCGTATTGACTCTCGCAGGTTCGGTCGTCGGAACACTGCTGCAAAGTTCGAAAACCTTTCAACTGGAGCAAACAAGATTTGCGGCCACGCGTGATCTTGAACAAGCGAAATTCCAGGCGACGCGCGATCTTGAAAGGGAGAAGTTCAACTTCACCAAAGAGACAGACGCACAGAAACAGCAGCATGAACTGGTGCTGAAGATGATCAGCGCCGGTGACGAAAAGCAATCAAAACGCAACTTGGAATTCCTGGCGAAAAGCGGCCTCATCCCCGACGAGCTTTCGAAAAAGATCCTGTCTGCCGCTAAGGATTCGCCGCCAAACCTGCCTCCGATATCGGGGCGATCGCCATTGAGCGCAGGGTCGGTATGCGGCGTCGTGCCGTCGCCGGGGGACAGCAATATTGTTTGTTACGCTGACGCCAATGGCTTTTGCACCACTTGCGCGACTGTCCCTGTCGGCAAGGCCCGTTAGGCGCAGCCCGACAGCGACGCGATGCGCGGCGCCGCGCGCGGCCACCAAAGAGGGCCGCCTTCCCCCTCCCGCGCGCTCTCCCTACATGTCGACCAGCCCCATTGCTCACCCCGGAGCACCCCATGCCCACCCTGCCCCGTCTCGTCGGCATCAATCATGTCGCGCTCGAGGTCGGCGACATCGAGGAGGCGCTCGCCTTCTACGGCAAGATCTTCCGCTTCACGCTGCGCGGGCGCGGCAAGGGCCAGGCCTTCATCGACATGGGCGATCAGTTCCTGGCGCTGGGCGAAACGAAGACGCCGCACCAGGACCGCCACCGCCACTTCGGCCTGGTGGTCGACGACCGCGCGCAGGTGAAGGCGCTGGCGCAAGCCGCGGGCGCCACAATGGTGGACGGGCCGTTTCTCGATTTCCTCGATCCCTGGGGCAACCGCATCGAGGTCGTCGGCTATGCCGACATCCAATTCAGCAAGGCGCCGCATGTGCTGCGCGGCATGAAGTTCGACGGCGCAAAATCCGCCAAGGCGAAGAAGGAGCTCGCCGACAAGGGCATGGCGCCTACGGTTCTCCCCCGGGGATAACGTCCCGAAAAAAAGTTATCCCCGCTCGAACAACCTGACGGATAATGCGTGCACCCTGCTCGGCTAGAGGGGCGTCATCTAGCTGTGGAGCCTCAACAGGTTGTTCTCCGGTAGAGCGAGTCTGCTGATCGGTGTTTTCGATTTCAGACTGCCATGAGGCCTATGCCAGTTGTACTGGTGAAGCCAGATCGGCAGTTCTGCCGTGCGACCGTTGGAGTGCGTGTAAGCCTTGGCGTAGGCCCACTCGCGTAGCGCAGTTTGGATGAATCGCTCGGCCTTCCCGTTCGTCTGGGGTCTGTAAGGCTTGATGCGAATGTGGCGCAGGCCGAGGTCGCGGCATGCATCGCGGAAGGCAAAGGATATGTATCCCCCGCCATTGTCGGTCATCACGCGGGCGATCTTGACGCCGAGGCTTTCGTAATAGGCGACTGCCGCCCTGAGGAAGGCAGCAACGCTGTGTTTTTTCTCGTCAGGCATGATCTGGGCGAAGGCGATGCGTGAAGCATCATCGATGCAGACGTGGGCGAACTCCCAGCCGAGGCCTTCGCCCCGGCCGCGCCGCCGGCTCTGACCCTTGCGATCGCCGGTAATGCGATGACCGATGCCATCGATTCTACCGAGCTTCTTGACATCGATGTGGATCAGGTCACCCGGATGCTCACGCTCATAGCGGCGCACCGGCTCGGCTGGTTCGAGGGCTGAGATTTTGTTGAGACCCAGGCGGCGCAGGATGCGGCTGACAGTGGCTGGCGAGATACCAACCTCTGCCGCGATCTGCTTGCCCGTGTGGCGCTGACGGCGCAGCCCCTCAACTTGCTCGATCACGCTGCAAGGAGTTGGTCGATACAGACGATGCGGCCGCGAGCTGCGATCCTTCAATCCAGCCAAACCATCGCAGCGATACCGCTCAACCCACTTGCGAACGGTCCGCGGGCAGACGCCTGCGGCTTCACCGACGACCTTCGGCGTCTGCCCGCTCGCGACCTGCAAAACGATCCGCTCTCGACCAAGGGGCGTTAGGCGGGCATTCTTGTGCACGTTCATCCGGTCCTCCGCGAAAGGTGAAGCCTCGACAACTTCAGCTTCCCCGGTCCGGACCGGATGGACAACCTATTGAAAGCTCACAACTAGAGGCGTCTTGGTGGTGGAGCAGGCCGGAAAGCGGGCTGGAGATTCGGCCCATGACGCTTTCCGGCAGCCGGCGCCCGGCAATTCCGGGCCTCGTGCTGGAGCGGCGCCCGCGCTGCCGGCTCGCAACCGGCACCCGGGCGGCGTCGGGGCTCCGCCCGGGGACACTACGATCCCCTGCCAGGAGCTGGCTGACGATCGGTGGGCACGCTTTGCGCCATCGACGAAAGCGCGGCCCGACGCCGTAAGGAGAACGCCGCAGCAGAGCGCCGAGAGGCGCGCCGGTCACCGTCACTGGCCGGTGATCTCTGAGCGTTCTCGGAGATCGACCCGACCGCGAGGCGGGTCACGGGTGCTGCGTATCCGCACCAGCGCCTGTCGGCGCTCTGCTCCCCTCGGGGGAGCAGAAAACAGACGAAGGGGCGCCCATCCCCTCACTCATTGGGCGGGCGGAGCGTTGGCTTATATGCAGGACATGGACACGCTGTTGCCAGAACATCCGCAAGCCGCGGATTGCCCGCGCTGCCTCAAATCCCCCGCGCTCTGCGTTTGCGATCAGGTCACGCCGTTCGACAACCGCATCGAACTGCTGATCCTCCAGCATCCGCAGGAGCAGGACCGCGCGCTCGGTTCGGCGCGGCTGGCGGCGCTCCACTTCAAAAAGGCGATGTTCAAAATCGGCCTGTCGTGGCCCTCGCTGTCGAAGATCGTCGGCCGCGAGACCGATCCGAAAGCCTGGGCGATCCTCTATCTCGGCGCGGCGAAGGCCGAGACTTTGGCGCCCGGCCGTCCCATCGTGGTGGTGAACCACAAAGGCGAGGCGCTGCCCAACCAGGATCAGGCGCTGCGCGACATCGAGGGCATCATCCTGCTCGACGGCACCTGGACGCAGGCCAAGGCGATGTGGTGGCGCAACGCCTGGATGCTCAAGTGCCGCCGTGTGCTGCTCGCGCGCGAGCGGCCGTCGCGCTACGGCAAGCTCCGCAAGGAGCCGCGGCGCGACGGGCTTTCCACCATCGAGGCGGCCGCGATGCTGCTGGCGCGGCTGGAGCAGAATCCGAAAATCGAGGCCGCGCTCAACACCAGCTTTGCCAGGATGCTGGAGCGCTACCGCGCGGCGTATCCGAAGGGCAAGAAGCGGGCGTAGCCCGGATCACCGCACGCCCGTCCCCTTGCAGCGCTGGCATTTCATCACCCTGTCGCCCTTCTTCACCAGGCCCTTGCCCTCGCAGTTCTTGCACTTCTGCTTCTTCTTGATGTTGGGGCCTTTCAGATTGTCCATGACGGTCTCCTGTGTTGCGCGCGGACGGCGCTTAGCACGGCGAGCCGGTCACCTGGTACGCCCTGAGCGGCGATTGCCGCGTTGTGCGATCGGGCGTACCCTGCGGCAGCCTGATGTTCGCGGGGGACCGCCATGAGATCGCACGCCCTGCTCGCCCTTTGCGCCGCGCTCGCCGCCACGCCCGCCCTCGCGCAATCCAGCAAATCCGATCCGCCGCCGGCCGATTTCAAGCCGCTGCTCTCGCCGATCCTGCCGCCGCTGGTGCTGCCGCCGAATTCCTACATCTCGCCCGGCTCGATCAGCGGCGATCCGATCACGCCCTATTCGTCCACGCCGGGCTACGACAACGCGCGCTCGGCGCCCACGCCGGGCTTAAGGCTGACCATCCCGACGCGATAGCGGACGCGGTTGCGGGCGCCGCGCATCGGCAACCTTGCACCGCTGGAACGCCGCCGGTAACGTCGCCGAAAGCTCGGCCGAAGATCGAGCTCGGCGCGATCGCCGCCACGAGGGAGGACTTCATGCAATTCCGAACATCCGGAATGCTTCGGCTTGTGGCCGCGGCAGTTTTCGCGCTCGCTGGCGCAAGCCTGCCCGCCTCGGCACAGCCGATTACACTGTCGATCATCGATGTCGGCGGAGACCTGTCCTCGACGCAGGCGATCGTCGAGAACTACCGCAAGGCCAATCCGACCAGGATCAAGGACGTGCGTATCCAGCGCGCGCCGCAACCGGAGCTGCCGGCGAAGATCAAGGCGCAGCAGGACGCGGGCCGCCTCGATATCAACCTGATCATGACCGGCCAGGCCGCAGCTTCGGCGATGATCGGCAATGGGCAACTGGTGCGGCTCATCCCCGACCACGAAAAGCTGTTTCCGATCGACGATTTCACCGAGGCCGGCAAGGCGCACCTGAAGGAAGGCGAAGGCTTCGTCATCCCGTCGGTGGTGAGCAATGGCGGACCGGTGTTCATCTTCAATCCGAAGAAAGTGCCGAACCCGCCGAAGAGCGCGCAGGAGCTGCTTGCCTGGGCCAAAGCCAATCCGGGCAGGTTCTTTTATGCGCGCCCGGCCAACAGCGGCCCGGGCACGTCGATCGTCGTCGGCCTGCCCTACATTCTCGGCGACAAGGACCCGCGCGATCCGGAGAACGGCTGGGACAAGACCTGGGCGTTCCTCAAGGAGCTCGGCCAGTACATCGAATACTATCCGACCGGAACCCTGTTCACCCTGCGCGAGTTCGCGCAGGAGCAGCGCTGGATGATCGCCGGCATCATGGAATGGGACATGAAGCCACGCGCCGAAGCGGTGGTGCCGCCGGAATCGAAGATCACCATTCTGGAAAACACCACGTTCCTGATCGACGGGCACTATTGGGCGATCCCGAAAGGCGTGCCGCAGAACGAGATCGACATCATCCTCGACCTGATGAAGTTCATGCTCCAGCCGGACCAGCAGCAGTTCACCTGGCGTGGCTTCATCGGCCCGGTGAACAAGAAGGCAACTCTTGCCTCCGCGCCGCCGGACATCCGCGACTACGTCAAGGAATTCTGGCGCCCCGAATACGACGACATGGAGAAGAAATTCAAAATCGTGCCCATGCTCGAGGCGCGCAAGCTCACTTACATGTTCGACCGCTGGGACAAGGAAGTGGGCGCGCAGAAGATCAAGCGTCAGTGAGCCAGACTCTCAACTCGCTCCACTTTCGCATCACCAAGCGCTTCGGGGGCAAGGTCGTTCTCGACGACTTCGCCCTCGAAGTGCGGGGCCGTCAGTTCGTGACGCTGCTGGGCCCAAGCGGCTGCGGCAAGTCCACGGCGCTCAACATCGTGGCCGGGTTGATCCCGGCAAGCGATGGCGAGCTGTGGATCGACGATCAGCGCATGGATCACCTGCCGGCCGAGCAGCGCGGCTTCGGCATGGTGTTCCAGAACTACGCGCTGTTTCCGCACATGACGGTCGCCGGCAATATCGCGTTCGGCCTCGAACTGCAGCGCCGGCCGACCGCCGAAATCCGCGAGCGCGTGCAGGCGATGCTGCAACTGGTGCAGTTGCCGGGCTACGGCGAGCGCTACCCTTCTCAGCTCTCGGGCGGCCAGCAGCAGCGCGTCGCGATCGCGCGCGCGCTGGTGCTGCACCCACGGCTATTGCTGCTCGATGAGCCGCTCTCGAACCTCGACGCCAAGCTGCGCATCGAAATGCGCGCGGAGATCAAGCGCATCCACGCGAGCCTCGGACTGACTTGCATTTATGTCACGCACGACCAGACCGAGGCGCTCTCGCTCTCCGACTGGATCGTGGTGATGCGCGACGGCATCGTGATGCAGGCCGGTCCGCCGCAGGAGATCTACAACAATCCGAAAAATGTGTTCGTCGCCGACTTCATGGGCTTCCGCAATTTCTTCTCCGGCCACATCGGAACGGACGGGCAGCTTGAGCGCGCCAACAGGGGCTTCCGCATCCGCGGGCGCGGACAAGATGCGCTCGCGGCGGGCGAGCCCGCGACCGCGGCCATCCGGCCCGAGGACGTGCAGGTTGGCGCCGACGCGGCGGGCATCAACGCGTTCCGCGGGCGTGTGGAGATCGTCGAATATCTCGGGCGCGACAATGAGGCGGTCCTGCGGCTGGAGGATCAGTCGTCGTTGTGGGTGCACACGCCGGCCCATCTCGCACCGGGGCAAACCGTGTCGGTGACGTTTCCGCCCGACAAGGTGATCTTCCTTCCCGGCGCGCCGGACGCGCGGCCGTGAGCAAATCCGGCGAACCGCGCGAACTCGATCTCACGGCGGTGCTCTGTCTCGCGCCGTCCGTGCTCTACGTCGTCGGAATGTTCGTCTATCCGTTCCTGCACGGCATTTATCTGAGCCTGCGGCCCGCCAAGCAGCCCGGCTTGAGTCTGGCGAACTACGTCGCGTTTTTCAGCGACGAGTGGCAATACGGGACCATCTGGATCACCTTCTCGCTCGCCATTCCGACAACCCTCATCGTGGTGTCGACGGCGCTGTTAATCGCCTACGGCATGCGCCGCGGCATCCGCATGGAGCGGACGATCACGACCATCCTCGTGCTTCCGGTTTCGCTCGGCGTGATCCTGCTGTCGATCGGCATCCAGGGCTTCTACGGATCGCGCGGCTGGTTCAACCAGATCCTCCTCGGCGCGGGACTGCTCTCGGAGCCGTTGCAACTCACCAACAATCATACCGGCGTGATGCTGTCGCTGTTCATGCAGCAGTTTCCGTTCTGCTTCCTGATGCTGCTCGGCTACATCTCCGGCATCGATCCGACGCTGGAGAAATCCGCCCGCACGCTCGGCGCGACCCCGTGGATCGTCTTCCGCCGCGTGATGCTGCCGCTGATGGCGCCGGGCATCGCCATCGCGTTCGCGCTGGTGTTCGTGATGAGTTTCGCGGTCTTTCCCTCGGCGATCCTGCTCGGGCAGCCGGCCGGCTCGACCCGCACGATCGCGATTGCGGCTTATCATCAGGCCTTCGAGCACTACGATATGTCGTATGCGTCGGCGATCGCCGTGATCATGGGGCTGTGCCAGCTCGGCGGCCTCCTGCTGATCGTGCTGTTGCGGCAACGAATGATCATGGCGCCCACAATGGGCGTGGGGAAACGTTAGCGCATGATCCCGAAAAGTCGGCACCGGTTTTCGGACAAGATCATGCGCAAAGGAAGAGAATAACTATGCGCGGCAGACTGTGGAGCCTCGCACTGTACCTTTTCGTCCTGGGGTTCATCCTGAACCTGCTCGGGATCGTGACGCATGTTGCGGTGAGCGCATTTGCCAAGCGCTGGTTCGGCACGCCGCTGCCGCCGCAGTTCACCACCGACTGGTTCGTTTACGCGTGGAATAATTTCGATCTCGACCGCGTGCTGATGGTCACCGTCGTGGTCGCGCTGTCGATCGTCGCGCTGGCGCTGCTGCTCGCCTACCCGGCCGCCTATGTCCTGGCGCGGCGCAATTTCCGCGGCAAGGCGCTGCTGCTGCTGCTCTACTTTCTGCCGCTCGTCATTCCGCAGATGACCTACGGCATCTCGCTCGCCACCACGCTCTATGGCTGGCCGATCGGCGGAACGATCTTCGCGGTGATCATGGCAAACCTCGTGCCGATGGTGCCGCTCGCCGTCTTCGTCCTGATGCCGTTCTTCGAGCAGATCAGCCTCAATCTCGAATGGGGCGCGCAGACGCTGGGCGCGAGCCGCTTCCAGATCTTCCGCCGCATCCTGCTGCCGCTCACGGTTCCGGGCCTGCTCACCGCGGGCGTGCTGATCCTTGTGAACACGGTGTCCAACTTCGAGCTGACGTTTTTGGTCTCCGGCTCCGGCTCGCAGACGCTCGTCGTCGCATTGTTCTACAACGTGTTCGCCGGCGGCGTGCGCCCGGTCTATTCGGTCGATGCCATGGCGCTGATGTACATGAGCACCGTGCTGGTGATCCTGCTCGTCGCCTTGCACTTCGTGCGGCCGACCCAGATGGTGTTCCGGCTCGACCAGCCGGCGCGGTAGCGATGTCCGTCTTGCGACGGCCGCATCAAATAACGAGAGCTGCGATAAGCAGCAGGACGCCGAGCGCGCCTTGCACGATGAACGCCTTGACGATCTGTGTGGAGATCGCCGCCGCCGCCGCGCCCAATAGCCAGACTGCAAAGAAGATGCCGAGGGACTTGGCCGTCGGCGCCTGCAGGGCGAAAGCCCGGCATGTCCATGCCAGCCCGAGCGCCAGCACCAGATTGTAGATGCCGATGTTGAACGCGAGCCGCTTCGCCCACGCGATGAGGCGGTCCGCCTCTGTGTCGCTCATTCCTGCGACCCAGGAGGGCGCGATTTTGCGCACGGCCGCGAGGTTCCACCCGGCCGTTTCGATGTAAGCGAAACGGACATGCAGGAGTGCTCCGACACCCGCGACAAGCGCTCCGAAGTAATAACACCACATTGGTTCTCTCCATTAATAGGCATCAAGTGACATTCTCTACCAAAGGTTGGATTTTGCAATGCTGCCGATTGGCGCAGCCGGCGGGCGCCGCGTTTCATCCCCGGATTTGGCCCGTTCATGACAGCAAGGCCGGCTTGACGGGTCCGCGGCCAGCCATGACGCTGCCCGGCGGGCGATTCCACACACAGGCCGGGCCGCCATGGTCAAATGGGGAGAGGTCGAACTACCGGGCTTCGATGCGCCCCTCGTTGCCGTTTCGCCCGAGCGGCGCGAAGCGCTTGCCGACAACGTGCGCGAACTCATCGCCGACGCGAAGAAATCCAGGTCCGCCGCTAAATGGCCGGAGCCGCTTGCACCGGACGAGGCGCGCGCGGTCGCGACCGGGTGCGCGCTTTGCCGCGGCTACTGTTGCAGCAAGGCGGGGGACGCCGCGTATCTCAACCCCGTGACGATCAAGCGCGTGCGGAGCCAGCAGCCGCATCAGACCGACGACGAACTCATCGCGGCCTATCTCGATGCGATCCCTGAGCGCGCGTTCGAGCGGTCATGTATTTTTCACGCTGCCGACGGGTGCAGTCTGTCTCCCTCGATGCGGTCGAACGTGTGTCACGCCTATCTGTGCACGCCGTTGCGCACCGGCGTAGCGGCCGCGGTTCGCAAATAGCGCCTGGCGCAGCACCCATTCTGTTCGCACCCGGGCGGTGGGATAAGGCCACACGGCGAGGTTCACTGGCCGATCGCGCGGCGTTCCTTAAACCGGCTGCGCAGCGGGTCGCGATCCGGAACTCAACGCCGAGGACGTGCTTATCCGCATCATGTCGAGCTTGAAATCAACGTCCATGCCCGTATCGGCGCGCGCTGAGACGCCGCGCGCGCCGCGCATCGGCACGGCCGGCTGGGCGATCCCGCGACAATACGCCGGCGCATTCCCGTCGTCCGGCAGCACTCTCGAGCGCTACGCGCGCCGCTTCAATGCAGTCGAGATCAACTCGTCATTCTATCGGCCGCACCGTCGCACGACCTATGAGCGCTGGGCGGCTTCGGTACCGGCGGACTTCGCCTTTGCCGTGAAGGCGCCACGTGAAATCACGCACGATCTCCGCTTGTCCCGCGCCGCCGCAGCGCTCGACGGATTTCTCGCACAGGCAACCGGCCTCGGTGACAAACTCGGCGCGCTCCTGTTCCAGCTTCCGCCCAGCCTCGTATTCGACGCTCGAACGGCGGGCGCATTCTTCAAGGTCATGCGCAAACGCCATGCTGGCGGCGTGGTGTGCGAGCCGCGCCATCCGACCTGGTTCACCCCGCGCGCTGAAGACTTGCTGCTCAAACACCGCATCGCGGGCGTCGCCGCGGATCCAGCAAAGGTCCCGGAGGCGGCCGAGCCCGGGGGCTGGCCTGGGCTGCGATACTTCCGCCTGCACGGATCGCCGCGCATGTATTATTCAAATTACGAGCCGGAGCGGCTGGCCGATTATGCGGAGCGGATGACGCAACCGAAGGCCGGCGAGGTCTGGTGCATGTTCGACAACACCACGCTCGGCTGCGCCGCCGGGAACGCACTCGCGCTGCAAGAACTGGTCCGCCAGGGGCCGAGGTAGATCCTCGAGCGCGAAGGCATCGACCGCGGCCGCGGTTCGCAATAGCGCCTGCCGATCCGCTCCATGAATCGTTTCGATTCGGTCCCCGCGCGGTCGCGCGCTACAACCGCATGATCGCTCTCAACGTTTGGTGCCGGTCCCCTGCCGTCCCCTGCCCCATCCACGCCGACCCGCGCCATCGCGCTGCTGGCGCTCGCGGGCTTTGCCAGCCAAGCGATGGTGCGCGCGCCGGACTCGCTGCTGCCGCAGATCGCGACCGATATCGGCGTCACCGTCGGCGCGGCTTCGATCATCGTCAGCGCCTACGCCATCACCCATGCGACGGTGCAGCTCATCATCGGGCCGATCGGCGACAAATTTGGCAAATTCCGTTCCGTCGCGATCGCCTGCGCGCTGTGCTCGCTCACCGTGCTGGCGTGCGGGCTTTCGCGCTCGCTTGAAACGCTGACGCTTGCGCGTCTCGCCTCCGGGCTGACCGCGGCCTGGATCATCCCGCTCGGCATGGCGTTCGTCGGCGACGTGGTGCCGTACGAACGCCGTCAGCAGGTGCTGGGCCGCTACCTCACCGGGCAGATCAGCGGGCAGCTGTTCGGCCAGGCGGCGGGCGGCATCATCGGCGACTGGCTCGGCTGGCGCGCGATGTTTTTCCTGCTGGCGGGGATCCTCGCGCTCGCGGCCTTAGCTCTGTTCCGCGAGCTTGCGAGCAACCCCGGTACGCGGCCGGATCAACGCGCCGACGAGACGTCTCGCGGCTTCGTCGCGGACTATTCCACGGTATTCTCCAACCGCTGGGCCCGTCTCGTGCTGCTCGCAGCACTGGCCGAGGCCGCGCTGGTGTGGGGCGCGTTCGCCTATGTGGGCGCCGATCTGCATCTGCGCTTCGGTATCTCGTTCACGCTCGTCGGGCTGATCGTCGGCATGTTCGGCTTCGGAGGATTGATCTACGCGGCGAGCGTTCAGCAGCTCGTCGGCCGTTTCGGGCAGGTCGGGCTTGCGGCCTTCGGCGGGCTCATCGTCGGCGCCGCGTATCTGGCGCTTGCGCTTGCGCCCGCGTGGTGGATCGCGCCTCCTGCCGTGATCGCGATCGGGCTCGGATTCTACATGCTGCACAACACGTTGCAGACCAACGCCACGCAGATGACGCCGCAGGCGCGCGGCACCGCGGTCGCGCTGTTTTCCTCCGCGCTTTATGTCGGCCAATCCATCGGCGTTGCCGCCGGTTCGCTGCTGATCGATCGCGCCGGCGGACCGGCGATTTTCCTTGTGGCGGGGCTGCTGGTGCCGCTGCTCGGCGTCTGGGTCGCCGCAATGCTGCGGCGAAAGGCGCAAGTCGTGTAGCGGGCGGCCTTCTCAGTCGCGGCAGGGGCACGCCGCAACGTCATTGAGCCAATACCCTTCCACGGCCTCATCCGCCCAGAAATTGACCGAGACCTCCATCGCGCCGGGCTTCCACGTGAAATGCTCGATAAAGTCGGTCTCCGGTGCGTTCTCCTTCATGCGGGAGAAAATGATGCCGAAACGTCCGGACGCCGTCGCGCAGCGCGAAGCATCGACCGACAAGACGGCCGTCCATTTCCGTTCCAGCGTCGGCGGCTGCATCGGCGAAAACCGCACCTCCCTGAACCCCACGGTCGGTTTGCAAATCTGCTCGCCGGCTTGCACCGGGCCGAGGAATGCGAGGCTGCCGAGCAGTGTGAGGGCAGAGACGATTGCAATGCGTCGATCGCTCATAGGGCGCTCCTCCCCGTGCGGGGACTAGAGCAGCGCTTGAGACTGGATGCGTCTTCAAGAACCGGGTGGCTGCGTGAAGAACCCGACGCTTCGTATGCCGAAGCGACGTCATCTACCTCCTGTTCGGGCGCAGCCGCAATGAATCGTTTCTCGACCATGGCATAGTTTTTCTAATGAAAAAGGGATGTGCGCGGGTGGCTTCGGTCGAAAGAAGCCCGACTGAGCCGAATCTCAGTGCCTTGCCGGCGAAGCCTTCGTTTGCTATTGTGCCTTAGTTTTTCTTATGAAAGCCGAGTAATGCTGCGCCGCTTGCCGCCGTTGAACGCACTCAAGGCCTTCGAAGCCGCGGCGCGCAGCGAAAGCCTTACGCGCGCGGCGGAAGAGCTGTGCGTCACTCAGGGCGCGGTGAGCCAGCAGGTCAAATCGCTGGAGGCGACGCTCGGCATCAAGTTGTTCGTTCGCGAGCGCCAGCGGTTGGCGATAACCGACGCCGGCCGCGAATATCTCGCGGTGGTGCGAGACGCGCTGGACCGGATCGCGGTCGGCACCGAACGTCTGGTCCAGCGCCAGACCTCCGGCGTCCTGACGGTCAGCACATCGCCGGACTTTGCCGCCAAGTGGCTGGTGCATCGGCTCGGCCGGTTTGCCGAGGCTCATCCCGGCATCGATCTGCGCGTGTCGGCAACGCTGCATCACGTCGACTTCGCGCGTGAAGACGTCGACCTCGCGGTGCGGCACGGCGACGGCAACTGGAATGGGCTCGATGTGGTTCGCCTTTGCTCCGAGCAGCTCTTTCCGGTTTGCGCACCCAAGCTTGTTTCGGGACGCAATCGCATAATGAAAGCGGCGGATTTGCTGAAACTCACGCTGCTGCGGCTCGATGACTCGAATGCCTGGACGCGGTGGTTCGAAGCGGCCGGCGTCAACGATGCTGTTGTCCGCGGCCCGATTCTGAACCGCGCCAGCATGCTGATCGATGCGGCGATCGACGGTCAGGGTGTCGCACTCGCGCGCACGGCGCTTGCGGCGTCCGATCTCATCAACGGGCGGCTGATCAGGCCGGTCGATGTTTCGCTGCGGATGTCGAACACCTACTGGATCGTCTGCCCGAAGGCGACGTCCGCGCTTCCCAAGATCGCGACGTTCCGCACGTGGCTGCTAGCCGAGGCCGCCGACGACGTGCGGCGTCTGAAGACGCTCGAAAAATAAAAAATGGCGAGCTAATTGCGCCCGCGTGCAACGCGCTCGATTTCCTGGCGCACCAGCCGCTCGACCAGCGTCGGCAGATTGTTGTCGAGCCAGTGCTGCAGCATCGGCCGCAGCAAGCGCGGGCGGCTAATTTTTCAGCGCGGTGTTCGCGCGCAACAGATTCAAATGATCCCTATTTTGGAACCGGCACGGCCCTCATTGAGCCGCGGCACAACGATCACCATATGCGGCTGTACGGAGACAGCCTGTCAATGCAGGCAATGCCGGCCAAGATAGAAGAAGTTGGCTTGCTGCACTTGCGACGTTCTTCGTCGGAGCAAATAGATGTCATCCTTCGGACCGGTGCTGAGCCATAAATTCAGGTCCAATGCAAGGTCGAAAGACCAACGTGCGTCCGCCCGCAAAAAAGTGGATGCGGACGCGTGGATCAGGAACGGGTTTGCGATCCGGCCCTGCCAGATTGTCGATCTTTCCGACACCGGAGTTCAAATCAGGTTCAGCACGGCTCAAGCCGTGTCGAGCACATTCACGTTCTTGATGTCCCGGACCTCCGGCTCGGGCCGAAACGCCCGTGTCAAATGGCGGCGCGGAACTCGGATCGGCGCGGAGTTTATATAAGGCCCGAGAGTTCTTGGTCGCCGGCCTACAACATTACTAGGGGAAAATCCATGGCGCGCTTTTTTGAAATGCCGCCCCCGGCGAGAAACGTCATACGGCAATCGTCAATCTTGACCGTATCAATTATATGTGGCCACAGAGCGACCTCCCCGGCCGGACGATGCTCTACTTTGTGGGTGAGCAGAGCCGGATGGTCGACATGGATGCTCATAAGATCGTAAGTGCATCTATTCAAAAATAAATGCGCGCGACCTGCGACGCCTCTTTCTTGATCTTCAGTTTCTGCCCGTTGTTGCCTCAATATTAATTGCGCCCGCGTGCAACGCGCTCGATTTCCTGGCGCACCAGCCGCTCGACCAGCGTCGGCAGATTGTTGTCGAGCCAGTGCTGCAGCATCGGCCGCAGCATTTCCTTCACGAGGTCTTCCAGCGTCTTGGCGTTCTGCACCAGCACGGTATGGGCGAGCGCATTGAACGCCGAATCCACGGCGGCCGCGGTCGCCGACGAGATGATGTGCTCGGCCATCGGTGGGGGTGGCGCGGGTGCGGGGCGCGGCGGCTCGGCGGCGCGTGGACGCGGAGCAGGCTCGGGCTCCTCGTCGAATACCACGTCCTGCGAGCCGTCGATCTTGCGGAACGCGGGCGCTGGTGCCTGCATCGCCTCGGTCAGTTCCAGCACGTCCGCTTCCGGCTCCGGCGCAGGCGGCGGCACGGGGGCCGGCGCTGGCGCCTCATCGAGGCCGGCCAGCATCGCGTCGATGTCGTCCTGCTTCATGGCGGCAGGCGGCGCGGGCTTGGGAGGCGGAGGCGGCGCCTTGGCGGCAGGCGGCGGCTCGGGCGCCTGGGCGGCCGGTTTGACCTCGGGAGCCTTGACCTCTGGAGCTTTCGCCTCGGGCTTGGCCGCAGGCTTCACGCTATCGTCGTCGGCGATGATCCTCCGGATGGAGGCAAGAATCTCCTCCATCGAGGGTTCTTGCGCCTTCGCCGCCTGACTCATGCGCTTTCCTCTCGCACTCCGGATGGGCCCGCAGTGACCGCGAATCAGCCGCCCAGGCACGCAATATGCGAGGATTCGCGCGAGTATGGCATGCGGAAGGTCGAAGGCAAGCAAAGTCCTGTGGACAGGAGCGGGCGAACCTACAACGGGTTGATGCGCAAGCGCCTTAACGGCCGTCCGGCGTGCGCACGCCCATCCACTTGTCGCGCACCTGATGGTAGTGCACGCGCGGGTCGTAGACCTCGGTCGCAAGCCTGAGGGTCTCGGGGGAGAGCCGGCCGACCGCTGCGAGCAGCGTGAAGGAGGCGACCACGCGGTCGCGCTGCGCGGTCACCAGCGAAACGCGCGCATTGACCAGTTCCTGCTGTGCGTTGAGCACGTCGAGCGTGGTGCGCTGGCCGACGCGCGCTTCTTCGCGCACGCCGTTCAATGCGACTTCGGTGGCGGTCACCTGTGCTTGCGCGGCAATGATCTGCGCCTTGGTCGCCTCGAGCTGGCTCCAGGCCTGCACCACGGTCGCGCGGACGAGATCGCGCTGCACGTCGAGCTCGATGCGGCGCTGGCCGAGCGTCTCCTTGGTCTGGCGGATGATCGAATATTCGGCACCGCCTTGATAGATCGGCACAGTGGCGCGCCCGAGAACGGTGCCCGTCATCTGATCGGTAACGCCCGGCTGCACGTCCCAGCGCCGCTGCACCGAACTCTCCACCGTCACTGTCGGGTAGAGCGATCCTTCGGCCGCCTTCACGGCGGACTGTGCGGCATCCACAGTGTATTGGGCCGCCACGACCGTCGGGTGCACGGTACGCCCCTGCTCGATCGAATCCGGGAGCGAGCGCGGCGAAAGCCGGTCGACCGGCATGCCGGCGCGCAGATTGACCGGCTCGGCGCCGATGACGCGGCGGTAGGTCGCCTGCGAGGCCTTCAGATTGGCTTCCGCGGCGAGCACCTGCGATTGCGAGGCCGCGAGCCGCGCCTCGGATTGGGCGACGTCGGTGCGCGTGACCTCGCCGACATTGAAGCGATCGCGCGCCTGTTTCAGTTGCTCTTGCAGCACCTGCACGTTGCGCCGCTGCAGATCGAGAATCGCGGTATCGCGCAGCACGTTCATGTAGGCGGTCGCGGCATCGAGCAGCGCGGTCTGCTCGGCATTACGCAGGGTCTCGCGCCCGGCCAGCACCGAGGCTTCGGCCTGGCGCGTCAGGTTACCGGTGCGCTGGCCGTTGAAAACCGTCTGCACCAGGCCGACGTTGCCGCCGCGCGGACTGATGTTGGTGTTGGTCTTGGTGAAGGCCCCGCCCGAGGTCGAAATCGATTCGAAGTGCTGATATCCCGAATCGAAGGATCCGGTCACCCGCGGACGGTAATTGGATAAGGCCTGCGGGACGGTCTCGTCGGTCGCCCGCTGTGAAGCACGCTGGGCGTTCAAGGTCGGATTGTTGCGATAGGCTTGCGCCAGCGCGGATTCCAGCGTTTCCGCCGCCGCCAGGCATGGCCAGCCGAACGCGGCCGCAATAGCTGCCGCACAGACCGCCCGCCGCACTCCGGACCTGACCATTTGACCCCGTCCGCCCGCGCGTCAGCGCCAGCTGTGACCGCCGGCTGCCATCGCGAACGGCAGAATCATAGGCGTGCGTCCAGAGTCTTGGAACCCCTTGAAGGGTCGCAGGGGATAAAAGCTCCCCAGTGGCGCAAGCGCGCCACAGTCGCCTCAGAACACGAAGGCGGGGGTCTTGGCGAAGCCCGGCAGCAGCGGCGCCGCCGCATCGAATAGCGCCAGCGCAGTGATCTGCCCGCTGTCCTTGCGGAAGAGCGTCGCCTTGCCGAGCGGTGCGCTGCCGATGACGGCGACCAGCCGCCCGCCCTCCTTGAGTTGCGCCAGCAATCGGTCCGGCCGCACCTCGCTCGCGCCCTCGAGCAGGATCGCATCATACGGTGCATCCGCCTGCCATCCGGCGTTGAGCGGCCCGCCCGCCACCGCGACGCGCGCGCCGAGATTCTCCGCCGCGATGCGCGCGAGTGCCGGATCCTCTTCGAGCGCGACGACGTTGGCGGCAAGTTTCGCCAGCACGGCGGCAGAATAGCCGGTGGTGCAGCCAACATCGAGCACGCGATCGCTCTCGTGGATCTCCGCTGCCTGCAACAGCTTTGCGAAGACCATCGGCTTGAGCAGCGCGCGCGGCGAGCCGTCCGCCACCGCGAGATCGAGATCGAGGTAGGCGATGGCGCGGCGCGACGGCGGGACGAACTGCTCGCGCGGAACGTCGAGCAACGCCGCGATGATCCGCAGGTCGGTTACGTCGCTCGGGCGGACCTGACAATCGACCATGGTCCGCCGCGCTTGCGCGTAATCGACCATGCGGCATCCCCTGTTGAAAAACCCCTGGAAGGTGCGCGATCTTTTGCGGCAGCGAGGCGCAAAACGCAAGTTTCGGCCTCAGGGCGTTAACGCCGTCAGCGTGGCCGCATTGCCGCTGCCGTATCGCTCCTGTATACGAAGCGCGCCCTCCCGGCCGGAGTTGAAAAGCTCCGCCGATTTCCCGGCCACGTGGCGGAGTGGTTACGCAGCGGTCTGCAAAACCGTTTACGCCGGTTCAATTCCGGCCGTGGCCTCCAACTTTCCTTTCATTACGCGGCTTGGTCCCGGCCGCGGCGATTCATCAAATGCCAGACGTCGATCGCGCGCCGCGCGACGGTCACGGCCCACGCGATGTCACCGGCAACCTGGCCCGAGTGGCTTGGGCCGACCGGTGGCGTAAACGACCACCGCCATCCACCACCCCGCGCTGCGGTGATCTTGTACTGGATGCCCCGGTGCGACGCATGCTGCTCCATGCGCGACAAACGCGGTGAACCAACGCGAAGTTCCGAAGCAACGTGGCGCTCCTGCGGCGCTGCCGTACGAAGCTTATCGAATCTGACCACACTCATGCTGCAATGCAACAAGACTCATGCCGCCATGCAGCAAGGCTCGTGCTGCTATGCGGTAACATCTTGTTTCAGCACTGTATATCAGAGCTATATTGAGCGGGAACTCAAGGAGTACCCGCCATGACCACCGTCACCCTGCCCTTGGCGCCTTCGGCCGCTTACGGCCTAACCCGCCTCGCCGTGGATGTTTTCGAGGGCGTCATGGAAGGGCGCGAAATCGCAACGCGCTACGAGCGGCTGTCGCGCCTGACCAACGCCGAACTCGCGCGGCTTGGGCTTGCCCGCCAGGACATTCCGCGCGTGGCCGTCAACGGCCGCGCCGGCCTTTAGGCGAGCGTCTCCGCGCCTGAGCGGGGCCGCGGCACACATGAAACGCCCGGCGACTTGAATCGCCCGGCTGTTTCTTTGCAAAGCCTCAACACCTTTGATATAGGCCCGTCACGCTGGCGCATTGAGCACGCCGGCCGTGTTCCCCGGTAGCTCAGTGGTAGAGCAACCGGCTGTTAACCGGTTGGTCGCTGGTTCGAATCCGGCCCGGGGAGCCAAACCATACAGCGAGCCGAATTTTCGTCTCCGCGCGCATTTTCTGCCGCCGCGAGCGCGGCAGTTTCCGCAAGTAGGTCAAACGGTTGACGCCATTTGGCGGTCAGAGTTCCGTTCTTCCAAGTCGAGTTCGAGATTACAAAATTCAGAAGGCGACGTTTTTCTACCGGGTCCTTCTGCGTGAACAGCCGGGGAGCGTTCGCCGCCACGTCGATCAGGCGGACACCCACGTCGAGGTAACACTGGTCCGCTACCTGATGCAGGGCGATCTCGTCGAGGATTCGGGTCTGCTCCTTGCGCCACGAGTTCGACAGGTCCTTGAACGTCGCCTTGTTGATATGGCCATCGAGGCTGTCCACGTAGGCCGCGTCGATCCGCGATTGCAGCCGAGTGTGCTCGGCCTGGAAGCGCGCAATTGCCTCTGTGTGCTCCTTGGTCTGGTCCCCGTGGCTTTCGGTGAGGGCCTTCTTGATCCACTCCCGGACACTGTCACCAAAGCGCAGCTTTTCCAGCTGTTTTGCGAATTCCTCGGCGATGGCCTCTTCCCGTACATAGGGCTCGGGGCATTTTCCTTTCCAGCCGGTGCAGTGGTAATAGACATACTTCCGCTTTTTCATTTCGCCGACCATGGCGCAGCCGCAGTGCCCGCACTTCACGACACCGGCAAAAGCAAACTCTCGCTTTCCCTTGCGCTTGGCGCTGGCGTTGCGGCCATCCATCACACCCTGCACGCGATCCCATAACGCCCGGCTCACCAGCGCCTTGTGCTTCCCGGGAAAGAACTGCTCCTTCCAGAGAATGTCTCCGGCATAAAGCGGGTTGCGTAGAATTCCGTGGACCACACTTCGCGGCACGGCGGCACCGCTCTTGCCGTAAACGAGGCCAGCCGATCGCGCCTTGTCGGCCAGTTCGGCGATCGACAGCGTCCCGCTCACGTACCAGCCGAACATGTGCGCGATGATCGGCGCGTTCTTGGGATCGGGTATGATGATTTTCTTTCCATCAGGGCCAGCCACGTTGAGATACCCAAGTGGGGCGATTGTTGGCCAAATCCCCTGCTCTGCCTTCTCCTGCATGCCCTTACGCGCTTCTTCCGAGAGGTTGTCGATGTAGTTCTTCGCCATCAGGACCTTGATGCCGTGAACGAACTTTTCTGATGAGCGCGAATCGCGCGAGAGAATGACGCCTTCCTTGACGAGGTGAATCTCGATGTCCAACTCGTCGAGGCGGACCCAATCTTTGAGGTTGCGGTAAAGGCGATCTGTTTTCTCGACGAGCACCGCCCGAACCGTGGGGTGCGTTCTCAAGTAATGGAGCATCGCCTCAAAATTCGTGCGCCCGCTCTCCTTGGCTGTTTCGATGTCGACGAACTCGCTCGCGACAATGAAGCGGTTCGTGATGGCGTAGCCCTGAAGCAGCTTCAACTGCGCGGCGATGGAGAAGCCTTCCTTCTCCTGCTCCTTCGATGAGACGCGCGCATACACAAGCGCCTTCGAGGGTGCGTTCATTGTTGGTGCGTTGATTGCGTTGCCCATCACAGCCTCGGCGCATGTTGATTTGCTTTTAGATTCTGCGCCCGTCAAAGCGTTCGCGCAACGCAAATCATGCTACGGCAACGGCGTTTTTCTGTTGCTCGCCATCGTTGCGGCGCCGGACGAAATCTCCGGTGTTGTTGACGTTGCCTGCCGCTCGGCCGCGTCCCATTCAAGAAGGATCGAGAAGAACCCTGAAACGTTTTCGATGATCTCGCGGGCGTCCTCGCGTGTGAGTGGCCGGCGCGATTGTGGCTGCCAAAACGCAAGCGTCTCGTCGATAAAGGGCGAGTCCGCTGATACAGGAGTCCAGCGGGGACGGTGGCGCGGCGGAACGGAGGCGCTCCGCGCCTTGTACTTGCGGCGCCTCCGTCGTCGCGGCCGTTTGTCAGGATCGGTTGTCACAGCACAGATGCCCTCGCCTCGATCCACACCTCCTGCTCTGTTGGGTTACTGCGTCAGCGCCGCGCGGCGTGCCGGAGCGCGCTTGCGCTTCGGCCTGGCTGCGAGCGGCTCCGGTCTTTCCTGATCCTCGCTTGGCTGGTCGCCACGCACGGCGATAGCAAGGGTCGTCTCTGGCTCCGTCAAAAGAAGTTTGCTCTGCGAGTTGCCGTCGAGGTCGGTCCAGGACAGACGCGTCAGGAAGTCCTTTGATGGCTTGAAGTCATCCGCTGGCGTGAATTCCTCGACGCCGAAATGGATCGACGGATTGGTGGCGACGCTGTCCGTCGGCAGCATTCGGAATGCATAAACCTCCGCCAGTTCGCCGGGCGCTGTTTCCGAGAGGACGCTGTCGCGGTTGAGCAGCACGATCCGCGATTTGAATTCACGCGTGGTGCGGATAGGTGTCTCGGGTGTTTCAACGTAAGGTTCGATGAGCGCGACATGTTCGATGGGAAGAATTCGCTTACCGACACGCATAAGATTGGACATGGTTGCCTCCTGATCAGTTGTTCAGACAACATCACCGCATGGACGCTTCGTTCGGCAACGGAGGCGCTTGGTTGAAAACAATTTTCCAGGCGCGAAGCAATTCATCCGGCGTTGCTGCGGGCGCCATGACGCGCTGGAATTTGTAAGAGAGCCTGCGGCTGCAGAATTTTTGTTTACAGAAAACGAAAAGGCTGGACTTCGGCGATGGCAAAGCAACGGCGAGCGGCCGACATCCGCGCAGCAAGCGATGGCGTGGACGAGGACCCGATTTATGTCCTGTACGACGAGTTACTGCGGTCGCGCGATCGGCTTGCTGGCCTTCCGCCTCTGACCTCGGCAGACCTCGCACCTGTCGCGCAAGCGATGCAGGAAGTCGTCTGGTACTTTTTGACACCGCCGCCTTCCGCGAAAACGGAACTGAGGATCTCGCAAAGCGCAAAGGCCGATCTCCTGCGTAGCGCACGTGACCGGTCAGGCGATCTCTATGTGACGGTGATCGGCGCCCTGGCCCTAAAGCTCGGCACGCGTCGGCGACCGTCGACGGTCAATGCGGAACTGGAGGCGATCAACGCCGGCCTCGACAGCCTCACCTTCGACACTCGCGCGACTAAGAAAGCGACTCTCGAACGCCTGGCCCACATCCGGGACCAACTCGACGACCGGATCGCTTATGTCAAAGGCAGCCGCCGCAAGGCCTTCCGGTTCGCTCGACCGCCGGAGCTCTACAAAAACCGCAAGGTGCGCTCTGAGAAGCCCGAACGGTTTTTCCGCCGGGTGTATGGGGCTGACCTGGAGCGCGGCCTAACCCAGGCGGATATCCGCGATGCCGATCCGGCTTTCTATAATGTGCTGCACGTGTGGTGCTCCCGGAACGGGAAACGGCTGGCGAGCATGGTCCCGGCCAGCCGCAACAGGCCCCGGTGACCTCGCGCCCGGCCTACTGAAAATCGCTGATTTTGCTGGATTTCCCGCAAACCCATAAGTGCGCTTGTTCTGGCTTTGCGCCCTCGTACTCCGCTTTCCGCCGCCGCCCGTTTCCAGTCTTCCGTTGCCCGTCGTCCCCGCCGAACGTCATCCTACCATCTACTCCTTCCCCTGGTTCCGATGGGCGTCCCTCGTGGTTCCGGGCGATCAGACAGGGTGCCGCGACAGGCGAGCGGCAGACCGCAGACCGAACGCGCGAGCGCCGCTGAGGGGGGATGAGCCCCGAGCGGCGAGCGCGATGACGATGCCCTTACCGAGGCTCGGGAGGGCTGCCGGTGGTGGCGCGGTCAGGGCCTCCGCCGTCCTCCTCCTCGCCGCCCTCGCCGGGAGCCTCGCTGAAATTCATCCACGGCTGGCAGGCGAGGAAGAGCGGGGTCACATGCACCTTGCGCCCGAAGGATCGCATGGCGGCGATGATGACGGCGGGCTTCCCGTTCATGAAGCACGGGACAAGGGCGAAGGGGTCGCCCGTCTCGCTGGCATGGATGAGGCCCTCGAACGCGATCTCCATCCACGGGTCGATGTGCGGATGACGCTCCTCGCTGTCCTCGTTCGCGTGGCGCTTGCTTCGATCGATGCGCGCGGCTTCCGCCTTGTGCGTGACGGGGCGTGCGAGATCGATACAGGTTTCCCGCATTTCGGAGCGGACTGATCGGAAGGCTCTCATGACGCGCCTCCCTTGCCGGAAGTGCGTTTGAGAACGCTGTAGCGGTAAGACGACGGGAAACGCCGTGATGCCGCGTAGTCGTCAAGGGTTCGTGCTTGTCTCATGGCCGCCCCCTCACGCAACGATGCGGCCGTTGACGTAGGCGTCCGCGAAATACGCCTCCAGCGACATCATCGGAACGAAACGGTTGTCGCTTCGGATGTCGCGAATGAGGCCAAGCTCGAAGAGGCTCGTCGTCCCGAGGAAGGGCCCCCGACCCGCATCCCACAGCCCATACGCTTGATCCCGCTCATCGGGATTGATCTCGCCCAAGAGCCAAATCCACGGCTGGCCGGGGACGTAGAGCTTCACGACAGGCTTGTAGTCGATTTCAAATTCGCCGCGATCCCGGCGGAAGGCGTTGAACTTTCCGTTCCTGAGAAGCTGCTTGCGTTGTTCGTTGGTGATTAAAGACATGGGTTCCTCCAAAAAAAAATCGACAATTGGCTTCGGCGCGAGCACCGCTCGCGTTGAAGCCAATGGCGACGATCTTTCGGGGTGGCGGGGCGCAAGGGTTCGCGCGGAGGCTCCGCACGAGGGGCCCCTTCACTCAGGAACTGAGTGAAGGGGAGACGTGGGGATGCCGCGCGAACTCGTCTTGCCCTTGCGCCCCGACGAAGGGGTGTCCCCTTCGCGCGCGTGTAGCGCGCTCCCGCGCGTCTGCGCGGGCATGAGGAACAGGCGAGGATCGTTACCCCTTGTGGGCGGAGACCCTGCGAGCGCTCAGCGAGCTGGGACTCCGTCCCGCCGCTCTTGCGGCGGGATAGAGCCGTGCCCTCCCTGCGCTCGCGCAGGGAGGGTCGCCCCCGGAAGATCTTTCTCCTAACGACCGATGTATTTGAGATGAACGATGAAGCGGCGCCGCCTGCGAATGACACGATGCCGGAGGACGCGATCTTTTCGCGCGCGCCATGGCGCAGGCCGTGGCACGGTGCCCTGGCAATCCTCCGCGAGCTTGCGCAACGACGCCTCGCGCTCTGCCGTCAACCGTTCCAGCAGCGCGTTCAGCGCATCCCCTCTGGCGTGACGAAATGCATCCGCGATCTTGGCCGCGAAGTCGGCGGTGATGATTGCACGGGCGGAACGGTAGCGCCTGGAATTCCGCGCGGGGAAACGGCGCGCGGTCCGGCGCATGATCGGCCCCGGCCTGTGCGACACGGTATTGATCCAGCCGACCTGCTGCGCCGGCAGCCTCAAAGGCCTGCGTCGGCGGGCGGCACGCACAACAAGGTGGGATGTGCGGGGCGGCGTTGCCCGACCCGTCATTTCCTGTGCGGCGACCCGGTATGCCGCATGCGTGGCGGTCTGGCGGGACCGGTCTCGCCGCGCGGCGCGGACCTCCGCCACCGAAGGAACGGCATTCATGTCCAGCGGGCGAAGCCGGTCTCGCAACTCGTCGGCGCGCATGCCGAGACGGCGGCCGAGCGAGTGCACGTTGCCGTCGCGATCGATCACGACGAACACGCGCCGGTCTCCGCGCGCGAGGGCGTAACCTTCCTCCTCGAGCTTCTTGCGAAAGCTCGCCGCGCCGGGTGACGCCTGCCACAGCGCGGTCAACTCCGCCGCGACTTGCGCCGGTGGCCGGCCCGCCCGCCCGGCCTGGCGGTACTCGTACTCCTTCCGTGTGCGGCTCGGTTTTCGGCGCCGTCGATGCGGCGCATGGGGGCCAGGCACCGCCGGGTGGCCAAAGGCGGTTTCCAGTTCGCGCGCGGCTTCCTCATGCCGGCGGTAATTCCAGGAATCACGGATGGCGCGGCCGCATGCGGTATCGATGCGTGACCAGACGACGTGAAGATGCTCGCGGCCCTTCTTGCGGTGAAGCACGATAAGGCGCGGTTGCCGCAATAGGCCAAGCTTGGCCTCCAGCATGTCGGCGGCGATGCGGATTTGGGCATCGTTGAGCGGCAGGTGTGCCTCGGGGCTGATCGAGGCGTGGTACAGCGGCTTGGCCGAATGCGCGGTGAGCCCATGCGCCTCCATCTCGCGCAACGCGCCCTCCACGTCGCGCGCCACGGTCCCGCGCACCTCAAACAGCCGCACGGTCTCGTTGCTGTCGGTGCGCAGCAGGTGCCGAGCCAGTTCAAGCGCCCTGCCCCGCGATTTGCCCTTGATGATCATGCGCGGTCTCTCCGCCCGAGCGCAGCCATGAGCGACTTGCGGGCAAAGCCAAGCTCGGCGAGCGCGCGAGACAGATCCCGCTCGATCAGCAGCACGGTCTCGGCTTCGCGCGCGGCCGCGAGCAGCTGGCGCAGCACCTCCCCGGTTCCGCCGAGCTTGGCCAGGATGGATGCAAGCCGGGTCTTCTCGACGGGAGGACGGCGGGCCGCGCGCGGCGGCCTCTCGCGGGTCAGGGCATGGCGGATAAGGGCGGACGGGGTAAAGCCGGTGCGCTGGCTCTCATTGAGCAGTTGCGCGTGCTCGGTGCAGGTCAGGCGGATAGTGATGCGGAAGCGGCGCGCCTCGAAGGCAGCAGCGGTCATGAATCCTTTTCAAGGTCGGTCAAGCGTTCTGGCGCATACAGGGGGATGCAACGGGGGCCCTGCCCCCTTGCCGAGCCGCGCGGTCATTCGCTTACGAATGTCGGACCGCGCATGGCTTGCCTGTCCGCACTGTCAATATGACAGAAGTCGCTTCGATCTTCGACAATGAAGTTTGTTGAAAAAATAGCCGACTGCGCAGCACTCGGCCGCTCTTGCCTCCCACTTTGGGATGGCAGCCAGTTAGATGATTAAGGGCATACCTTGGTGATTATTCGATTGCTTGACGCAATCTTCACCCGAGCACCGGTCAGCTAAAACGAACATGCTGGCTTCTCGGGTGGAGGCATCTTTGCCCCCTTCCCAGAAAATGCCATGCCCACGACAACCATGGGTGCCACGACCTCGGCGAGACCTTTGCCCAGGAAACTCCAATCTGGCACCCCGGGTTCTAACGGGGGGTCGTCCTTGTAGCGGTCAAATCTGGCCAATTCGAGAACTGCCTTACGATACGTAGGTTGAGCTCTTCCTATGTCGCATAGGGCCGCCTTAAACGTTATATTGTCTCTTACTGAAGAGGCTTTTCGTACTTGGGCGATATGACGAGCAGCTTGTTCAGATTTGAAGAAGCCTTTCCCATCGAATAGCGCAACCAACCGAACCATTTTTTCTGATTCTTTGTTCTCCGCGTATTGGCGGACAAGACGATATGCCGCTTCGAGGACAGGAGATGCGTACGCAACTCGAAACATATTATTCACGCGCGTAGCTGAATTATCAGAACGATCTTCCCTGAGAAATGCAAATTCCTTCTCTTTGATAGCACTGGCATACGACTCAAGTTCTTCACTGACTCTTGCATCAGCCGAGTCTAATATCCATTCAAGCGTCTCGCGAGACAACTTGATCTGCTCAGCGCGGGCAGTGTCCTGCACGACAGTATGAGGCGCGGCGGCGGCTAACTGCGCGAGTGTGCGTGGCCTCGGCTTAAAATAAAAATCGCCGACGGCTAAGTACGACTGGGACCACGGGAGCTGCTGGTCTCCTGTATAGTAGGCGACACCGTCGCGGACCCGCTGAAACACTTCCGTGAGCGTCAAACCCGGCACGAGCATCGCTTCCGACAGGGCAAGGGCATAAGGGCTATTGTGTCGAATGGGTCCGACACGGGGTTCATCCCGAGCGAGGCCCTCGACATCTGCGGAGAATGATACAAATGTCGCCCCACGGATTGGCCAATCGCGAGCGCCTTTAAAGGCGGCCGGCCAATTCGGATCGGTTGATCGGTACGCGTTGTTTCGACAGGCGTCGAGCATCACAATCGCGAGTTTCCCACCCCTGGTCTGCATCGTCTGTACAACGGACCGAACGTCGATCAGGCGATCGCGGGGTGGTGGCGACGTCCTGAAATCCCAGTCGGCAGGATAGAGAAAGCTTCCCGGCCCGACCATCCCGCCGTGGCCCGCGTAGTAAAAGGCAGCTACCGTGTCTTGATCAATCTGGGTGGCGAAATGGGCGAGCGTTGATTCGAACTCCTCCTTGACGAGATTATATAAGGGTGCATTGCCGAAGATTTCGAACCCCGCCTTTCGCAATGTTTCGCTGATGAGGCTCGCGTCGTTGATGGGATTGTCGAGAGAAAAACGCTTGTTGGCGTAGTCCTTGTTCCCAATCACCAGCGCAATGCGCTTCTCCGCCATGGCGGAAGGAATCAGGCCCCAGAGCATCAATACGATGAAAATCCATCGCGCCATCGAGGCCTAGCCTCCCCGCTTGCACGCACCGATAGTAAGCAACTCGCATCGATGCGACAACGGGTTAACGCAGGCTTTGGGCTTTCCATGGGCGAATTGCCTTAGTCAACCCTTTGTTAATGCAGGGCATGGTAGGCTTATATACCCATGACGACGGAGTTTGGTTGACGGAGTTTCAGTACGATCAGAGAGTACCCCGCGTGGAGCCCAAGTCCGAGCGGCTGCATCCCTCGAAGCAAGCCGCTGTCTTGCGCGCGGTGTCCGACCTTAGGCCAGGCTCGGCCGTGCGCAATGTCCGCGTGTTCGATAATTATCCGTCTGAAGGTCAACTTGACAGCCGTACGGTCGACGCCCACTTCGCAAACGGCGAAATGCTTCGGATTGGGCTGTTTCCCTCTAGCCGGATCAAGGGAAGAGCAACAGTGGTGCTGTTTGGTGGGGACGAGCAGCCAGTATGGGAGGCAAGTAACGGCTATGAAGGCCAATGGGCAGGTATCGACTATCGTCCTGCGGGAATGACCGAACTCAAAGATTTGGCGATTGTCTCATCTGCCCGGCGAACCGCCGTTGCCTTGGAATCAATTCTCTCGGGCGATTGGGCGCAGCCCCTTCGGCGCGCGAACTTAGTGCCTGCACCTTAGCCGTCACTGGAGCTTGAGGCGATCTAAACGTAAGGCGCGAAATATCACCTCGGCCGGATAGAAGTGTGTCGACAACTGCGCCAAGCGCGACAAGCCTTCCAGCCGCCAAGTAGCCGAGTCGAGGGTTGGCCGGTCAAGCAGACCAAGCAGTTCAAGCGCAAATATCAGGTCTGCGGCATCCGACTGGCGCTCTGTTGGATACGAGGCTGGCAATGGATGGGTCCGATCCACTTCCCATGAAAGCCGCTCTACGGGACCCTGCCTCGCGGTAATTCGCACGGTCGGTATGCCACTTGGCAACGCTACCAGCGCATACGTTCCCTGTGATCCCAGCACCCGCAATTGGTCTCCACCCCATTCGAGATTGAGGCGGTCAGCGTTGCCTCGCCAAACCACCGCAAGCTTCTCAGTAGTCGCAGTGACGACGTACTTGCCCGGCGGGAGCAGCGGGCTCGGCCGAAGCGATCCCTGCGGCAATTCAAGGTCCTCGCCGCCGCGGCCTGATCGATTAAGGATCGAAATAAGCGAGCTTGGTGCGAACAAGTCGCGTAGTGGGGACGAAATGCGGGACAAGAATTGCCGCAGCGCCGGGTCCGGAGGCTTGCCGTCGACATATATGCGTTCGCCGGACCTTACAGTTCGCGGCTGATGAAGCCGCCCATAGTCGAGCGTTAGTTGCGCCCCATCGCCGACGAAAATCTTATCGCCGGCAAAGAGTGGAGTTCCGAGGCCGATTGCGACACGCTCGGCGGCCCTCTGAAGCTGAATGTTCGATCCAGTGAATCCAGATATATGAGCGACGGTCTCAAGCACGGGCTCATTCGTCTGCGCCTCGGCAACCGGCGAAAGGAACAGATTCGAGAGCCCGCTTCCAAGTATAGCTGCTGCCAAGAAATAGCCCCGTAAGCGACTCTGCAGGAAAGTGCCTACCTGCGACGGGTAGATGCCCATAGGCGCGGCCATGAAAACCTCAGCCGGTGAACCACCTTCTCCAGAAACGCTTTTAGCACTTTGGCGCCTTCGGCAAAGCCTTCAAGGGATGCCGCCAGGACGGGCGTCAGAACATCAGCCGGCGCCGACGCCGTTCCATAGGCCGCCACGGCTTCCGAAATCGTCCATCTGAAAACCACGTACATGGCAAACAGCATGCCGATAAGGAAGGTCACGGCGATCAAGCCGGCGTAAAATAGGCCAATAGCCTTGGACCAGGCAGCTTTGGCGCGCATGCGGCCATCCCGCGTCGCCACCAGCCTGTATACAACAATCCAGCAAGGCAGAAGGGCAAAGCCGCCAATTACGGACAGGACGACCTTATGCGCCAGTTGCGAAATAAGGGGCTCCTCTGCGGGCGTATCGAATAACCGGAACGATCGGGCTGCGTTGATGATGACCTCGGGACCAGTCATGTATCCTAACGGGGTCAGATGCCAGTCGCCTGCACTGAGGGCGCTGCTTCCGATGATGACAACGCGGCCACTCAACTGTTCGGCTGCGATCCGGCGAAAGCCATCCTCAAAGGTAACAGGAATGCGCCGGTACACGGAGGATGACAAGGACGCGCCACTATACCGGACCTGATCTCGCCCGGACGCCTCCTGGGGAGGAGGTGCCAGCGTCTTCAGAGAAAAGAGGATCTTTTTGTCGACTTCGTAGGCCGCTCCGGACGTTCCGGTGGCGTGACTTTTCGTGCACAGCGCCGCCGCATCGACATGCAGCTTGCGAGAAGCGGCTTCGACGGCTGGCGCTGCACAGGACTGACTTTCAGGGGACGCGAAATCGTGAAACAAGCTATACGCCGCACTCGCATCCGATGCGAGCCCAGCTACAGCAAACCCCGTGGAGGGCAGCAGCGTGTCGACAGAAAGCTCCCCTGCTGGACGGACGGCACGCGCCGCAGGATAGCGCCTAATTGCGGCATCGCCGTCGCGCGCGGAGTCAGCCAAGACCAGGTCAGTGGAGAAAACAAAATTCGCCGGCAACGAAACTGCATTCAACCGTTGACGGTCTTCTAGGACAATGCGCTCACCCGCGAGCTTGGGCCGGGTTCTCGCCAGCGCCACGATGGGTACGTTTGCTAGTAGCGGCGCAACGCGCACAAGAATCGGATTAGGCACCCACGCGTCGAACACGATCAGGCGCGGGGGCGCATCCCCAGCCCATTCGAGGGCTTGGACAGCCAACTGCGTCATCAGCCTCGACGCCGCAGGATGCAGGCACTCGTCCTCGCCCTGGGCGGCTGCTCTGTCCCCGTTGCTTGGCGGATTAGCGCGCAGCCAGGAATCGCAAGCGTCATCGCTAACATCAAGGAACGTATATGTTGGCTCCAACGCGCCTTCCACGACGCGAATGTCGCCACCGCGGTCGACAAACCGTGAGGCCGCAACCCGCATTCCGAGGTCAGTGCCCGCAAGCGCCACGGCGCGAAACGGAATTTGGAATATGGGGACACGAGAGGCGAGGACGATCAGAACGCCAACGACGATAGCAAAGCCGATGCCGACGCCCGTCGCACGTAGCGCGTCGGCGATGACATTTGAGGACTTAGATCGCTTTGCTTGTTTCGCCTTCCTAATCACCGCCCCCATGAGGACGCCGCTCGCGGTCGCGGCACATGACATCACCGATAGCGCGAAAACATGATGTCGGCGACAATTCCCGCGCCGTGTCCGGAGCGGAACACGTCCCACAAATCGTCCATTGTTAGATCCCACTTGGCAAGACGTGACCCGATGTCTTTGAGCAGCGCGATCATACAGTGGACCGTGCATTCCTCGGCGGCCGGCGTAAGCTTCGTTGGATTGGCCGGATCGCGCGCGATCAATGATCGGATGTGCTGGGCAGCCGGTTGAAGCATGGGGTTGTTGCCCCGCGTCTCGATGAACTCGCCGCCAATGTGCCGCATCAGCCAGTAGGCGCGCACCGCTTGCTCTTCGACGATCGCGGTGATTTCTGCGCCGAGCCTTTCTGGTGAAAGTCCGCGCAAGCCGTTGAGGCGGGCGAGCACGGGCGCCATTTCTTTCTCAAAAGACCAGCGTTCGATCTCCGCCAAAAGGCCCTGTAAGGCCGCCTCATTCACACGTTCCCGGACATTTCGTTCGAGGTGGCTGTGCATGGGGTCCGGCGGTGCAAGCGGGATGAGCACCGTATCGCTACGATGTTCTTGGATGTCATTGGGAGGGCGCTCGGCCTGTGGGTCAATGAAAACGACGACGGACTTGGCTGCGAGCCCGGTCAATGTGCCGAGGCGGACTCCGAAGTGCAGCGCCTGGAAAAGGGAAACGAAGACTGTTGCCTCCCCCGACGCCGAAGTCATGACGACGATGGTATGGCGGAAACGAAATGGGTTCGGCGGCAGACCGGTCAGCTTGTCCGCGCGCTCCCACCACGTGAAG
>JAXDNY010000074.1:0-9027 GCA_034669145.1 Hyphomicrobiales bacterium
GGGCTCACGAGGTCCGCATTGAGCCAGACCGCGCCGGCAGCGGTCTTGCCCATCTTGGCGCCCGACGAGGTCGAGATCAGCGGCGAGGTGACGGCGAACAGCTGCGCATTCATCATGCGCCGGCCGAGATCGATCCCGTTGATGATGTTGCCCCACTGGTCGGAGCCGCCCATCTGCAGCGCGCAGCCGGTGCGCTTGTGCAGTTCCACGAAGTCGTAGGCCTGGAGGATCATGTAATTGAATTCCAGGAACGACATCTCCTGCTGGCGATCCAATCGCAACTTCACCGAGTCGAACGCCAGCATGCGGTTGATCGAAAAGTGCCGCCCGACGTCGCGCAGGAATTCCACATAGTTGAGCGTGGCGAGCCACTCGGCATTGTCCGGCATGATCGCATCGGACTTGCCGTCGCCGAATTTCAGGAACTTCGAGAACACGCCTTTGATCGAGTCCTTGTTCGCCTCGATCTGCTCGTAGGTGAGGATACGCCGTGTCTCGTCGCGCCCCGACGGGTCGCCGACGCGCGTCGTGCCGCCGCCCATCAGCGCGATCGGCTTGTGGCCGGTCTGCTGCAGCCAGTAGAGCAGCATGATCTGCACCAGCGAGCCCACATGCAGCGAGGGCGCCGTGCAATCGAATCCGATATAGGCCGTGATGGTTTTCGTGCGCGCGAGTTCGTCCAGGACCTCCGGTTCGGAGACCTGATGGATGAACCCGCGGGTCGAGAGCTCGCGCAGGAAATCGGATTTGTACTCACTCATCGTTAGGCTCGGTTGTGGTACCGGACGGGTCGCTGGCGCCGGGCCGGTGGTGTAACAGGTCCGGTCGGGGAATCCTAGAATCGACGGGGCGGTATGCGGGCGATCGGGCTGATGAGCGGCACGTCGATGGACGGCATCGATGTCGCCTTGATCGAGACCGATGGCGAGGCCGTTTCACGCTTCGGACCGAGCGCGCTGCATGTCTACCAGGAGGACGAAGTCGCGTTGCTGCGGCGCGCTATGGAGGCGGCCCCGGCGTTGCGCGTGCGGACCGAGCGGCGTGGCGTGATCGCCGAGGCCGAGCGGATGTCGACCGCGCTTCACGCGAGCGCGGTCAATACATTCTTGACCGTCAACGGGATCGATCGAACGTCGATCGACGTTGTCGGCTACCACGGGCAGACCGTTCTGCACCGGCCGGCGGAAAAGCTGACGGTGCAGCTCGGCGACGCGGCGATGTTGGCACGCGAGACCGGAATTGCGGTCGTCTACGATTTCCGCGCCGCCGACGTTGCGGCCGGCGGCCACGGCGCGCCACTCGTGCCCGTGTTCCATCGCGCGCTCGCGCGCACGCTCGACCGGCCGCATCCGATCGCGGTCTTGAATCTCGGCGGCGTCGCCAACATCACGTTCATCGATGGATCCGACGATCCGATCGCCTGCGACACCGGACCGGCCAATGCGCTGATCGACGATTTCTTTCGCGAGCGGACCGGCGCACCGCGCGACCAGGACGGCGCGACCGCGGCCGCCGGCCGCGCGGATGACGCTGCGATTGCCCGATTGGTCGAACACCCGTTCTTTGCCCAGGCGTGTCCGAAATCGCTCGATCGCAACGATTTTCGCGAGTGGGTCGGAATGCATGCGGGACTTGCGGAGAAAAGCCTGCAGGACGGCGCGGCGACGCTGACCATGCTCACCGCCGCGACAGTCTCACGCATCGTCGATGTGCTGCCGCGCGCGCCGCGCAACTGGATCGTCGCGGGCGGTGGGGCACGCAATCCGACCTTGCTGCGGATGCTGTCCGAAAAGCTTGGTCCCGCATCGGTCGAGACCGCGGATCAGGTGGGCTGGTCGGCCGATGCCCTGGAGGCGCAGGCGTTTGCGTTTCTCGCGGTGCGTTCCTTGAAGGGCCTGCCGCTCACGTTTCCGACCACGACCGGCGCGCCGAAGCCGACGACCGGGGGCGTACTGGTCAGGCCGTAGAGCCGCTATGCCGCGCTGGTGCTTTCCGCGGGCTTGAGCCGCTTGTCGAGATACGCCGTGACGGTCTGCATCATCGGCTCGATCTTGTTGTCGAAGAAGTGGTTCGCGCCGGCAACCACCTTCTGGTCGATGATGATGCCCTTCTGGGTCTTGAGCTTGTCGACCAGGCCCGTGACGTCCTTGGCCGGCACCACTGCGTCCTTGTCGCCATGCACGATCAGCCCGGAAGACGGGCAGGGGGCGAGGAACGAGAAGTCGTAGAGGTTGGCGGGCGGGGCGACCGAGATGAAGCCTTCGATCTCCGGCCGCCGCATCAGCAACTGCATGCCGATCCAGGCGCCGAACGAGAAGCCCGCAACCCAGCACGAGCGTGCTTCCGGATTGATCGACTGGGCCCAGTCCAGCGCCGAGGCCGCGTCCGACAGTTCGCCGATCCCGTGGTCGAACGAGCCCTGGCTGCGCCCGACGCCGCGGAAATTGAACCGCAGCACCGAAAATCCGCGGTGCACGAACGCATAATAGAGCTGGTAGACGATCTGGTGGTTCATCGACCCGCCGAACTGCGGATGTGGATGCAGCACGATCGCGATTGGGGCATGTTTGATGCGGGCCGGGTGATAGCGGCCTTCGATCCGGCCGGCCGGACCAGTAAAGATGACTTCGGGCATTCAGACCTCGATTTTGGAATCCGCAACCATTGGGATATGGCGGTCGGTTCCTCGACTTACGGAGCGCTTGACGCGACAGGCGGGCGCGCGTAACTATTTAGAACTGTTCTAATTTCTGGGGCAGCCTCGCCATGCGAACCTGCGGCCGAGCGGGCGTGGCGAGTTCTTTTGCACGATCTTAGACGCGAAAAGCAAGTCTTTTGCGCTAATGTGGACTGTTCGGATCGAGAATCAATGACCACGCGTGTGTATCTGGACTGGAATGCGAGTGCGCCATTGCGTCCGGTGGCGCGCGACGCCATGGGCGCGGCGCTGGAACTGTGTGGCAATCCGTCTTCGGTGCACGGCGAAGGCCGTGCGGCGCGCCGCCTGATCGAACAGGCGCGCGAGGATGTCGCCACGCTGGTCGGGGCGGACCCGCGCAACGTCGTCTTTACATCCGGCGGCACGGAGGCGAACGCGCTTGCGCTCTCGCCTGCGATCGAAGTGGGCGCCGACAAGGCGCCGCGCGACCGGTTGCTGGTCTCGACGATCGAGCATCCGTCGGTCCTGGCAGGGGGGCGGTTTGCCCCATCCGCGGTCGAGAAGCTCCCGGTCACGCCGAATGGCATCGTCGATCTCGCTGCGCTGGAGCAACGATTGGCCGCGCTGCCGGAGGGAGGCTCGCGTCCGCTGGTGTCGATCATGGCGGCGAACAACGAGACGGGTATCGTACAGCCGGTCGCCGAAGCGTCTGAAATCGTCCACCGTTATGGCGGGCTGCTCCACGTCGATGCCGTACAGGCGGCCGGGCGTATGCTGGCCAATATCCATGAGCTCGGCGCCGATCTGCTGACGCTCAGCGCGCACAAGCTCGGCGGTGCGAAGGGGGCGGGCGCCCTCATCAAGCACGACAAAGCGCTCCACATCGCCGATCCCCTGATCCGCGGCGGCGGGCAGGAGCGCGGCAGCCGTGCGGGCACGGAGAATGTGGCGGCGATCGCGGCGTTTGGTGCCGCTGCTGCTGAATGCAGGGCGTCGCTCGCCGCGGAAACCAGTCAAATGGCGGCGCTGCGCGACCGGCTCGAAAGCGGCATCCGCGCGCTGACCTCAGAAGCCACCATTTTCGGCTCGCAAGCCGAGCGGCTGCCCAATACCACGCTGCTCGCCATGCCGGGCGGCAAGGCCGAGACCTTGGTGATCGGCTTCGATCTCGACGGTGTCGCGGTGTCGTCCGGCTCAGCCTGTTCGTCGGGCAAAGTGGCGCCCTCGCACGTGCTTGCGGCCATGGGGGTGCCCGCGGAACTCGCGCGCGGAGCGATCCGCGTCAGCCTTGGGGCGGCCACCACCGAGACCGAAATCGACCGATTCCTGAATGTTTGGCAAAGGCTCACGAAATCCCTATCTAGGGGGATGAAACCTGGCCTTGCCGCCTGAACCGAAGGTGATCTCCCGAGCCAGGACGAACACCATAACCGACACAACAAACCCCGCGGTTCTTGAAACCGCTGTGGAGGAGTTCAATGCCGGCCGTACAAGAGACCGTCGAACAGGTTCGCCGGATCGACGTCGACCAATACAAGTACGGGTTCGAGACCCACATTGGATCCGACAAGGCCCCCAAGGGCCTCTCTGAAGACACCGTCCGCTTCATTTCGGCGAAGAAGGACGAGCCCGCCTGGATGCTGGAATGGCGGCTCGACGCCTATCGGCGCTGGCTCACCATGCGCGAGCCGCAGTGGGCGCGGGTGAACTACGGTCCGATCGACTATCAGGACGCCTACTATTACTCCGCGCCGTCGAACTTCAAGGCGCCGAAATCGCTCGACGACATCGATCCGGAAATCCTGAAAACCTACGAGAAGCTCGGCATTCCGCTACGCGAGCGCGAGGCGCTGCTCGGCATCGTGCGCGAGCCGGGCGAGGATGGCGAGCCGGCCAGCGACCGGCGCGTCGCCGTGGATGCCGTGTTCGACTCGGTGTCGGTTGCCACCACGTTCAAGGACGAGCTGAAGAAGGTCGGCGTGATCTTCATGCCGATCTCCGAAGCGCTTCGCGAACATCCGGACCTTGTGAAGAAGTATCTCGGTTCGGTCGTGCCGGTGTCCGACAATTTCTTCGCGACGCTCAATGCGGCGGTGTTTTCCGACGGCTCGTTCGTCTATGTACCGCCCGGTGTGCGCTGCCCGATGGAGCTTTCGACCTACTTCCGCATCAACGAGAAGAACACCGGCCAGTTCGAGCGCACGCTGATCATCGCCGACAAGGGCTCGTATGTGAGCTATCTCGAAGGCTGCACCGCGCCGATGCGCGACGAAAACCAGCTTCACGCGGCCGTGGTCGAACTGATCGCGCACGAGGATGCCGAGATCAAGTATTCGACCATCCAGAACTGGTATCCGGGCGACGCCGACGGCAAGGGCGGCATCTACAACTTCGTCACCAAGCGCGGCGACTGCCGCGGCGCGAATTCCAAGATTTCCTGGACTCAGGTGGAAACCGGCTCGGCCATCACCTGGAAATATCCGAGCTGTATCCTGCGCGGCGATGGTTCACGCGGCGAGTTCTACTCGATCGCGATCTCGAACGGCCATCAGGAGGTCGACTCGGGGACGAAGATGATCCATCTCGGCAAGAACACGACCAGCCGGATCATCTCCAAGGGCATCGCGGCGGGACACTCGCAGAACACCTATCGCGGCCTCGTCTCCTCGCATCGCAAGGCCAAGAACGCGCGCAACTTCACCAACTGCGACTCGCTGCTGATCGGCAACAAGTGCGGCGCGCATACCGTGCCCTACATCGAGGCGAAGAATTCCTCGACGGTGTTCGAGCACGAAGCGACTACGTCGAAGATCTCCGAGGACATGCTGTTCTACTGCCGCCAGCGCGGGCTGACCGCCGAAGAGGCGACCGCGCTCGTGGTCAACGGCTTCGTCAAGGACGTGTTGCAGCACCTGCCCATGGAATTCGCCGTCGAGGCGCAGAAGCTGATCGCGGTGAGCCTTGAGGGGAGCGTTGGGTAACACCGCCCTCATCCTGAGGAGGCCGTGAAGCGGCCGTCTCGAAGGATGGAGTTGAATGTCTGGCCGTCCTTCGAGATGCCGCCTGCGGCGGCTCCTCAGGACGAGGATGAGAAGGAATAGGACGCGTAATGCCTCTGCTTGAAATCAAGAACCTGCACGTCGAAATCGACGGCAAGAAAATTCTGAACGGCCTCGACCTTGTGGTGAACACGGGCGAGGTGCACGCCATCATGGGCCCGAACGGGTCGGGCAAATCGACGCTCGCCTATGTGCTTGCCGGCAAGGCCGATTACGAGGTCACGCAAGGCGAGGTGCTGTTCAACGGCGAGAACGTGCTGGCGATGGAGCCGGACGAGCGCGCCGCCAAGGGCGTGTTCCTGGCGTTCCAGTATCCGATCGAAATCCCCGGTGTCGCCACCATGACGTTCCTGCGCACGGCGCTGAACGCGCAGCGCAAGAAGCGCGGCGAAGCGGAGCTGACGACGCCGGACTTCATGAAAAAGGTGCGCGAGGGCGCAGCCAAGCTCTCGATCAGCCCGGACATGCTGCGCCGCGCGGTGAATGTCGGGTTCTCCGGCGGCGAGAAGAAGCGCAACGAGATCCTGCAAATGGCGCTGCTGGAGCCGCGTCTCGCAGTGCTCGATGAAACGGACTCGGGCCTCGACATCGACGCGCTGAAGATCGTCGCGGACGGCGTGAACCGGTTGCGCTCGCCGGAGCGCGCAACGATCGTCATCACGCATTACCAGCGCCTGCTCGACTACATCGTGCCGGACATCGTGCATGTGCTGTCGAAGGGCCGCATCGTGAAGACCGGCGGCAAGGAACTGGCGCTTGAGCTCGAAGCGAGCGGTTACGCGCAATTCCAGGAAGCGCCGGTCGCGGCGGAATAGATATGGCCGAACTGACCCTGATGAAGAACGCCGCGGAGCAACAGCTCGCCGCAGAGTGGGCGGCGGCGAGGGCGAAGCTGCCGGGCGTTGCGCCGCTGCGTGAGGCTGCGTTCCAGCGCTTTGCCGCGACAGGCCTGCCTCACCGCCGCGTCGAGGAATGGAAGTACACGGATTTGCGCGCCCTGATGCGCGACGCCAAGCCGCTGGCGACCCCGCCCGATGCCGCCGCCAAGGCGCGCGCCAAGGACGCTGGCGCACTGCTGGCGGACGTCGAATGCCGGCGCCTTGTGTTCGTCGATGGCGCGTTTGCTTCTGAGCTCTCCGATCTCGCTGGACTTGAGCCGGGACTGACCGTTCAGACGATGTCGGACGCATTAGCCAAGGGCGACGCATTCGTCGCCGCGCGCCTCGGCAAGACCGTGCCGACCGATGACCCGGCGGTCGCGCTCAACACCGCCTTCATGGGCGACGGCGCGGTGATCCGCGTCGCGGCCGGTGCGGCGATCGAGCGGCCGATCCATCTCGTATTCGCCGCGACCGGCGACAGGCCTGCGGCGCTGTTCACGCGCTCGCTCGTGACCATCGAGAAGGGCGCGCGCGCGATGCTGGTCGAGAGCCACGAGGGCGCTGCCGGACGAGACTATCAGGTCAATACCGCGCTGGAGCTGGTCGTCGCCGACGAGGCGCATGTCGATCACATCAAGATCACCCGCGAGGGCGCGAACGCGCTGCACTTGTCGTCGCTGATGGCGAATGTGGGCGCGCATGCGCGCTTCAACACCTTCCTGTTCACCACGGGCGGCGCGGTCGTGCGCAATCAATTGTTCCTGCGCTTCGGCGGCGAGGGCACCGTCGCGAACATCCGCGGCGCCAGCCTGCTGAAGGGCCGCCAGCACGCCGACATCACGTTGGTCGTCGATCATGCGGCCGCCGAGTGCCAAAGCCGCGAAGTGTTCAAGACAGTGCTCGACGACGAGAGCCGCGGCATTTTCCAGGGCAAGATCGTCGTGCGGCCCGGCGCGCAGAAGACCGACGCCAAGATGGCGTCGCACGCGTTGATGCTTTCGGAGGACGCCGAGGCCGACAACAAGCCGGAGTTGGAGATCTTTGCCGACGATGTGCAGTGCGGCCATGGCGCGACGGCGGGCGACCTCGATGAAGACTTGCTGTTCTATCTCAAGGCGCGCGGCATCCCGCAGAAGGAAGCCGAATCGCTGCTGATCCAGGCTTTCGTCGGCGATGCCGTCGAAGGCGTCGAACATGCCGGCCTGCGCGAGGCGCTGATGGAAGCGGTCGTCGCGTGGCTCAAGGCGCGAGGATGACATGCATCCGGCTGTGACCAACGGCTCCTACGACGTCGCCCGCATTCGGGAGGACTTCCCGATCCTGTCGATGCAGGTCTACGGCAAGCCGCTGGTGTATCTCGACAACGCGGCGTCCGCGCAGAAGCCCCAAGCGGTGCTCGATCGCCTGAACCAGGCCTACACGACCGAGTACGCGAACGTGCACCGCGGCCTGCATTACCTCGCCAATGCGGCGACCGAAGGTTACGAGGGCGCGCGCGAAAAGGTGCGCGCATTTCTCAATGCATCGCGTCCCGAAGAGATCGTCTTCACCCGCAACGCCACCGAGGCGATCAATCTCGTGGCCTATACGTTCGGGCGCGAGCGCATCCAGCCCGGCGACGAGATCGTCATCTCGATCATGGAGCATCACTCGAACATCGTGCCGTGGCATTTCCTGCGCGAGCGTCATGGTGCGGTGATCAAGTGGGCGCCGGTGGACGAGGACGGCAATTTCCTGCTCGACGAGTTCGAGAAGCTGCTCACCCCGCGCACCAGGCTGGTCGCGATGACGCACATGTCGAACGCGCTCGGCACCATCGTGCCGATCAAGGAGGTGGTGCGCATCGCGCATGCGCGCGGCATCCCTGTGCTGGTCGACGGCAGCCAGGCGGCGGTGCATCTCGAAATCGACGTGCAGGATATCGGCTGCGATTTCTATGCCATCACGGGCCACAAGCTCTATGGCCCGACCGGTATCGGCGCGCTGTATGGCAAGTACGAGCACCTCGCCGCCATGCGGCCGTTCAACGGCGGCGGCGAGATGATCAAGGAAGTGTTCGAGGATCGCGTACTCTATGGCGATCCGCCGCACAAGTTCGAGGCCGGCACGCCGCCGATCGTGCAGGCGATCGGACTCGGCGCCGCGATCGATTATGTCCAGTCGATCGGAAAGGCGCGCATCCGCGCCCACGAGAGCGACGTCGTCAAGTACGCGCACCAGCGGCTGACCGAGATCAACTCGTTGCGCATCATCGGCACCGCCAAGGAGAAGGGTGCGATCGTCTCGTTCGAACTGAAGGGCGCGCACCCGCACGACGTTGCGACCATCATCGACCGCGCGGGAGTCGCGGTGCGTGCCGGCACGCACTGCGTGATGCCGCTGCTCGCGCGCTACGGCGTCTCGGCGACATGCCGGGCATCGTTCGGGC
>JAXDNY010000075.1:0-10740 GCA_034669145.1 Hyphomicrobiales bacterium
GAGGATCTTGTTGATCTCGCTGTTGAGCCGCGCGATCGCCTCCTTCGGCGTGCCCTTCGGCGCGAAAAATCCCTGCCACAGCGTGAAATCGAAATCGGCAAATCCGGTCGCCTCGGCGACAGTCGGAATCTCGGGCGCGGCCTGCGCGCGCACACCCGAGGATACCGCCAGCACCTTCACGGTGCCGGCTTTCATCATCGGCATCACGGGCGGAAAGCCCGGAAAATACATGTCGACATGGCCGCCGATGATGTCGTTCAGCGCAGGTCCCGCGCCCTTGTAGGGCACGTGCACCAGCTTGCCGGGCAGCTTCGCGCTGAGATATTCACCGGCGAGATGTCCGGGCGTCCCCGTGCCGGCCGAGGCGAACGAGAATTGCTTGCCGGACTCTTTCATGGCCTTGAAGAACTCGGCCATGGTCGCATAGGGCGCCTTGCCGGGAATCGCGAGCGCGAGCGGGACGACGGTCGCAAGCGCCACAGGCATCAGGTTTTTTGGATCATAGGTGAGACCCTTGATCCAGTATTGATTGACCACAACCTCGCCGGTCTGCCCGACCAGCAGCGTGTGACCATCGGGTGCGGCGTTGACCACGGCGGTCGCGCCGATCGCCCCGGTCGCGCCCGGGCGGTTCTCGACCACGACCGTTTGCCCGAGCGCGGGACCGAGCTTGTCGGCGATGATGCGCGCGACCACGTCGCCGGTACCGCCCGGCGCGTAGGCAACGATCAGGTGGATGGTTTTGGAAGGGAAGGGCTGGGCGAGTGCGGGCAGGGCGGCGATGACGAGCAAGATTGCGGCGAGCGATCGAAACAACATGGCTTCTCTCGGCTGGATGCTTTGTCGCACGGTCGCGGAGCGGCGGCGCGGCGTCAAGCCGATCACAACGTCGTCGCTGTTGGAGGAATTGACAGCATGCTAGGGTGTTGTTATTATCTCCAACAGAAGGCCGTGGTGATGATGGATGAACGGCACGTCATCGCCCAGGACGCGTTCGTTGAAATCGTCGTGTGGCAGGTGCCGCAGCCCGTGCGCCGGTCAACGCATCGGCTGAAATACCGGCTCGCGCTTGTGGTCGCGGGCGAATGCATTCTTCGTTACGACAACGAGGCCGGAAAAGGCGACCATCGGCATTTTGGCGGTGTGGAGACGCGGTACGCGTTTAACGGCTACGAGCAACTGCTGACGGATTTCTGGGCGGATGTCGATGCATGGAGGCGCCGAAGATGAAGACGGTCACCCTTGAAGTCGCGTCGCGCGAGGAGGTCACGCGCCGCGCGCTTGCGGCCTTCACAGGCAAGAAACAGCAGGCCCGGATCAGCTTCGCCACGCCGGAGTTGCTGTGGAAGGTTCTGACCGCGAAGCGCTGGGAATTGCTCAAGGTCCTGGCCGGGCAGGGGCCGGTGACGATCCGCGAGGCCGCGCGCCGTGTCGGGCGTGACGTGAAAGCGGTGCACGCGGACGTGCACGCACTGCTCAAGGCCGGCGTGCTCGACAAGAACAGCGACGGCCGGATCGAATTTCGGTTCGATGCCGTCCGCGTCGACTTCACCTTGCATGCCGCGTGAAGACTTATCGTTCTGTCGCGCGGCCGGACGCGAAACCGGTGTCCACTTTCGCTGACCGCGCTCCTACCCCCGCCCGACAAACGGCATCTTGGTCGCCATCACGGTCATGAACAGCACGTTGGCGTCGAGCGGCAGGCTCGCCATGTAGGCGACCGCCGAGCCGACGTGTTCGGCGTCCATGCGCGGCTCCGGCATCATGCGTCCGTCGGGCTGCGGCACGCCGGCCACCATGCGGTCGGTCATCGGGGTCGCGGCGTTGCCGATGTCGACCTGGCCGCAGGCGATGTCGTAGGCGCGGCCATCGAGCGCCATCGATTTGGTCAGGCCCGTCACCGCGTGCTTGGTGGAGGTGTAGGCGGCCGAGCGTGGACGCGGCGTATGCGCCGAGATCGAGCCGTTGTTGATGATGCGCCCGCCACGCGGGTTCTGGTCCTTCATGATCTTGAAGGCTTCCTGGCTGCAGACGAACAGCGCGGTCAGGTTGGTGTCCACGACTTCCTTCCACTTCTCGACCGGCAACTCCTCGAACGGCACCGGCGGCGCGCCCATGCCGGCGTTGTTGAAGAGTACATCGAGACGGCCATAGGTCGACTTCACCTTCGCGAACATCGCGCGGATCGCGTCCACGTCCTTCACGTCGGCCGACACGGCCATGCCGTTGCCGCCGCCTTCTTTGAGGACGGCTTCGAGCGGCTCCTTCCGCCGGCCGACCAGCGTGACCGCGTAGCCCGCCTTCATCAAAGCCAGCGCGGCCGCGCGCCCCACACCCGTGCCCGCACCCGTGACGATCGCGACCTTGGCCATTCCGCAACTCCCTGTTTGGCGTTTCCGGCCGACCTTATCGCGGGCGGCGGCGTTGGCGCCATACCAAACGGGCGGGTCAGAGCAGCCGCGGCTGATTGCCGATGAACACGCCTTCGAGCGCGAGCATCTTTTCCTTGGTCTCGGTGCGGCCGGGCGCCGAGAAGCCGCCGAGCTTGCCGCCTGCCGCGAGCACGCGGTGGCAGGGGATGATCAGCGGCACGGGATTGCGCGCCATCGCGACGCCGACATCCTGCGCGGCTTGCGGCGCGGTCACGCCGGCGCGCTTGGCCAGTTCGCCATAGGAGACGGTCTCGCCGAATTTCACCTTGCGCAGTGCGTCGTAAATCGGACGGCGCAGCGGATCGACGGTTGAGAGATCGAGTTCGATCGGGCTGAAGTCGATCTGTTCGCCCGCGAAATACCGTACCGCCTGCTCGACCACGGCCGCCACGTGCGGCGGCGGCTCCTGCGGCTTCGCCTTGCCGTTGAACTGCGCTTGCGCCGATGCGCGATCCGGGTAAGGCAGCCGGAAGCGCGTGATGCCGTTGTCGCTCCACGCGATGGCGGCGAAGCCGAGCCTTGTTTCGAAGACGTGATAGTGAGTCATGGCTGCGAAGATAGTGGCCGGCGCGCCGGCCGGCCACCCGTTTGCTGCATTGTTAGGCCGCCACCGTGGCGTCCGCCTCAAGCTTTTTCTTCATCGCGTCCATGCCGTGCTGCATCATGGCGCCGATCGGCTTGGCGAGATCGTGCGGCAGGATGTCGGCGATCCACACCACGCGGCATCCGGCGTGATCGGCGAACACCTGAAGCGAACCGTTGTGATGCGTCGGCCGCCCTTCGACGACCGACCAGACGAGGCGGCGCGCCGCATCGTCGATATCGACGATCAGCTCCTTTGCCGTCATGCCGTTGGCGAAGGTCACGATGCGGGCATCGCCCTCGAGCGTGACGTTGGTGACGAAATCCGGCGCGAGCCGGGTGTGAATCGCGCCGACATCGCCCACCGCGTCCCAGACTTGCGCGGGGTCGGCGCGCAGCGTCATGTCCTTGCGGATCGAGGCCATTTACGCCTCCGCCCCGCAATAGGCTTCGAGCCGGTAGCCGTCCGGATCGACCACGAAAGCCGCGTAGTAGTTCGGCGCGTAGTCGGGGCGTACGCCCGGCTTGCCGTTGTCGCGCCCGCCGGCACCGAGCGCCGCCGCGTGGAATGCCGCGACGCTTTTCTGGGTCGGCGCGTCGAAGCAGAAATGCAGGCCGGATTTTTCGTCCGCCAGCACCGGCTTGTCGGAGGCCGAAATCCACAGGACGACATTGTCCTTGCCGTAGCCAAGCGAGTTTTCGCCTTCGCTCAGCGCCTTGTAGCCGAGCGGTTTGAGCGCCGCGTCATAGAAGCGCTTGGTGCGGGCGATATCGCGCACGCCGATCGAGAAGTGATTGAGCATGGCTGTCTCCATTCGTTTGATGGGAGACAGGTAGGCCGGGACGGGGATCGAAAACTTGGAGAAAATTGCGCTTCTGTCATTCCGGGGCCGGCCGCAGGCCGGAGCCCGGAATCCATAACCCCCAAAAGCAAGTTACTCGCTCCGCTCGGGAGCGAACTCTCTTGAGTCGTGGTTATGGATTCCGGGCTCGCCGCTTCGCGTCGCCCCGGAATGACACTAAGCCGCCAGCCGGTATTGCCGCGGCGAGGCGCCGAATTCGGCGTGGAACGTGCGGGTGAAATTGGACAGATCCTCAAAGCCGACATCGAGCGCGATATCGGTGACCGGTGTGTTCGTCATCGCGAGCTTTCCGGCGGCATCGCGCAGCCGTGCACGCAACAGCCATTGGTGCGGCGTAACGCCGGTCGTCGCCTTGAAGCTGCGCAGGAAATGATAGGGGCTCAGCTTTGCCAGGCGGGCAAGGCCCCCGACGGTGTGCGGCGCCGCGCTATGGGCCGCCATGTAGCGCAACACCTCGCTCATCCGGCCTTGGTGCAACGGCGTCGCCGCGCCGCTCTCGTTCGCCGACAACCCGAGCGCGGCGGCTGCGAGGTCGATCGCCACCTCTTCCATCAGGTCCGGTTGCGTCATCGCGAGCCGCGCGCGCGCGGTGAGCGGTGCAAGCGGGCGCAGCGGCGGCAAGCGGTTGTGCGCAAAGCCCGTTCGGCGCCCGGCATCATGTGCAATGCGCTCGAACAGTCCGGGTTCGAAGCGGAACGAGAGACAACGGTCACCCTCGCCATGGCGATGCGAGCAGGCAAAACAATGCCCCGCGTTGACCAGCAGATACGACCCTTCGGACAGAAGCGACGTGCCGTGCCGGTCGCGCACGACGAAGCTGCCGGAGAGCACCAGCGCGACGCTGCTGGCCGAGGTCAATTCCTCTGCCTCGTGGTCGTGCGGCCCGCAGGTGCAGATGATATCCTGGACGCGCCAGCCGTCGCCGGACGCGAGCGGCACGTCCGCGATCTCGCCGCGCGCGCCACTCGCCGCCTTGCGGGCGAGCGCGGCGGCGAGGGGATCGGTGTGAATCGGAGCCCTGTTCATCGCCTCCAATATAGTCCCGATCGCACCGGACCTCTACCCTCAGGCCCGTTCGACACGCGCCGCATAGCAGCCGGGCGCGGCATAATGCAGGTGCAGGTAGGCAGCACCGGGCGCGGCGAACAGACGGTCGATGGCACTTTCGAGCTGGGTCCCTTCGACCAGCTCACGGGCGACCATCATGCCGTGCCGGTCGAACGCGCGCGCCGCGAGCGTGCGCTTGCGCAACTGCTCCGGCACCTCGTCGACCTTGTCGTAGGTCTCCTCGCCCTTGCGCACATAGATCGCGAAACGCATGCGGTAGGGGCTGTCGACGGCGTGATGCTCATAATTGGTCAGGATCAACTCGTCGCCCGGTGTGGCATCCGTCAGGCTGATGCGGCAGGGATAGGCGCCGTCGGCGGTGCGCCGCACCGCGCCAAGCGCCGCAAGCTCGGCGTCATCGAGCGCGAACAGATGATCGAAGTTTTCGGCCGGCAGGCCGGTGATGCGAAAGCTCATGATGTCCTCCATTCGTTGTCCTCGATATGAGCCCTGGAGGCGGGCGAACCCACCCGATTTCCGGATTGGACGCGCCTTGCTAGGCTGCGGCAAAATCGGGAGGAACGTCATGCGCATTCTCGGCGCCGCCGTGCTGCTGTTTGCCGGAACATTCACGTTTCCGGCTGCAGCCGAATACCCCGACAAGCCGGTCCGGCTGATCGTCCCGCAGGCGGCGGGCAGCGCGACTGATACGGTCGCGCGCATTCTCGGCGCGGAACTGGCCCGGGAGCTCGGCCAGCAGATCATCGTCGACAACCGCCCGGGCGGCGCGCTCACCATCGGCCTCGACCTGACGGCGAAATCCGAGCCCGACGGCTACACCCTCTGCATGGGTCCGATCGGCGCGCTCGCGATCACGCGCCACATGGTGGCGAAGCTGCCCTACGACATCGAGCGCGATTTCCAGCCGATCGCGCTGGTCGCGCGCGGGCACATGCTGCTGGCGGTCGCGCCGGATGCGCCGTTCAAGACCGTGCCGGAGCTGATCGACTACGCGAAGAAAAATCCCGGCAAGCTCTCGAACGCCTCATCGAGCAACGGCTCCCCCGGCCACGTCGGCGGCGAGCTGTTCAAGACCATGAGCGGCACCGAGATCGTGCACATTCCGTATCGCGGGGGCGCGGCGGCGATCAACGACCTGATCGCGGGGCGCGTGGAGGTGATGTTCGAGAGCCTGAATTCGATCGCGCCGCATGCGCGCTCCGGCACGGTGCGGGCGCTCGCGGTGACCGGCGAACGCCGCTCGCCCGGATTCCCCGATCTGCCGACGGTCGCCGAAGCCGGCGTGCCGGGCTACGCGGCGCCGACCTGGAGCGGCGTGATCGGCCCGGCTGGCATTCCGCGCGGAATCGTCGACAAGCTCAACGCCGCGATCAATCGCGCGATCGCCTCTTCGGCCTTCAAGGAGCGCTTCGCGGCGATCGGCGATGAGCCGGCCGGCGGCACGCCGGAGGAGTTTGCCGAGACGATCCGAAGCGACTCGGCGAAATGGAAGGAGGTCGTGGTGCGCTCGGGTGCGAAGCTGGATTAACGCATGATCCCGAAAAGTGGGCACCGGTTTTCGGACAAGATCATGCGCAACTACAATCCGCTGAACCAGTTATAGCCCCGGTCTTCCCAATAGCCGCCGGTGTAGTTGTTGAGCACCGCGAGCCCGATGACGTATTTGGGGTTCTTGAAGCCGAGCTTCACCGGCATGCGGATGCGCATCGGGAAGCCGAGCCGCGTCGGCAGAATTTCGCCGTCGAAACGGAAGGTCATTTGTGTTTGCGCATGCAGCGCGGTCGGCATGTCGATCGACACCGAATAGCCCTCGGCGCAGACGAAGTGCACGTATTTCGCCGTGAGGTCGGCGCCGATGCGGCGCAGGAAGTCATGCAGCGGCGCGCCGGTCCATTTGCCGATCGCGCTCCAGCCCTCGACGCAAATGAGACGCGTGACCTGCGTCTCCTGCGGCAGCGCGTAGAGTTGATCGAGCGTCCACGGCTGCTTGTTGTCGATCAGCCCGTCGAGCGCGAGCTTGTAGCTGTCCTCGTCGATATCGGGCGCTTCGCTTTCGGCATAATAGCCGTTGAACGGGAACGGGCGCGTGATCGCGCTTTCGGGATAGGTCTCGGCGAGCCGGTTCGGGTCGAACAGGCGGGCCTGCACCCAGTCATTGAACTGCGAGACAATGCGCAGCGCCTTCTCCGAGGACGGGCCATCGACGATGTCGCAGCCGGTGAGCAGCGCGAGCGCGCCGAGGCTTGCGGTGTTGCGCAGGAACGCCCGGCGCGACGGATCGGGCAGCAGTTTGGCGGCGTCCCGGATCAGGAGGCCGGCGTCGACTCCGGGCGGCGCGCGGCGTTTCATTGCTATCGCCCCTTGATCATCGCGCGCAGCGATTTCGGCACCAGCAGCGCCATGACGACATGCAGCACCAGGAACGCAACGATCGCCACCATGGCGAAAAAGTGCACGTAGCGCGCCGCCTCATAGCCGCCGAACAGCATCGTCAGCGGGCGCAGTTGCACCGGCTTCCAGATGGCGAAACCGGACGCCACGATGACGACGCCGGTCAGCAGAATGCCCGCGTAGAGCAGCTTCTGCACGGCGTTGTAACGGCTGAGATCGCCGTGGCGCAGGCGGCCGGTCAGCGCGGCCCCAAGATCGCGTGCGACATCGCCAGGCCGGATCGGCAGCAGCTTGCGGAAACGGCCGGTCGCCAGACCCAGCGTCACGTAGACGAGACCGTTCGCGATCAGCAGCCACATCGCGGCGAAATGCCAGAGCAGCCCGCCGGCGAGCCAGCCGCCGAGCGTCACGCTTCCCGGAAACGTGAATGGAAACAGCGGTGACGCGTTGTAGATCTGCCAGCCGGAGCCGATCATGCCCAGCATGGCGAACGCGTTGATCCAATGCGTGATGCGCACATAGAGAGGATGCACGAGTGGCGCCGCACCGGCGCTGCCCATCTCCGAAATGTCTGCCGTATCCGTCATGACTGCGTGCGAGTATAGCTGTCGCGAAGGCCGGAATGTAAGCGCGCTCACATCACGTTCGCGCCACTGGAATAAGCGGAGCCCTGCGGGGTTTCATCCCACAACCTGTCAGGGGAGGATTGCATGTCTCGGTTCGTCCGCATTGCTGGAACGATTGCGCTGCTGCTCGCCGCTGCGCCCATGGCAGCCGCACAGGAACAGACCGTGCGCGTGCGCGGCACGATCGAGCGTGTCGAAGACGACACCTACATCGTCAAGGCACGCAGTGGCGGCGAGGTGAAGGTGAAGCTCCCGGACAACGTGATGGTCGTGGCGCTGACCAAGGCGTCGCTCGCCGACATCAAGCAGGGCTCCTATGTCGGCGTTGCCGGCATGCCGCAGGCCGACGGCCGCCAGAAGGCGCTCGAGGTGCACATCTTCCCTGAGGCGATGCGCGGCACCGGCGACGGCCACCGCGGCTGGGACTTGCAGCCCTCCAGCACCATGACCAATGGCGCCGTCGAGCAGACCGCCGCTTCGGCCGACGGGCAGGTGTTGACGCTCAAATACAAGGACGGCGAGAAGAAGATCGTGGTTTCGCCGGATACGCCGATCGTCGTCTACGTGCCGGGCGAGAAGAGCGAGTTGAAGGCGGGTGCTCCGATTTTCATCTCGGCTGCGACCAAGACGCCGGACGGCACGCTGACCACGCCGCGCGTGAATGTCGGCCGGGGCGTCGCACCGCCGATGTGAGGCTTAGCTCGCAATGACCTGCCGCGGGACGAAGCTCACCTCATGCAGGCGCTCAAAGATGGCTTCGGCCGCCATCGGCTTGCCGAAGCGATAACCCTGCATCGAATGCACGCCGGCGGCCCGCAGGAACAGCTGCTGCTCGGCGGTTTCGACGCCTTCGGCCGTCACCTTCATGCCGAGGCCGCGGCCAAGGCTGACGATTGCGTGCACGATCGAGGCCGCGTCGGCGGCGGTCTCGATCGAGCGCACGAATGAGCGATCGATCTTGATGCGGTCGAACGGGAAGCGCCGCAGGTACAGCAGGCTCGAATAGCCGGTGCCGAAATCGTCGAGCGCGAAGCGCACGCCGCGCGCCTTGAGGCGCTGCATCGCCTTTTCGGCGTCGTCGACATTGCCGAGCAGGGTGGATTCGGTCAGCTCGAGCTCCAGCCGCTGCGGATCGAGCCCGGTCTCGGCCAGGATGCGCTCGACCACCTCGACGAAATCCTGGCGGCGGAATTGCAGCGGCGAGACGTTCACCGCGACGGTGAGGCCGGTCCACGGCCGCGCGTCGATGCAGGCCTTGCGCAGCACCCATTCGCCGAGCGGAATGATCAGCTCGCTGCGCTCCGCGATCGGGATGAAGTCAACCGGCGGCACGTCGCCGCGGGTCGGATGCTTCCAGCGGCACAGCGCCTCGACGCCGGCCATCCTCTCGCCGCTCGCGTTCATGATCGGCTGGTAGGCGACGGAGAGGCCGTCCTCGGCGATCGCGGCGCGCAGGTCGTTCTCGAGCTGTTTGCGTTCGCGCAGGTCGGCGTCCATGTCGGCATCGTAGATGCACGCGCGGCTGCGGCCTTCGTTCTTGGCGCGGTAGAGCGCGACATCGGCGCGGCGCATGATGTCGGCGGCGTCGCCCGCCCCGCGGTCGATCACCGCGATGCCGATGCTGGCGCCGATCAGCAACGTGTGCCCGCTGATCGAGTAGGGCGCACGCAGCACCGCGATCAGCCGCTCGGCGAAGCGCTCGACCGTCTTCAGATCCGCGGCTTCGGTGGTGATGACGGCGAATTCGTCGCCGCCGAGACGAGCCACAAGATCCTCCTGCCGCACCGCATGCACGAGTCGCTGCGCGACCACCCCGATCAACCCGTCGCCGATATGGTGGCCGAGCGTATCGTTGATGTCCTTGAAGTGGTCGAGATCGATCGCCAGCACCGCCGCGATGGTATCGGCCTTGCCGCTGTCGGCGATTACGGCGCCGAGGCGCTCGCCGAAGAAGGTGCGGTTCGGCAGGCCGGAGAGGGGATCGTGCAGCGCCAGGTGGCGCAGGCGGTTTTCGCCCTCGGCGATTTTGACGGCGCTGCGGCGGATGTAGCGCAGCGCGAGCGCGGTCAGTATGGCAAAGCCGCCGAATGCAATCGCCATGAACGGCAGCACCGTGCTGACGATGCTTGCGCCGGGCCGGTTCGGGACCCAGGCGAAACGTGCGATGGCCGATCCGGTGCTGTCGCTGACGACGTAGATATTCTCCTCGTCCCTGGCCGGATCGGAGCCGATGGCCCGCAGCCCAGGCAGATCGAAGCGTAGCCCGATGTCGGAGAGCAGTTGTCCGTCGAGGAATTTCACGGTCATCAGCAGCGGGGGACTGCCGGCGGATATCGGTCCGGCGATGGCCGGTAGTTCGGCGACGACGCCCGCGACGATCGCCGGGCGGTTCATGAAGGTCTGCAAGCGCTGCACGCCGCGCGGGTGCCCGAGCTTGGTCTTCGCGTCGATCGCGGCCTCCTGATGGTACTCGTCGCGGTTCGGCACGGCGCGGCCGCGCAGAAGGGCTATGACGCGGTCGAACTCGGCCGCAAAGGGCGCGAGCGACTCCGGGTCGACGCTGGCGTTGCCTTGCAGCGCATAGGTCAGCCGATCGGCGCTGTCGGTCACGAACACATGGTCATGATCGAAGAACGTGCTCAGGCGCAGTCCGACGAGGTGATGCACCCAGTCGCGATCGAAATTGTAATGCAGCTGGTAGACGACATCGTGGGCGGCGGCGATGTTTTCCAGTTCGCGCAACACGCGATGTCCGCGGTCGGCGATGGCGTTGGTCAG
>JAXDNY010000076.1:0-73669 GCA_034669145.1 Hyphomicrobiales bacterium
CTCGGCATCGAGCCCGTGTCGTCGACCGACCCGCGCAGCAACAGCAAGGTCAAGCTCGACCTCGAAGGCACGGCCGGGGCGCTGCGCACGAAGATCGGCGCCGAAGCGGCGGGCGATCTCGGCGCGCTGACGCTGCCGGTGTTTCGTCTCGACGGCCAGATCAGCGCCACCGATGGCGCGGCACTCGTCGGGCTGCTCGGGCTCGACCGCGCGCTCGCCGTCGACAGGCGCGCCGGGACGCTCAGTGTTTCGGTGCGGAGTGCCGCGGGCAGCGACGCGCGCGTCGATGCGCGCCTCAATGCCGGTGGACTCGCCGCCAGTGCCAACGGCACGGCACGGCTGTTCCACGCGAACGGGCTGGCGGCCGCGCTCGATGTGACCATTCAGGCCGCCGACGCAAGCCCGCTCCGGCGCGGAACGATCGCGCAGCCTGCGGTGCTCCTGCCGGTCGCGCTGCGCGTGAAACTGAATGCGAGCGCGAACGAGCTTGCGCTGGAGAATATCTCCGGCGTGGTCGGCGGGTCGCCGGTGCGCGGCAATCTCAAGCTGGCCTTCGGCGCGGCGAAACGCATCGATGGCAAGATCGACGCGGATACAATCGATATCCCGGCGCTGGTCGCGATCGCGGCCGGCATGCCGCGCACGCAGGCCCGCGCGGATGCACCGGTGTGGCCGGGCGAGCCGTTCGGCGACAGTGCGCTTGGCGATTTTTCCGGACGCGTCGAGTTTACCGCCTCGCGGGTCACACTCACGCCCACGCTGACCGGCCGTCAGATGCGCGGAACGCTGCGCCTCGCGGCGGGCGAGATCGCGGTCGAGGATATTGAAGGCTCACTCGGCAGCGGCCGCGCGAGCGGACAACTGGTGTTGCGCCGTGGCGCGGATGGGCTTGGCGTCCGCGCGCGGCTCGCACTCACCGGGGCCGATGCCGCGGCGTTGCTGCCGGGTGAAGGAAAAGCGCCGCTGTTCGGACGGCTCGGATTGCAGGCCGAAATGGAAGGCAGCGGGCTCAGCCCCGCGTCGCTGATCGGGTCGCTTAGCGGCGCCGGCACGATCACACTCGAGGATGCGCAGATCACCGGGCTCGATCCCAAGGCCTTCAACGCGGCGATCCGCGCGGTCGATCAGGGGCTCGCCGTCGATGCGCCGCGCATTCGCGACATCGTCTCAACGGTGCTCGACGGAGGCCGTCTCACGGTGCCACGCCTCGACGCCGCCCTCGCGATCAACGCCGGGCAGGCGCGCATCGGCCATACGATTGTTCTCGGACAAGGTGCCGATCTCGCGTTCTCGGCGAGCGCCGATCTGGCGGACGCCTCGATCGATGCACGCCTGATGTTATCCGGGCCGATCGTTTCGGAAGGGTCCGCCGCGATCCGCCCCGAGATTCTGGTGTCGTTGAAGGGTCCATACGCGGTGCCGAGGCGGACGGTGGATGTGTCCACGCTGTCGGGCTGGCTGATGCTGCGCTCGGTCGAGCGTCAGGCCAAGCAGATCGACGCGATCGAAGCCGAACGCCGCAACGCTGAACGCCGTGACGCGGAGCGGCGTGATGCCGAACGGCGCGAAGCCGAGAAACGCGAAGCGGAACGGCGTGACGCGGAGGCGAGAGCGGTCACCAGCACCGTTCCGGCGGCGCTGCCGGTACCGCAGATCATCGAGGAACCGCCGCCGGCGCCAGCTGTCGCGGCGCCCCCGGCGCCACGCGCCACGCGCCCGCAGCCGGCGCGCATTCCAGCGCCAGCCGCCGAGCAGGCGCCCGCCTTGCCGCCGCCGCTCAATATCGGTCCGGCGCCTGGTGCTGCAAAATCGGTCCGGCCAGCGCGTCCTGCCGACGCAGCCGGGCAGAACCCGCCGCCGGCCGCTCCGCCGCCGCGCTCCGCGCTGGAAACTTTATTCGGCGTGCAACGCTGACACCACCGTCCGGCCGCCGGCCTCGCGCGTTTCCGTCTTCGCACCCCCGCCGGCGAGCGCGCGATAGTGATCCAGCACGAAAAGCCTGATTGCTGACGACAGATTGCCTTGTCGGCGGTCCGCATCAATCGAAGCGACCAGCTCGGACAGCGTCATGTTGCGCGACGACGCGATATCCTTGAGCCCGCTCCAGAAGGCATCCTCGAGGCTGACGCTGGTCTTGTGTCCGGTGATGACAATAGAGCGTTTGACGACTGGAGATTTCATCGCGTGTCTCCCGTGTCGATCTTGTGCGCATCGACAAGCCGGCGTGTCTTTTCCGCGCGTGTCGCCTCCAAAGTGCGCTCCGCTTTCGTGCGGCCGTGCGTGATCCGGTTGGCGGCGGCCCGCTCGGCCTCCTGCAGCTTGCGGGCTTGCTTGCGGGCTTTGCGCAGATTGACGATCTCGCCCATAGCCAACTCCGCCGGTAAGTTGGGCAGCGATCGAAGCGCGATCGCCACAACCCAAGCGCAACGTATGGTAGTGTCTCTCACGCCATTCGCGGGAACCTGCACTTCTCCCTCACTGCTGAGTCAGGGCACCAGCATTCAGATGGTATTTTTGTCGGGCAGGCAAGACTCTGCGGGATAAATTCACTTGTTCCGGCCTGCGTCATTGTTGGTTATGACACATAACGTCTGGATGTGCGGCAGGTTGCACATCAGTCTAACTGATAATCCAAATTGATTACGTCGCGTGATTGCCGACCTATTCCAAAGTAACTAGGTTTTTTTCATAGTGAAACAGTGAATACTTAGAATGAAGCGCAGAGCGAAAGCTTGTTATGGTTCCAAACTGCAGGATCGAAGCAAGAAATGCAGTTCGCGCGTGTAGATTACGTTCCAGATGCGCAGGCGTTTCAGCAGTATTCCTCTACGTCGCGAGCCGCCCGCTCGGCATGGTTGAGGTGCGAATTTTCCTCGCGTTCAGCCCGGCCGCACCATTTTTTCCGGGCGCACCAGCCGGTCGAACTCCGCCGCCGTGACATAGCGCCCGCCAACCGCCTCCTCGCGCAAAGTCGTTCCGTTCGCGTGCGCCGTCTTGGCGATCTTCGCGGCCTTGTCGTAGCCGATCTTCGGCGCGAGCGCGGTCACGAGCATCAGCGAGCGTTCGGTCAGTTCACGGATGCGCGCCTCGTTGGCACGGATGCCGGCAACACAGTTGTCCGTGAACGAGCGCGCCGCGTCCGCGACCAGCCGGATCGATTGCAGCATCGCGTAGGCCATCACCGGCTTGTAGACGTTGAGCTCGAAATGGCCTTGAGAGCCCGCGACCGTGATGGTCGTCTGGTTGCCGAACACGCGCGTGCATACCATCGTCAGCGCCTCGCTCTGGGTCGGATTGACCTTGCCGGGCATAATCGAGGAGCCGGGCTCGTTCTCGGGCAGGATCAGCTCGCCGAGACCGGAGCGCGGTCCGGAGCCGAGGAAGCGGATGTCGTTCGCGATCTTGAACAGGCCGGCGGCAACCGAGTCGAGCGCGCCGTGCGCGAACACGTAGGCGTCGTTCGACGCAAGCGCCTCGAACTTGTTCGGCGCCGAGGTGAACGGCAGCCGGGTGATCGCGGCGGCGCGTTTCGCGAACAGCTTGCCGAACTGCGGCTTGGCGTTCAGCCCCGTGCCGACCGCGGTGCCGCCCTGCGCCAGGGGGTACAGTTGCTTCAGCGCGAGCCGCATGCGGGTGATGCCGAGCTTCACCTGCTCGGTGTAGCCGGAAAATTCCTGGCCCAGTGTGAGGGGGGTGGCATCCTGCGTATGGGTGCGGCCGATCTTCACGATTTTCGCAAATTCTTTCGACTTTTTCTGCAGCGCGTCCTGCAGATGCGCGAGTGCCGGATCGAGCAGGTATGCGATCTCGCAAGCCGCAGCGATGTGCATGGCGGTCGGGAACGCGTCGTTCGACGACTGGCTCATGTTGACGTGGTCGTTCGGATGCACCGGGGACTTCTCGCCGCGTTTGCCGCCGAGCAACTCGTTGGCGCGGTTGGCGATCACCTCGTTCATGTTCATGTTGGTCTGGGTGCCGGAGCCGGTCTGCCAGACCACCAGCGGAAACTGATCGTTGAGCTTGCCGTCGATCACCTCCTGGGCGGCCTGGACGATCGTGCGGGCGCGCTTGCGATCGAGCAGCCCGAGGGACTGGTTGACCTCGGCGGCGGCGCGCTTGACGATCGCCAATGCGCGGATCAGCGGCAGCGGCATGCGTTCCTCGCCGATGCGGAAATTCTGCAGCGAGCGCTGTGTCTGTGCGCCCCAGTATTTATCCCTCGACACCTCGATCGGGCCGAATGTGTCGGTCTCAATGCGGGTTTTCGCCATGATCGATCCTTTGAATCGCAGGACGCAGCGCCGCCTCATATAATAGCGCATGGACCTGACGACCACGCAGCCGCCGCTTCGTCCGCCCGCGCCCGAGCCGCGCCAGCAGCCGCTCGGGCCGCTCGGGCTCTATCGCGCGCTGCGGGCGAACGCGGTCACGGCCTGGCGGGCGCAGGCCTACGAGGAGCCCATCATCGCCGACCGCAACATGCTGGGCGGCTACGTCCTGCTCAACGATCCCGACCTGATCCGCCGCGTGCTGGTCGATAATGCGGCCAACTATCCGAAGGACCGCCTGCAGCTCGAAAAGCTCACACCGGCGGTCGGCCGCGGGCTGCTCACCGCCGAGCCTGAATCCTGGCGCCTGCAGCGCAGAACCGTCGCGCCGCTGTTCCAGCCGCTCGCCGTGACCAGCTATCTCGCGTCGATGGCGGCCTCGCTCGACGAGATGCTGGCGCGCTGGGAGCGCCACGCGCAAACCCGCGCAACGGTCGACGTGGCGCGCGAGATGACCACGCTCACCTACGACATCATCTCGCGCACGGTGTTCAGCCACGAAATCGAAACGCCGGCCGACGTGATGGCCGAGGCGCTCACCGCCTATTTCGAGGCATTCGGCCGCATCGACCTGTGGGACGTGCTGCCGCTGCCACGATGGCTGCCGCGGCCTGCATCGATCCGCGCCAGGCCCGCGCAAAAGATCTTCCGCGAGGAGGTGCGCCGGCTGGTGGACCGCAGGCGCGTCCGGATGACGGCCGGCCAGAGCGTGCCTGACGATCTCGTGACGCGGTTGATGAATGCGCGCGATCCGGAGACCGGCGAAGCGCTGACCGACACGGTGATCCACGACAATCTCGTCACCTTCATCGGCGCCGGCCACGAGACCACCGCGAATGCGCTCGCGTGGACGCTGTTCCTGCTCTCGGAATGTCCCGATGCCGATGCGCGGCTTGCGGCGGAAGCGAAATGCGTGAGCGACGCCCCGACGGCCGACGAGCTTGCGCGGCTCAACCACACGCGCATGATTTTCGAGGAGGCGATGCGGCTTTATCCGCCGATACCCTTCATGAGCCGCGGGGTCGCGGCGCCCGATCGGCTCGGCGACATCGAGGTCACCCCGGACACCCGCGTCATCATCACGCCGTGGGTGCTGCACCGGCACCGCAAGCTGTGGCCGGACGCGGACCTGTTCATTCCAGAACGTTTTGCGCCGGAGAACCGCGGCAAAATCCCGCGCTTTGCCTATCTGCCGTTCGGCGCGGGCGCGCGCATCTGCGTCGGGGCGACGTTCGCCATGCAGGAGGCGCTGCTGGCGCTGGCGATGATGGCGCGGCGGTTCCGCGCGACGCTGGTCGAGGGCTCGCCCGTGACGCCGCTCGCCCGGATGACGCTGCGGCCGATGCACGGATTGCCGATGCGGATCACGCGGCGCGGCTGATCGTCATTGCCGGGCTTGACCCGGCAATCCATCATACAAATGCTTCTTCCGATGGATGCGCGGATCAGGTCCGCGCATGACGAGCTTCGCTCGTCACTTCTTCCGGAACCGGTCGAGCCGCACGACCTCGGCGCCGCCGGAGGGCTTGTCCGGATCGTCCTTGTCGGTGCCGGCAACGACGAGCGGCGGCGCGGGCCTGGCAGGCGCAGGCTTCGCGGACTCAGCCGGGCCGACCGCGGCGGGCGCCTCGGGTTCGGCCTTGCGCCGCGGCCGTGCCTTCGGCTGCTCGGCGACCGGCGCGAGCGCAGGCTTTTCGGCCGGCTTTGCCTCGGCGGTCTCGCTCAGCGTTTCGAACTGCAACCCGAACTGCACCGAGGGATCGAAGAAGCCCTTGATGGCGTCGAGCGGCACCGAGAGCTTTTCCGGCACGCCGTTGAACGACAGCGCGACCTCGAAATGCGCGTCGCTCACCGCGAGATCCCAGAACTGGTGCTGCAGCACGACGGTCATCTCTTCCGGGTACTGCTCGCGCATGCGCGCGGACAGCTTCACGCCGGGCGCGCGCGTGTCGAACGTGACGTAGAAATGATGCTCGCCCGGCAGGCTGCCGGTCTTCGCCACGTCGCTCAGCACGCGGCGCACCACCGCGCGCAGCGCCTGCTGGGTCAAGAGATCGTAGCGGATGTGGTCGACGGACATGGATTTCACGGTCTCGCGGCTGAACGGAAAGCCTATCCGATTCCGCCTTGGTCTGTCCCCGTCTCAAAGAGAAGTGGAGGCTTCTGTTGCCAGGTGCCTCCGAACCCCGCCTGCCGGAGCTTATCCCGTCAGGACTTTAAGTATCGGTATTACAAACCGCTTACGCGGCCTGCGCTACCGGAGCATAGTTGTCGTTGGCAACTATGGTTTGGTCCATCACGGCGGTACCATACCGGGCAAAAGCACGTCCTTTACGCCCTCGTCGATCCTGTTTCGGCCCCGCCGGTGCAGCCCTCAGGTCCAACCTTACGGTAAGGACCGGTCCCACCGCGATGGGACTTGAGACGCAAGAGCTGCACCGGTGGAGCCGCCGGGTACTGCCCCCGGGTCCGATAGGTTTATTACGACGTCCGTTTATCACCATAGCCGGCCTTGCGGCCGGCAGGGACAATATAAGCGGGCAGGGGTTAAGAAGAAAGGGCCACACGCTGTCGTCCCGGCCAAGCGAGCGGAGCGAGCGCGAGCCGGGACCCATAACCACAGCCATCTCATTGTCGCTCCGTCTGTGTTTCATTTGTCCTTCCGTGGCTATGGATTCTGGGCTCGCGACTTCGTCGCGCCCCGGAATGACAAAGCCAACGCTCCGCCGCCCATTCGTCAGGGTGCGGGAACACCCTTTCCCTGTTTCCTTCCCTGGGGAATGGAGCGTCGGGAGACGCCAGGGCGCTGCGCTACGGCGCCCTTGTGGGGCGCCGGTGCGTTACGCCGGACAACCCAGCGCGCCTTGCAAGGACGGGATTGCGAGTCCCATCCCGAGGCGCGCGCGGGCGGTGATCTGGAGGCGTGCGAAGCCTCGCCACCGAACCGCTGCGCCTCCCTGCGCTCCACCGGCCGATCCCGCTTGCGCGGCATCCGCCCCGAAGGACTTTGGCCTGATCTCCGGCCCGTCCTTCGGCCTTTCCCGCCCGGCCCGGCACCTCATGAGGGCCCCGGGCCAAACGGGAAAGGGATATTTGTTCACTATATGTTCTCAGGAATGTTGTCAAGTCGTGCAACAACGGACGGACAGCCCCACCTTAGCCACTGAGGTCTTAGTTCTTGTGAGCCGATCGTTGTTGGCTTCGCGTTGACGCGAACTGCAGTCGCCAATTCGCTCACGCGTGAGAGGGGTGTCCCAAGAGGTTTGCTGAAGATGGCATCAATTCACAAAGCCTTCATGAGCGAGCTGGCGAAAACGCCAAGACTTTTGTTGCTAAAGCTCATCAAGGAAAAGCTTTCTGAACACGGACTAGCCAATGAGCACGGCTTGGCAGAAGCCCTGACAGATCACTTCCTTAGCGGTGGTGGGGACACGTTCAATTGGGATGATGGCCGGCCATCTGGAGAGCCTCCGCGTAACTTAGCGCTGCTCTTTTCGGAAGAGGACGTGGTCAAGCTTGAGCAGCTTACGAACGAATTTCTTGGGCGGTTGCCAGCGCTCATCGAGAACACATCTAAGGACGCAGCCGAAAGGTTGGTGAAGACACTACAGCGCAAATGGCCGGAGCAAGCGGCCTATGAGAACGCCATACTTGAAGGCTTCAGAGGTCGGCTGGAAGCACGCTGGGGCAGGGGGTTCGATCTCTTGCGCATGCTGCTGACAAGTTGTCGCGAACTTGGAGAAGAGTCAGCTAAGCGTCTCCACAAATCTCGGTCGAATAAGAACTGTGTCCTTCGTAGTCTTCTGGTTCGCCTGCACGCGCGCGCTTGCCAGATCACGGCCGAAATCATCACGCTGATGGAGAACGGCTTTGCAGATGGCGCTATGGCCCGGTGGCGAACTCTGCACGAGGTGAGCATCATTGCGACTGTGATTTCAGATGGTGGCGAAACGCTAGCCCAACGCTACATCGAGCATGAAGTAGTCGAGTCGAAATTTGCGATGGATGAGTACGCACGGTGCCACGTGGCGCTCGGGTACAAGCCAATCCCGGCCCGCGACCGCCGACGTGTGGAACGGGCCTTTGGTGCCGTGGTCAAAGCCTATGGAGATGAGTTCGGTAAGCCTTACGGGTGGGCGGCAACTTATTTGAAGAAGAAGAGAGTTACGTTCCGCGATCTGGAGGATAGCGCGCGGCGATCGGCGATGCGGTCTTATTACAAGATGGCGAGCTATAATGTGCATGCCGATACGCCAAAGAGCATCTTCTTCCGCTTAGGCGTCATTGGCGACCAGTCAATCGTCGTCGCAGGTGCAACTGATGCCGGTTTTACCGAGCCGGCACAGAACGCGGCCATCACGCTCGTCCAGATTACTGCTCTGTTGATTGCTGATCGTGTGTCGAATTTGGACGTCATGATCAAATTGCAGGCGCTTAACATGATTTGCGACAAAATTCCGGATGCGTTTATGCGCGCAGAGCGCAAGCTGAAACGGGACCATAAAAGAATGCGAAGCAATATCCGACAATAGAGTACTCTGTCACTCCGACGTATCCATCATTTCCATCCGTTAGCTTCGGTTGCGCTGTCTTGTTCTGAGCCGCACGCCCGGCGCATCGCCGTTGGTGAACTCGACGCCTGCGGATTCCAATGTTGACTTGAGTTTTTCGCGCACTTCGTCGGAGACGAAAGCGCCGCCTTTCTCAACGCGCTGGATCGTCGCCAACGAGTGGCCCGCTTTCTCACCGAGCTTGGACCGCGACCAATCGAGCAGGGCGCGTGCCGCACGAAATTGCGCGACCGTGATCGATTTTGCGTCTTGACTCATTTTCACTCATTCGTTATGAGTTAAAATAACTCATGGCTCATTGGAGCCTCTTGCATGCCGAACCCATCCCCTTCGGCAAAGGATACGCCTTTGCATCTCACGCGCCGCAGCCTGTTCGCCGGCACGGCAAGCCTTGCCGCAACGGCGCTCGTGCCCGCCGCGCAAGCGCTGCCGACTCAAGACGAGGGTGAGCTTACGGCGCTCGGCGCCAAGTTTGAACAGGCGCTTGCCGTGTACGAGGCGGCACGCCGCCATTTCAACGCCTGCGAGCGCCGCTACCTGAGCGAAGGCCCCGATCCGCCGCCCATTCTCACCGGGGCGGGGCCGCTCGGCCATCTTCTCCGCAGCAAAGGTTCGTGGTGGAGTGCGCGCGAGCTGCGCTGGCTGCTCAAGGATGAAGAGGAGCGCGCGTCTTGGCCCGAGGCACAGGCGGCCTATGCGGTCGCGCTCGCCTACGAGGCGCGCGACCGGCGCTTCCGCCGCCGCATCGGGTTTCGCGCAGCCGAGCGGGCGCATGAGGGCGCGATCGACACGCTGCAGAACTTGAGCGATCTGATCCTCGCCACGCCTGCGCACTCGCGCGCGGGCTTAGCTGTGCAGGGACGTGTCGTGAAGTTTTGGGGCAAGCCCGAGTGGTGGAGCAGGCAAGCGAGCCATGCCGATAGTTGCGAGCGCTTCGCCGCGCGGATCATCGATGGCGTGATCGCGATGCCCCCTCCCTAACCCTCCCCCGCAAGCGGGGGAGGGGACGCACCGAGTCTGCGGCGCGCGGCGACTCCCGCGGTTTCAACAGAGGATGAAGACGATTGACGCGCCGCGCGTTTCATGAGATTGTTCATGATACGTTCTTATCGTTTTGGAGGCCGCGATGGCAACCAATCCTCCCAAGGGCGACAACCACCGCCAAGGCGCGGTGCGCGACCGCTCGCAAACCTACAACACCAAGACCGAGCAGTGGGTGAAGCGCGATGCGGACAGCGGGCGCTTCATGGACGTGAAGCAGGACGGCGAGAAGTTCAAAGGCGTGCGCCGTGAGCATCCGGGGCGCGGCAATCGCTGAGTGCGTGTCGTGCATCTGATCCATAACGAGCAGACGAAACTGACCGCGACCTGGATCAATACGCTCGCCGCCGCACTGATCGCCGCAGGCTTTTTTGCACCCGCCGCCGCTATTCTTTACGGATTGACTGCACTGCCGATTACCCCCGGTCGCTTGATCGGACTGGCGCTTGCTTGTGCGACCCTTGGGTTCGGCATACATCTGCTCGGGCGTGCTCAGCTCAGGAGACTGCGCGAATGAGCTTCGAAACCCTTGCGCTGATCTGGCCCTTCCTGATGGCTGCTTTTGTCGTGAGCTGCGTGCTGGTTATGAACTGGTTCGAGGATCGGGCCGAGCGGCGCAAGGCGCGCTGAACGCCGCTTCGACTCCTACCTCCGCTCCCCGATCTCCACCTTGATCCCCGACCCGTCCCGGTAAATCCGATAGTCGTATTCTAGCGTGCCGCCCGCGCGCAGCGCGAGGTTCGCGGTGCAGCGCACTTCGGTGTCGCTCTTGGCCGTCTGCCTGATGAAGTTGTAGGACGAGGCGTTGATCTGCAGCGCACCACCATGAGGCCGCTACGCGGCCGTCTAAGGACGCCGACGCATTCGCGTCGGCTAGGGCGCTGCGCTGCGCCCGGGACACACGTTCCGCGCCTGCCCAAAAATCCGCCAGACGAAATCAACATTGACGGTGCGCGCATTTGCCGCTTTTGTTGCCCCGGGGCGGGGCTGGTGTGCTAAGCAGGGGACAACGCGCCTGCGAAAAATGCGCGAGCGTTCCAGGAATTCGGAGGGGATATGTCTCAAGGCTCCGGCGCCGCGCACGCGTCGCACAGTCTCACGCGCCATCAATCCGATGTGATCTTCGGCATTGCGTTCATCGTGCTGGCCCTGCTCGGTCCGGTCTTCGGTCTCTTGTGGGGCAAGAGCAGTGGGCCGAACGGCTCGACGATCGCGGATGCGGTGCGCGCCGGCTGGTATTCCTTGCCGCTCGCGATCTTCGGCGTCATCGCGCTGTCGGTGCGCATCCGCAGCCCGCAGGATTATTACGGCGGAGCGATCCTCGCCGCGATGGCGCTGTTCGCGATCTGGGCCTCGAGCGATCTGCCCGGCATGCGCGGCTTCGCGTTCGGCCCGGGCACCGCGCCGCGCCTGTTCGCCTACATGCTGCTCGGGTTCGGCGTCGCGGTCGCGCTGGTCGGCTTGCTGACCGACGGTCCGCCGGGCGGGGACTACGCGTTCAGCGGCCCGCTCGGGGGCGCGGTGCTGATCGTCGCGCTCATTCCGATCACCTACTATTCCAACAAGATCGGCCGCTGGGTTCCGGGCGTGCCGCCGGATGTCATGGTCGCGGCGCTCGGCGCCGCTGTGGTGCTGGCGTTCGCATTCCTGCTGATGCGCATTGCGCCGCGCGGCCCGCTGTTCATCACCGGTGCGACCTTGATATTCGCCATCACGGTGCGGCCGCTCGGCCTGGTGATCGCGAGCTTCGTCTCGCTTGTGGTGTCGGCCTACGCCACGGAAGAGTTCCGCTGGGTCGAGACGATCATCTGGGCCGCGGTGCTCACCTTGTTCTGCTCGCTGCTGTTCCCTTGGGGGCTCAATCTGCCGCTTCAACTCTGGCCACGGTTCTAGGGGAGCGGCATCATGGACCTGCTCGCAAATCTCGCGCTCGGCTTCGGGGTCGTCTTCCAGTTCGTCGATCTCAAGATCGCGTTCCTGAACATCACGATCCCGTTCCCGATGAACATCTTTCTCTGTTTCGTCGGCGCCATGGTCGGCACGCTGATCGGCGTGCTGCCCGGCATCGGGCCGCTCGCAACAATCGCGATGCTGCTGCCGATCACGTTCGGCCTGCCGCCGGTCGGCGCGCTGATCATGCTCGCCGGTATTTATTACGGCGCGCAGTATGGCGGCTCGACCACGTCGATCCTGATCAATATCCCGGGCGAATCCTCCTCGGTCGTCACCGCGCTCGACGGCCACCAGATGGCGAAGCAGGGCCGCGCCGGCCCCGCGCTGGCCATCGCGGCCATCGGCTCGTTCATCGCGGGCACGTTCTCCACCGTGCTGGTCGCGGCGCTTGGCGTGCCGCTCACCGCGGTCGCGCTGAAATTCGGCCCGGCGGAATATTTCTCGCTGATGGTGCTCGGCCTCGTGTTCGCGGTGGTGCTCGCGCGCGGCTCGGTGCTCAAGGCGCTCGCCATGATCATGATGGGGCTGCTGATGTCGACGGTCGGCTCCGACATCGAGACCGGCCAGTCGCGCATGGCGTTCGACATCCCCGAGCTTGCCGACGGCATCGGCTTCGTCGTCGTCGCCATGGGCGTGTTCGGCTACGCCGAGATCATGCGCAACCTGGAAACGACCGAGAGCCGCGAGATCGTGCAGGCCAAGGTCACCGGCCTGATGCCGACCATGAAAGATCTCAAGGATTCCTCGGGTGCGATCGCCCGCGGCACCATTCTCGGCTCGATCCTCGGCATTCTGCCGGGCGGAGGCGCCGTCATTGCGGCGTTCGCCGCCTACACGTTCGAAAAGAAAATGTCGCGGACGCCGGAGCGCTTCGGCCACGGCGCGATCGAGGGCGTGGCGGCGCCGGAAAGCGCCAACAATGCCGCCGCGCAGACCTCGTTCATCCCGCTGCTCACCCTCGGCATCCCGCCCAACGCCGTGATGGCGCTGATGGTCGGCGCCATGACGATCCACGGCATCGTGCCGGGCCCGCAGGTGATGACCAAGCAGCCGGAGCTGTTCTGGGGCCTGATCGCCTCGATGTGGATCGGCAACCTGATGCTGGTCGTCATCAATCTGCCGCTGGTCGGCTTGTGGGTACGGCTGTTGCGCGTGCCCTACCGCATGCTGTTCCCGGCGATCCTGATCTTCTGCGCGATCGGTGTTTACTCGATCAACAACGCGCCGGCCGACGCCGTGATGGTCGCGGCATTCGGCCTCGTCGGCTACTGGCTGGTCAAGCACGACTTCGAGCCGGCGCCGATGCTGCTCGGCTTCGTGCTCGGCCCGCTGATGGAGGAGAACCTGCGCCGCGCCATGCTGATCGCGCGCGGCGACCCGAGCACGTTCCTGACGCGGCCGATCTCCGGCGTGCTGCTCGCGCTCGCGATGCTGCTGCTGGTGCTGGCGCTGTTGCCGATGATCCGCAAGAAGCGCGACGAGGTCTTCGTCGAGGAGTCGACCTAGGGGCGCCGCGACGATCCGTCCATTGGTGCGCGGCGGGCAGCATGGTAGCTGCCCGTTAGCGTTTTAGCACCGGAAGTTGCCCCAAGGGAGTAACGCCATGACAACAAGAACCCGCTTTGGCGGCCTGCTCGCCGCGTTGATTTTCGCCGCGATGCCATCGGCCAACGCGCAGGATTACCCGGCCAAGCCCATCACGCTGATCGTGCCGTTCGCGGCCGGCGGGCCGACCGACGTGATCTCGCGCATCATCGGCGAGCACATGTCGCGCACGCTGGGCCAGCAGTTCGTGATCGAGAACGCGCTCGGCGCCGGCGGCACCACCGCGTCGACCCGCGCCAAGCGCGCAGCGCCCGACGGCTACACGCTGATCACCGGCCACATGGGCACGCACGCGGCCTCGGTCGCGCTCTATCCGAAGCTGCAATACGACCCGCGCACCGATTTCGAGCCGGTCGGCCTGATCGCCGGCACGCCGATCCTGGTGCTCGCCAAAAAGGACTTCCCCGCCAGGGACCTGAAGGAATTCGTCGCCTACGTGAAGGCGAACGAGAAGACGCTCAACAACGCGCATGCGGGCGTGGGCTCGGTGTCGTTCACCACCTGCCTGTTGCTCAACTCGATCATGGGCGTGAAGCCGACCACGATCCCGTTCAACGGCACCGGCCCGTCGATGAACGCGCTGGTCGGCGGGCAGGTCGACTACATGTGCGACCAGATCGTCAACGCGGTGCCGCAGGTGAAGGGCGGCACCATCAAGGCCTATGCGATTGCGACGGCGGAGCGCAATCCCTCGCTGCCCGACGTGCCGACCGCCAAGGAGGCGGGCCTGCCCGAATACGAGGCTTCGGCGTGGAACGCGCTGTTCGCCCCCAAGGGCACGCCCAAGGCCGTGGTCGACAAGCTGACCGATGCGCTTTCGAAGGCGCTCGACGACGAGGGCGTGCGCAAGCGCCTGCTCGATCTCGGCAGCGACATCCCCGGTCCCGACCGCCGCGGCCCCGCCGCGCTCTCCGCGCTGGTCAAGAGCGAAGTCGACAAGTGGGGCAAGGTGATCAAGGAGGCGGGCGCGGAGGTGAATTGACACCATCGTCGCGAAATTTTCAGCGACCTGCGTTCGTTTTCTTCCAAAGCCTGCGTGCGGGCCTGATCGGATTGCATGTATGATGCGGCATCATGATCAGGCCGACACGCTCGATGATCGCGCCCGCCACGCGCCTGGGCCTCGACGATTTCACGGCCGACAGCCCGGGCGCGGCGCGTGGGGAGACCGACGTCCAGCGAGCGGGTCTGATCGATGGCGTGACGATCACGCCGCTGGCCGTGAATTCCGATCCGCGCGGCTCGCTGAGCGAACTGTTGACGGCGCGCGACGGCCCGATCGAGCCGATCGTGCATATCTATCAGGTCACGGCGCCGGCCGGTTCGATCCGCGCGTGGGTCTATCATCGCCACCAGTTCGACCGACTTGCGTTCGGCACCGGCCGTTTCGAGGTCGTGCTCTATGACATCCGCTCGGGAAGCGCGACCGCAAACCGGCTCGATGTGTTTCACTTGGGCCTCGAGCAACCGGTGCTGCTGCGCATCCCGCCATTCGTCGTTCACGGCGTGCGCAATATCGGTAGCGAGACCGCGACGTTCGTGAACATGCCGACACGGACGTACGATCCCGGCGCGCCCGACAAGTACCGGCTCAACTGGGACGATCCGCGAATCCCGTTTAGGTTCGATGGCCGATAATCCGTCCTTTTCGATCGTGCTCGCGACCTATGGGCGCGGCCGGCGCATAGAACCGACGATCGAGTCGGTCCTCGGGCAGACCTATACGGACTTTGAACTGATCGTCGTTGGCGACGGTTGCGCGGACGAGACCGAGGCCATTGTCGGATCGTTCGCGCGCGAGACGTTCGCGCCCGCGAAGATCACGTGGCACAATCTGCCGCGGAATTCGGGCAGTCAGAGCGTTCCGAACAACGAAGGCATTCGCCACGCGCGCGGTGACTGGATCTGTTACCTCGGGCATGACGATATCTGGTCGCCCGATCATCTCGCATGCCTCGCGCAGACGATCGCGTCCTGTGACGGCACCGATTTCGTGGTTAGCGGCTGCATCTATTACGGACCGAAGGACAGCGGATATTATTTCGTCACCGGACTGTTCGATGCCTCCGATGCGGCGTTTCATCATTTCTTTCCGCCGACATCGCTCGCGCACCGGCGCGACGTGACCGACCGCATCGGCGGTTGGCGCGATCCGCGCGAGATCACGCTTCCGATCGACGGCGAGTTCCTGCTGCGCGCGGCCCATGCCGGCATGCGCTTTACCTCGACCGGCCGGATCACCGCGCACAAGTTCGCCGCGGGACACCGCTATCTGTCGTATCTGCGCCTTGACTGCGAGGAGCAGCGCGAGATGCTGCGCACGTTGCGGACAATGCCGCAAATCGCTTTCGACGAGATCATCGCAACGTCCAAGCGCATCGGCCATTTCATGACGACTGGATATTCGGAGTTCACCTCGCCGGAGCCCGGGTTCAGCTTCGAGCGAAATCGCCAGAACAAGGGCATCAACCGGCCTGCGCTACAGCCGCTGCACGGGCGGACGGTGATCGAACAAACCGCGGAGCCGCGCGCGCTTGACTGGTACAATCTTGAAACTGGGCACAGGCCTCATCGCTGGTCAGGCCCAAATCCCCGTCCGAGAATCTTGATTCCGTTCAGTGGCGAGCGCGCTCGCATTGCGATCGAGGTGATCGGCACACGGCCAGCCTTGCGGCTCGATGAGGTTCCGCTTTACGTCGAGGGCCGCAGGGCGGCAACCAGGTTCGAAGACGTCCCCGACATCGGCGTCATGATGATTGCGGATATTTCGCTCAATGCGGCGGACTACACGGTGCTGACCCTGGAAACGCCGATGTTCTATCCGCATGAGCACTACGAAACCGGCGATCGCCGCTACCTCGGAATTGCCGTCGCGGATATCGTCATAGAACCGATTGTGAACGCGCCGCCTGAGGAGCCCCGCACTCCACCTTGATCCCCGTCTTTTTCGCCCCCTCGCCCCACTTCCCGCCCTGCGCCGCCATGATCGCGCCGAACGCATCCGGCCGATCAGCGCGGTGACGGCCTCGCCGCCGCTCTTGTAGGGCATGCCGACGAGATCGACGCCGGCGCGTCGTCGAAACCCCTTCTGTTTCGTCTTTTCAATAGCTTGGAGCAGAGCTTGCACAGGCTGATGAGTGTCCACAAGTGTACGGTTCGCGGCAGCGCCGCGCTTCGCTAGATTAGCGCCGGGACATCCCTGAGTCGGACGCATGCGCCAATACCTTGACCTGATGGAACGGATCCTGCGCGAAGGCGTGGAAAAGCGCGACCGCACCGGCACAGGCACGCTCTCTGTGTTCGGCCATCAGATGCGCTTCGATCTCGGCGAAGGCTTTCCGCTGGTGACGACCAAGAAGCTGCACGTGAAATCGATCATCCACGAGCTGCTCTGGTTCCTCGCCGGCGACACCAACATCAAATACCTGAACGATCACGGCGTGCGCATCTGGGACGAATGGGCCGACGAGCGCGGCGATCTCGGGCCGGTCTACGGCTCGCAGTGGCGTTCATGGCCGGCGGCGGATGGCGCGGCGATCGACCAGATCGCGCACGTGGTCGAAATGATCCGCAAAAATCCGGACTCGCGCCGGCTGATCGTCACCGCGTGGAATCCCGCCGAGGTGGACAGGATGGCGCTGCCGCCGTGCCACTGCCTGTTCCAGTTCTACGTGGCGGAAGGACGGCTCTCCTGCCAGCTCTATCAGCGCTCGGCCGATACGTTCATCGGCGTGCCGTTCAACATCGCATCCTATGCGCTGCTCACGCTGATGGTCGCGCAGGTGACCGGGCTCAAGCCCGGCGAATTCATCCACACCCTCGGCGATGCGCACCTCTATCTCAATCATCTCGAGCAGGCGCATGAGCAGCTCTCGCGCGCGCCCAAACCGCTGCCGGTGATGAAGCTCAATCCTGCCGTGAAGGACCTGTCCGCGTTCCGCTACGAGGATTTTTCGCTCGAAGGCTACGCGCCGGATCCGCACATCAAGGCCGAGGTGGCGGTGTGACGTTGACGATCCGCGCCGCGCGTCCGGGCGAGGCGCCGCTCGTCCTCGCGTTCGTGCGCGATCTCGCCGACTACGAAAAGCTCTCGCACACGGTCGTGGCGACCGAGGCGATCCTCAACGACGCGCTGTTCGCCGATCGGCCGCGCGTGTTCTGCGAATTCGCCGAATGGGACGGCGAGGTGGTCGGCTTCGCGGTTTGGCTACTCGACTATTCGACCTTCACGGGCCGTCACGGCATCTATCTGGAGGACCTGTTCGTGCGTCCCGCCCATCGCGGCAAGGGGATCGGCAAGGCGCTGATGATCCATCTGGCGCGGGAGTGCATGGCGCGCGGCGCCACGAACTTCCAATGGTCGGTGCTCGACTGGAACAAGCCCTCGATCGATTTCTACAAATCGCTCGGTGCGGCGCCGCTCGACGCGTGGACCATCTACCGCGTGAGCGACGATGCGCTCGCGCGGCTTGCGGAACGCGCGTGATGCAGATCGTCCTGATCGCGGCGGTCGCGGATAACGGCGTGATCGGGCGCGGCGGCAGGATGCCGTGGCGGCTGAAATCCGACATGCGGCATTTCGTTGCGCTCACGAAGGGCAAGCCGGTGGTGATGGGGCGCAAAACGTATGACTCAACGCACATCAAGCCGCTGCCCAACCGCACCAACATCGTGGTGACGCGCGACAGGAATTTCACCGCTCCCGGCGTGCTGGTCGCGTCTTCGCTTGAAGCCGCACTCGAAGCCGCGCGGGGCGATGCGCTGCGGCGCGGCACCGACATCATGGTGATCGGCGGTGCCGACATCTACGCGCAGGCGATGCCGCTGGCCGGCCGGCTGGAGTTCACGCAGATCCACATGACACCGGAAGGCGATTCGCTCTTTCCCGCGATCGATCCCGCGGTCTGGCGCGAAGCCGCAAGGGAAGCTCACCCGGCCGGTCCGGACGACGATGCCGCATACGATTTCGTGAGCTATCTCAAGGCAAACGCGCTAGACCCTCCCCGTTAACCGAGGCTCCGCGACGGCAGGCCGCAGCGCGGCAACGCGTTGAAAGGGGCAGGGGCGTCCCATATAACCCCGCGGGGACACGCGCCCGGCCGCCAGATGCCGGGGCAGGAGACATCTAGATGCCATGGAGTAATCAAGGCGGCGGACCGTGGGGCTCGGGAGGCGGCTCCAAGGGGCCGTGGGGCTCGGGTCCGCAGTCGACCGGCCCAACCCCGCCCGACCTCGAGGAATTGCTGCGCCGCAGCCAGGACAAGCTGAAAAGCGTGCTGCCGGGCGGCAATCTCGGCGGCCGTGGCATTGCGCTGATCCTGCTCGCGGCAATCGTGGTGTGGGGCTTCTCGGGCTTCTTCCGCGTCGAGCCCGACGAGTTGGGCGTGGTGCTGCGTTTCGGGAAATACACCCGCGACGCCAAGCCGGGCCTGAACTACCACCTGCCTTATCCGGTCGAGACCGTGCTCACCCCGAAGGTCACGCGCGTCAACCGCATCGACATCGGCATGCGGCTGATCGAGGACCCGCGCCGCGGCGGCACGACATTGCGCGACGTGCCGGAGGAAAGCCTGATGCTCACCGGCGACGAGAACATCGTCGACGTCGACGTGTCGGTGTTCTGGCTGGTCAAGACCGGCGGGGCCGGCGAATACTTGTTCAACATCCAGAATCCGGAAGGCACCGTGAAGGCGGTCGCCGAGAGCGCGATGCGCGAGGTGATCGGCCGCTCGGAAATCCAGCCGATCCTCACGGGCGCGCGGCAGACGATCGAGACAGGCGTGCATGACCTGATGCAGAAGGTGCTGGACGGCTATCAGGCCGGCGTGCAGGTCACGCAGGTGCAGATGCAGAAGGTCGATCCGCCCGCGCAGGTGATCGACAGCTTCCGCGACGTGCAGGCGGCGCGCGCCGACCTCGAACGCGCGCAGAACGAAGCGCAGACCTACGCCAACCGCGTGGTGCCGGAAGCGCGTGGTAAGGCGGCGCAGATCCAGCAGTCGGCCGAAGCCTACCGCGAGCAGACGGTCGCCGAGGCCAAGGGTCAGGCGGCGCGCTTCAGCCAGGTCTACGAGCAATACAAGAAGGCGCCCGTGGTCACCCGCCAGCGCATCTATCTGGAGACGATGGAGCGCGTGTTCGGCGGCACCGACAAGATCCTGCTCGACTCGGCCGGTGGGTCCGGGGGGGGCAATGCGGGCGGCGTCGTGCCGATCCTGCCGCTCAATGAGATGTTGCGGCGCGCGCCGGGCACGGGAGGCACCACCCAATGAAGCTCGGTATCGCCGGCGGCGTCCTCGCCGTTCTCGCCGTCATTGCCGCCATCGTCGGCTACTCGTCGCTGTTCACGGTCTATCAGACCCGCCTCGCGCTCGTGGTCCGGCTCGGTCAGCCGGTACGCGTCGTCACCGAGCCGGGCCTGAACTTCAAGATCCCGCTGATCGACAGCGTCATCTATGTCGACAAGCGCATCCTCGACCTGGAAAACGCCGCGCAGGAAGTGATCGCCTCGGACCAGAAGCGGCTCGTGGTCGATGCCTTCGCGCGCTACAAGATCGTCGACGCGCTGTTGTTCTATCAATCGGTCGGCTCGATCGAGGGCGCCAATTCGCGGCTCTCGACACTGCTCAACGCGGCGCTGCGCCGTGTGCTCGGCGAATCGACGCTCACTCATGTGGTGCGCGATGAGCGCGCCGCGCTGATGGCGCGGGTGCGCGACCAGCTCAATCGCGAGGCCGCGAGTTTCGGCATCACCGTGGTGGATGTGCGTATCCGCCGTGCCGACCTGCCGGAGCAGAACAGCCAAGCGGTCTATCAGCGCATGCAGACCGAGCGTCAGCGCGAAGCGGCTGAATTCCGCGCCAACGGCAGCCAGCGCAAGCAGGAAATCCAGGCGCGTGCCGACCGCGACGTGACGGTGTTGCTTGCCGACGCTCAGGCGAGGGGCGACACCATCCGCGGCGAGGGCGAGGCGGAACGCAATCGCATCTTCGCAGAAGCGTTCGGCAAGGATCCGGACTTCTTCGCGTTCTATCGCTCAATGCAGGCCTACGAGTCAGGCCTGCGCCACAACGACACCCGCATGGTGCTGCGGCCGGATTCGGACTTCTTCAAATACTTCTCCGATCCGGCTGGCAGGTCGAACGGGCAGGGCAACGCTCAGCCACCGAGCAGCCCCCAGCCGAAGCAATAGCGCACGCCGCGGCCGGTGCCGCGGCGTTCATTCCGGTTGCCCCTCATGGCGGATTTCATCGTCGCGCTCGGCCTCGTGTTCGTGATCGAGGGGCTGATCTTCGCCGTGAGCCCGGCCTCCGCCAAGAACGCCATGGCGCATGTCATGGAAACCGCCGACGGTCCGTTGCGCGCGGTCGGGATCGTGTCGGCGGTGCTCGGCGTGATCCTGGTGTGGTTCGTGCGGGGGTAACGGCTATCTGGCGTGCCGATTGCCGCCTACGAACGAACCCTCACGATTTCCTCGCCAGGAACGCGCGCGCTTCGCTCACGTCGGCCCGGGTGTTGTCGGCATCGGCCGCGATCGCGACCACCTTGCCGTAGTACTCCCGCGCCTTGGCGGCGTTGCCGGACATTTCGGCGGCCTTGCCGGCACCCGCGTAGGCGCCGAGCCGGTTCGGCTCCTTTTTCAGCACCGCCTCGAAGGCAACGAGCGCTTCCTTCGCGTTGCCGCGTTCGAGCAGCATGACGCCGTAGAGCTCGCGCGCGGGCTTCGGCACGCCGGGGGTGACGGGATGCTTTTCGGTGCGATCTTCCGCATCGGCGGCCGCGCTCATCGCCTTGAGGGCTTCGGCGTGTTTGCCTTCCGCGTAGAGCACCCAGGCCGAGGCGACCTTGCCCTGAATATCGACCTGCTCGGACCAATAGCCGTCCTTGGCGGCAATCAGCTTGTCGCGCAGTTCGTCGAGCTTGGCGACGTCCGTCTTGGCGGCCTCGGGATCACCCGAGCGCGCCGCGCCAAGCGCGCGCGCAAAATGCGTGATGGCCTGGATATTGGCGAGCGGGCTCGGCCGCACCGTCAGTTCGGCTGCTGCCTTCCAGTCGCCGCGTTCCAGCGCGTAGCGTGCCGGCGAGATAGCCAGTGCATACGGCCCGACAAAGTATGTCTCGGTGAAATCGGCGACCGTCGTCATCTCGTCGATGACGGCCTTGGCATTCTTGTCCTGCCCGAGCTGCAGATAGGCATAGACCTGATAGTCCATCGCATGCAGTTGCTCGTGGGGTTCCTTGGCTTCCTTCGCGACACGCAGCGACATCGCGTTGGAGTCGATCGACTCCTTCCAGTACCCGACGCGGGTAAAGATGTGCGAGGGCATGTGTTGCGCGTGCGACGCGCCGGGGGCGATCTTGGCGTAGAGCCGAGCGGCTTCGAGGCCTTTGTCGGCAAGCGCCGGCGTGTCGTAGAGATGGATCAGATAGTGCGCGACGCCGGGATGGCGCGGCTGGCGTTTGAAGATCGGCTCCAGGATCGCGGCGCCTTTGAGCTGGTTGGCGTAGGTCTTGTCGTTCGGTGAGGCCGCGGCGTTGAGCGCGATGCCGTACAAGATCTGTGTCTCGTCGTCGCCCGGATAGCGCGCCGCCATGGTCTCCATCGCCTTGAGATAGTTCTGCACGCGCACGCCGCGCGGAACTGTCTCGTGGTCCGCGTAGATGACGGCGAGCGCATCGATGAAGTCGCGTTCCCGTTGGGTCTTGGCGCCCACGCTTTTGGCCTTGGCGATCGCGATGGCCCCTTCGGCCAGGTTCTTCGCCGGAGGGGGAACATGCGGATTCAACAACAGGCTGAGCGCGATTCCCCAATAGGCAATGCCGCATTCCGGATCGGCCTTGAGGGTCTCCTCGAAAATCTCCTTCGACGACTGGTACCAGAACGAATGCTGGTAGCGCATCGCGCGATCGAAGCGCCGCTGCGCGGTCTCGTTGCAGGATGTTTCGAAATGAACGATGCCGAACTGCTTCTCGGCATCGTCCTGCTGCGCAAGGGCGGGAACCGGCAAGGCGGTGGCCGCGAGGGCAACGGCTGTGGCGAGCAGGCTGATTTTTTTCGACATGGATGGCGCCTCCAAACAGAGTTGTGGCGTCTGACGGTAGGAGCCTCCTGGCGCGAAGTCATAAGCGAGAAACGGGATTTCTATGGGAGCCCGTGTGCTAATCTCCGAAGCGGAGAAATTCATGGCGGAACGGACACTTACCTTCGGACGCTATCGTCTGGAGCCACGCGGCGGACTGATGTCCGGCGCGCGCGAGGTCAAGCTCACTCCGAAGGCGCTCGCGCTCTTGTCCTTCCTCGCCGAACGCCCCGGCGAGGTGATCACGAAGGAAGAGTTATTCGGCGCCGTATGGCCGGAAACCACGGTCGGCGACGCGGCGCTCGTCACCTGCATCCAGGAGCTTCGCCGCGCGCTGCGCGACGATGCCCGCAAGCCCCACTACATCGAGACACTGCACCGGCGCGGCTACCGGTTCATCGGAAAGACCGCGTCAGCGCCCCCCGGCGCCGCGTCCGACAACGAGGCTCCCGGCCTACCGCTGCCCGACCGCCCCTCAATCGCGGTGCTGCCGTTCGACAACATGAGCGACGATGCCGATCAGGAGCACTTTGCCGACGGCATGTCCGAGGACCTGATCACCGGGCTTTCCCGCATCCGCTGGCTGTTCGTCATCGCCCGCAACTCGAGCTTCGTCTACAAGCACCGCGCGGTCGACGTCAAAGAGGTCTCACGCGCGCTTGGCGTACGCTATGTGCTCGAAGGCAGCGTGCGCCGCGCCGGCAACAGGCTGCGCGTCAGCGCGCAGCTCATCGATGCGACGACCGGCGGCCATCACTGGGCCGAACGCTACGACCGTGAGCTCGGCGACATCTTCGCCGTGCAGGACGACATCACCCGCAGCGTCGCGGCTGCGATCGAACCGCAACTGCTGGCCGCGGAGGGCGTTCGCGCGATGGCGCGCTCCGCCGACGATCTCGGGGCCTGGGAGCTTGTGGCGCGCGCGCAAACCCATGTCTCCCGCATGGCGAAGGCGGATTACGAGACGGCGATCGGCGTCCTCGAGCGGGCCGTCGAGGCCTATCCGGACTACGCCCCGGCGCGAAGCCTGCTGGGGTTCTGCCTCGCATTTGCCGCGCATATGGGGTGGATCGATCGCCATCCGGACTCGCTTCCGGGCCTCGAGCACGCGACCCGCGCCATTGCGCTCGACGATCGCGATCCCGGGGGACACATCGCGCTCGGCTATTCGGCGTTGATGGAAAAGCGCACCGGGGAATCGATCGCGTCCTTTCGCCGGGCGGTCAACCTCAATCCGAATTCCGCCGCGGCCCATGCGCATCTCGGCCGCGGCCTCGCGTTCGCCGGACAGGATCGCGAGTCGATCGAGCATTCGGAAGAGGGCATCAGGCTCAGTCCGCTCGATCCGATGATGGCGCTGTGGTTCGGGGCCATTGCGGTCGCTCACTTTGCCGCCGGGCGCTATGCGGAATCGGCCCACTACACGACGGAAGCCGTGCGTTTGCGCCCGGGCTTTCAAGGCGCGCACCGCCTGCATTGTGCGAGCCTCGCGCTGGCCGGGCATATCGACGAAGCGCGTACGTACTTGCCAACGGTGCGACGCGAGCAGCCGCAGCTATCGATCGATTGGATCAGGGTGAACGTTCCCTACCAGACGCCCGAGCTGATGGAGCGTTTTCTGGACGGAATGCGCAAAGCCGGCCTGAAGGACGACGGCCCCAAACCCGGTTGCCGCCCGGAAAATACCGGCCAGCCGCCTTTCCGCCCCAATCCCCACGCCTAGTTGTTCCGCGACGATACTACCCTTGCGTCCGGCCCTGACCGGGGGCACTGTCGCCAAGAATCTCATGACCTTGGAGCTTTGACGCCCATGGCTGGCACCTTCCTCGCCAACGTCCGCCGACCCGCGCTTGCGATGGCCGCAGCGGCAGTGATCGCGTTCCCGCTCGCCGCACAGGCTCAGCGCGGACCCGACAAGATCGCCGACGTGGCCGAAGCGGTCATCGACGCGGTCGTCAACATCTCGACCTCGCAGACCGTCGCGGCCGGCGGGCCGTCGCGGCCGGGACAGGGACAGGGACAGGGACAGGGACCGGGGCAGGGCGACGGGCCGCAAGCGCGTCCAGGTCCGAACCTGCCGCCCGGTTCGCCGTTCGAGGAATTCTTCGAGGAGTTCTTCAAAAACCGCCGCGGCCAGGGCGAGAACAAGGGCGCGCCGCAAGGACCGCGCCGGGTCAATTCGCTCGGCTCCGGCTTCGTCATCGACGCCGAGGGTCTGGTCGTCACCAACAATCACGTCATCGCGGACGCCGACGAGATCAGCGTCGTGTTCAACGACGGCAGCAAGCTGAAGGCCGAGCTGATCGGCAAGGATTCCAAGACCGACCTCGCGCTGCTGCGCATCAAGCCCGACAAGCCGCTGAAGGCGGTGAAGTTCGCCAACTCCGACAAGCTGCGGCTCGGCGAATGGGTGATTGCGATCGGCAATCCGTTCAGCCTCGGCGGCTCGGTGACGGCCGGCATCGTGTCGGCGCGCAACCGCGACATCAATTCCGGGCCGTATGACAATTACATCCAGACCGACGCCGCCATTAACCGCGGCAATTCGGGCGGACCGCTGTTCAACCTCGATGGCGAAGTCGTCGGCGTCAACACCGCGATCATCTCGCCGTCGGGCGGCTCGATCGGTATCGGCTTTGCGGTGCCGGCGAACACCGCGATGGCGGTGCTCGATCAGTTGCGCGAGTTCAAGGAAGTACGGCGCGGCTGGCTCGGCGTGCGCATCCAGCAGGTGACCGACGACATCGCCGAAAGCCTCGGCATCAAGCCGGTGCGCGGCGCGCTCGTCGCCGGCATCGACGACAAGGGCCCGGCCAAGCCCGCCGGCATCGAACCGGGCGACGTGATCGTCAAGTTCGACGGCAAGGACATCAAGGAGATGCGCGACCTGCCGAAGATCGTCGGCGATACGCCGATCGGCAAGGACGTGCCGGTGGTGATCGTCCGCAAGGGCAAGGAAGAGGTGAAGACCGTGCGGCTCGGCCGGCTCGAGGACACGCCGCAGCAGGCTTCGGTGAAGACCGACGCGCCGGCGGAAGAAAAGTCCGTAGTGCAGAAGGCGCTCGGCCTCAACCTCGCCGGCATGACCGATGACCTGCGCAAGAAGTACAAGATCAAGGACGCCGTGAAGGGCGTTGTGATCACCGCCGTGGAGGCGAATTCGGCCGCCGCCGAGAAGCGGCTCAACGCCGGCGACGTCATCGTCAAGGTCACCGACGAGGAAGTCACCAATCCGGCGGACGTGCAGAAGCGCATCGACCAGCTCAAGAAAGACGGCAAGAAGACCGCGCTGCTGCTGGTCGCGAATGCCGAGGGCGATGTGCGTTTTGTCGCGCTGACGCTGCAGTAGCCTCCGCCTTTCCCCGCACGCGGGAAGAGGAAAGCGATCGCAGGGCGGGCAAAGGCGCGATTGCGCCGTGCCCGCCTTCTCTTTTTCCACGCTGCGTCGGCGGGCACGCTTCGCTTTGCCCGCCCTACGTGCAGTTGACTTGATGGCTGCGCCCGGCGAGCTTACGCACAAACATGTTACGGGAGGCGACGATGTTCAGGCGCTTTGTGTTGGCGGCGGCGTACCTGCTGCTGTCGGTCCAGTTGGGCACGGCCGACGAGAAGACCAAGGGCAAGATTTCGATCTGGCTCGGCTATCCGGAAACGCTCGATGCGTTCAAGCTGGGCCAGGCCGAATTCAAGAAGAAATGGCCGAACGTCGACGTCGAGATCCTGACGTTTGAGCTGCGCGAATTCGAGGCGAAGCTTGCGGTGTCCGTGCCGGCCGGCAGCGGCCCAGACATCCTTGCGCTGCACGACTTCATTTTCCCGCGCTACTACGAGGGCGGCAACCTCGCCGATGTGCCGGCCGATCTCGCCAAGGACGTCAACGATGGCAAGATCATCGACCCGGTGTTCCGGGATATTCTGACGCGCGACGGCAAGCCGTGGGGCATGCCGTGGTGGTCCGGCCGCAACGGCTTGTTCTACAACGAGGACATGCTGAAGGCCGCGGGGTTAGACGGGCCGCCGAAGACCTACGCGGAGGTCTGGCAATATGCCGAGAAGCTCACGCAGAAGAACGCTGCGGGCGAACTCACGCGCGCCGGCATCTCGCTGCGGCTCACCGGGCCTTCCGGCGGGACGCAGAAGTTCGGCTATTTCTACTATCAGCTCGCGGGCGAACAGATGTTCGAACCCGGCAAGAAGCCCGGCACCGTGCGCGTCACCATCGCGAAGAACATCGATGCAGCCGCGCGCGTGCTAGTCGATCACGTCGAGCATCTGCATGGCGCGAAAAAGTCCGACGACTGGGCGCTCAAGCATGACGCGCAGGGCTTCGCCTCGGGCGCGGCCGCGATGTTCATGCGCGAGAGCTGGGTGATCCCGTTCGTCAAGAAAAACGGTCCGGACATCAAGTTCGGCGTGGTGCCGGTGCCGAAGGACAAGGCCTGGGGCGCCTACAACAATCTGGAAATCCTGTCGGTGAACAAGGATTCCAAGCTGAAGGACGCCGCGTGGGAATTCATCCGCATCCTGCAGGAGCCGGCGATCGTCAACAACGTGCTCGACGGCTCCGGCTGGGTGCCGATCCGCAAGGACCGCGACTATTCGGCGGTTCTGGCCAAGGAGCCGCGCTTCCGCGAGATGACGTCGCCGCCGGCCGGCCTCACGCTCTACATCGAGGCCGCGAACACCGCCTATGAGGAGATGACCACGCGCGTCGGCGAAGTGATCCAGGCGGGCTTCCGCGATGCATCGCTTGCCGGCAACATGGACGGCGCCAAGAGGGTGATGATGCGGGCGCACGACACCGCGGTGAAGATCCTCAAGGACAACGGCAACTTTTCAGACTAGTTGCCCGTGAGCGCGACCGACCACACGGTGGCGCGCAGCAATTTCGCCGCGCGTTTCGCGGAGTTTCGCGACTCGATCAAGCGCGATCATCTGCTCTGGGTGGTGCTCGCGCTCGGCCCGGTGTTCGCGTTGTTCTGCATCATCCGGGTCTATCCGATCCTGGAGACGATCCGGCTCTCGTTCTTTCGCTACCATCCGACGCAGCGGAATCGCCCATTCGTCGGCCTCGATAACTACTGGCGGCTGCTGGAAGACGACTCGTTCCGCACCGCGCTGATCAACACGCTGCAGTTCTGCGTGATGGCGGTGGTGATCACGCTGCTGCTCGCATTCGCGATTGCGGTGCTGCTGCGCTCGATCGAGAAGGTCGCGCCGGTCTACGAACTGCTGCTCTATATTCCGGTGGTGACACCGTGGGTGCCGGCCTCGGTGATCTGGAAATGGATCTTCGATCCGATCCACGGCATCCTCAACTACATGCTCACGGCGGTGGGCATCCCAAAGCTCAACTGGCTGCAGGACGAGCACGTCATCATTTACGCGATCGTGCTCGTGTCGGTGTGGAAGATGCTCGGCTATTTCGTAGTCGTGTATGGCGTGGGCCTGCGCAACATTCCCGATGAACTGCTCGAAGCGGCCGAGCTCGACGGCGCGACGCCGTGGCAGCGGCTGATCTACGTCGTCATTCCGCTGATGAAGCCGATCATCCTGTTTACGGTCATCATCGCCACCATCATCTTCTTCAACGTGTTCGCGCCGGTCTACGTGCTCACCGCCTCGGCGCAGGGCGCGCCCGCTTACGACTTCAAGGTGGTGATCGGCGAGATCTACCAGAACGCCTTCGTGTTCTACCGCATGGGCTATGCGGGGGCGCAGTCGGTGGTGCTGCTCATGTTCGTGCTGACGCTGGTGTTCATCCAGTTCACGCTGTTCCGCGACAAGGCAGGAGACAAATGAGCATGATCTTATCCGAAAACCGGTTACCCACTTTCGGGATCATGCTCTGATGTTCAAGGAGCGCTGGATCGTCATCGTCGCTTACGCGGTGTGCACCATCATGGCGCTGATCGCCGTGGTGCCGTTCTTCTGGGTGCTGATGACGGCGCTCAAGACCAACCCCGAAATCAACGCCTGGCCGCCGCACGTTTTCCCGCGCGCGCCGACGCTGGAACATTTCACCCGCATTCTGCGTGAAGAAAATTTCCTGCGCTACATCTTCAACTCGCTGGTCATCGCACTCTGCTCGATGACCGCGATCCTGCTCACATCCTCGCTCGCGGGTTTCATCTTCGCGAAGTACAAGTTCCCGGGCCGTGGTGTGCTGTTCGCGGTCATTTTGGCGACCGCCATCATTCCGCTCGAGGTCTACATCATCCCGCTCTACCTGATGGTGTTCGGCGTGCGGCTGATGGACACCTATCTGGCGCTGGTGTTTCCCTTCGTCATCATGACGTTCGGCGTGTTCTTCATGCGCCAGGTGATCATGGCGATCCCGGACGAGTTGCTCGAAGCGGCGCGCATCGACGGCGCGAACGAGTTCTGGATCTACGTGCGGGTCGTGCTTGCGCTGAGCAAATCCGGCCTGATGGCGCTCGGGGTGTTCGCGTTCTCGGAAGCCTGGGCGAATTTCATCTGGCCGCTGGTCGTCGTCACCACCAAGGACATGTACACGACGGAACTGGGCCTTGCGACCTATCAACGCCAGTTCTTCATCGAGTATGGGCCGATTTCGGCCGGCGCCGTTATCAGCATCCTGCCGATGCTGATCGTGTTTGCGCTGTTGCGCAGCCACATCATGAAGGGCATCGCGACCAGCGGATTGCGTGGATGATTTTTTCGTGAGCGGCGTTGCGGGTGCGCGGTCCCGCGCCTAGCTGTCGGCGCAGGACAATTTCGACGAGGCGACCATGAAAGCGACCCTGAACGGCGCGGTCGTTGCCGACAGCGACGACACGGTTTCGGTGCGCGGCTACGACTACTTTCCGCTCGCCAACGCGCGCCTCGATCTGCTCGAGAAATCTCCCAGAACGCCGAAGGACCTCGAATGTCCGCACGGCGTGCAGTTCTATGACGTGGTGATCAACGGCGAGCGCCATCCGCGCAATGCCTGGATTTACGAGACGCCGCAGCCGGCGATGAGTGCCGTGACGGATCGCGTCGGCTTCTGGGAAGACGTGAAAGTCGCCTGAGCCGCAATTTTCTCCAAGTTCCGCTTGGGCGTCGGCCCTATCCCTAATCGCACATGACGGTTCGGCGTGCGCCGTAGCTTTCGCGGCGCGTGCCGGACACACTGTGCATTGGAGGCGAGGCGGGTGGCAAAATTCTATGGATGGCGGGTGGTTGGCGCGGCGTTCGTGCTCGCCTTCTTCGGCTGGGGCCTCGGCTTCTACGGCCCGCCGGTCTATCTGCATGCGGTGCGCGAGGCGCGCGGTTTCTCGCTCGCCGTCGTCTCAACCGCCGTGACGGTTCACTATCTCGCCGGCGCGATTGTCGTCGCCAATGTTCCCGCGTTGTACCGGCGATTCGGTTTGCCCGCCGTGACCGTCACGGCGGCGATCTTGCTCGCGGCTGGAATTTGCGGCTGGGCGATTGCGCGCGAGCCGTGGCAGCTCTTCGTCGCCACGCTGGTCAGCGGAGCAGGCTGGGCCGCGATGGGCGGGGTTGCGGTGAACGCGATCGTCTCGCCGTGGTTCGTGCGCACGCGGCCGGCCGCACTCGGCACGGCCTATAACGGCGCAAGTTTCGCGGGGCTGATCTTTTCGCCGCTGTGGGTGTTCGCAATCGCGCTCGTCGGATTTCCCGCGGCGGCAGCCGCGATCGGCGTTGCCACCATCGTGACCGTCGGGCTGCTGGCCGGGAGATGTTTCACGCGGACGCCGCAGCAAATGGGGCTTTCGCCCGACGGCGACGCGGCCGGCGCGCCGGCCACCTCGGTGACCTCGCCGCGCGCGAAACCGCTTCCGGGATCGCTGCTCTGGCGCGACCTCGGTTTCATCACGTTGGCGACCGGCGCGGCGCTCTCGCTGTTCGCCCAGATCGGCCTGATCACGCATCTCTATTCGCTGCTGGTGCCGGCGCTCGGCAAGGAGTGGGCCGGGCTCGTCATGGGCATCGGCACTGGTGCCGGAATGGGCGGCCGCATGATGGTCGGCTGGGCGATGCCGGCAGGCGCGGACCGGCGGCTTGTCGCCTGTCTGAGTTACGCGGTGCAGATCGCCGGGACGCTCACGCTGATCGCTGCCGCCGGCACGACCATTCCGCTGCTGCTCATTGGCGTGCTGCTGTTCGGCGTCGGCATCGGCAACGTCACGTCGATGCCGCCGCTGATCGCGCAGGTCGAGTTCGTCAAGGACGACGTGCCGCGCGTGGTCGCGCTCGTCGTCGCAATCGGGCAGGCGAGTTATTCGTTCGCGCCGGCGGCGTTCGGCCTGATCCGGGAATTGTCGGGGGGCAGCTATGTCTTTGCCGGTGCCGCGCTGCTCTATCTGCTCGCGATCAGCGCGCTGCTGATCGGGCGCTACGGCTCCACGAAATCCTTGCGCGCGTATCCCTGAAGATAAAGCAGCGCGGTGAGGTCGCCGTGGTCGATGCGTGCGTGCGCGGCTTCGGCGACCTTCGGCTTGGCGTGATACGCGACGCCGAGCCCGGCCGCTTCGAGCATCGCGAGATCGTTCGCGCCGTCGCCCGCCGCGAGCGTGTCCTGCGCGGAAAGGCCAAGGCGTTCGCGCAACTCGATCAGGGTCGCGCGCTTGGCTTCGCGCCCGAGTATCGGCTCGGCGACGCGGCCTGCGAGCTTGCCGTCTTCGACGATCAGCGTGTTGCCGCGGTGTTCGTCGAAGCCGACCATCGCGGCGACGCGGCCGGTAAACAGTGTGAAGCCGCCGGACACGAGACAGGTATACGCACCGTTCGCCCGCATGGTGGCGACCAGCGTGCGGCCGCCGGGCGTGGGCGTGATCCGTTTTGCGATCACCTCGTCGACCACCGCAAGCGGCAGGCCCTTGAGCAGAGCGACACGCTGGCGCAGCGCCGGCTCGAATTCGATCTCGCCGCGCATCGCACGCTCGGTGATCGCCGCGACATGCGCTTTCAGGCCGACGTAATCCGCGAGCTCGTCGATGCATTCCTGGCCGATCATGGTGGAATCCATGTCGGCAACGAACAGCCGCTTGCGGCGTGCGGCTACGGCCTGCACTACGATGTCGACCGGCAAATCGCGCAAGGCGGATCGCAACCGTTCGGTCACGCCCTTGTCGTCCGCGCCGCCGGGCGTAAAAAGAATGTCGGCGGCAATGCCGGGGTCGAGGACGCGGACATCCTGGGTCGTCGCGAGCACGCCAACGCTGAGCGCGATCGCCGCGTCGTTGAGCGCGGGCGCTGCCGGATTGGAAATGAGAGTGACTACGTGAGTCATCGTGGACCTGAAAAGGCGGTGCTTATCGCAGGGCCGACCGCAAGCGGCAAGTCTGCGCTGGCGCTCGGGCTGGCCGGCGAGATTGGCGGCACGATCATCAATGCCGACTCGATGCAGGTCTACCGCGATCTGCGTCTGATCACGGCGCGGCCGACGGCGGAGGAAGAGGCGCGGGCGCCGCACCGGCTCTACGGCCATGTGGACGCGGCGGAGAACTATTCGGTCGGGCGGTGGCTTTCTGACGTGCGCCCTGTGCTGGATGAGGTGCGCGGCGCGAGGCGCGTGCCGGTTCTGGCCGGGGGGACCGGGCTCTATTTCAAGGCGCTGACGCAGGGCTTGTCCGCCGTGCCGCCGGTCCCGGAGGACATTCGGACGGACGTGCGCGCGCGGATGGAGGCGGAAGGTCCGCCGGCGTTGCATGCCGAGCTTTTGCGGCGCGATCCCTCAACGCAGCTCAAGCCCGGCGACCGCACGCGCATCGCGCGCGCGCTGGAAGTACTGGAGGCGACAGGGCGTCCGCTCAGCCAATGGCATGCCGAAGGCCTGCCGCCGCTTCTCGACGCCTCCAGCGCCGTGAAGGTGTTTCTCGCGCCCGAACGGCCCGAACTGCGCCGCCGTATCGATGCCCGGTTCGAGGCGATGATGGAGGCGGGCGCGCTTGAGGAAGTCCGCGCGCTTAGCCGCCGCAAGCTCGATCCGCTGCTGCCGGCCATGAAGGCGCATGGCGTGCCTTGGCTGATCCGGCATCTTGCCGGCGAGATCACACTGATCGAAGCGGCAGAAGGCGCCAAGAACGACACGCGCCGCTATACCAAGCGCCAGTTCACCTGGGTGCGTCATCAACTGCCGGACTGGACCTGGATTGCGCCGGAGGGCGCCCTCGACGCGACTTTGCGCGCCTTCGGGCGCTGAGACCGAAACGACCATACGAACGACGTAAGCGTGATGCCGAGGCCGGCGATCAGCACCCAATGCGCCGGGCGGAACGCCATGTCCCAGTCGAAATTGGCCGAGAACACGCGCCACCACATCACGCCGGTCGTCGCGGCGTACCAGCCGGTTTCGACGATAGCGGTGAGCGACGTGGCGATGAACGCGAGCGCGATCTGCCAGATATACGTCACCGCGCCGATGTAACGGTGCATCAGCCGGTAGCCGAGCAGCCAAAGCAGGAAGCCCGCGGCCATCACCGACTCGGTGATGTCGAGCTTGGTCTGCATCAGGAAATGAATGACGCCGAGAATGGCGATCGCGTAGGCGATTTTGTGCAGCCGGTTCCAGCGCGCGCCGCCCAGCCGCTTGATCATGCCGTCGGTCGAGGTCGCGGCCAGCGCGATCAGGCCGATCAGCGCGACGAAGCCGATGGTCAGATAGATGCGCTGCACGATTTCGCTCGCGATCTTTGCGAGATCGAATTTCTCCTGCGCGACGTAGAGCGTGAGGTGCAGCACCGCATAGCAGAACGCCGCGACCCCGAGCGTGCGGCGCATGTTGATCAGCTTCGAGGCATTGAACAGCCGTCGCGCAGGCGTGATCGAGAGCGAGAGGATGACAAGCCATACGGCGTAATTGCCGGTTGAATGGATCGCGTCATTGACCGGCCGTGCTGCGCTCAGGTCGCCGCTCCAGGCGCGCCAGGCGAGCCAGAGCGCCGGGACGCAGGCGCCCAGGAACGCGATGATCTTTTCCGCAGACCAGCGGCCGGATTTTTCGCGCAGGAACGGCATCAGACGTCACGCGCCGAGCTTGTTGGCAAGCTCGGTGAAGCTCGACACCGCGATATCGACTGGGACCGACGGGGCGGCCTCGCCCTTGCCGGGGCCTTTCTCGTTCGGGCGTGCCACATGCGCCGTTTTGAGCCCGGTCGCCGCGGCCGAGGCGAGATCGTTCGAATGGGCTGCCACCATGACGCATTCATGCGGCGCGCAGTCGAAGGCCTGGGCGGACTTCAGGTAGACGACAGGCTTGGGCTTGTAGTCGCCGGCGATCTCGGAGCCGAGGATCGCATCCCACGGGAAGTTGTTGCGCCGTGCGATACCGCACATCAGCGAGATGTTTCCGTTCGAGCACGGCGCGATGAGGAATTTCTTGTGCAGCCGGGTGAGGCCCTCGGTCGCGTCAGGCCAGCCGTCGAGGCGATGCCAGGCCTTGTTGAGGTGTTGAATCGTGGCCTCGTCCAGCGGCGATACCTTGAAGCGCGGCAGGATGCGCTCGAGGTTGCGCCGGTGCAGCACGTCGAGCTTGGAGAACGGGATGACGCCGCTGCGCACTTCCTCCATCGCGGGCTGGTATTCGTCGCGCCAGGCATCCGCGAAGGCGAGCCAGTCGAGTGTGTAACCCTTGGGCTTGAGGACCGCCTCGCTCTCGCGTGCCACCGACGTGCGCCAGTCCACCACGGTGCCGAATACATCGAAGACAAGGGCTTTGACGGAAGCGGGGTCGAGCATGGGCGTTTCCTGATGGTTTTTCGGCGCTGCCTTCCCTTATCATAGCTGCTGTCTTCCAGCCCGCCAGCGAGTACCTCATGGACATCACGATACTGCCGTTCGACGCCGACACCATGCTTGCGGGCCTCAAGCCCTGGGTCGAATGCGAAAGCCCGACCTTCGATGCGGCGCGCGTCAACGCGATGATGGATCTGGTCTCGCGCGAGTGCGCGACCTCGGGCGCGGCGGTCGAACGGATCGCGGGGCGCATGGGCTTCGGCGATTGCGTGCGTGCGACGTTTTCGTTCGGCCACGCGGAGAAGCCCGGCATCCTCATCATGGGTCATCTCGATACTGTGCATCCCGTCGGGACGCTCAGCGTCCTGCCGTGGCGGCGCGAGGAGAATCGCTGCTACGGTCCCGGCATCTTCGACATGAAGGGCGGCAATGTCATCGCGATCGAAGCTCTGCGGATGCTGCAGCGTCTGGGACTATCGCCGGCGCTGCCGGTGACGTTCCTGTTCACCAGCGATGAGGAAGTCGGCTCACCGAGCACGCGCGATTTGATCGAGGCCGAGGCGGCCCGGCACAAGTACGTGCTGGTGCCGGAGCCGGGCCGCGCCGACGGCGGGGTGGTCACCGGCCGCTACGCGATCGCGCGCTTCAATCTCAAGGCCGTCGGCCGGCCGAGCCACGCCGGGGCGCGGCTGAAGGATGGGCGCTCGGCGATCCGCATCATGGCCGACATGATACCGCAGATCGAAGGCATGACCACGGATGCCTGCACGTTCAGCGTTGGCGTGGTGCATGGCGGGCAATGGGTGAACTGTGTGTCGAGTGCGTGCGAAGGCGAGGCGCTCAGCATGGCCAAGCGACAGGCCGACCTCGACAACGGAGTCGCGCGCATGCTGGCGCTGACCAAGGGGGACGATGCGTCCGGTCGCTTCATCGTGACGCGCGGCGTGACACGGCCGGTGTGGGAGCCGAACGCCAAGACCATGGCGCTGTACGAGGTGGCGAAGCGGCTCGCGCGCCAGCTTGGGGTCGATCTGCCGCATGAAAGCTCCGGTGGCGGCTCGGACGCAAATTTCACCGGCAATCTCGATATCGCCTCGCTCGACGGGCTCGGCGTGTGCGGGGCTGGGGCGCATACCCTGCAGGAGCACATCCGGGTCGAGAGTCTGGCCACGCGCGCAAAGCTGATGACGGGTCTGTTGATGGCGTTAAGGTAGGGGGATTAAGAGCGACCCAGCTCGAACAATCGTGCTCCGGCTCGCAATGCTGCCGAAGCAAGAGGTTCATCACGCGTAGAAAGTGGAACGTCGCGGCGCAGCGCGAGATCGACATAGGATGCGTCAAAGATGCTGAGGGCATGCTGTGCCCCCAAGCGATGGATGCGCAACATCTCATGAATGTCGCCGCCCGGCTCGACCGATATGTCGAGCCTTTCAACATCATCGAAGAACGTTTCGATGTCTCCCCGCTGAATGATTTGACGCCGTGCAAGGCCGGTCAGAACATGAATTACCTCGAACCAAAATGGAGCAGGCACCAGCGCACCCTCAGCTATAACGGCTTGCAGCGCCGCTTTCGTCACCGGCGTAGATTGACTCGTCGCGCACCACGCGATCGCCACCGAGGCATCTAGGACTTGAGCCATCTATCGATCTCTTGCTCGCGATCCTCCTCGATCATCCGCTTGGTTTCTTCCCAGTTTCGCTGTGCCTCAGCCTCAGAGACCTTGGGTGCCGCGTCAAGCCGAGCGAGAATTCTCTCGCCGGCTTGGCGCGCCCTCTCGCGATCGAACGCCTTGGGGGGCTTGATCTCGGCGACCGGGCGCCCGTTCTTGGTCACGACGAAGCTCTCGCCCTTTTCGGCGCGGGCGATCAGTTCGGAAAACTTGGTCTTGGCCTCGTAGGCGCCGACAGTGGTCGGGCCGGAAGGACTGGGTTTGCGGTCGAGCATGGCCAAAAGGATCCGACTAGTCGACGACTAGTCTATCAGGTATTCGCCCCGACCAAGTCACGTTTCGGCGAGATGCCTGTCTTCATGGCCTCCCGCCCCTTGCGGGGCAGCGGAAATCCTGCTTGACGTACGCCGCGCGGAGCGCATATAAGCCCGCGCAAGGAAATAACGAGCTAGGACCATGCTGCGCAACATTCTTATCGTAGGTACCGCGCGCACCGCCGGGGGTGGCTGACAGCCACCTGCGACCGGAGCGGTGCGTGCCAGGGCCCCAGAGGCCCTTTTTTGTTGCCTGCGAACGACCGAGACCCAGTGGAGCAGACCGATGACGAAGGAAATGACCGGCGCCGAAATGGTGATCCAGGCGATGCTCGACCAGGGCGTCGAGTACATCTTCGGCTATCCGGGCGGGGCCGTCCTGCCGATCTACGACGCGATGTTCCAGCAGGACAAGCTCAAGCACATTCTGGTGCGCCACGAGCAGGGCGCCGTGCACGCGGCCGAAGGTTATGCGCGCACCACCGGCAAGGTCGGCTGCGTGCTGGTGACGTCGGGACCCGGCGCCACCAATGCGGTGACGGGATTGACCGACGCGCTGATGGACTCGATCCCGCTGGTCTGCATCACCGGCCAGGTGCCGACACATCTGATCGGCAACGACGCGTTCCAGGAATGCGACACGGTCGGCATCACGCGCCCCTGCACCAAGCACAATTACCTCGTGAAGAACATCAACGACCTTGCGCGCGTGCTGCATGAGGCGTTCCACATCGCGGCGAACGGCCGGCCGGGCCCCGTGGTGATCGATATCCCGAAGGACATCCAGTTCGCCACGGGACCGTATCTCGGGCCCAAGGCGGTGGTGACGAAAAGCTACAAGCCGAAGGTCAAGGGCGATCTCGACAAGATCAAGGCCGCGGTCGACATGCTGGCGAACGCTAAGCGCCCGATCATCTATTCGGGCGGCGGCATCATCAACTCCGGCAAGGAAGCGAGCCATCTCTTGCGCGAGTTCGCGCGGATGACCGGCTTCCCGGTCACCTCGACGCTGATGGGGCTCGGCGCCTATCCCGCTGCCGATCCGCAATGGCTCGGCATGCTCGGCATGCACGGCACCTACGAGGCCAACTGGACGATGCACGACTGCGACGTGATGCTGTGCATCGGCGCGCGCTTCGACGACCGCATCACCGGCCGCATCGACGCGTTCGCGCCGCACTCGCGCAAGATCCATGTCGATATCGATGCCTCGTCGATCAACAAGAACGTCAAGGTCGACATTCCGATCGTCGGCGACTGCGCGCACGTGCTGGAAGACATGATCCGTATCTGGAAAGCGGACGCAAAGCAGCCGAACAAGGCGGCGCTCGCGACCTGGTGGAAGCAGATCGACAAGTGGCGCTCGCGCAATTCGCTTGCCTATCGGCAGTCGAACGAGACGATCAAGCCGCAATACGCGATCCAGCGGCTCTATGAGCTCACCAAGGATCGCGACGTCTACATCACCACGGAGGTCGGCCAGCACCAGATGTGGGCGGCGCAGTTCTTCAAGTTCGAGGAACCGAACCGCTGGATGACATCGGGCGGGCTCGGCACCATGGGCTACGGCCTGCCGGCGTCGATCGGCGTGCAGCTCGCGCATCCGAAATCGCTTGTCATCGACATCGCGGGCGAAGCCTCGGTGCTGATGACCATGCAGGAAATGTCGACCGCAGCGCAGTACCGCCTGCCGATCAAGATCTTCATCCTCAACAATCAATACATGGGGATGGTGCGGCAGTGGCAGGAGCTGCTGCACGGCGGGCGCTATTCGGAGAGTTACTCGGAGGCGCTGCCGGACTTCGTCAAGCTCGCCGAGGCCTATCGCGGCGTCGGCATCCGCTGCGAGAAGCCCGGCGACCTCGATCACGCGATCAAGGAAATGATCAATGTCGACAAGCCGGTGCTGTTCGACTGCATGGTCGATCCGGCGGAGAACTGCTTCCCGATGATCCCCTCCGGCAAGGCGCACAACGAAATGCTGCTCGGCGACGTGGCAGGCGACATCGCCAAGGCGATCGACGAGCGCGGTAAGGTGCTGGTGTGATGAGCAACGAAACGCCCGCTAGCGCGAGCCATTATCCGGCAGCGCCCGTCAAGGAACGCAGCGAGCGCCACGCGCTCTCGGTGCTGGTCGACAACGAGCCGGGCGTGCTGGCGCGCGTCATTGGGCTGTTCTCCGGGCGCGGCTACAATATCGACTCGCTGACTGTCTCGGAGACCGAGCACGAGAAGCATCTTTCGCGCATCACCATCGTCACCACCGGCACGCCGATGGTGATCGAGCAGATCCGCCATCAGCTCGAGCGGCTGGTGCAGATCCGCCGCGTGGTGGACATGACCGAGTCCGGGCAGTCGATCGAGCGCGAGCTCGCGATGGTCAAGGTGCGCGGCAAGGGCGAAAACCGCGTCGAGGCGCTGCGTCTGGCAGACGCTTTCCGCGCACGCGTGATCGATGCCGGCACCGAGAGCTTCATCTTCGAGATCACCGGCGCGAGCGAGAAGATCGAGAGCTTCATCAACCTGATGCTGCCTTTGGGGCTGGTCGAGGTTTCGCGCACCGGCGTGGTGGCGATTTCCCGCGGGCCGGAGGGGATGTAGGCGGCGGGCCGCGCCCCAGGCGTTATTCGGAAATCGTGCTCATTCGAGAAAGCCGACGATGCGTTTCGGTCTGCTCTGCTCGGCACAAGCCGGCAACAACGAACTCGGTCCGGAAACCGGACAGGGTTTTCGCGATTACCTCGATTTCAACGTCGAGGGCGAGGCGCTCGGCTATCATTCGAGTTTCTCGGTCGAGCACCATTTCACCGGCTGGAACCAGGTTTCGGCCACGCTCACGCTGCTCACGGCTCTCGCCATGCGAACGACCACATTGCGGCTCGGCACCGCGGTGACCGTGTTGCCATGGCATCATCCGGTTCTGCTGGCCGAGCAGGCGGCGACGCTCGATCTGATCTCCGGCGGCCGGCTCGATTTCGGTATCGGCAAGGGTTACCGGCACAGCGAGTTCAAGGGCTTCGCCATCCCGCAGGATGAGGCCGAGGCGCGTTTCGAGGAGGCGCTCGAAGTCATCCGCCGCGCCTGGACGACACGCGAGCGCTTTTCCCATCATGGCCGCTTCTGGAATTTCGAGGATATCGTGGTCGAGCCGCCGACCGCGCAGCGCCCGCATCCGCCGATCTGGGTCGCGGCCGCAAGCGCGCCCTCGATCCGCCGCGCCGCTGCGCGCTCCTTCAATCTCATTCTCGATCAGTATGCGGCGCCCGACGCCATCGGCGGGCGCATCGCGCTCTATCGCGCTGAGCGCGAGGCGAGCGGACAGGCATTCGATCCGATGCAGGTGGCCGTGGGCCGTCAGGTTTACATCGCGAAAAACAAGGCCGACAGGGAAGCCGCATTGGAGCGGCTTGCGAAATACACACGGCGCACGGTCGCGGTGTCGCGCCCTCCGGACGGCAAGGCGGGTTCGCACGTCCTTGCCTACGCCGACAAGGCCGGCGGAACGGAAGAGAATGCGCTTTACGGAACGGCGGACGAAATCTGCGACAAGCTCGCTGCCCTGAACCGGGCCGGCGCGGAGTATGTGCTGTTGAGCGTGTCCGGTGGCTCGCGGGAGCAACTGCGGCGTTTCGCGCGCGAGATCATGCCGGAGTTTTCACACGCGCCATCGATGGCGCCGCCACTCGCGGCGGTGGCGAAATGAGGAGTGAGAGATTGGGCTCGGGCCAGAAGCGGACCGGGCCGGAGGGGACGTAGACAGGCGCATGGTCCGGATATACATTGTATATCCGAAGGAGCAGCTTAGATGAAAGCGAAGATATCCAAATGGGGCAACAGCGTTGCACTCCGGGTGCCTAAGGGCTTGGCGGAAGATCTTGGTCTTGTCCCGGGAAAAATCGTCGATCTTGAAAAGAAAGGCACGGCCTTGGAGGTCGAGACCGATCTGACGCGCCGCAAGGTGCCGGTCTATCGTCTCGAAGACCTACTTGCTCAGATCAAACCCGGCGACGCTCCTGCATTCGAGGATTGGGGAATACTGCCCTCCGAGTGGCCGCAGGAAGACTGGAGCGACATCGCGCCGAGCGATGCTGAATGGGAGCGTTGGAAGAAAGAGGTAGAGGTGAAGAGTGCCATACCGCCTCGCCGACGCGCCTAATGCCGGAGATATTCTTTGGGTGGACTTCGGACCGCCCACGGGACATGAGCAGGCTGGCCGCCGTCCCGCACTTGTCGTATCTCCGCGCAGCTATAACGACCGGTCGTCTCTAATTCTCATTTGCCCGATTACACGCAATGTCACTTCATGGGCGTTCAAAGTCGAAATCAAGGATAGGACTCAAATTCGGGGAGCTGTGCTCGTGGATCAGGTAAGGTCCATCGATCGCCAGGCCCGTTTCGCGCGCTTCGCGGAGCGTGTGAGTCGTGAAACCCTCGATCAGGTGAACGGCATGTTCGCCGCCATGTTCGGAATCCGGGTTTCCAACTGAGGAATTCCACGCTACACGCACCGCACCTAACGGAGAGAAGAACCATGCGCGTTTACTACGACCGCGACGCCGACCTGAACCTGATCAAGGGCAAGAAGGTCGCCATCATCGGCTATGGCAGCCAGGGCCATGCGCACGCGCTCAACCTGCGCGACTCGGGCGTCAAGGACGTCGCGGTCGCGCTGCGCAAGACTTCACAGGGCGTGAAGAAAGCCGAAGCCGAGAAGCTGAAGGTGATGGAAGTCGCCGAGGCGGCGAAATGGGCCGACGTGATGATGATGCTCACGCCCGACGAATTGCAGGGCGATATCTACCGAGATCATCTCGCGGCCAACATGAAAGAGGGTTCGGCGCTGATGTTCGCGCACGGCCTCAATGTGCACTTCAACCTGATCGAGCCGCGCCCCGACATCGACGTGCTGATGATCGCGCCGAAGGGTCCTGGCCACACGGTGCGCTCGGAGTACCAGCGCGGCGGCGGGGTGCCGTGCCTGCTCGCGATCCACAAGGATGCGTCGGGCAATGCGCATGATCTCGGTCTCTCGTACGGCTCGGCGATCGGCGGCGGTCGCGCCGGCATCATCGAGACGAGCTTCAAGGAGGAGTGCGAGACCGACCTGTTCGGCGAGCAGGTGGTGCTGTGCGGCGGCCTCGTGGAACTGATAAAGGCCGGCTACGAGACGCTGGTCGAGGCGGGCTATTCGCCCGAGATGGCGTATTTCGAGTGCCTGCACGAGGTGAAGCTGATCGTCGACCTGATCTTCGAGGGCGGCATCGCGACGATGAACTACTCGATCTCCAACACCGCCGAATATGGCGAGTACGTTTCCGGCCCGCGCATCATCAATGCCGACACGCGGGCGGAGATGAAGCGCGTGCTTGCCGACATCCAGTCGGGCAAGTTCACGCGCGACTGGATGCTGGAGAACAAGGTCAACCAGACCTCGTTCAAGGCGACGCGCGCCAAGCTCGCCGAGCACCCGATCGAGCAGGTCGGCGAGAAGCTGCGCGCCATGATGCCGTGGATCAAGGCCAAGGCGCTGGTCGACAAGGCAAGGAACTGATCCGTCTGCTTCCGGACGCATCACGGGCTCGCATGTGCGAGCCCGTTTCGTTTCGCGCCTCAGGTGATGCCGGCCGCGGTGAAACCGGCTTCGACGGCGCGCACGCGCGCATCGATCTGCGCCTGCGGCAGGGTGCGGAACAGCGAGCGTGTCGCCAGCACGACACCGCGCCGGCTGTCGGCAAATCCCGATTGCCGAGAAAGCTGCTGTGTGAGAGCGACGTAGAACATCGCGGCGAGCTCGGCGGGTTTGAAAAGGAAGTTCGCGCCGCTCTTGGCGGTCATCACCTTGAACGCCGCGAAATTGTGGATGCCGCTATTGATGTGCACGCCGCCGTTATCGCCGGCGGGCGTGTTGGGCAGAACTCGGAAGTTTTTCATCAGCTTGGGCTGATTGAACCGCGTCGGGTCCTCCATGTCGCGCAGCGCCGCGAGGCTGCTCGAAATGGCATCGCCGATCAGCCAGTTCCACTTCGCGATATCAGGCTCGGACAGATTGGAAACGATGACGCCGAAGATGTCCGAATAGGACTCGTTCAGCGCGCCGGACTCGGCCTGATAGACAAGCCGCGCGGTCCTTTCCGTGACGCCGTGAAACAGCTCATGCGCCACGACATCGAGCGAGGAGGCAAGCGACCGCAGCACGCCATTGAACGTCACCTGGCCGTAAACCATCTGCGTTCCGTCCCAGAACGCATTCAGCCAATTCTTGCTACCCACCGGCCTCTCGTCACGCTTGAGGACGCAATTGACGGTCGAGATCAGCTTGCCGCCCATGTTGTCGATGTTGTTGCGCTTGAGCACATCGCGCAGAAATGTCGCCACGGTTGCGGCGTTGACGTGCGCGCTTACCGCAGCCTTCGTCCACGGCGTGGTATTCAGCGTGCCGGGGAGGCTCGCTGCGAGCACTTCCGGGTCGCGGAAGCGAAAGTCGAAGGTCTCGATGTTGAGCTGCGCGTTGCGCATCGTCTTCTTGGTGCCGGCGACGTCGATTGCAAAGGTTTGGGATTTCCCCAGTTCGTCGATCGCGGTGTCGGTCCCATCCGCCATTGATGGCGTTCTCGGCAGTTCGGCGACGAGGCCTCCGGTGAGTGCGTCTACGACATAATCGTACATGATCGGCACGCCGTGCCCGTGCCCATGCGACGGCGCCTTCTCCTTCTTCCGGCTCCGGACGTTTTCGGCGATGTAGGCGAGATGCCACTTGTTCTTGGCGTCGAGATAGAGATTGAGAACCGGCGTAACCTGCGGAAGCTCGCGCCCATAGCCTGCCTCCGACGCGACCCGTTTCAGGGCGTCCTGCGGCGAGATTTTGGCCACGTAGGAGGCGACGTCCGGCGTTGCGATGTTCGAATTGAGCGACACCATCTCGTTGGCGTCGTCGAGTTCGACGCTGACCAGCGAGCCGTAGACCGGGATGCCGCGCAGCGTCTGCCGGAATTTGACCACGTTGGTGCCGGTGAGCGGCACGGTCTCGACGCCGAGGCTCTTGAAGTCACTCTCGGTGCCGCTGACCGTGGGCGCGGTGAAGGTGGGCGCGGCCTTGCTCTCCAAGGCATGTTCGAGGATGCGCTTCGCAGCGCTTTCCGGATCGAGGTCGGCAGGCTGGCTGGCGGCAAAGCCGAACGCCGCCGAAGTCGGGCGCTCCGCCCGCAGCGCTTCGAACGTGCTGCGGCCCTTGGATTCCGTCACGTGCATGGCCAGGCTTTTGAAAGCGCCTGACTTCGCCGTCGAACGGGCGGTCTTCTTCGCCGCCTTGGCCTTCTTCGCTTTCTTTGCCATGGTTGCCTCCCAAATGCTATACAACTGTCGACATCCTACACGGTGTGATTGCCCTTTGGAAACCTCTGAATGGATGACAGGAGACGGATTGGACACGCGCGCCACAATCGAAAGCATCCTCGACAAAGCCTATGCGGCGCCGCGAAGCCACGACGCCAGGGCGGCCGCGGCCTTGTTCACCGATGACGGCGCGTTCGCGGCAAATGGTGCGCCGCGCCCCGAAAAGCATGCCGAGCGGCTTGGCGCCTGGAGGGCATGTTCGCCGCCTTCGAGGTCATCGCCTTCGAGCAGCATTGCCGGATCATCGATCCACCCCGGGCCGTGGTGCATTGGCGCGGGAAATTCCGCGCCCAGAACGGCCAGGTCGGCGAGACCGACATTCTCGACCTGATCGAGGTCCGGGATGGCCGCATCGCCTCCCTGACCTCGTTTTTCGATACCGCCTACGCGGCCGCCTTGAGCGCGCCGGCCTGACCGGCGTTAACCGGAAACGGCCGACCGCCGGGGCGGAATCAGCCTGGCTCTTGCTTTGACGGTTTGATTGCAGTTTTATGACGGCGAAGGTTGCCCGGCCGCACGCGCGAGCCCGGGCGTGTGTAACAGTTTCCATGCCGCCCGCTATTGCTTCCCTGACGACCCGTCTGTTCGACGCTTCGGCCACAAGTCGCGGTTACGCGTCACGCGTGGCGCTGCTGGTCGCGCCGCATCTGGCGGCGATCGCGATCCTGATCGGCACGGAGTCGCGGCCCGTGCCGCAGCTGGCGTTCATCCTCTCCTGGGGCTTTTTCAATTTCTGCTGGATCGTGCTGCTGGCCCGTCCGGCCGTCGCCGCCGCGATGTCGCTCGCCTGGCTGGTTCTGTTGATCCTGCTGTCGCAATTCAAGCACGACGTGCTGCTGATGACGGTCAACTTCGTCGACCTGATGATCATTGACGCGGATACGCTCTCGTTTCTGCTCAAGGTTCTGCACCTCGACACCAAGACCGTGATCGCGGTCGCGTTGCTGGTCGTTGCGCTTGTCCTGACCTGGTATTTCGATCCGTTGCGGATGCGCCGCGGCGTCGCCTTGCTTGGCGCCGCTGCGTGCTTTGCCGGCCTCGTCGGATTGGCCGTCGCGTTCCCGAGCGACCCGTGGGAGGAGTTCTACGCGGAGAATTACTTCTCCAAGTTCACGCGCTCCGGTGTCACGGCTGTCGGCGATCTCGTCACGCGCGGCGTGCTGGAGTCCGATGCGGCTGTCTCAAGTCATCTCGCCGCAGCGGCGGACACACAGTGCACGGTCAGCAAGCCGCCGCACATCGTGATGGTGTTTGACGAGTCGAGCTTCGACATCCGGGCGATCCCGGACGTAAAGACCCCGGCTAACTATGGCCCCCACTTCAAATCGGACGACGGCAAGCAGCGCTCACTGATCGTGGAGGGCGCCGGGGGCCCAAGCTGGTACACGGAGTACAACGTGCTCACCGGCCTGTCGGCGCGCTCATACGGGCGCTTTGCCGATTTCGTCACTCGCATCGCGGCTGGCCGGGTCGAGCGCGGCCTGCCGCATACGTTGCGCAAATGCGGCTACAAGACATTCACGCTCTATCCGATGTACGGCGCGTTCTTGAGCGCGCGGCATTTCCAGACCAGCGCCGGAATCCAGAATTTCCACGATTCCGAGACGCTCGGTGCAAAATTCCTCGATCCCGATTCATTCTATTTCGACAAGGCCGCGGAGATCATCGAGCAGCAGCGCAAGAACCAGCCGCTGTTCCTGCTGGTGTACACGGCGCAGAACCATTTTCCCTGGGACTTCCGTTTCCGGCCGGACCTCGCGCCCGAATGGCGCGATCTCGGCAACCGGGCAGATGTCGACGAATACCTGCGGCGCCAGCATCTGAGCGCGACCGACTATCAGGCGTTCGTCGCGCGGCTCGCGCGCGACTTTCCCGGCGAGCCGTTCCTGATCGTGCGGTTCGGCGATCACCAGCCCTACTTCGCGCGCAGCATGATCGATCCGGTGCAGGACGATTCCATGACGGCGCGCCGGGTGGCGGCGGGCGACCCACGGTTTCTCACCACCTACTACGCGATCAACACACTGAACTTCACGCCGCGCGATTTGTCCTCCGCGACGAACGCGCTCGACGCGCCTTACCTGCCGCTGGTCGTGCTTGAAGCGGCCGGCGTGCCGCTCGATCCGTCGTTCGCCGAGCAGAAGAAGATCCTGCAGCGCTGTAACGGCCTGTTCTACCGCTGCAACGGCGGCGCCGAGGCGCGCCGCTTCAACCGCCTGTTGATCGACGCAGGTCTGATCAAGGGATTGTAGAACTCTCCGTCATTCCGGGACGCCGCGCAGCGGCGGGCCCGGAATCCATAACCCCGAGGCAAGCGATACCGCACTGCCGACGCGATACGGCCCATGCTGCGGTTATGGATCCCGGGCTCCTCGCGTTGCTCGGCCCCGGGATGACGAGCGACGGCTTGCATCCTGCCTGCATCCCGCTAGCTTGCGGCCAGAAGCGCCATCCAAACAGAGGGAACGCATGGCCGCAGGTTCGAGCGCCGCGCCCGCGGCCAGCGGCTCAACGCCGGCTGTTTTGCTCAACGACGTGCAGGTGTCGTTCCGGCTTGCCGACGACACGACCTACACGGCCGTGCAGCGCGCGACGCTTGACGTCGCGGATGGCGAGTTCGTCGCGATCGTCGGGCCGACCGGTTGCGGCAAGTCGACGCTGCTCAATGTGGCGGCCGGGCTGATCGCGCCCTCGAACGGCACCGCCACGATCTTCGGCAGTCCGCTGCCCGGCCTCAACCGGCAGGCCGGTTACCTGTTTCAGGCGGAGGCGCTGTTTCCCTGGAAGACCGCGGCGGAGAATGTCGCGATCGGGCTGGAGATTGCCGGCACGGCCAAGACCGAGGCGCGCGAGCGCGCGCAAAGCTGGCTCACCCGCGTCGGCATCGGCGGCTTCGGCGACCGCTATCCGCACATGCTTTCGGGCGGCCAGCGCAAGCGCGTCGGCCTCGTGCAGGTGCTGATCCGCGACCCGAAGATCTTGCTGATGGACGAGCCGTTCGGCCCGCTCGACGCGCAGACGCGCCAGATCATGGGCAATCTGCTGCTCGATCTGTGGAGCGCGGACCGCAAGGCGGTGCTGTTCGTGACGCACGATCTCGAAGAGGCGATCGCGCTCTCCGACCGCGTGGTGATCATGTCGGCGGGGCCGGCGGCGCGCATCATCGGCAACTGGACGGTGCCGCTCTCGCGCCCGCGCGACATCAGCGAGGTGAAGCTCGATCCGGCATTCCACCACTTGCATCGCGAAATCTGGGAAGCGCTGAAGGATGAGGTGATGAAGGGTTACGCGCAGACGGGGGGAGGGTGAGCCATGAACCGCGCCACACTCCTGACGCTCCAAATCCTCGTCGCGGTCGTGTCGATAGCGCTATGGCACGTGCTCACCAGATACCCGGTGTGCGGCCTGTCGTATTTCGGCGCCGAGAAAGATTGCGTCACCCTGCTGCCGCCGTTCTTCTTCTCCACGCCGCTCGATGTCGCCTCGCGCATCGTGCGCTGGTTCGTCGAGGGGACGATCTGGAGGCACCTGTGGATCACGCTGATCGAGGCAATGCTCGCCTTCGTGATCGGCTCGCTCGGCGGCGTGCTGATCGGCTTCTGGTTCGCCCGCAAGCCGACGATCAACGCGGTGTTCGATCCTTACGTGAAGATGCTCAACGCGCTGCCGCGCGTCGTGCTGGCGCCGATCTTCGCGCTCTGGTTCGGGCTCGGCATCGCCTCGAAGGTCGCGCTCGGGTTCACGCTGGTGTTCTTCATCGTGTTCTTCAACGTCTACCAGGGCGTGAAGGAAGTGAGCCCGACCGTGCTGGCGAACGCCCGCATGCTCGGCATGAGCGAGCGGCAACTGATGCGTCACGTCTATTGGCCCTCGGCGCTCTCCTGGATGTTCTCATCGCTGCACACCTCGGTGGGCTTCGCGGTGGTGGGCGCGGTGGTGGGCGAATATCTGGGCTCCGCGGCGGGGCTCGGCTACATCATCCAGCAGGCCGAGGGCGTATTCGACGTCGCGGGCGTGTTCGCCGGCATGTTCGTGCTCGCGGTGTTCGTCATCGTGATCGACATGATCGTCACCGTGATCGAGAAGCGGCTGCTGGTCTGGCGGCCGGTCGCCGCGATGGATGTGCGATAGCGGCGCCGCCAAGCGGCTGATACGCTCCTCCCCAAGAACATCACCGGGAGGACTTCATGCGCGCCATCACGCTTGCATTCGCGTCGGCGATTGCCGCCGCCACACCCGCCGCCGCCGACTACATGGTCAAGGAAGTCGGCAGCTTCCATGTCGGCGGACGAACCGAAACGCTGGCCGGCCTGCCGACCAAGGACGTCGTGTTCAGCCCAGGAATGCCAGCCATCAAGGTCGATCCAAACGGCGAGTTCGAGGTCGAGCAGATGTACGTCCAGTACGTGAAGCTTGCGCAGCCCAAGGGCAAGGTGCCGCTGCTGCTATGGCACGGGGGTGGACTTTCGGGCGTCACCTGGGAAACCAAGCCCGACGGCAAGCCGGGCTGGCAGCAATTCTTTCTCAATGCTGGATACGACGTTTACGTGTCCGACGCGGTCGAGCGCGGCCGGGCGTCCTGGGCGCGCTACCCGGAAATCTTCAAGAGCGAGCCGATCTTCCGCACCAAGAAAGAGGCGTGGGAGCTGTTCCGCATCGGGCCGACCTACGAGGTCGGCGGCAAGCGTGTGGCGAACGAGGGGCAGCAGTTTCCGGTCGAGAATCTCGATGCGTTCATGAAGCAGGGCGTGCCGCGCTGGGCGACCAACGATGCGGCGACGCAGAAGGCCTACGACGCGCTGGTGCAGAAGGTGTGCCCGTGCATCATCGTGGTGCACAGCCAGGGCGGCAATTTCGGCTTCACCGCCGCGCTCAACGCGCCCGACAAGGTGAAGGCGCTGATCGCGGTCGAGCCGTCAGGCGCGCCCGATCCGGCCAAGGCTGACGCCGCGAAGGTCAAGGGCATACCGCTGCTGACCGTGTGGGGCGACTTCATCGATCAGCACCCGGTGTGGCCGAAGATCACGCCCAATCCGACAAAATGGAGCGACGCCATCAAGGCGGCGGGCGGCAAGACCGACACGTTCGAGCTTGCCAAGATGGGCCTCAAAGGTAACACCCACATGCTGATGATGGACAAGAACTCGGACGATGTCGCGAAGCTGGTCCACGAATGGATCGGGAAGCAGGGGCTAGTGAATTGACGCCGGTGGTCGTCCCCGCGAAAGCGGGGACCCATAACTACGAAACGTGCGTTAATGACAGGTCGGTGTTTATGGGTCCCGGCTCTCGCTTCGCTCGGCCGGGACGACGGGCTCACTTCCCCATCAAAAACTCGGTAATGAAATCCACCTGCGCGTCGAACATCTGCTGACCGTTCTGCGTGCGGCAACCCTTCATCTGCGCGGCGGCGAGCAGCGGCGTCGTAAGCGGCATGGTGATGATGTCGGCGACGAACATGTTGCCGTCCAGCCGCGCGACATCGACCGGCAACGGGTCGCCCGGCTTCATGCCGGCCGGCGTCGCGTTGACGACGAGATCGAAGCCCGCGGGGTCCGCCTTGTCGGCCGCCGCGACCTTGTGGCCGTGACGGGAGAGCCGCGCGATCAGCGCGTCGCGCTTGGCGGTGTCGAGATCGGCGAGCGTCACGCTCGCACCTTCCATGGTCAGCGACAGCGCGAGCGCCGAGCCCGCGCCGCCCGCGCCGACCTGCAGCACGCGCTTGGCGCTGGGGTCGAAGCCGTTGCGCTTGAGGGCCGCGACAAATCCGCCGCCGTCGGTCATGTCCCCGGTCCAGCGGCCGTCCGCATTCCGCCGCATGACGTTGGCGACTTCCAGCACCTGGGAACGCTCCGACGCCGTATCGCAATGCCGGAACGCGACCGGCTTGTGCGGCACCGTGATGACGATGCCGTCGAGGTTCGGCAGCTTCTTGGCGAGCCGGAGGAAATCCTCGATGTCGGCGGGCTTGACCTGCAGCGGGATCATGATCGCGTCATGGCCGCGCGCCGCAAAGCCCTGCGTGATGCCGGCCGGCGATTTCACCTGCGCGATCGGATCGCCGATGGTGACGTGGATGCGCGTTGCGCCGTTGAGGGGAGGGAGCATGAGTTTCCTAGCTAATAGCCCTCACCCTGAGGAGCCATGCGAAGCATGGCGTCTCGAAGGGCGAGGGCGTGCGCGCTGAGTTTGCGGCCATCCTTCGAGACGCGCCCTTCGGGCGCTCCTCAGGATGAGGTCGATTTTAGTACAGCGACTTGTACTTCGTCAGGCTGTCCTTCAGATCCTTCATGATCTCGTCGGGATTGTAACCGGCCTTCTTGGCGTTCTCGGCCCATTCGGCATAGAGCGGCTCGGCGGCCTTGCGCCATTCGGCGAGCTGTTCCGGCGTCAGCGCATTGAGCTCGTGGCCCTGCGCCTTGATCTTGTCGCGGCCCGCGGCCTCGAATTCGGCCCAGGGCGTCGCGATCTTCTCCGACCATTGCGGCGAGCAGTGATCGTCGATCACCTTTTTCTGGCCGGCCGAGAGTGCCTCGTACTTGCCCTTGTTGATCACCCAGCCCTGCTCGGTGACATAGAACGCCGAGTCGACGTGATACTTCGTCACCTTGTCGATGCCGAACAGCACGATCGAGCCCCACGGAAACGTAATCGCCTCGGCGACGCCTTTTTCCAGCACGTCGCGCGATTCCGGCGCGGAGGCCTGCACGTTCGAGCCGCCGAGCAGGCTGACGAAGCGCGCGATGGTGGCGTTGGCCGGGCGCACCTTCATGCCCTTGATGTCGGCCGGCACGACAATCTTCTTCTTGGTCGAATGGAACGTGCCGGGATGATGGGCGAAGGTGAGGCAGTAGTGGACGTCGGTCATCTCCTTGCCGGCATACTTGCGGTACCACGCATCGAGCGCGGCGCTTCCTTCTCGGGCGTTGGCGAACAGGAACGGCAGCTCCATCGCGCCCATCACGGGGAAGCGGCCCGGCTCGTAGCCTGGATTGACGTGCGCCACGTCCGCGATGCCGTCGCGCGCCATGTTGTAGTGATCGAACGCCTTGCCGAGCTGCTGGGCGGGATAGATCTTCATCTTGATCGTGCCGCCGGACGCCTTCTCGATTGAGGCGGCCCAGGCTTCGGCGGCCGGATGCATTGGATGCGAGGCCGGTACCCAGTGCGCGAAGCGCCATTCCACGGTCTTGTCCTGCCCCAGCGCGGGACCCGCGCAGGCAAGAGCTGCGGCGAGCACGGCCCTTCCAAGATGCTTCATTGCGTTCCTCCCCTGAGCGATTTTTCGATAGGTTAGTCTTGCGCCGTCGCCTCTACCAGTGGCCGGATGTCGCCGGCGGTTTCGACATCCCAAAGCTGTTTCACCAATTTTTCCGCGTGCGCCTTGCCCAGCACGGGCTCGACCAATTCGATAAACTTCGCTTCAAGTCCGGCATCGTCGAGCGGGACGATGCGTGAGCCGAGCGCTTCGTCGGCCTGGCGGGTGAAGGTGCCGCGCCCGGTCGTCACGGTGACGCGCGCGGGGCGCAGCTTGGGATAAAGCCCATCGATCTCGGCCGGCGCCGTGACGGTGAGCCGTTTGGCGAACTCCGCGAACGCCGGATCCGCCCGCGTCGCTTCGTTGAAGTGGTGCACCTTGATGCCGCGGAAGCGCGCCGCGAGACCCATCAGATAGGGGAACGAGAGTTGCGCGCTGGCGTAGTCGTCCCAGCCGGTATGGGCGTGCTCGGCGGCAATCCGATAGGTCTCGACGTCGACGTGGCTGATGTCGGCCGCGTCGATCTTCTCGTCGTTCATCAGGCCGAACAGCGCCTCGACCGCCGGCTGGATGTGGCGGCAGCAGGCATAAGGCTTGATGTAGCAGTCGGTGATACCGAAGGGCGCGTCGGGCGGCAGCGCGACTGCGCGCGCCGACGAGCCCGTTTCTGGCGAGTGTCCGGCGCGCGCACTTGTAAAGTGGCCACGCTGGCCGCTCGCTTCGCTCGCCAGCGCGGCACGCGCCTTGTCGGTGCGGCCGAACGCGAAGGCCTGCATGAAGCCGTCGCGCGCCTCGATCACGTTGGGCGGGCCGTTCACGCCGAGTTCGGCGAGCAGCGCCGCCTGGATGCCCTCACGCGAGGCGTGGCCCGCGTGCAGGCGCTTGATGTCGGCGCCGCCGTTGACGAAGGCGAACAGGCCGGCGGATGCGCTTGCCGCTATGCCGAGCGCGTCGGCGATCTGTTGCGCAGAGAGGCCGCGCAGCTTGGCGACCGCGACCGCCGCGCCGAACGGGCCGACCGCGCTGGTCGGATGAAAGCCGCGCTGGCGCAGGTCCGGCGCGCAGGCGCGCGCCAGGCAGATCGCGACCTCGTAGCCGGCGACCACGGCTTCGATCAGTTGGGCGCCGCTGATGCCGCGCTCGTATCCCACGCTGAGCGCCGCCGGCACGACCGTGCAGCCGCAATGCGCCGAGCCGACGCGGTAGCCGTCGTCGAGCTCGATGCCGTGGGCCGCCGTGCCGCCGAGGAAGGCCGCGTCGAGCAGATCATGGCGCTTCGCCCGGCCCGGGACGGGGATGTTGCCGCCGTGGCGCACGGCCGCGAGCATCCTCTCGGCGTTGGTCGCAACATCGCCGGGCGCGCCTGCGATCATCACGCCGACCGTATCGAGCAGATGCCGTCGCGCGTAATAGCGCACCTCACCGGAGAGGTCCGCGTAGCGCAACCCGCTCGCGAACGTGACGATCGCATCGGTCGCGCCCGCGGCCGGATGCAGCGTGACGGCTTCGGCTTTCATGCGGCGCTCGCCTTCTTTCCCGAACGGATCTCTTCCAACACCGGCAGCAGATAGCCGATGAATTTCTCCGGGTTCTCGCTCATCGGGAAATGCCCGAGATCCTTCATGATGGTCGCTTGCGCGCCGGTGCGGCGCGCGACTTCGAGCGTGCCTTCGGTGGTGCAGGAATAGTCGTATTCGCCCGTGAGCAGATAGAGCGGGCAGCGGCGCGCGTCGATGTGGTCGAGTCTGTCGGAGATGTCGCCGTCGATCATGTAGAAATAAAGGTCGCCCTTGAACACGCCGGGGCCGCTTTGCATGTAGTGCCAGAGCGTTTCCCAGCGGCCTTCATTCGGCGCCGTCGGCGCGACCAGCCCCGACACGATACCGGCCGAGACCTCGCCGCCATGCACGTCGGAGCGATGCAGCCAGCTCGTGTCGTAATAGGGATCGACCTTGGGCGAGGATTCGAGCCCGACGATGGCGCGGAATTTCTCAGGATGTTCGTGCGCGAGATGCAGCACGATGCGCCCGCCGATCGAGCAGCCCATCACGACCGGCTTGTCGAGCTCCAGCGCGGCGGAGACTTCCAGGATCATGCGCACATAGTCGCGCGAGCTGAGGCGGTATTCCTCGTTCTCCCAGCCGACGGGCGGCGAAGATTTGCCGTGCCACGGCATGTCGAACACGATCACGCGATAGTTTTTCGTGATGCGCGGATCGTTGAGCAGGCCGCGATACTGCCGCCCGTCCGAGCCCGCGGTGTGCAGGCAGAGCAGCGGAATGCCGGTGCCGGCTTCCTCGACATAAAGGCGATGCGGCTTCCCGAGCAGGTCGAGATGCAGATAGCGGCCGACCGTGGGCTCGAAGCATGGGCTCATTGGGCGCCTCCCGCGGCCGCGATGACGCCCTTGAAGTAGAGAAGGTTCGTCATGAACGGATGCAGGTCGCCCTCGATGCGCAACAGCTTCTTCTTCACCAGCGCGAAAATGTCGGTGTAGCCGGGCAGCGGCGCCGGCGACCACAACTTGTCCCACGAGTCGCGCGCGGCGCGCAGCGCGAAGGAGTAATTCGGCGTGATGAACGGGCCCGGTCTAATACCGGTGATACGGCCCTCCGCGATGCTGACCAGATGATCCGCGTTGTCGATCTGGATCAGGAAGGTCGTGTTCACGTGCCTGCCGCGGCGCACGAGGTTAGCGTCGGCATTCACGCGTGCGGCGAGATTCTCCAGCATGCTTTCCCTCCTGCGTCATTCCGGCCGAGCGAAGCGAGGGCCGGAATCCATAACCTCAATCCTATCGATATCGCGCGGCCTGTGGTTATGGATTCCGGGCTCGCCGCTGCGCGGGGCCCCGGAATGACATCACATTTCTTTCACCAGCGCATCGACCGCCACGACACCGTCGGCCTGCACGATCAGCGGGTTGACCTCGGCCTCGGCGATCGCCGGGTCATTCTGCAACGCCAGCCGCGACAGCGCCACGATGGCGTTCGCCAGCGCGTCCAGATCGCCGGCCGGCTTGCCGCGGAAGCCCTTGAGCGTCGCGAAGGCCCTCACCTCGGACATCATCGCGTGGGCAGTGGGCAGATCGACCGGCGCGAGGCGCAAGCTGCGGTCGCGGTAGATTTCGGTGAACACGCCGCCCGCCGCGACCATCACGAGCGGGCCGACCTCGCGATCGACGCGATAGCCCACCAGGGCTTCGCCAATGCCCGAGATCATCGGGGCGACGAGTACGCGGTCGGGGGTGACGCCGGTGCGCTGTTTCACCGTCTCGCGCATGGTCTTGATCGCCACCGCGAGCGTGTCACCGTCGGCCACGTTCAATGCAACGCCGCCCGCCTCGGTCTTGTGCGGAATCTCCGCGGAGAGAACCTTGACGGCGACCGGATAGGGGAAGGGCAGGGCCGGCGCCGCCGAGATGGTCGTATCGAGCGCAACCGTGGGCGAGCGCGGAATGCCGAGCCGGTCGAGCAGCGCGTAGGCCTCCAGTTCGTCGAGCACGCGGCCGCCGCTACCCTGCGGCACCGCCACCGCCGGCTTCGGCTCGCGCCTGGCCAACGCCGCCGCGATGGCGTCGGCGCAGGCCTCCGGCGTGCGAAAACTCGGCACGCCGGCCTCGCTCAATCGTGCCAGCGCCTCCGGCGCTTCGGGTACCAGAAACGCCGCGATCGGCTTTGCGGAATTCACGCTGTCGATGACCGGCTGCACCGCCTGCTGCGGGTGAAAGCGCGCCGAAGAGCCGACCACCGCCAGCACCATGTCGAATTCGGGCGCGGTGGTGAGAATGTCCAGCGCCGCCTTCATCACGTCGTAGCGTGTGCCCGCAATGGTGAGGTCCACGATGCGCGCAGGCGTCGCTGCGATACCCTTTTCAGCGAACCGCGCGAACGTGTCCGCGCTCGGCTGCGCGACCTCGACGCCTCGCATCGCCAGCGGATCGACCACCATGGTGGCGCCGCCCGCCGTCGTTGTCAGCACCGCCACTTGAGGAGGGCGCGCGCCGACAGGGCGGATCGGCGTGCGGCGAACCAGCGGCATCGCCTCGATCAGCGCGTCGAGACTTTCCACCCGGGCGATGCCGCAATCCGCCAGAAACGCGCTCGCGACGTCGTCCTCGCCTGCCAGCGCGCCGGTGTGGGTGACGGCCAGCTCGCGCGCGGCCGCCGAGCGGCCGAGCTTGTAGGCGACAACCGGCTTGCCGCGCGCCGCCGCGCCGAGCGCGAACGCGCGCAGCGCCGCCGAATTGCGGATCGATTCGAGGAACAGCAGATACCCGTCGATGTCGGGGTCATCGAGCGTGGAGGAACAAATCTCGCCGATCGAGAGGTCGACCTCGTTGCCGATCGAGACGAGGCCCGCAAAGCCGACGCCACGCGCCTTGCCGCGCGACATCAGCGCGCCGATCATGGTGCCGGAGTGCGAGGCAAAGAAGATGCGGCCGACCGGAATATCCGGTTCGGCAAACGCCGCGTTGGCGGTGACCAGCATCCCGTTGCGCAGGTTGACCACCCCGAGGCTGGAGGGCCCGACCAGCCGGATGCCGGTCTCGGCCGCAACCTCGCGCAGCCGCTGCTCGCGCGCCACGCCATTCGCCCCGGTTTCGGAGAAGCCGGCGGCCAGGATGGTGGCGATCTTGACCCCGGCACGCCCGCATTCGGCGACCGCATCGATGACGCCTTCCGTGGGTACCAGGATATAGGCGTGGTCCGGCGCCTCGGGCAGCGCCGCAACCGACGGGTAAGCGCGCTCGCCCAGCACCGTGTCGCGTCTTGCATTGACGCAGTAGATTGTCCCGCCAAACCCTGCCTGGCGCAGGTATTTCAGCGGCCGGCCGGCGGTCTTCCCGGCGTCGTTCGACTGCCCGACGAGAACGACCGAGCGGGGCGCAAGCAGCGCCTGGCGCAGGTTGGCATTCGGCGTCACGAGCATTTCGGATTTCCGCTGGGCGAAACGGCGGGCGGTTCAAATCGCATCTTGCTGAAATTTTCGGCCGTGTCGAAACCCTTCGACCATTCGCCCGTACCTGTCCCGCGTCATACCGTTCTCACAACAACGTGCGAATTGGAGCAATTCCAATTCGGCGTGTGGCGGTTATTCTGGCACCCAAGCCGCTGGTGCGGCGAAATCGAGGGGGAGACAATGGCTGGTAAATCGGGATTCCTGCCGATCGCGACCGCCCTGGTTGGCGTCGGCGTGTTCGCAATCGCGACCCAGGTGCGCGCGGGCGGCGATCTGGTGAAGTTTCCGGAAGGGTTCGACAAGGGCGTGATGTTCACGACCGTCGACCGGCCCGACAACAAGCAGTTCCGCGAGGTCTACACCAGCCAAGCGGCGCTCGACGCGGCCAAGAAGGGTGAGCCGCTACCCGACGGTACGGTGATCACACTGCTGCAGTATCGCGCCAAGCTGGGCGCGGACGGAAACCCCGAGAAGGACGCCAACGGCCGCTTCATCAAGACAAACGAACTGCTCGCCTACACGGTGATGGAGAAGCGCAAGGGCTGGGGCACGGAGTATCCCGACAACATCCGCAACGGAGAGTGGGAATATCAGGCTTTCCAGGCGGACAAGCAGGTCAATACCAAGGCCAAGCTCACAGCCTGCTTCGAGTGCCACAAGCCGCTGCCTCCGGGGCAGGACTTCGTGTTCCTGTACAACAAGATGGCGGGGAAGTAGCTCGCCGGATGTCGTCCCGGCCGAGCGCAGCGAGAGCCGGGACCCATCTATCCGCACGCTCTGCCGGATACTTCAGGCGCCATGGTTCCCGGATCGGCCCTTCGGGCCGTCCGGGATGACAGTCGGTAATCAGACCTCAAATTTCCCGAAATCGAAATTCTTACCCGGCGCCGAGTCAAACAGCGCCCGGGTGTAGGCGTGTTTCGGCGCGGCGAACACCGCGGCGGTCGAACCTTCCTCGACAACCTCCCCCTTGTGCATCACGGCGATGCGGTCGCACACCTGGGCCGCGACGCGCAGATCGTGGGTGATGAACAGCACCGCGAGATTGAAGCGCTTGCGCACGTCGTCGATCAACTCCAGCACTTGCGCCTGCACCGAGACATCGAGCGCCGAGACCGGCTCGTCGGCAACGAGTATTTCCGGCTCCATGGCGAGCGCGCGCGCGATGCAGATGCGCTGGCGCTGTCCGCCGGAGAACTGATGCGGAAAGCGCTCCAGCGCATCCGGATCGAGCCCCACGAGACGCATCAGCTGCCGGGCGCGTTCGACGGCCTCTTTCTCGGCCATGCCGAAATTCACCGGACCCTCGGTGATCGCGGCGCCGACCGTGCGCCGCGGATTGAGCGAGCGGTACGGGTCCTGGAACACGATCTGCACGCGCTTGCGGTGCGGCCGCAGCGCGCGTGCCCCGAGCTTCGCCACGTCCGCCCCTTCGATCAGGATCGCCCCATCGGTGGGCTCGATCAGCCGTGCGATGCAGCGCGCCACGGTCGACTTGCCGGAACCCGACTCGCCGACCACGCCGAGCGTTTCGCCGCGCCTGACCTGCAGGTTCACGTCCTTCACGGCCTTCACCTCGCGGCGCTTCGCGAAGAAGCCGCCGGACGCGTAGGTCTTGTTCAGGTCGGTGGTCTGCAACACGATCGGCGCGGCGGTGATCGGTTCGCGCACCGGCGGCGAGAGGCTCGGCACCGAACGGATCAGCATGCGGGTGTAGTCGTCGCGCGGGCGGCGCAGCACGTCCTCGGTGCGGCCCTGCTCGACCACGCGGCCGTGCTGCATCACCACCACGCGATGCGCCACCTCCGCGACCACGCCGAAATCATGCGTAATGAACAGTACCCCGGTGTTGCGCCGTTCGCGCAGCTCCTTGATCAGCTTCAAAATCTGCGCCTGCGTGGTGACGTCGAGCGCGGTGGTCGGTTCGTCGGCGATCAGCAGCACCGGATCGAGCACCAATGCTGCCGCGATCATGATGCGCTGGCGCTGCCCGCCGGAGAGCTGATGCGGATAGACGTCGATCATCCGCTCGGGCTCGGGCAGGTGCACGGATTGCATCACGTCGAGCACGCGCGCCCGCCGTTCGCGTTCGCCGAGCCGGGTGTGAATGTCCAGCACCTCGGCGATCTGGTCGCCGACCTTCATCACCGGATTGAGCGCGGTCATCGGCTCCTGGAAGATCATCGAAATGCGGTCGCCGCGGATGCGCCGTATCTCGGCGGGCGATTTGAGCAGCAGGTCCTCGCCCTCAAGCAGCACGCGGCCCGCCGTGGCGGTGAGCTGCCCGGGTGGTAGCAGACCCATCACGGCATGAGCGGTGACCGACTTGCCCGAACCGGACTCGCCGACCACGCAGACGATCTCGCCCGGTGCCACCGCGAACGAGACGTTCTCGACCGCGTTCAGGCGGTCCGCGCCAGCGGGGAGGCGGACAGTGAGGCCCTGCACGTCGAGGACGGGCTTGGCGTCCGTAGCCATCACATCCGCCGTGCTAGTTTCGGATCGAGCCGGTCGCGCAAGCCGTCGCCCAGCACGTTGACGGCAAGCACGGTGAGCGCGAGGCAGATTCCAGGGAAGAAGATGTTGTGCGGATAGATGCGGAACAGGCCGCGGCCCTCCGCCATGATGTTCCCCCAGGTCGGCGTTTCGGGCGGAATGCCGATGCCGAGAAACGACAGGATCGCTTCGAGCAGGATGGCGTTGGCGCAGATGAACGTGCCCTGCACGATCAGCGCCGGGATCGTGTTGGGCAGGATGTGGCGGAACAGCAGGAGATGCGTCGGCGTGCCGGCACAGATCGCCGCCTCGACATAGGGCTCCTCGCGCACCGAGAGCACGATCGAGCGCACGAGGCGCACCACGCGCGGGATTTCCGGCACGATGATCGCGACGATCACGCTCGTGAGGCCGGACCGGAACAGCGAAACGAGCGCGATCGCCAGCAGAATCGCCGGTATCGCCATCAGCCCGTCCATCAGGCGCATCACGATGGCATCGACCCAGCGGATGTAGCCGGCGATAAGGCCGATGAAGAGGCCGATCGCAATCGAGATCACCGCCACCGTGATGCCGATGATGAGCGACACGCGCGCGCCGTAGACCACGCGGCTGTAGATGTCGCGGCCGAGGCTGTCGGTGCCCATGCGATACGTGAACGTCCGCGTCGTGCCGTCGTCGTTGCGGATGGTCTGTTCGATGCCGGGCACGCGGTTGCGGAACGACGGATTGATCTCGGACGGGCTCTTGGTGCCGAGCCAAGGCGCCGCGAGCCCGATCAGGATCATGAACAGGATGACGACCGCGCCGAAGATGATGCCGCCGTCGCGCGCGAGCCGCTTGGACAGGCCGGGCTTCGGGGCGGGCGCGGCTTTCTCGCCGGCCAGAAGGGCGGGCTCGACGCTCAATAGCGTATCCTCGGATCGAGCAGCGTGTAGGCGAGATCGACGAGCAGGTTGATCAGCACATACACGAATGAGAACAGCAGGATCACCGCCTGGATGGTCGGGTAATCGCGCGCCAGCACCGCGTCGACGGTAAGGCGGCCGAGGCCCGGAATGGTGAACACGCTTTCGGTGACGACCACGCCGCCGATCAGCAGCGCGACACCGAGGCCGATCACGGTGACGATCGGTACGGCAGCGTTCTTGAGCGCATGCCGGAACAGGACCTTGATCTCGACCTGTCCCTTGGCGCGGGCGGTGCGGATGTAATCCTCGCCCATGACGTCGAGCACGCTGGTGCGCGTCATGCGCGCGATCAGCGCGATGTAGATGATCGAGAGGGTGACAGAGGGCAGGATCAGCCGCTGCAGGAAGCCGCCGAAGCCGTCGCCGATGCGCTGGTACCCCTGCACGGGCAGCCAGTTGAGCTTGATGGCAAACAGATAGATCAGCGAATAGCCGATGACGAACACCGGCACCGAAAAGCCGAGCACCGAAAAGCCCATCACGATCTTGTCGATCAGGGTACCTTGCTTGTAGGCGGCGAGCACGCCGAGCGGCACCGCGACGCAGACCGCGATGGTAATGGTGGCGAGCGAGAGCGCGAGCGTCGGCTCGAGCCGGCTCGCGATCAGCTCCGCGACGGTCTTCTTGAAGAAGAAGGATTCGCCGAAGTCGCCGCGCAGGATGTTGCCGAACCAGATGAAGAACTGCGTGAAGATCGGCTGGTCGAGACCGAGGCTGTTGCGGATCGCGGCGACCTGCTCGGAATTGGCGTTGTCACCCGCAATGACGGCGGCCGGATCGCCGGGCGTCAGCCGCAGCATCAGGAATACGAACACCGCGACGATCAGCATCACGGGAACGGTGGCGGCGAGGCGGCGCAGGATATAGCCGAGCATGGTTCTACCGAGCCGCGCAGAGCGGCGACGTGCGCGGGGCTCCAGTCGAGATCGTCATTTCACCTCGATGTTCCACATCGCGAGCGATCCGGCCGCGAGCAGCCCGACCACGTTCTTGCGGAAGGCCTGCGGCTGAACGTACTGGCCGAGCTGAAGATGGGTCGGGTAGTCGAGCGCACGCAACTGCACGGCCTCCGCGATCGCCTTCTGTTTGCCCGGATCGGTCTCCTTGGAGAAGGCGTCACGCAGCTTTTCCATCTCGGCATCGCAGGGCCAGCCGAACGTGGCCTTCTCGCAACTGGCATTGAGGAACGAGGTTGCGACCGGGTCCATGATCTCGAGCGAACTCCACGAGGTCAGGAAGGCGCTCCAGCCGCCGGCATTCGGCGGGTCCTTCTTGGTCCGCCGGCTCACAAGTGTCTGCCAATCCATCGCCTGCAGATCGACCTTGAACCCGGCCTTTTCCATCAGGGATTTCGTGACCGGCGCAAGGTTGCTGAGCGAGGAGATGTCGGTCGACTGCATCAGCACAACCGGCGTGCCGTCGTAGCCCGCCTCCTGCAACAGGGCGCGCGCGCTGGCGAAGTCCGAGCCGAACTTGTCGTCCCAGCCCTTGGTGGACTGAAACGGCGAACCGCACGGGAACAGCGACTTGCATTCGACGTACCAGCGCGAATTGCCGATCACGGCCTCGAGCAGATCCTTCTGGTTGAGCGCATAGGCAACGGCGAGGCGGATTTTCGGATTGTCGAACGGCTTGTGCAGCGTGTTGAAGCGCAGCGCGTTCTGCCTGCCGGCACGATTGTAGACGAACAGCTCGATATTCTTGTCCTCGGCGATCAGTGGCAGCAGGTCGTGCGGCGGAGCTTCGAGGAAGTCGATCTCGCCGTTGATCAATGCGTTCATCTGGGTCTGGGGGTCCGCGATCCAGATCCACTCCACCCGATCGACCTTCGCGACCTTGCCGCCCGAAAGCCCGGAAGCAGGCTCCGCGCGCGGCTTGTATTTCGTGTTCTTCAGATAGACCGCCTTCTCGCCGGCGCGCCATTCGTCGGCCTTGAAGATAAAAGGGCCGGAGCCGGTGTAGTCGGTGATCTGCTTGCTCGGATCTGTGTCGGCGACGCGCTTTGGCATCATGAACGGCACGTTGGCGCCGGGCTTGGCCAACGTCTGCAGCACGAGCCCGTAGGGCTCCTTCAGCGTCATGCGGATGGTTTTCGCATCCGGCGCCGCAAGCTCGGCGACGAAGGACATGAGCTTCTGGCCCATGGCGTCACGCGCGCCCCAGCGCTTGAGCGAAGCGACGCAGTCGTCGGCCTTGACCGGCGCGCCGTCGTGCCATTCGAGCCCGTCGCGCAGCGTGAAGGTCCAGATCAGCTTGTCGGCCGAGGTCTCGTGGCGGTCGACCATCTGCGGCTTGACGGCGAGCTGCTCGTCGAGGGCGAACAGCGTGTCGTAGATCATGTAGCCGTGGTTCACGGTGATCAGCGCCGTGGTCCAGATCGGATCGACGATCTTGAGGTCGGAGTGCATCGCGGCGCGCAGCGTCTTCGCTGCCGCCGGCGTGCAGAGGAGGGCGCCAAGAGTGAGCGCTGCCGCGAGGTGCTTCCAGCGCGAAGCCATGACCCCTCCTTTGCGCCCGTGAATCCGGGCCGCCGCGCGGCGCCGTTACGACTGGCTCTTCTTCTCCACGTTCCAGAACACCGGCGCGGGCGCGGTCGGAATGCCCTCAATATTCTTGCGCACCGCGGCCGGCAGATACCACTGGCCGAGGAATACGTGCGTGGTGAACTCGGTGTTGCGCTTCTGCACCGCGGCGGCGATGTCCTTCTGCTTGCCCGGGTCGGTCTCGCGCGCGAACTGGTCGCGTAGTTTTTCAGTCACCTCGTCGCACGGCCAGCCGAACATCGCCTTGTCGCATCCCGCATTAGCAAAGCCCGCCATCACCGGATTGAGAATGTCGGCCGAGACCCACGAGGTCATGAACGCATTCCAGCCGCCGGCGTTGGGCGGATCCCTCTTGGAGCGGCGCGCGACCAGCGTCTGCCAGTCCATCGATTGCATGTCGACCTTGAAGCCGCCTTTCTCCATCAGCGACTTGGCGACCGGCGCGAGGTTGGTCAGCACCTGCAGGTCGGTCGAGTGCATCAGCACCACGGGGGTCCCATCATAGCCGGCTTCCTTGAGCAGGTCGCGCGACTTCTGGAAGTTGGACTCGAGCAGTCCCGCCATCGCGGCGTCGCTCGCCATCGCGGTGCCGCACGGGAATTCCGCCTTGCAGGTCTTGTAATAGGTCGGGTCGCCGATCACCGCGTCGAGGAAGTCCTTCTGATTGAAGGCGTACCACAGCGCCTGGCGCACCTTCGGATTGTTGAACGGCGGATGCAGATGGTTGGGGCGGAACGTGTATTGATTGCCGAGCGGGTTCCAGTCGACCAGCTTCACGTTCTTGTCACTCTTGACCAGTGGAAGCAGGTCGTGGGACGGCGCTTCGATGTAGTCGATCTCGCCGCCGAGCAGCGCGTTGATGGCCTGCTGCTGGTCGGAGATCGCGAGCCATTCGACGCGGTCGACCTTCACGACCTTGCCGCCGGCCAGACCCGAAGCGGGCTCGGAGCGCGGCTTGTACTTGTCGAACTTGACGTAGACCGCCTTGTCGCCCGCCTTCCATTCATCCTTCTTGAACACGAAGGGGCCGGAGCCGGTGAAATCGGAAATCTGCGTGTTGGGATCGGTGTCGGCGACGCGCTTCGGCATCATGAAAGGCACGTTCGACGACGGCTTGCCGAGCGCGAACACCAGAAGGCCGGTCTGCTCCTTGAGCTTGACCGTGAAGGTCTTGGCATCGCCGACCGTGATCGTGTCGACGAAGCCCATCACCTTCTGGGCGAGCGAATCCTTGGCGGCCCAGCGCTTGATCGAGGCGACGCAATCCTCCGCGGTGACGGGCTTGCCGTCGTGCCAGAGCAGGCCGTCGCGCAAGGTGAACGTGTAGGTGAGCTTGTCCGCGCTGACGTCGAATTTGTCGACCATTTGCGGCTTGATCTCGCCCTTCTCGTCCATGGCGAAGAGCGTGTCGTAGACCATGTAGCCGTGGTTGCGCGTGATGTAGGCGGTGGTCCAGATCGGATCGACGATCTTGACGTCGGAATGCATCACCGCCTTCAGCGTGACCTGCGCGCCGGCGGCGCCGCAGGGCAGGGCGAGGATGGCGGCCAAGCCGAGGACTTTTGCGAGGCCCGTTGTCGTGCGCATGGACTATCTCCGGTCGGGGGATTACGTGCCGGGATGCTAACGGGCGGCGGCCGGAACGCCAAGCCGCTTTGGCAGGCTCGACTGCGCGGCAAATGGCGCCCCGAGCGGCAATTGGAGAGGCATGACGCGGGTGGCAGAGGTTGAGAAGGTGGGTAGGTTGTAGTGCGACGGGCAATTCTGGCGGTGACGATGCTATGGGCCGCGCTGACGCAGGCGTTGGCGCAGCAGAGCGAGACCATCGATCAGGCGCTGTGCCGCATGATCGAGGGCGCGGCGGCGGCGCACGGCCTGCCGGCCGGTTTCTTCACGCGCCTGATCTGGCAGGAGAGCAGCTTTCGCCCGCACGTGACCAGCGGGGCGGGTGCGCAAGGCGTGGCGCAGTTCATGCCGGGGACCGCCGCCGAGCGCGGGCTTGGCGATCCGTTCGACCCCGAGCAGGCCCTTCCGAAGTCGGCCGAGCTGCTGGCAGACCTGCGCCAGCGCTTCGGCAATCTCGGGCTCGCGGCGGCGGCCTACAACGGTGGGCCGGCGCGCGTCGAGGCCTGGCTCGAAGGGCGCGGCGGCCTGCCGGGCGAGACGAGAAACTACGTGTCGGTCATCACAGGCCGGACGGCGGAGGATTGGAAATCGGGCGACGCGGCGGCGGCCGAAGCCGAGACGCCGACGCGCTGCCTCGTGCTGATTGCCGGTTTCCGGCGCGGGACCGATCGGCGCGTGATCGAGCCATACGGCGGGCCGATCGAGCAATCGCCGCTCGCGTTGTCTCCGATAGCTCCTTGGGGCGTGCAGATCGCAGGCAATTTCTCCAAGGACCGCGCGCTCGCGATTTATGCGCGCGCACGCCAGCGCCACGGCGCGATCCTGAACGACGTCGCGCCGATGGTGATCGGCACATTGATGCGCAGCCGCGGCACGCGCGCGTTTTATCGCGTGAGAATTCCGGCACCGACGCGCACGGCGGCGACGGAAGTGTGCGACCGCCTGCGCAAGCAGGGCGGCGCCTGCGTGGTGTTGAGAAGCTGAGGCTCGTCAGATCGATGGCGGCAACCATCACAGTGAGCTAGGCTTGCAATTCAATCAGGACCCGGAAGCTATGAGGAATGATGCCGCGGGGTCGGAAACCGATTTGAACGCTGGTGCGAAAGAAGCGCTCGATCACGCGTGGAACTGGTTTGAACTCCATTCGTCGCAGCGGATGCAGACGTTCCGTTTTTTCCTGATCGCCACGGCATTTCTGGCAGCGGGTTACGGTTCCCTGCTCGAGAAGCACCACCATGTCGCGATGGGCATTGCGTTAGTAGGCGCATGGCTGTCCGTCTGGTTCAGCCTTCTGGACCAACGTACGAGTGACATGATCAAGGCGAGCGAGAATGTGCTGCAGCAGCTTCAGGCCCAACTCGCCGACCGCTACAAGATCGACGACCTGAAAATTGTCGAGAAGGTCGAACAGGGGCGCTACGGTGGCGCATCACATCGCGTAGTTATCGCGGTAATCCAGTGGACCCTCTTCACAATGTTCCTACTGGCCGCCGCCTACGCGTTTTGCTTGGGCGCGTAGGCGGCAAGTCGCATTTAACGAGACTAAACCAGCTTCACGTTCTTCAGCGGCAGCTCGCGCACCGGCTTGCCGGTTGCCGCCATGATCGCGTTGAGCACCGCGGGCGCCACCACGCAGATGGTCGGCTCGCCGACGCCTCCCCAGAAGTCGTAGGTCGGCACGATCACGGTCTCGACCTTCGGCATCTCGGCGAGACGCATGATCTCGTAAGTGTCGAAGTTGGTGTTGGTCACGCGGCCCTTGTCGATCACCATCTCGCCGTAGAGCGTAGCGGAAAGGCCGTAGGCGACCGAGCCTTCGACCTGCGCGGCGATCTGGCTCGGGTTGACGGCATGTCCGCAGTTTACGCCGAGCACCATGCGATGGACCTTCAGCTTGCCCTTCGCGTCGACCGAGACTTCGGCGGTCGCCGCCGAATAGCTGCCGTAGCCCATGAACTGCGCGATGCCGCGATGGACGCCCGCGGGCAACGGCTTGCCCCAGTCGCCCTTCTCGGCAACGGCATTGAGCACCGCGAGATGCTTGGGGTGGTTTTTCATCAAGGCGCGGCGGAATTCGAGCGAGTCCTTGCCCGCGGCCCGCGCGCATTCCTCGATGAAGCACTCCATGTAGAGGCCGTTCTGGTTGGTATTGACGCCGCGCCAGGGACCGACCGGAACGTGCGTGTTGCGCATCACATATTCGAGCAGCAGGTTCGGCACCGTGTAGCCGAGCTGGGCGTCGCCGGCCGCCTCGTACCAGCCCTGGAGCTGGCGCATGTCCTTGCCGCCGACGATGCCGGCCGGGTTGAGCCAGGCATTGATCGACTGCCCTGACGAGCGCACATGCAGGCCGACGAGTTCGCCCTTGTCGTCAAGGCCGGCCGACATCTTGCAGATCGAGATCGGGCGGTAGAAGTCGTGCGCCTGATCCTCCTCGCGGCTCCAGATCAGCTTGACCGGCGTGTCGGGGAATTCCTTCGCGATGGCGACCGCCTGATGCACGTAATCCTGCGTGCCGCCGCGCCGGCCAAAGCCGCCGCCGAGGTCGTGACGATGCACCTCGCATTGCGCGAGCGGGATGCCGGAGGCTTCCGACAGCGCCGCGAGTGAGGCTTCGAGATTCTGCGTCGGCACCCAGACCTCGGCCTTGTCGGCCGAGAGCTTCACGGTCGCGTTCATCATCTCCATGCAGGCATGCGAGAGGAATGGCGTCGAATAGGTTGCCTCGACCTTCTTCGCCGCGCCCGCGATGGCCGCAAGCGCGTCGCCATTCTTGCGCTCGCCGTTGGTCTCGGTGGCGGTGAGGCCTTCCTTCAGCCGCTCCGCGATGGTCGCGTTGGAGACCTTGGCGTTCTCGCCTTCGTTCCACTTGATGTCCACGGCTTCGAGCGCCGTTTTGGCGTGCCACCAGGTGTCGGCGACGACTGCGACGCCGGTATCCATCACCTTCATGACCTTCTTCACGCCCGGCATCTTGGCGGCCTTGGCGTCGTCGAAGCTGACCACCTTGGAGCCGAACACCGGCGCGTCCTTGATCGCCGCGTTGAGCATGCCGGGCAGCTTCACGTCGATGGCAAAGACCTTGGAGCCGTTGAGCTTGTCGGCGGTATCGAGCCGCTTCATCGGCTTGCCGGCGATCTTCCAGCTCTTCGGATCCTTCAGCTTGATGTCCTTCGGATCCGGCGCCGTCACCTTCGCGGCCGCGGCCGCGATCTTGCCGTAGCTGATCTTCTTGGTGCCGTGGCTGATGACGCCGTCCGCGACGGTCACTTCGCCGACCGGCACTTTCCACTGATCGGCCGCAGCCTGCAGCAGCATCATGCGTGCGGCAGCGCCGCCCTTGCGCACGTAGTCCTGCGAGGTGCGGATGCCGCGCGAGCCGCCGGTGCCCATCTCGCCCCAGGCGCGCTTGCTGGCGAGGTTGCGTGCCGGGCTGATGCCTTCGGTCGTCACCTTCTTCCAGTCGCATTCGAGTTCTTCGGCGACGAGCTGGGCGAGGCCGGTGAGCGTGCCCTGGCCCATCTCGGACCGCGCGACGCGGATCACGCAGGTGTCGTCCGGCTTGATCGCGACCCACAGATTGACTTCGGCGGCGCCATTCTGCGCGGCGGCTTCCTCGATGAAGGGGACGTTCAGCCCAAGCGCGAGGCCGCCACCGGCGAGCGCCGCGGAGCCGACGACGAACGTGCGGCGGGAGAGCTTCTGGCCTTTTCCAAAGATCATTTTTTGCATGGCTCTCTCCTTACGACCGGCGCGTGGCGCGATCGGCCGCGCGGCTATTCGGGGTACTTCCGGCCGCCTGATGCACGGCCTCGCGGATGCGCTGATAGGTGCCGCAGCGGCAGATGTTGGTCATCGCCTCGTCGATATCGGCGTCGGTCGGTTTCGGCTTCTTCTTGAGCAGTGCCGCTGCTGCCATGATCTGGCCGGACTGGCAGTAGCCGCATTGCGGCACGTCGACCGCGGCCCAAGCCTTTTGCACCGGATGCGAGGAATTGGCCGAGAGGCCCTCGATGGTGACGATCTTGTCGCTCGCCTTCACGGCTGAGAGCGGAAGCGAGCAGGAGCGCTGTACCTCGCCGTTGATGTGCACCGAGCAGGCGCCGCATTGCGCGACGCCGCAGCCGTATTTGGTGCCGGTCAGGCCGACTTGCTCACGGATGACCCACAGGAGCGGCGTGTCAGGCTCGGCCTGCACGTCATGCACTTTGCCGTTGATGTTGAGCTTTGCCATTGCGTCCCTCGCCAAGGATTTTGTCTAGCGGCCATTCGTCAAGGACCGCCGTTCATGACCGCAGGGTGCACAAGATCGACGCGCCACCCCCCGGCTGGTAAGCGCAGGTTACCGCAGGTGGGGGGCGTTAGCTATGCCAGTTTGGAATAGGTCAACTTTGCCGCGGGGCGTCGAGGAACTGGAACGGGCGGGCGCTTTCGAACGCGCGCGCGGCGCGCAACACCAGATGATCCTGGCGCGCCGGGCCGACGATCTGCAAGCCGATCGGCAGACCGTCCGATAAGAACCCGCAGGGCACGGAAGCCGCCGGCTGCTGCGTCAGATTGAACGGATAAGTGTAGGGCGACCAGTTGATCCAGTTGTCGCCATAGCTGCCGTCGGCCGGCGTGACGCGGCCCGCTTCGAGCGCCGGGATCGGCATCTGCGGGGTGAGCAGCAGATCGTATGTCTCGTGGAAGCGCGCCATCGCGATGGCGAGATCCTGCCGCGCCACGTAGGCGGCGAGGTAGTCGGCGAGCGAGTATTTCTTTCCGTCCTCGGCGAGCTTGAGGAAGCCGGGGTCCATTTTCGCGCGATCGCTTTCGGGCGAGGCCGCGACGATCATGGCGGACACCGCGCCCCACAGCGTCATGATCATCTCATAGGGCTCGGCAAAGCCCGGGTCGGCCTCCTCCACGATCGCGCCGAGGTCGCCGAAGGCTTGGGCGGCCTTCGCCGTTGCGGCCTCGACCTCCGGGTTGAGTTTTTGCACGTAGCCGAGCCGCGGGCTCCACGCGACGCGCAGGCCGCGCACGCCATCGTCGAGCCCGACGCGATAGTCCGGCGTCGGCGTATTCCATGCCGTCATGTCGCGCTCGTCTGGTCCGCCGATCACTGAGAGCATCAGCGCCGCGTCGGCGACACTGCGCGTGAGCGGACCGACGTGCGCCAGGATGCTGAACGGCGAGGCCGGATAGGCCGCGACGCGCCCGTAACTCGGCTTGATGCCGAATACGCCCGTGAAGGCTGCCGGAATGCGGATCGAGCCCGCGCCGTCGGTGCCGATGTGCAGATGCCCGAGATTGAGCAGCGCCGCCGCCGCCGCGCCGCCGGACGAGCCGCCCGGCGTGCGGTCGAGCTTCCACGGATTGCGCGTGATGCCGGTGAGCGGGGAGTGCGTTGCGCCGATCCAGCCGAATTCCGGCAGGCAGGTCTTGCCGAGGATCACGGCGCCCGCTTCGCGCAGCCGCGCCACCGCGGGTGCGTCGGCCTTCATCGCCGCGGCATCGACCGTGAGCGAGCCGCGGCGCGAGGGAAAGTCTTTCAGCCACACATTGTCCTTCACGGTCGCGCCGAGACCGTCGGCGGAACCCATCGGCTCGCCCTTCTGCCAGCGCGCCTCGGAGGCTTGTGCGGCTTTCAGCGCGCCGTCGCGCTCCACAATGATGAAGGCATTTATGGCGGGCTGAAACGTCTCGATGCGGTCGAGCTGGTCCCGTGTCACCTCGACCGGCGACAACTCCCGTTTGCGATAAAGGCGCAGCAAATCGGCGGCGGTGAGGGATTTGATTTGAGTCATTGGTCAATCATCGCAGAAACGTAACGATTGTCATCCCGGCCGAGCGAAGCGAGAGCCGGGACCCATGTAACACGGGGATAGGTGGGTCCCGGCTCGCGCGCCGCTGCGCAGCGCTTGGCCGGGATGACAGCGCACCATGTGCTATGCAAGATGCGCGATCCCATCAGGAACCACCATGAACGTCCAAAGCAGCAAAGACATCCTCTCGGCCCTGGTCGGCTTCGACACCGTGAGCCGCAACTCGAATCTCGATTGTATCGCCTGGATCGAAGGTTATCTCGACAAGCTCGGCGTGAAGCACCAGCGCGTCTATGACGAGACCGGCCAGAAATCGAACCTGTGGGCGACGCTCGGGCCGAAGGATGTGCCGGGTTTCATTCTCTCGGGTCACACCGACGTGGTGCCGGTCGACGACCAGAACTGGACGGACTCGCCCTTCAAGCTGACCGAGCGCGACGGCAAGCTGTACGGCCGCGGCTCGACCGACATGAAGGGCTACGTCGCGTGCTGCCTCGCGGCCGTGCCAGACATGCTGAAGGCGAACCTGAAGCGGCCGCTGCACCTTGCGTTCTCCTATGATGAGGAAGTCGGCTGCTGGGGCGTGCGGCGCATGATCCCGAAGATCATCGAAGGCGTGGCGATGCCGACCGCATGCTTCGTCGGCGAGCCGACCGAGATGAATGTGGTGATCGGCCACAAGGGCAAGCGCTCGTTCAAGGTGACGGTGCGCGGGCGCACCTGCCACTCCTCGCTTGCACCGCTCGGCGTCAACGCGGTCGAGTACGCGGCGCGCGTGATCGGCAAGATCCGCGATATTTCCGATCGCATGGCCAAGAGCGGCGCGCGCGACGAACTCTACGATGTGCCGTTCACCACCGGTCACACCGGGTATCTTCACGGCGGGACCGCGCTGAACATCGTGCCGGACATCGCGACCTTCGAGTTCGAATTCCGGGTGCTGTCGGTCGACAAATCGGACACGCTGGCGAAGGAAGTCATCGACTACGCCAAGACTGTGCTCGAACCGGAAATGAAGGCTGTTGCCCCGGAGGCCGGTTTCGAATTCGAGGACCGCTCGGAGTTCGCTGGCCTCGACACGTCGCCCGAGGCCGAGGTGACGGTCTTGGCGAAGAAGCTTTCGGGCCGCAACGGGCACAGCAAGGTCGCCTACGGCACCGAAGGCGGGCTGTTCTCGCAGGCCGGCATCCCGACCGTGGTGTGCGGCCCCGGCAATATCGATCAGGCCCACAAGGCCGACGAGTGGATCGCGATCACCGAATTGGAAAAATGCGGCCAGTTCATCGACCGGCTGATCGAGCATTGTCAGCGCTGACGCGCATTACCCCTGGAGAAAACATGGCCTACGATTTGATCCTGAAGGGCGGGCGCGTCATCGACCCGTCGCAGAATATCGACCGCGTCACGGACGTGGCGTTTGCGGGCGGCAAGGTCGCGAAGGTCGGCGACAATCTCGGCGACGCAACCGAGACGCGCGACGTGAAGGGTTACGTCGTCACGCCCGGGCTGATCGACCTGCACACGCATGTGTACTGGGGCGGCACGTCGCTCGGCATCGATGCGGAAGATTTCTGCCGCACCTCCGGCGTCACCACCGCGATCGACACCGGCAGCGCGGGCCCGGGCAATTTCGCGGGCTTCCGCAAGCACGTGATCGAGCCGTCGGCGGTGCGCATCCTTGCCTATCTGCACGTCTCATTCGCGGGAATTTACGCGTTCTCGAAGACCGTCATGGTCGGCGAGAGCGAAGAGATGCGCCTGATGGCGCCGATCGAGGCCGTTGAAGTCGCCGACAAGAACCGCGACGTCATCATCGGCATCAAGGTGCGCGTCGGGCGCGGCTCATCCGGCATCCACGGCGCGGCGCCGCTCGGCATCGCGCTGCAGGCCGCGAACGAGCTCGGCATGCCGCTGATGTGCCACATCGACTTTCCGCCGCCGAGCTACGAGGAAGTGCTGGGGATGCTGCGGCCGGGAGACGTGCTCACGCATGCGTTCCGGCCGTTCCCGAACGCGCCCTACGATCATCAGGGCAAGGTCAAGGACGCGGTGCTCGATGCGCGTGCGCGTGGCGTGAAATTCGACATCGGCCACGGCAAGGGCTCGTTCGCGTTCAAGACCGCGCGCAATATGCTGGCGAACGGCTTCTATCCGGACACGATCTCGTCCGACGTGCACACGCTGTGCATCGAGGGCCCGGCGTTCGATCAGGTGACGACGCTGTCGAAGTTCCTCTGCCTGGGCATGCCGCTCAGCGATGTGATCGCGGCGAGCACGGTGAATGCCGCGATGGCGCTGCAACGGCCGGAACTCGGCAGCTTCAAACCGGGTTGCGCCGGTGATGCCACGATCCTGACCATCAAGGACGGCCAGTTCGACTATGTCGATGTGGTCGGCGAGCACTTGATCGGCGACAAGCGCATTCTGTCCGAGGGCGTCGTGCTCAAGGGGCGCTGGTGGCACCCGAACGACGCATCGAAATTCAAGAAACTGGAGAAAGCCGCATGAGCGCGCAGGAGAATTTGAAGAAACTCGGCCTGACCTTGCCGAACATCCCGACGCCGGTTGCGAACTACGTGCCGTGGAAGCGCGACGGCAACACGATCTATCTGTCGGGGCAGGGGCCGCGCGACAAGGACGGCAAGCACATCACCGGCACCGTGGGGAAGGACGTGACGGTGGAGCAAGCCTACGAGTACGCCAAGCTCGTGGGCCTCAACCTGCTCGCGGCCGCGAACGCGGCGGCGGGCGGCAGCCTCGACAAGGTCGAGGTGCTCAAAGTGCTCGGCATGGTCAACGCGGTGCCGGGCTTCGGCGACCAACCCAAGGTGATCAACGGCTGCTCCGACCTGTTCGTCGCGGTGCTCGGCGAGCGAGGGCGGCACGCGCGTTCCGCCGTCGGCATGGGCTCGCTGCCGGTCAACATTCCGGTGGAGATTGAGGCCGTGATGCGGGTGGTGGACTAATCCACCAGATGACAAGCCACCTGCCGCCCGTCGGCGGCGGACTTGAGCGGTGGCGTCTCGACCTTGCAGCGCTCGAACGCGAACGGGCAGCGCGTGTGAAACGCGCAGCCTGACGGCGGATTGATCGGCGAGGGCACGTCGCCTTGCAGCACGATGCGCTCGCGCTTCACGTGCGGGTCGGGAATGGGCGCCGCCGCCATCAGCGCCTGCGTGTAGGGATGCAGCGGCGTCTCGAACAACGCTTCCTTGTCTGCGATCTCGACGATCTTGCCGAGATACATCACGGCGACGCGATGCCCGATGTGCTCGACCACGCCAAGATCATGCGAGACGAACAGGTAGGCGAGGCCGAGTTCTTCCTGCAGGTCCATCATCAGGTTGAGGACTTGTGCCTGCACGGACACATCGAGCGCCGACACGGGTTCGTCCGCAATGATGACCGCCGGGTTGAGCGCGAGCGCGCGGGCGATGCCGAGGCGCTGGCGCTGCCCGCCGGAAAACTCGAACGGATAGCGCTTCATCGCATCGGTGCGCAGGCCGACTTTGTCGAACAACTCCGCCACGCGCGTCTCGCGCTCCGCCGCTGAGATATCGGAGTAGTTCTCCAGCGGCTCGCTGACGATGCGGCCCGCGGCGAGGCGCGGATTGAGCGACGCATACGGATCCTGGAACACCATCTGCATGCGCTTGCGGTGCGGGCGCATCTCGCCGATCCCGAGATGGGTGATGTCCTCGCCGTCGAGCTGAATCGTGCCTTCGGTCGGCTCAAGCAGCCGCAGCAGCAGCTTGCCGACCGTCGACTTGCCGCAGCCGGACTCGCCGACGAGGCAGAGCGTCTCGCCGGGGTTGATCGCGAAGCTGACGCCGTCCACGGCCTTCACCAGCGCGACGGTGCGCGCGAGCAGCCCGCGCTGCAGCGGGAAGTGCTTCTTGAGGTTCGCGACTTCGACGACCGGCGTCATGCGGCCACCGCCGTGGCGAGTACGCGCTCGGCTTCGTGGCATGCGACCACGTGACCGTCGCCGACCGGACGCAACGCCGGTGTTTCGGCGTGGCAGCGTGCGACCGCGTAAGCGCAGCGCGGCGCAAACGCGCAGCCTTCGATCGGCTCGCGCAGCGACGGCACGATGCCGGGGATTTCGGCAAGGCGGCGCTTGCGCGTTTTGCCGCGCAGCCGCGGGATCGAGGCCATCAGGCCGCGCGTGTAGGGATGCGCGGGGCGGTCGAACAACTCGGTGGTCGCGGCTTCCTCGATCTTGCGCCCCGCATACATCACGATCACGCGCCGGCAGGTCTCGGCCACGATGCCGAGGTTGTGCGTGATCAGGATCACGGCGGCGCCGGTGCGCTCCTTCAGTTCCAGCATCAGGTCGAGGAT
>JAXDNY010000077.1:0-7509 GCA_034669145.1 Hyphomicrobiales bacterium
CTCCCCTTGGGCTGGCGCGTGAAGCGCGCCTTGAGCTTCTTCTGCACGGCGACGGCGCGTTCGGTGATGGCCGACGTGAACCTCAGAACGTCCGGACGGGCGAGCCCGAGCACGGCCACGACCACGAGCGTGAACAGAATTTGGTGCATGAACGGCAGGTTCGTCAGCATGCAGATCGCGAAGATGACGGTGGCGATCACGGCGCCGTAAACCCGGCCGAACATGATCATCATCACCAGACCGAGCCCGAGCCAGAACTGCCAGTACTGCGGGTTCACGTTGGCAAGATAGTCCTGCACCAGCTTGAACAGCACGGCGCCGATCATGCCGCCGTAAAGATAGCCGGTGCCGCCGATGATCAGCATCAGCATCACGTCGGCGGAGCGCTCGAAGTCCAGCACCGAGAGCGAGGCGAATTGCGTCGACTGCGTCAGCAGCGCGCCCGCGACACCCGCGTAAGCCGCCGCGATGGTGTAGACGGCGACGAGCCGCCCGTTGACGTGGATGCCGATGGCCGAGGCGCGCAGCGGATTGCCTCGCACCGAGCGCAGCGACAAGCCGAACGGCGAGTTCACGATGCGGCGCGCGATCAGGAACAGCACGAACAGCACCACGAGGCTGTAGATGTAGGCGGTCTTGCCGTAGATATCGAAGGCGAAGTGGCCGAGGATCGGCTGCATCTCGATGCCCTGCAGGCCGTCGGCACCGCCCGTGATCTCCATCCGGTTCGCGATCTCGCGCAACACCAGCGCGACGCCGAGCGTCACCATCAGGCGCGTCAGATCGGAGCCGCGCAGCACCAGGAAACTTGTCACGAAGCCGAGCGCCGCGGCGGCGAGCCCGGAGGCGAGCATCGCGAGGATCGGCTCCTTGATGACCCCGTACTTGGCCAGAATGCCCGCCACATAGGCGCCGAAGCCGAAGAACGCCGCGTGCCCGAGCGAGACGATGCCCGCATAGCCGAGGATGAGATCGAGCGAGATCGCAAACAGCCCGAGGATCGCGATCTCGGTCAGGATCAGGTGCTTGCTCGGCAGCAGAAAGATCGACGCAAGCGCCGCGAGCCAGAACGCGAGTTCCAGCGGGCTCCAGCGCGCCCGCGACGCCAGGTGCGCGGCGGCCTTGGCCACGAGGAGCTGCGGCGGTGGATTGGCCATCGCGCTCATTTGGCGATCGCGCGTGAGAACAACCCTTGAGGCCGCCAGATCAGCACCACGATCATGATGATGTAGATGATGAACGCGCCGAACTGCGGCACGTAGTACTTGCCCGCCACATCGCCGATGCCGAGCAGCAGCGAGGCGATGAACGGCCCGGTGATGCTCGACGTGCCGCCGACCGTCACGACGATCAGGAAGTAGATCATGAACTTGAGCGGGAAGTGCGGGTCGAGGCCGAGGATCTCGGCGCCGAGCGCCCCGCCGAGGCCGGCGAGCCCCGAGCCGACCGCGAAGGTGACCGCGAAGACCGCGTTCACGTTGATGCCGAGCCCGCGCGCGACGCGCGCGTCGTCGACGGCGGCGCGCAGGCGCGAGCCGAAGCGTGTGCTGGCGAGCGCGAATTGCAGCGCGACCGTCAACAGCCCGCAGACGAGGATGATCAGCAGCCGATAGCGCCCGATTCCGACGCCGAAGAAATTGATCTGGCCCTGCAGATACGACGGGATCGAGACGAACTGCTGCTGCGACCCCATCACGTAATCGACGGCCGCGACCGACATGAACACGAGGCCGATGGTGAACAGCACCTGTTCGAGATGGCTCTTGGCGTAGACGTGCACATAGAGCGTGCGCTCGAACACCGCGCCGACGATGGCCGTGAAGACGAAGGCGAGCGGCAGCGAGGCGAGGAACGGCAGGCCCGCGCGGTTCACCAGGATGACGGTGATGTAGCCGCCCGCCATGGCGAATGCGCCGTGCGCCAGATTGACGAAGTTCATGAGGCCCAGCGTGACCGCGAGCCCGCACGCCACCACGAACAGCAGCATGCCGTAGGCGATACCGTCGAACAGGATGGTCAGCATGGGCGCGGCTTGCTCGGTGCGTTCCTCCCCCGCTTGCGGGGGAGGCTAGGAGGGGGAAGCTGCAGGCGCGGCGGTGTGGTTTGCCCCCTCCCCAACCCTCCCCCGCAAGCGAGGGAGGGGGCAGAGCCGCGCTCGTCGAGAGAACTACTTCGCGGTCTTGCCCGGATCCTTCACGTTCTCGAAGGTCTGGAACTCGACGTTATAGAGCTTGCCGTCCACCTTCTCGACCTTGCGGATGTAGATGTTCTGCACGATGTCGCGGGTGTCGGGATCGATCGAGATCGGCCCGCGCGGGCTCTCCCACGCCAGGCCCTTCATGGCGGTCATCAGCTTGTCGCCGTCGGTGTCGCCATTGGTCTTCTTCAGCGCCTCGTACATCAGATGCATGCCGTCATAGCCGCCGACCGAAATGAAGTTCGGGCGGAAACCGTTGAGCTTCTCGAACGCCGCCACGTAGTCCTTGTTCATCTTGGAGGGATGCGCGGCCGAATACATGTGCGCTGTGACCGCGCCGATCACGGCATCGCCCATGTTCGGCAGCAGATCGTCATCGGTCACGTCGCCGGGGCCGATCAGCTTGATCCCGGCCTTGTCGAGGCCGCGCTCGACGAATTGCCGCACGAACGTGCCGCCCTGGCCCGCCGGCACAAAGATGAACAGTGCATCGGGCTTGGCGTCGGCGGCGCGCTGCAGGAACGGCGCGAAGTCCGGATTGGCGAGCGGAACGCGGATCGCCGCGACGATCTCGCCGCCGCCGGCCTTGAGGCGTTCCGAAAAGAACTTTTCGGCATCGGCGCCGGGCGCGTAATCCGACACCATGGTGACGACCTTCTTGGCGTTATTCTTGACGGCCCAGTCGGCGATGATCACCGACGATTGCGCGAGGGTGAAGCTGGTACGTGCGATGTAAGGCGAGCGCTCGGTGATGATCGAGGTGCCAGCCACCATCACGATCAACGGAACCTTCGCCTGCGTGGCGAGCGGAGCGGCGGCGAGCGCGGCCGGCGTCACGCCGAAGCCGGCGATGAAGCTCACCTTGTCGTTGACGATCAGTTCCTGCGCAATGCGTTTGGTATTGTCCGGAACCGCGGCGTCATCCTTGAGGATGACCTCGATCTTCTTGCCGGCGACCGTCGTGCCGTGCTGCTGCTGGTAGAGCTTCACGGCGGCATCGAGTTGCTTGCCGGTCGAGGCCTGCTGTCCGGTCATCGGCACGATCAGGCCGATCTTGACGGTGTCCTGAGCGGCGGCGGGCTGGCTGAGAAAAACGCCCGCGGCAGCGGCGGCGAAACCTGACAGTAAATGCCTGCGCAACATCCTGAATTCCTCCGGTTGGGCAGCGATTTTTCTTGAGCGGACGAACCGCGCCCGCCGTTTTCCGCTCTCTCCGTAGCGCGGATTACCAGCGCGGGAAAGTGGCATTAGGCAGCACCTTTAACCGGGAAGCGCTTGGCTTTTGCCGGGAGCTGACATGTTAGGGCAACGATCCGGAGGACGGGTGCACGCAGCGTCAGGCGTGCGCCTGGCGCCTGGGATCGACGATCTGTTCCAGTCTGTCCAGGACCCGCATGCAGGGGAGCAGTTGGGCGAGGCTGCCGTTCGGCTCGCGCTTCTCCTGGATCGCCGCGATGAACTCGCGGTCCTCCAGCTCGATGCCGTCCATCGAGACATCGACCTTGGAGACGTCGATCGGCTCGTTCTTGCCGTTAAAGAGGTCGTCGTAGCGGGCGAGAAACGTGCCGCTATCGCCGATGTAGCGGAAGAAACTGCCGAGCGGCCCGTCATTGTTGAACGACAGCGACAGCGTCAGGATCGCGCCGGACGGCACCTTGGCGACGATGCCCATGTCCATGGCGATCTTCAGCTCGGGATGCGCCGGGCCCTGCACCGCATAGCAATCCGAGATGGTTTCGCCGGTCTGGTACTGGAACAGGTCGATGGTGTGCGCCGCATGGTGCCACAGCAGGTGATCGGTCCATGAGCGCGGCTGGCCGGCGGCGTTCATGTTTTTTCGCCGGAAGAAATAGGTCTGAACATCCATCTGCTGGATCTTCAACTCGCCGGCCTTGATCTTCTTGTGGACGTATTGGTGGCTCGGGTTGAAGCGGCGCACATGGCCGCCCATCGCGGTGACGCCGGTCTCCTTGGCGATCTTCACCAGGTTCTCGGCGTCCTCGACCGAGTCGGTGACCGGGATTTCCACCAGCACATGCTTGCCGGCGCGCATCACCTGCTCGCTTTGGCGGAAATGCATCTTGGTCGGCGTGGTGAGGATCACGGCGTCGGCGCGCTTGATGCCTTCGGAGAGCACGCCGGTATGGTGCGGGATGCCGTATTTCCCGGCGACCTTGGCGGTCGAATCCTGATTGCCGCCCACCAGCGAGGTGATTTCAACGCCCGGAATACGCTTCAACGCGTCGAGATGCTTCTGGCCGAACGCGCCTTGCCCGGCAACGCAGATCCTCATGCGGCTTTCCTTGTGGGCTTCTTCGCCTTCGCCTTTTTCGGCGCGGCTTTCTTGGCGGGCTTGCCGCCGTTCTCCAGAATGATATGCCCGACCGCGGTGTTCGACGCCGGCACGGTGTAGAAGCGGTAGACCTCCTTCACCTTGTCGTCGAGCGCGCCGCGCATGACGTGCCACATCACCAGTTCGATCCCCTCGGCGCCGGCTTCGCGCATGTATTCAAGATGCGGCATCGCGGCGAGGCCCTTCGGATCGCTGGTGAGGCGGTCGAGGAAGGATTTGTCGAATTTGGAATTGATCAGTCCGGCGCGGGGTCCTGAAATCTGGTGCGACATGCCGCCGGTGCCGAACACCACCACCTTGAGGTCTTCGGGGTAGGAATCCACGGCTTTGCGGATCGCCTTGCCGAGCATGTAGCAGCGATGGCCGGTGGGCGGCGGATACTGCACGACATTGACGGCGACCGGGATGACCGGGCAGGGCCATTCCTTAGGGCTACCGAACGCCAGATTGAGCGGCACGGTCAGGCCGTGGTCGACTTCCATCTTGTTGCAGATGGTGAGATCGAACTCGTCGAGGATCACCGACGTCGCAATGTGCGAAGCAAGCTGCGGATGGCCTTTCACCACCGGCACCGGGCGCGGACCCCAGCCTTCGTCGGCGGGCGGGAATTCCGCCGCGCAGCCGATCGCGAAGGTCGGGATCATCTCGACCGAGAACGCCGAGGCGTGATCGTTGTAAATCCCGATCACCACGTCGGGCTTGGCCTCGGCCATCCACTTTTTGGACTTCTCGAAGCCGGCGAAAACCCGCTTCCAGTACGGGTCCTCGGTCTGCTTGTTGTCGATTGCGGCGCCGATGGCCGGTACGTGCGACGACGCCAGTCCTGCAATGATTTTCGCCACGGGATTATGTCCGTTTCTTTGCTGATTTGGACTTGGATTTTGCCTTCGGTTTCGCGGTCTTGGCCGCGGCCTTTTTGGCCGGCTTGTCGTATTTGCCCGACTTCGACCGGTTGCCTTCGACCGGGCGGCCGCCGGCCAGCATCATCTTGGCGTAGTCGTCCTGGGTCGACCCGGTCATCACGGCGGCGAGGTGACGGAACGAATGCCCGTCGGTCGCGCCGAGCTTGGCGGTGAAATAGATATTGCCGCCGAGTTCGAGCATGCGGTTGTAGTCGCGCTTGAGGATTGCGTCGGTCTGCTCGGGGCTCAGCGGATACTGCTTGAGATACGCGGCTTCGTTCGCCTTGAAGGCCTTGCGGTTCTCGTCCTTCATCAGCGACATGCAGAACATGTTGATGCCGTAGCCCTGGCGCGACCGTTCCGCGTTGAACACGAACGTGCCGGGGATATCCTCGTATTCATTCTCTTTTGGTTTCGCCGCCATCGGCGTTTCTCCCTCAAGGGCGTTCCGCACAGACCGCCCGGCCGCAACATGAAAATGCGGCGCAACGTCCGCTTCCCATACTCGGCGCGGGCGGTGTTGGCAACGTTTCGCGCGCCGTCGCGGGCTGATTGGAATGCCTCAGAACTGCGGCTGCGGAGCCGTTTTCACGATCCCCAATAAAGCCGCATCGGATTGTCCACCAGCAGCGCCTGCTGCTGCGCTCGCGCCGGCGCGATCTTCGGGATCATGTCGGTGAGCACGCCGTCGTCGGGCGCCTCGTTTTTCATGTTCGGGTGCGGCCAGTCGGTGCCCCACAGCACGCGGTCGGGAAAGCGCTCCACGATCGCGCGCGCGAACGGCACCACGTCGTCATAGGGCGGGCCTGCGACGGTGAAGCGCTCCGGGCAGGTGACCTTGGTGATCCAGCTCTGGTTGGCATCGAGCGCCTTGAGCCAGTTCTGGAAGTGTTTGCCCTCGACGCCCTCCCGCACGTTTGGGCAGGCCATGTGGTCGAACACCAGGGTGGTCGGCAGCGATTTGAGGAATGGGCCCATCTCGTCGAGGTCGGCGTGCTCGAAATAGATCACGATGTGCCAGCCGAGCTTTGCGATACGCGCCGCGATCCGCAGCATCACGTCCTTCGGCGTTGAATCGACCAGCCGCTTGATGAAATTGAAGCGCACGCCGCGCACGCCGGCGCGGTCGAGCTCTTTCAATTCAGCGTCGGTGATCTCCTCCCCGACGAACGCCACGCCCTTCGCCTTGCCGTTGGAATTCACCAGCGCGTCGACCAGCGCGCGGTTATCGGTGTCGTGGCAGGTCGCCTGCACGATCACGTTCTTGTCGAAGCCGAGGAAGTCGCGCAGCGCGAACAGCTTCTCCTTCGGCGCATCGCATGGCGTGTATTTGCGCTTCGGCGCGAACGGAAACACCGCCTCGGGCCCGAACACATGACAATGTGCATCGACCGCCCCGGCGGGGGGCTGGTATTTCGGCTTCGACGGATTGGGATGGAACGGGATGTAGCCGGGGGACATGGGCATTGAAATGATCCTACTCCGTCCTCATCCTGAGGAGGCTGCGAAGCGGCCGTCTCGAAGGATTGCCGCAAGCTACGATCCTTTGGCCATGCTTCGAGACGCGTTGCTGCGCAACGCTCCTCAGCTTGAGGATTAGATTTTTTCCATCGCCAGCGACACGCCCTGTCCGACGCCGACGCACATGGTGGCAAGCGCGCGCCTGCCGCCGATCTTCTCTAATTGATGCGCCGCCGTCAGCGCGATGCGCGCGCCCGACATGCCGAGCGGATGGCCAAGCGCAATCGCCCCGCCGTTCGGGTTGACGTGCTCGGCGTCGTCCGGAAGCCCAAGCTGGCGCATGACCGCGAGGCCCTGCGAGGCGAACGCCTCGTTGAGTTCGATCACATCGAAGTCGCCGATCCGCAACCCCAGCCGCTCCATCAGTTTGCGGGTGGACGGCACCGGGCCGATCCCCATGATGCGCGGGGGCACGCCGGCCGACGCCATGCCGGTGATGCGCGCGCGGGGGGTGAGGCCATGCGCTTTCACGGCCGCTTCCGACGCGACGATCATGGCGGCGGCGCCATCGTTGACCCCAGAGGCGTTGCCGGCCG
>JAXDNY010000078.1:0-3590 GCA_034669145.1 Hyphomicrobiales bacterium
GTGCCGCTGCGATCCTGACGCCGTTGGCGGAGGTGGAGAGGGACGCGCGGGCACAGGCCTATCTCGGTTTCATGTATCAGAACGGCCGCGGCGTGCCGCAGAGTTATGAAGAAGGCGCACGTCTCTACCGCGCCTCGGCCGAGCAGGGTTTCCCGCCCGCGCAGTACATGCTCGGCCTCATGTATGATAAAGGTCAGGGCCTGCCGCAGGATTACGTGCTTGCCTATATGTGGGTGACGCTCGGCGTCGCCGGCGCGTCGCCGAAGGAGCGGCCCGCCTGGACCCGAGTCAGGGATGCGATCGCATCAAAGATGTCGCTGGCGCAACGCACGTTGGGGCAGCGTCTCGCGCTCGGTAAACCGACGTTGCGTGTGCCGAGTTCATGGCCCTGGCCATGGTAGCGCCGTCTGCAGGAGCCAGCCGGTCCAGATCGATGGCGCGAAAAATAGCCCGAACGGCAATCTCGTAGTGGCTTTCAGTGTGCGTCGCGTGATGAACTGATCTACGAGCACGGCTGCGAGCGCGGACAACGCGGCGATTTCGATCGCAATCGGCAACATCGTCCAATCGAGCCATGCCCCGGCAACGCCCGCCAACTTGACGTCGCCCAATCCCAGGCCGTGACGGCCGCGGAGGCGGTGATAGCCGAGGCGGAGTGCGAGAAAGGCGAGCACGAGCAGTGCAGCACGCAGCACGCAGGCCGTGATGGCTGAGACAACGTCTTGCTCAGCGGCGAAGCACGCCGCAGCAAGAGCGAGAATAAACGCCGCGGCGGAATATCCGTCGGGGATGATGAAGTCGTGGAAGTCTCGCCAGGCAATCGCGGCCATTGAGAGCGCAAGCAACGCGCCGCACAGGCCGATCGGGCTCGGCGCGAGATACAGGCTCACTGCGAATGCAGCTGCGCCGGCAGAAGCGAAGGCAAGCTTGTAGGTGAGAGCTGAGGTGCAGATCGGCTTCGTTGCGGACGCGAGGCTCATTGCCTCAGGGGCTCGCCGATGCGAGCGCTCATTTCACGATACTTGGGGCAAACGGCGCGACCGCACCAGGAGGCTCCAGGTTGCCGATCTTGCTGCCGCGGATTTTCGACCGCAGCTCTTCGGCGACGTAAGAGGCATCGACGCCGTCGCGAATGATCTGCGGGCGGATGAAGATAATCAGCTCGGTGCGGCTTATGCCGCGTCCATTCGTGCCGCTCGCATCGCCGAGAAACGGGATCTGATCGACGATCGGAATCGTATTGCGGCTTCGGTTCTGCGTCTCATTGACCAAGCCGGCCAAGAGAACGGTTTGGCCGCTCGTCACCATGATCGAGCTTTTCACGCGACGCTGCGAGACCGTAGGCGTCAATGACGTCTGAGCACCGTTTTGGGCGATGCTGCTGATCTCCTGCTCGACATCCATGAGCACGTTGCCGTTCGAATTGATGCGCGGCTGCACGCGCAAGATGATGCCGGTGTTCTTATAGTCGATCGTGTTCACGACGGAGTTCGTGCCGGTGAGCACCGTTGCCGTGCCGGTCGTAACCGGAACCTGATCGCCGACCTGCAGCGTCGCAACTTGATTGTCGACGACGACAAGGGAGGGGTTGGACAAAACCTTGACGTCTGTGTAGCCGTGAAGCGCGTTGATCACGACCTGCGGCGTCAGCACGTTTCCAAGTACGGCGTTGAAGCCGGGCAGAACCGTTTGAGGAAGCGAAGGCGTGTTGGAATTGATCAGCGAACCGAACTTGTTCTGCAGGAAAAACTGCACGCCGTAATTCAGGTTGTCGTTCAGGGTTACTTCAGCGATCGTGAGGTCAACGGCGACCTGCAACTGCGGCCGGTCCATTTGCACGATAGCGCGCTCGATGATCCGGTAATTTTCCTGGCTGGCGTAGATCAGCACCGCGTTGTTGACGACGTCAGCCGTGATGCGGATCCCCGGCAGCAGCGCCGGGCGGCTTCCGCCGCCGAATGTCGCATTCATCGCGTTTGCCAAGTCGGCCGTCCCCGGCGCGCCTGGCGCACCGGCCGGGCCGGTCGTCGCTGCAACGCCCACCGCCGGCGCCCCGCCGAGAGCGGGACGTGCGCTCATCGTCATCGAGGTCTGCAATTGCGCGCCGCCGGTCAAGCGATCGACCGGCGTCAGCGCGGTTGCGCCGGATGAGGGCGCGAGCTGGTTTGCCGCCGAATCGAGCGCGCTCTGCGGCGAGCCGCCGACAAACATGTCGTTCAGTAATTTGGCGATCTGCCTCGCCTCGCCATAGCGCACGCGATAGACTTTGACGCCTGCGCTGGCGACGTCGGAATTGTCGAGGCGGCTGATCCAGGTCGCCGCCGTGCGCAGCACTTCCTGCTTGCGGCTGACGACGAGGATGGCGTTCATCCGGCCGATCGGCTGAAAGCGCACCAGGTTCTGACTGAGGCCGCCCTCGCCGGAATCGAGGATTTTTTCGAGTTCCGCGATCATCGGCTCGGGCGCCGAATTTTTGACGGGGAAAATGCCGACCGATTGCCCGCGCATCCAATCCGCATCGAAGCTGAGCACGGTATCGACGGCGGAGCGCCGCTCGACGGCATTGCCGACGACGATGATCAGGTTATTGGCCGCGTCGGCGCGAATTGCGCCGGGCTTTGTGGCAAACCCCTCAAGCAGCTTCGCGATCGTCTGGACGGAGACGTATTGAAGCGGAATGACCGTGATGCCGTAGCCGGGCTCGGGAGGCCCGATATCGGCGTTGTCCACGCCGCCCGACCCAGCCGCCTCCGTCGTAGGGACGATGCGGTAACCAGCGGGGTCTTTGACGAGGACGAGATTGCTCGTGCGCAGCGCGCTTTCGAGCGCGAGAAGGATGTCACGCTTCGGTACCGGACGGCCTGACGAGAGGCTGATGGTCCCTTGCGCGCGCGGATCGATCGTATAGCCCAAGCCCAAAATGTCGCCGAGGATCACCTTGGCGACGGTGGTCACCGGCGCGTTCTCGAAATTCAAGGAAAACCCATCGCCGGCCGCCGCTGCCCCCTCGCCAGGCGCACCGCCGGCGTCGGTGCGGGCGCTGACGACGGGTACGATTTCTCCATAGGAGACCACCCCCCCGCGGGCGCCCGAGCCCGTGCCTTCCGTGGGAGTGGCAGGGCGAGGAAAACGTGGAAGAAGATCGGCGGCGCGGATGCGGTCTATTGCGTCGGGCGGCTCGCTGCCGGTCCGGTCGAGCGGCGTCGGGGTGCACGCCGCCAGAATCGCTGCGAGCCATGCGATGGTGGCGCCCGACAAAGCGGCGCGTGAAACATGGCGGCGAAACCTGAACAACGAACCCCGAACCCACGCTGGATTTGCGCTGGAGACCAGCCCGAAGATGTCAGTTTGACACCCGTTTGTAACCTCATTAAGTTCTCGTTAGAGTCAAGAGTTACTTTTGGATTCAATGGTTTATGGCCAAATCGTGTGTAGAAATGTGTCGGGTTTGTGGCTGACGGCAGCGCCATGACTTTCCACGTCCTGGAAGAGTTTGCGAAGCACTTGGCGGGCCGCACGCGCCTGCAGGCCTATACCAACGTCGATTCAACTTCTTCTTCAGACCTGACCATGCGCCGGCTGTGGGAGGC
>JAXDNY010000079.1:0-2778 GCA_034669145.1 Hyphomicrobiales bacterium
GGCCCGATCTCTTCGATGTCGCGCTGTCGATCAACATCATCATCATGGTCTATGTCGGCGGCATGGGCTCGATCTATGGACCTGTGGGCGGCGCGCTCCTCCTGATCGGCCTTACCGAGGGTCTGCGCAGCTTCAGCGAATATCGGCTCTGGGTCTACACGCTCGTGCTCATCCTGATCCTGTTCTTCATCCCAAGCGGCGTGGTCGCGCCGGCTTGGGTGCGCGTCCGCGACTGGATCAGGAGAAGCCGCGCCACGTTTGCGCGGCGCGCCAGCGCATGAGCGCCCTGCTCGAAGTCGAGGGAGTGACGAAGCGGTTCGGCGGATTGACCGCGGTCAAAAACGTTTCGTTTGCGCTGCAGCCCGGTGAGATCACCGGCATTCTCGGCCCGAACGGCGCCGGCAAGACGACGCTCTTCAATCTGCTCACCGGGTTCATTCGGCCGGACCGCGGCACGATTGTTTTCGGCGGGGCCCCGCTGATCGGCGTCGCGCCGCACCGCATTGTCAATCGGGGGCTCGCACGCACGTTTCAGCTGACGCGCCCGTTCATCGGCATGACCGTCGTCGAGAACGTCGTTGTCGGCTGTCTTGCACCGCGCGTGCGTGCGGAGGGCCATACCGACGCCCGCGCCCGCGACATGCTGGATCGCGTCGGTCTCGGGGCCAAGGCCGATCTCGTGGTTGACGCGCTGTCCTATGGCGACCTTCGCCGCCTTGAGATTGCGAGGGAGCTTGTGACGCGCCCGAAACTGCTGCTGCTCGACGAGCCTTTCGCAGGTCTTGGCACGAGCGAAATCGAGCCGCTCGCCGCCCTGATCCGCCAGTTGCATCAAGCGGAAGGTCTCACAATCCTGATCATCGAGCACCGTCTGCGTGAATTTATGCAGCTGGTGCGGCGCGTCATCGCCATGGATTTCGGCGAGATTATTGCGACCGGCACACCGAGTGAAATCGTGCGTCATCCCCGCGTCGTCGAAGCCTATATCGGGCGCGGCGGCGACGATCTCGAAGCCCGGCTCGGTGTTGCCCCTGCCACGGAGAGTGTCCGTGGCACTGCTTGAGCTTTCGCGGCTCACCGTTCACTACGGCAAGGCGCTGGCGCTGGAAGGAATCGATCTCGAAGTGCGCGACGGTGAACTCGTCGCGGTGCTCGGCTCGAACGGCGCCGGCAAGACCACGCTCCTCAAAGCCATCTCACGCGCTCTGCCGAGCCGCGGAGACATGCGGTTCGATGGCACCGACATCGGCGAATTGCCGATGCATCAAGTCGTCGCGCGCGGAATATGTCACTGCCCGGAAGGCCGGCGCCTTTTTCCAGAACTGACGGTGCTGAAGAACCTGCAGCTCGGTGCCTATTTACGTGATGATCGAGCAGAGATCGCCGCCGATCTCGAACGCGTCTATGCACTCTTCGGTGTCCTCCGCGAGCGGGCGCGCCAGCAGGCGAGCACGCTTTCGGGCGGCGAGCAGCAGATGGTGGCGATCGGCCGTGCACTGATGGGCAGACCGCGTTTGCTTCTGCTCGATGAGCCCTCGGTCGGTATCGCCCACCGGCTCAAAATGCAAATCTTTGATTCGATCCGTGCGATCCAGCAATCGGGAACGGCGGTGCTGCTTGTCGAGCAGGACGCGCGCTCCGCGCTTGGCATTGCCGATCGCGTGTACGTGATGGAGCACGGGCACATCGTGCGCTCTGGCACGAGTACTGAGATCGCCCGCGACGATTCTGTCCGGCAGGCTTATCTCGGCGTGTGACTTAGAACAGCCGTTTCGCAGGATTGGTCAGCGCAAGCAGACCGGCACCGGCGGTGAATGCCGCGATCGCGAGAAACGCGGCGCGGAATGCTTCGGCGATCTCAGTTTGGATGATCGCGTGCCGCGCGGCAGGCAAAGCATCCGCGACGGCCGCGCCCTGCTCCACCATCTCGCTGAAAAGATGCGCGCCGTCGGGGTCGATCAGGGCAAGTGTCGCGAATAGGATCATGCCGATCAATGCCGTGCCGAACGAAGCACCGACCGAACGTGACAATTGCACGGAGGCGGCTGCCGCGCCGAGTCTTTCGCCGCCGGCCGCATTTTGGACGGTGACCTGCACCACGCCCATCACGGTTCCCATGAACAGCGCGGTACATCCCCACAGAGTCGAGAGCTCCAGCGCGCTCATATGGGCGGCGAACGCCGCCTGGATGAGGAGCAGAAACGTCACGACAGCCAGGCCGAGCGTAGAGACGATCATCGTACGTCCCGTGCGGCTGACGATCTGCCCGGTGATCATCGAGCCGAAACCGATTCCGGCAGTCAGCGGCAGCAGAAGCAGACCGGTCTGTGTCGCCGAGGTCCCGTGCACGACACGCAAATAGATCGGGAGGAACGTGATGAGAGAAACGAGCGCGGCGCCGTGCAGCGCCGCCATTGCGTCGCTGTGCCAAATCTCCGGGCGCTTGATGAGGTCGACGGGAAATAGCGGGTTGGGCGTGCGCCTTTCGTGCCTGAGAAGCAACAGCAATGAGGCGATGCCGAGCGCAGCACAGATCGCCGAGACAGCGATCGCGCTGCGGTCGAACGTTTGCAGGCGCTCCAACCCGATGAGCAGCGGAACGGCGAAACCGACGAAGAGCGCCAGTCCGATAAGGTCAAACCGCCTGACCTCCCGCATTCCCTTTTTTGACGGCAGTTTGCGCGCAAGCACCATCGCGATCGCGCCGAGCGGAACGTTGACGAAGAAAACCGAGCGCCAGCCAAACGTTTGCGTGAGAAGCCCGCCGGCCACAGGTCC